>JBKJHV010000026.1:0-23197 GCA_046598445.1 Lysobacteraceae bacterium
TGATCAACCCGGTGGCGATGGACGAAGGTCTGCGTTTCGCGATTCGCGAAGGCGGCCGTACGGTCGGCGCCGGCGTGGTGGCGAAGATCGTCAAGTGATGTTTTGACCACTGCGCGCGAAAGCGCGCAGTGCGTTGTCAAAGCCTCATCCCGGCGTAGGCCGGGATCCAGAGGAAAGCAGATGGTTTGAGTTCTCGGAATCCGGTCATTGGCCGGGTTTCTACGAAAAAAGCCCCGGATGGCTTGCAAGGCCATCCGAAGCCCCTCTATAATGCAAGACCACTTCGCTGGTCGCCCTCGGGCAGCCTGCAAGTAAAGCGAAATGAAGTGCAGGATGCGCTTCGTCTTCGCCGGACAAGGAAACGTCGCAACGGCATCGCCCCCGCCCGCCCCGAACTCATTCGGGGCAACCGCGGCAGGGGCATGTTGTCGCGTCCTCGATTTCCCGTCTGGCGGGCCGGTTCTCCGGCCTGCTTTCGTTTTTGAGGTCGTGAAGTTTCCGAAAGCGTTTCATCTGGAAATTTGCAAGATTTTCAATTACTTGGCGTTATTGGTGTTTCAAGTGTTTTCACAATAAAGGGGTTCGGCGCACCCAGCCGTCGAGCCTGTCGCTCTTTCTACGAGGAATTCCGTCATGGCGGACCAGAAAATCCGAATCCGGCTCAAAGCGTTCGATCATCGTCTGATCGACCGTTCGGCCAGTGAGATCGTCGAGACGGCGAAGCGGACCGGCGCGCAAGTGCGCGGCCCGATCCCGCTGCCGACCAAGATCGAACGCTACACCGTCCTGGTGTCGCCGCACGTCGACAAGGACGCGCGCGACCAGTACGAAACCCGCACGCACAAGCGCGTGCTCGATATCGTCGACCCCAACGACAAGACCGTGGACGCGCTGATGAAGCTCGAGCTCGCGGCCGGCGTCGACGTCCAGATCAAATTGACCTGAGGCCGCCACTATGACCGCGAAGAAATATTCGTTGGGCATCGTCGGCCGCAAGGCCGGCATGAGCCGACTGTTCACCGAGGACGGCAAGTCCATTCCGGTGACCCTGATCGAAGCCACGCCGAATCGCATCGTCCAGATCAAGACCCCGGAAATCGACGGCTACAGCGCCGTGCAGATCACCGCCGGCGTCAAGCGCGCTGCGCTCATCAACAAGCCGGAAGCCGGTCACCTCGCCAAGGCGAAGGTCGAAGCCGGTCGTGGTTTGTGGGAGCTGCGCGTCGAAGCCGACAAGATCGGCGATTTCCAGGTGGGCGGCGAAATCAAGGCCGACATCTTTGAAGTCGGCCAGATCGTCGACGTCCAGGGCGTCACCAAGGGCAAGGGCTTCCAGGGCACGATCAAGCGCTGGAACTTCACCATGGGCGACGCGACGCACGGTAACTCGCTGTCGCATCGTTCGCCGGGCTCCATCGGTCAGCGCCAGACGCCGGGCCGCGTGTTTCCGGGCAAGAAGATGTCCGGCCACATGGGCGCCGCGCAGCAGACGACGCAGCGTCTTGAAGTGGTCAAGGTCGACGTCGAGCGTGGCCTGATCGCGATCAAGGGTGCTGTCCCGGGCGCGCCGGGCGGCGACGTCATTGTCCGTCCGACGACGAAGTAAGGGAGACGACAATGGAACTCGCAATCAATAACAGCAGCAAGACCGTCTCGGTCTCCGACACCGTCTTCGGCCGCGAATTCAGCGAAGATCTGGTCCACCAGGTCGTCGTTGCCTATCGCAACGCCGGTCGTTCGGGCACCAAGGCGCAGAAGACCCGCGCCGAAGTCAACGGCACCACCAAGAAGTCGAAGAAGCAGAAGGGCGGCGGTGCGCGACATGGCGCGCTGACGGCTCCGATCTTCGTCGGTGGTGGTCGCGCGTTCGCGGCCAAGCCGCGCAGCTTCGCGCAGAAGGTCAACCGCAAGATGTATCGCGCCGCGATGGCCGCGATCCTGTCCGAATTGAATCGTCAGGGCCGGATCACGGTCGTCGAGTCGTTCGACATCGATACCCCGAAGACCAGCGGCCTGGTCGAGAAGCTCAAGAGCTTCGAGCTCGGCAGGCGCCCGCTGATCGTCACCGAAGACGCGTCCGAAAACCTGTTCCTCTCCGCCCGCAATCTGCCGTATGTGCAGGTCCGCGACGTGCAGGGTCTGGATCCGGTCTCGCTGGTCGGCGCTGATACCGTCCTGATGACCGCTGATGCGGTCAAGAAGATCGAGGAGTGGCTGGCATGAACGACGCCAAGCTCTATAGCGTGATCCGTGCGCCGCGCGTGTCTGAAAAGACCGTTCGTGCGCAGGAAACCTCCAATCAATATGCCTTTGAAGTCGCCACCACGGCCACCAAAGCCGACATCAAGATCGCCGTCGAAAAGCTGTTCGACGTGAAGGTCCAGTCGGTCAACGTGCTCAACGTGAAAGGCAAGAACAAGGCGTTCCGCAACCGTAACGGTCGCCGTGGCGACTGGCGCAAAGCCTACGTGACGCTGGCCGAAGGCCAGTCGATCGACGTTACTACGGTCAAGGTCTGAGGACTCACCGATGCCATTGATGACATTCAAACCGACTTCTCCCGGCCGCCGCAGCGCGGTCCGCGTGGTCACGCCGGGCCTGCACAAAGGCGCTCCGCATGCCGCGCTGGTCGAGAGCCAGAGCAAGACCGGTGGCCGTAACCACCACGGTCGCATCACCACCCGTCACATCGGCGGTGGTCACAAGCAGCATTACCGCATCATCGACTTCAAGCGCGACAAGGAAGGCATTCCTGCGAAGGTCGAGCGGATCGAATACGATCCCAATCGCACCGCGCACATCGCGCTGCTGTGCTATGTCGACGGCGAGCGCCGTTACATCATCGCGCCGAAGGGCCTGAAGGCCGGTGACCAGGTGATCGCGGGCAACGATGCTCCGATCAAGCCCGGTAACACCCTGCCGCTGCGCAATATTCCGGTCGGTTCGACGGTGCATTGCATCGAGATGAAGCCGGGCAAGGGTGCGCAGATCGCGCGCGCTGCCGGTGCCGGCGTGCAGTTGGTCGCTCGCGAAGGCATCTACGCAATGCTCCGCCTGCGTTCGGGCGAAATGCGCAAGGTGCCGTCGGAATGCCGCGCCACCATCGGCGAAGTCGGCAACACCGAACACAACCTCGAGAAGCTCGGCAAGGCCGGTGCTTCGCGCTGGCGCGGCGTCAAGCCGACAGTTCGCGGCGCGGCCATGAACCCGGTCGACCATCCGCACGGCGGTGGTGAGGCGAAAGCCGGCCAAGGTAACCCGCATCCGGTCACCCCGTGGGGCGTCCCGACCAAGGGTTACAAGACCCGCAAGAACAAGCGCACACAGAAATTCATCGTGCGCGACCGCAGGAGCTAATCGACCATGGCACGTTCACTCAAGAAGGGTCCGTTCATCGACCACCATCTCATCAAGAAGGTGGAGACCGCGGGCAACAACAAGAAGCCGATCAAAACCTGGTCGCGTCGTTCCACCATCCTGCCGGAAATGATCGGGTTCACGATCGCCGTGCACAACGGCAAGAATCATGTGCCGGTGCTGGTCAACGAGAACATGGTCGGTCACAAGCTCGGCGAGTTCGCGCTGACCCGGACCTTCAAGGGTCACGGCGGCGACAAGAAGGGCAAGTAAGACATGGCCACTATCAAAAATGCTAACGAGGCGAGAGCGGTCCTGCGCACTGCCCGCATCTCCCCGCAGAAGGCCCGCCTGGTCGCCGACCAGGTCCGTGGTCTCTCGGCCGAGCGCGCTGTGAACCTGCTCAGGTTTTCCGACAAGAAAGCCGCTGCCATGATCCGCAAGGTCGTGGAATCGGCGATCGCCAACGCCGAGAACAACCAGGGCGCCGACATCGATCTGCTGAAGGTCAAGACCATCATGGTCGATGAAGGTCCGATGCTGAAGCGTTTCATGGCCCGCGCCAAAGGCCGCGGAACCCGCATTCTGAAGCGCACCAGCCACATCACTGTGGTCGTGGGCGAGGGCAAATAAGTATGGGCCACAAAGTACATCCGACCGGTATCCGCCTCGGTATTTCCAAAGACTGGAATTCGAAGTGGTACGCGGGCAAGAAGGAATACGCCGAGTACCTCGCCGCCGACCTCCGGGTCCGCGAGATGCTGCGCAAGAAGCTGGCCGCCGCCGGCATCAGCAAGATCCTGATCGAGCGCCCTGCCAAGACTGCGCGCGTCACCGTCCACACCGCCCGCCCGGGCGTGGTGATCGGCAAGCGCGGCGAGGACATCGAGAAGCTGCGTAAGGAAATCAGCGACCTGATGGGCGTTCCCGCGCACATCAACGTCACCGAAGTCCGCAAGCCGGAACTCGATGCCCAGCTGGTGGCCGAATCGATCGCCCAGCAGCTCGAGCGCCGCATCATGTTCCGCCGTGCGATGAAGCGCGCGGTCGGTAACGCGATCCGCCTCGGCGCGCTCGGCATCAAGGTCAACGTCGCCGGCCGCCTCAACGGCGCCGAGATCGCCCGCTCGGAGTGGTATCGCGAAGGTCGCGTGCCGCTGCATACCCTGCGCGCCGACGTCGACTACGGCTTTGCCGAAGCCCACACGACCTACGGCGTGATCGGTATCAAGACCTGGATCTACAAGGGCGAGATCTTCGATTTCTCCCAGGTTGGTCAGGAAAAGCAAGACGATTCTCCGCGCAACGAGCGTGGCGATCGCAACGACCGCAATGATCGCGACCGCCCGCGTGGCCCGCGTCGTGATCGCGAGGCGAGGGACTAATCATGTTGCAACCCAAGCGAACCAAATACCGCAAGGTTTTCAAAGGCCGCAATGAAGGTCTGAGCTGGAGCGCCAATCAGGTCAGCTTCGGCGAATACGGCCTGAAGTCGACCGCGACGGGCCGTCTTACCGCCCGCCAGATCGAGGCCGCGCGCCGCACCATCAGCCGTTACGTCAAACGTGGCGGCAAGATGTGGATCCGCGTGTTCCCAGACAAGCCGATCACGCAGAAGCCGATCGAAGTCCGCATGGGCTCCGGCAAGGGCAGCGTCGAGTACTGGGTCGCCCAGATCCAGCCCGGCCGCATGATCTATGAGATCGAGGGCGTTGACGAGGCGACTGCGCGCGAGGCCTTCCGCCTGGCCGCCGCCAAGCTCTCGGTCACCACCACTTTCGTGACCCGGACGGTGCGCTGATGGAACTCAAACAACTCCGTGCAAAGTCGGCCGAAGAGCTGCAGACCCACTTGCTCGATCTGCACAAGGAGCGTTTCTCGCTCCGCATGCAGAAGGCTACCGGCCAGCTCGCCAAGACCCATGACATTCGTCGCGTGCGCCGTGAAATCGCCCGCGTCAACATGTTGATCGGTCAGAAGAAGTAAGGACTGACGCCATGAATACTGAAATGAAGCCGGATACCGAAAAGAAGCAGCGTACGGTCCAGGGCCGCGTGGTCAGCAACAAGATGGATAAAACCGTCACCGTGCTGGTCGAACGACAGGTCAAACACGAGCTGTACGGCAAGTACATCCGCCGTTCGACCAAGCTGCACGCCCACGACGCCGAAAACAGCTGCAACGAAGGCGATGTGGTCCGCGTGGCGGAGTGCGCCCCGATGTCCAAGACCAAGAACTGGCGCGTCGTCGAAATCGTCGAACGCGCAGCCGAATAACCGAGGAGGCTCACCATGATCCAGATGCAAAGCCACCTCGAAGTGGCAGACAACTCCGGCGCCAAAGAAGTGATGTGCATCAAGGTGCTCGGTGGCTCCAAGCGCCGTTACGCCCACATCGGCGACATCATCAAGGTGTCGATCAAGGACGCCATCCCGCGCGGCAAGGTCAAGAAGGGCGAGGTCTACAACGCCGTCGTGGTGCGCACCCGCAAGGGCGTGCGTCGTGCCGACGGTTCGCTGATCCGCTTCGACACCAATGCCGCCGTGCTGCTCAACAACAAGCATGAACCGATCGGTACCCGTATCTTCGGACCGGTGACGCGCGAACTGCGTTCCGAGAAGTTCATGAAGATCGTCTCGCTCGCGCCTGAAGTGCTCTGAGCGGAGGAACAGACATGAATCGAATCAAGAAAGGCGACCGCGTGGTCGTCACTGCCGGCAAAGACAAGGGCAAGCAGGGCGATGTGGTGAGCGTTGGGGCCGACCGCGTGGTCGTCTCCAACATCAACATCATCAAGCGCCATACCAAGCCCAACCCGCAGGTCGGGCAGCCGGGTGGTGTGATCGAGCGCGAAGCCTCGATCCATATTTCCAACGTCATGCTGCTCAACCCTGCCTCCGGCAAGGGCGAGCGCATCGGTATCAAAAAGCTGGAGGATGGACGCAAATTGCGCGTGTTCCGCTCCAGCGGTGAGGCGGTCGACGCCTGAGGAATGCAAAAATGACGACTCGTTTGGAAGAGTTCTACAAGAACGAAGTGGTGCCGAAGCTGATGAAGCAGTTCGGCTACACCAACCCGATGCAGGTGCCGAAGCTGAGCAAGATCACGCTCAACATGGGCGTCGGCGAAGCTGCCGCGAACAAGAAAGTGCTCGAGAACGCGGTCGCCGACATGACCAAGATCTCCGGTCAGAAGCCGATCGTCACCAAGGCTCGCGTCTCGGTCGCCTCGTTCAAGATCCGCGACGGCTGGCCGATCGGCTGCAAGGTCACCTTGCGCCGCGCCAAGATGTTCGAGTTCCTCGATCGCCTGGTGAACATCTCGCTGCCCCGCGTCCGCGACTTCCGCGGTGTCTCGGGTCGTGCATTCGATGGCCGCGGCAACTACAACATGGGCGTGAAGGAACAGATGATCTTCCCGGAAATCGACTTCGACGCCGTCGACGCGATCCGCGGTATGGATATCGCCATCACCACCACCGCAAAGACCGACGCCGAAGCGAAGGCCTTGCTGGAAGCGTTCCGCTTCCCGTTCCGCAACTGACATCAGGACACGCATTCATGGCAAAAACATCGATGGTGAACCGCGAAGTCAAGCGGAAAAAGCTGGCGAAGAAATTCGCCGCCAAACGCGACGCTCTCAAGAAGATCATCAACAGCCAGGACGGCGACTTCGAAGAGAAGATGCTCGCCGCTGCCAAGCTGCAGAAGCTGCCGCGCGATTCTTCTCCGTCCCGCCAGACCCTGCGCTGCGCCCTGACCGGCCGTCCGCGTGGCGTCTACCGCAAGTTCGGTCTGGGCCGCAACAAGCTGCGCGAAGCCACCATGCGCGGAGACGTGCCGGGTCTGCGCAAGGCAAGCTGGTAAGCAGCCCCTTGGGGCTGCTAGACTAGGCGGCTGTTACATTCAGTTTGTTCCGCAGGCCGGCCCGTCCGGCCTGCAGCCGTCTCCGACGGTGCCGTATCCCGGGCGACCGGACTTTCCGGTGGGTTTCGATCCGCCATCCAACACATACAGATTTCGCGAAAGCGGATATCGGTGCTACTCATCAAGGTGACTCTCTAATGAGCATGACTGATCCCATCGCCGACATGCTGGTCCGCATCAGAAATGCGGCCGCTGTGGGCAAGCAGACGGTGAAAATGCCGTCGTCCAAGATCAAGGTCGCGATCGCCAACGTTCTCAACAACGAAGGCTACATCGGCGACATCCGCGTGACCCAGGAAGGCGCCAAGGCGACCCTGGAAATCGTGTTGAAGTATTACGAAGGCAAGCCGGTCATCGAGCGGCTGCATCGCGTATCGCGTTCGGGCCTGCGTCAGTACCGCGGTAAAGAAGCGCTTCCGAAAGTGCTCGGCGGTCTCGGTGTCGCCATCATTTCAACCTCCAAGGGCATCATGACCGATACGCAGGCGCGCCAGCATGGCGTCGGCGGCGAAGTCCTGTGCTTCGTGGCGTAAGGAGAGCTCGCCCATGTCTCGTGTCGCCAAAAAGCCGATCGCCCTCCCGAAGGGCGTCGAACTCAACATCCAGTCCGACAATGTGAGCGTCAAGGGCCCGAAGGGCACCCTGTCGATCGCCAAGCCGGCCGGCATCGAAGTGAAGATCGAAGACGGCACCGCACTGCTTTCGGCCAACGACGATGCGCTGATCCCGTTGACCGGCACCCTGCGCGCCATCATCGCCAACATGGTGCATGGCGTCAGCGAAGGCTTCCAGCGCAAGCTGGATCTCGTCGGCGTCGGTTATCGCGCCTCGATGCAGGGCAATGACCTGAATCTTGCGCTCGGTTTCTCGCACCCGGTCGTGTTCCCGGCGCCGGAAGGCATCACCATCGCGACGCCGACCCAGACCGAAATCCTGGTCTCGGGTGCCGACAAGCAGCGCGTCGGCGAAGTCGCGGCGAAGATCCGCGCGTTCCGTCCGCCGGAACCCTACAAGGGCAAGGGCGTGAAGTACTCCGACGAAACCATCATTCGCAAAGAAGCCAAGAAGGCCTAATCGGGCCTATCCGCTTCCGAAGGATCAAGACCATGAGCAGTATCAAAAACACCGCCCGCCTGCGTCGCGCCAAATCCACGCGCTCGCACATTCGCGTACTCGGCGTGCCGCGCCTCACCGTGCTGCGCACGGGCCAGCATCTGTACGCCCAGGTCTTCACCGCCGACGGCTCCAAAGTGCTGGCCGCCGCCAACACCATGCAGGCCGACGTTGGCGATGGCCTGAAAAGCAAAAAGAACAGTGAGGCCGCCGCCAAGGTGGGTCGGATGATCGCCGAGAAGGCCAAGGCTGCCGGCATCGAGAAGATCGCGTTCGACCGTTCCGGCTACCGCTACCACGGTCGCATCAAGGCGCTTGCCGATGCCGCCCGCGAAGGCGGCCTGCAGTTCTAAGTTTCTGTTGAAAGGGTGGGGTGTTGTCTCCACCCGTTGTTCCGCCTGCCGATGTAGTCCACATCGGGCGCGTCCTCCGGTTCCGGGCGGCGCGAAACATCCGAAACACATCACAATCATAAGCGGCCACGCCGCAAATTCCTCAACAACCGAGATAAAGAAATGGCAGAACAACGTGAATCGCGCGGACGCGATCGCAATCGCGAAGAAGTCGACGATGGCATGATCGAAAAGCTGATCGCGGTCAACCGCGTCAGCAAGACCGTCAAGGGCGGTCGCCAGTTCACCTTCACCGCATTGACGGTGGTGGGTGACGGCTCCGGCAAGGTCGGCTTCGGCTACGGCAAGGCGCGTGAAGTGCCGGTCGCGATCCAGAAGTCGATGGAATACGCCCGCAAGAACATGAGCAGCGTCGATCTGAATGGCGGTACTTTGTGGCACGCCGTCAAGTCGGGCCATGGTGCGGCTCACGTTTACATGCAGCCTGCTTCTGAAGGTACCGGCGTGATTGCCGGCGGCGCGATGCGCGCTGTCCTCGAAGCGGTTGGCGTGAAGAACGTGCTGGCCAAGGCCACCGGTTCGCGCAACCCGATCAATCTGGTCCGGGCCACGCTGAGGGGCCTCGAATCCATGCAGTCGCCGACCCGCATCGCTGCCAAGCGCGGCAAGAAGGCCGAGGAGATCAAACATGGCTGATAACAAAAGCAGCAATGGAACCGTCAAGGTTCGCCTGGTTAAAGGCCTGCGCGGCACCCAAGCCCGTCACCGTCTGTCGGTGAAGGCGCTGGGCCTGAACAAACTGAATGATGTGCGCGAACTGAAGGACAGTCCGCAGGTGCGTGGTTTGATCACGCAGTTGCACTATCTCGTTCGCGTCGAGGAGTAATCATATGCGTCTGAATACACTCAAGCCCGCTGACGGCGCCCGCAAAGAGCGTACCCGCGTCGGTCGCGGTATCGGTTCGGGCCTCGGCAAGACCGCTGGTCGTGGCCACAAAGGTTCGTTCGCTCGTGCCGGCAAGGGTAAGATCAAGGCCGGTTTCGAAGGCGGCCAGATGCCCATGCAGCGTCGTCTGCCGAAGATCGGTTTCCGGTCGAAGATGTCGAAGCAGAGCGCCGAAGTGATGCTCTATCAGCTGGACAAGCTCGAAGGTACGATCGATATCGCCGTGTTGCGCGCCGCCAAGCTGATTCCGAGCAGCGCGAAGAAGGTCAAGATCGTGCTGAAGGGCGAGCTGACCAAGAAGCTCGTGCTGAAGGGCCTTCTGGCGACTGCTGGCGCGAAGGCGGCGATCGAGGCTGCCGGCGGCAGCGTCGAGCCGCTCGAAACCAAGGAGTAATCCGGGCATGGCGCGAAGCGCGAACGCAATGAGTGGCGTCGGCGGCGGGCTCGGTAAATTCTCCGAGCTGCGTTCCCGTTTGCTGTTCGTCGTCGGAGCATTGATCGTCTATCGCATCGGTTGCTACATCCCGGTGCCGGGCGTCAATCCCGAAGCGATGCTGGAGCTGATGAAGTCCCAGGAAGGCACCATCGTGGACATGTTCAACATGTTCTCGGGCGGTGCGCTGGAGCGTTTCAGCCTGTTTGCGCTCAATGTCGTGCCTTATATCTCGGCGTCGATCATCGTGCAGTTGCTGGTGCAGATCGTGCCCAGCCTGAAGGCGATCCAGAAAGAAGGCGAGTCCGGCCGACGTCGGATCACCCAGTGGTCGCGCATCGGCGCTATCCCGCTGGCCGTGTTCCAGGCTGCGGGTATCGCCACTGCGCTGCAGGCGTCCGGCGCCAACAACGGTATCCCGGTGGTCTATTCGCCCGGCATGGGCTTCGTCCTGACTGCGGTTGTGTCGCTGACCGCCGGCACGATGTTCCTGATGTGGTTGGGCGAACAGGTCACTGAGCGCGGTATCGGCAACGGTGTTTCGCTGATCATCTTCGCCGGCATCGTCGCCGGTCTGCCCGGTGCGGTGCTCAACACCCTCGAACAGGCCCGCAACGGCGATATGAGCTCGCTGACGGTGATCGCGATCCTGGTGATCGTCATGGCCTTCACCTATTTCGTGGTGTTCGTCGAACGCGGGCAACGCAGGATCACGGTGAATTACGCGCGCCGCCAAGGCGGTCGCAATGCGTACATGAACCAGACCTCGTTTCTGCCGCTCAAGCTCAACATGGCCGGTGTGATTCCGGCGATCTTCGCGTCATCGATCATCATGTTCCCGGCCACGGCGTCGACCTGGTTCAGCGCCAGCGGCAATGTCAGCGTCTTGCAGAAGGTCGCGCAGGCGCTGTCGCCGGGCGAGCCGCTATACATGATTCTGTTCGCGGCGTTGATCATCGGTTTCGCATTCTTCTACACGGCGCTGGTCTTCAATTCGCAGGAAACCGCGGACAATCTGAAGAAGTCGGGCGCGCTGATTCCGGGCATTCGTCCGGGCAAGGCGACGGCGGATTACATCGATGCCGTGCTGACGCGTTTGACGGCTGCCGGCGCGATCTATCTGGTGATCGTCTGTCTGCTACCTACTTTCATGCAGACCGAACTCGGTACCTCGTTCTACTTCGGCGGCACCTCGCTGTTGATCGTGGTGGTGGTGGTGATGGACTTCATCGCGCAGATTCAGGCGCATCTGATGTCGCATCAGTACGAGAGCCTGCTGAAGAAGGCGAATCTGAAAGGCGGGTCGCGCGGCCGCTGATGCGAAAGCGTCGCGTCGCGCAACTGTAAAGTCCCCGGCCCAGTGGATGGGTCGGAATGAACGACAAGCTTGACGGCTTGCGCCAATGGACGGCGATACAGAATTTCCGCTTTCCCCGATCTCACGGGAAAGCAAGATGGGCGACTCGCGCAGCGGTCTCGGGCGTGGGTGGATCGAAGCCAGTGTCGGCACCTGAGGAGTGCCGGCCGGCGGAGCAGGGGAGTTTCGATAAGAAGCTTCTTTGCCTGCAAGCATCGATCCGTCGCCGGAGCATGGGCACTCTCCCCATGCCGGAAGGTCCGCTGGTGCCTCTTGCAGGTGCCGGCGGTGCTGAGCTTCGGCCCAGCCCCTTCCATGATTACCGAGGCCCTGTTACAATTTCGAGTTCACTTAGTCCAAGTGCCCTATCCGCCGGGGAGACCCGGCCGCCAAACCAGTTGGAGATCCGCGCATGGCGCGTATTGCAGGTGTCAACCTGCCTGCCCAGAAACATGTCTGGGTTGGGCTGCAAAGCATCTACGGCATCGGCCGTACCCGTTCAAAGCAAGTCTGCGTAGCCGCAGGCGTGACCTCGAGCACCAAGATCCGCGACCTGTCCGAAACCGAAGTCGAGCGCATTCGCGCCGAAATCGGCAAGATCACGGTCGAGGGCGACCTCCGCCGCGAAGTCGGTATGGCGATCAAGCGTCTGATGGACCTTGGTTGCTATCGCGGCCTGCGTCATCGTCGTGGCCTGCCGCTCCGCGGCCAGCGCACCCGGACCAATGCCCGTACCCGCAAGGGTCCGCGCAAGGCCATCAAGAAGTAAGGGGCAGAGACTATGGCCAAGCCGGCAGCAGCAAAAACCAAGAAGAAGATCAAGCGGGTCGTCACCGACGGCATCGCCCACGTCCACGCTTCGTTCAACAACACGATCATCACGATCACCGACCGCCAGGGCAACGCGCTCTCGTGGGCGACGTCGGGCGGCGCGGGTTTCCGCGGTTCGCGCAAGTCGACCCCGTTCGCCGCGCAGGTCGCAGCCGAGAAAGCCGGTAAGGCCGCTCTCGACTACGGCGTGAAGGCGCTGGAAGTGCGGATCAAGGGCCCCGGCCCGGGTCGCGAATCGGCCGTGCGTTCTTTGAACAGCGTCGGCTACAAGATCATCAACATCATCGACGTGACGCCAATCCCGCACAACGGGTGCCGTCCGCCGAAAAAGCGCCGCGTTTAACGCGGCGGCCTGAGGAGCAGAAAACACCATGGCTCGTTATATCGGTCCCACCTGCAAACTCGCCCGTCGCGAGGGCGCAGACCTCAGTCTGAAGTCGCCCGCACGTGCGCTCGACTCGAAGTGCAAACTCGAGCAGAAGCCCGGGCAGCACGGCGCTTCGCGCAAGGGCAAACTGTCCGACTACGCTACCCAGCTTCGCGAGAAGCAGAAGGTCAAGCGTATCTACGGTTTGCTGGAGCGTCAGTTCCGCAATTACTACAAGAAGGCCTCGACCAAGAAAGGCAACACCGGCGAGAACCTCCTGCAGTTTCTGGAAACCCGTCTCGACAACGTGGTCTATCGCATGGGCTTCGCAGTCACGCGTCCAGCCGCCCGTCAGCTGGTCTCGCACCGCGGCGTGCTGGTCAACGGCAAGTCGGTGAACCTGCCGTCTTACCAGGTCAAGGCCGGCGATGCGATCACGTTGTCCGAACGCGCCCAGAAGCAGATGTGCGTCCAGGAAGCCCTGAACGTCTCGTCGACCATGGATCTGACCCCGGGTTGGATCGAAGTCGACAGCAAGAAATTCAGCGGCGTGTTCAAGGCGGTTCCCGATCGCAGCGATCTGCCGGCCGACATCAATGAAGCGCTGATCGTCGAGTTGTACTCGAAGTAAGCGACGGTGAGGCGCCGCCGGTTCCGCCGGCGGCGAGACTCCCACCCCCACGGCCGTTGCGCACCGCGTTCCGGTCGACTCCCCTTGCCCGGGGAGGCCCCCAGAAACACCGCCGCGGTCGCGAGACCCCGGCTCCAGGAGACACCACAAGATGACGGTATCCGCCAACCAGGTCCTGCGTCCGCGCGCTCCGCAGATCGAGCGCCTTGCCGGCAACCGCGCCAAGGTTGTGATCGAGCCGCTGGAGCGTGGTTACGGCCACACCCTCGGCAACGCGTTGCGCCGCGTGCTGCTGTCTTCGATCCCCGGCTATGCCATCACCGAAGTCGAGATCGACGGCGTGCTGCATGAATACACCACGGTCGAAGGCTTGCAGGAAGATGTACTGGAAGTGCTGTTGAATCTCAAGGATGTTGCGATTCGCATGGGTACCGGCGACACCGCCACCCTGAGCCTGAACAAGCAGGGCCCGGGTGTCGTGACCGCCGCCGATATCAAGACCGACCACAACGTCGAGATCCTGAACAACGATCACGTGATCGCGCACCTGACCAAGGATGCGGCGCTCAACATGCGTCTGAAGATCGAGCGCGGTTTCGGCTACCAGCCGGCCACTTCGCGTCGTCGTCCGGACGAGGAAACCCGCGCCATCGGCCGTCTGATGCTCGATGCCTCGTTCTCGCCGGTCCGTCGCGTGGCTTATGAAGTCGAAGCGGCCCGCGTCGAACAGCGTACCGACCTCGACAAGCTCGTGCTCGACATCGAAACCAACGGTACGATCGACGCCGAGGAAGCCGTGCGCACCGCCGCCGACATCCTCACCGATCAGCTGTCGGTGTTCGGCGACTTCACGCACCGCGATCGCGGCGCAGCGAAGCCGGCCGCCACCGGTGTCGACCCGATCCTGCTCCGCCCGATCGACGATCTTGAACTGACGGTGCGCTCGGCCAACTGCCTCAAGGCCGAAAGCATCTACTACGTCGGCGATCTGATCCAGAAGACCGAAGTCGAGCTGCTCAAGACCCCGAACCTCGGCAAGAAGTCGCTGACCGAGATCAAGGAAGTCCTGGCCCAGCGCGGTCTTTCGCTCGGTATGAAGCTCGAAAATTGGCCGCCGGCCGGTATCGCCGCCCACGGGATGCTGGGCTGAGCCCTCGCTAGAATCGCCGATTACTAGCATACGAATCACCAGCATACGAATCACGATCCCGGCACCAGGGTGCCGGGGATAACCAGGAATCAGAACCATGCGCCACCTGAAATCCGGACGCAAATTCAGCCGTACCAGCGCCCACCGCGAAGCGATGTTCCGCAACATGGCGGCCTCGCTGATCAAGCACGGCCTGATCCGCACCACGCTGCCGAAGGCGAAAGAACTTCGTCGCGTCGCCGAACCGCTGATCACGTTGTCGAAGATCGACGGCGTCGCCAACCGTCGCCTCGCCTTCTCGCGTCTGCGCGACAAGGAAGCGGTAGGCACGCTGTTCACCACACTCGGTCCGCGTTATCTCGCGCGTCCGGGCGGCTATCTGCGCATTCTCAAGTGCGGTTTCCGCGACGGCGACAACGCTCCGATGGCTTACGTCGAGTTGGTCGACCGCCCCGAAGCCGCGGCCTGATCGCGCCTCGCCGGCTGCGCGATCGCACGGCCGGACGCCGCGCAGGGCATCACGTTCTGCGCAGCTGTCATAACGAAAACCCCGGCCTCTGCCGGGGTTTTTGCTATGGTGTCGGCGATCGTTGCGGAACTTGGACGGTGTATCCGGGTCTTTCCGTCACATTCCTTTCAGGTTGACGCGTGCGCATGCAATCGAATCCTTTTCGCTGGTCGTTCCGCTCCCAGTTCCTGCTGGGTTTCCTGCTGTCTGCGGGCCTGATCGGTTTTGCGCTGTTTTCGCAGTTCCAGTGGGGCCTGCTGCCGTGTCCGCTGTGCATCTTCCAGCGCATCGCGTTCGCCGGTCTTGCGGTGGTGTTTTTGATCGGCGGTCTGCATGCGCCCAAGGGCGTCTGGGGCCGCCGGATCTACGGTCTGCTGACCTTGATTCCGGCGGGCATCGGCGCCGGCATCGCCGGTCGACACGTCCGGCTGACCACGCTGCCGCCAGACAAGTTGCCCGAGTGCGGCCCGCCGCTGCAGTTCATGTTGGACACCAACCCGCTCACCGACGTGATCAAAAAAGTGCTGACCGGCTCGGGCGAATGCGCCAAGGTCGATTGGACATTCCTGGGTCTCTCTATGCCGGCTTGGAGCCTGCTGTGGTTCGTGCTGCTCGCCGGATGGGCCTCATACGCAGCCTTCCGTTCGCGCTGAGCCGGAAAAGTAGTTCTTCAACAGGATTCACCCGATCGTTCCCCCACACATGAAGACCACCGCCATGACCCGCCCCGAACCTCTGCAAGCCGTCGTTCCTCCTCCTGCCGGGTGGGCGCCCGCCAGTTGGCGCGAACGTCAGGCGCTGCAGCAGCCGACCTACGGCGACGCCCGTGAACTCGAAGGCGTGCTCGGCGAACTCCATGCCTTGCCGCCGCTGGTGACTTCGCGCGAAGTGCTCAACCTCAAGCAGCAGCTTGCCGAGGCGCAGGAAGGCAGACGCTTCCTGCTGCAGGGTGGCGACTGTGCCGAGATCTTCAACGACTGCACGCCCGAGGTGATTTCGAACCGCCTCAAAGTGCTGCTGCAGATGAGTCTGGTGCTGGTGCACGGCCTGCGCTTGCCGGTGGTGCGTGTGGGCCGTTTCGCCGGCCAGTACGCCAAACCGCGCTCGACCGATACCGAAACCAAGGACGGCGTGACCCTGCCGAGTTATCGCGGCGACATGGTCAATGGTCCCGAATTCACGGCCGAAGCGCGTATTCCCGATCCGCGCCGCATGATCAAGGCGCATGCGCGTTCGGCGATGACGATGAATTTCATCCGCGCGCTGATCGACGACGGTTTCGCCGACCTGCACCACCCGGAATACTGGAATCTCGGCTGGGTCGGGCATTCGCCGCTCGCCGACGAATACCAGAAGATGGTCGCGGGCATCGGCGACGCCGTGCGTTTCATGGAGACGCTGTCCGGCGAGTCTTTGCATAACCTGCGCAGCGTCGAGTTCTACACCTCGCATGAAGCGCTGCTGTTGCCGTACGAGGAGGGTGTGACCCGGCAGGTGCCGCGTCAGGCGGGCTGGTTCAACCTCGGCACGCACTTCCCGTGGATCGGCATGCGCACCGCTGCGGTGGATGGCGCGCATGCGGAGTATTTCCGCGGCATCCGCAATCCGATCGCGATCAAGGTCGGTCCGTCGGTCACGCCGGATCAGTTGCTGCGCGTGATCGACGTGTTGAATCCGAACGATGAACCCGGCCGCCTCAGCCTGATCCATCGCATGAGCGCGACCTCGATCGCCGAGAAGCTGCCGCCGCTGCTGGAGGCGCTGAAGCGCGACGGCCGCCGCGTGCTGTGGATCTGCGACCCGATGCACGGCAACACCGAGTCGACCAGCAACGGTTACAAGACCCGCCGCTTCGTGAACATCCGCAGCGAACTGGAGCAGGCGTTCGAGCTGCACGCCGCGGCCGGCACGCGCCTGGGCGGTGTGCACCTTGAGCTGACCGGCGAGGACGTGACCGAATGCACCGGCGGCGCCCGCGACATCACCGACATCGATCTGGAGCGCGCCTACCGCACCACGGTCGATCCGCGCCTGAACTACGAACAGGCGTTGGAGATCGCGATGTTGATCGTGCGCAAGCAGGCGCAGATCAACGCACCGGCGCAGATCTGACCGGCCTGGATCTGGCGCCGATGCCAAGAAAAAGCCCGCTTCATGCGGGCTTTTTCTTGGACGATGCGACGAAGGCTTATTGCGTCTGTTCGGTCTTTGTTTCGCCGGTGTTCGCGGCTTTCTTGACCAAGGCTTCGATCGCTGCCGGCAGTGCGAACAGCTTCGCGTCCTGGGGGCCTTCCTCGTAGGATTCGATGCGCACCAGTTGGGTCATGCCGGCGACCTTCACCTTGGTGGTCTTCGGGGCTTTGCTCTTGCCGTAGATGGTGTACTCGGAGAGATGGCTGATCTGCTTCAGTTCGCCCATCGGCGTGCTTGCGGTGGACTCGGTGGACAGCAACAGGCCGTTCTCGGTGCTGTAGCAGTCGGCAGTGTTGTTGCCGGACTTCCACTTGATCTCGACCCGGTAGCAGGCGCGGCCTTCCGAATCCGACAGCGCGGCCGTGGTGGCCGTTTCGATCAGGCTTGCGTCGCGCAGCGCATAGAGCGGGTCGAACTGCTCGGCCAGTTGCTGGCGTTCCTTGCCTTCGAGCACACGCGGGCCGCTCATCGCGTCCATCGACCAGACCACGCTGCCGGTACGGCCCATCTTGGTTTCGCCCACCGCGGGAAAGGTGACGCTCAACAGGCGGTCATCGCCGCGGCTGTACATGACGAGATCGCCCTTCATGCTGGCTTCGACGATTTCCATCGTCGATTTGATCGAACCTTCGTTGCTCGCCAGTGCGGCTTCACGGCCGCCGACGGCGACGACGTGGGCGTCGATCAGGCTACGTGCCGCCGGCAGCTTGGCGGCCGCCGCTTCGGCAGCGGGCTTGTCGGCAGCATGGGCGAGCGACGAAAGCGAAAGCGTGAAAGCCAGGGCGAGCGCAGTACGGTTGAAGCGTGTCATGTGGTGCTCCGATGCAGTGAATGAGGATGTGGTAAGCAGAGATGCAGTGAACGAGGAATGATGCGACAGAAGAAGCGTCAGTGCGACGTGGCGATCCACGCGAGCGCCGCGTCCATCGCCGGATCGCGCCCGGCGCGCAAGGCTTCCACGGTCGGGGACGCGGACTGGTCGGGCACGACGCCCACGCCCTCGATGCGGCGGCCGTTGGGGTCGGTGAAATCGGCGGTGGGGTACATCAGGCGGTCGCCCGACGGCAGTGGCGTGACACCGGACGGCAGCGCCATGCCGGCGCTGGTGTCGCCGAAGATCCGTGAGCGGCCGAGGGCCTGCATGCTGGCGGGGAAAATGTCGGAGCAGCTGACCGATGCGCGATCGGTCAGGATCGCCAGCGGGCCGGAGAAGCGGCGCACATCGCGCCCGTCGTTGGTGACCTGGCGGGGCAGCGCGACGAGCTTGAGGTCGCCGCCGGAGGTGGTGAGCGTGCCCAGGGACACGGTCTTGTCGAAGAACAGGCCGCCGACCGCGCTCATCGAAACGGCGAGCCCGCCGGAATTGCCGCGCAGGTCGATCACCACCCCGCTGCAGCCGCCGTGCTGGCGCAGGGCTTCGACGAACCGGTCGTAGACCGGCATCGCCCACTGGCTGAATTCCACGTACAGCACGCAGCCCTTGTCGGCGGTCGGTACTGCGCGCTGGCTGAAGCGCAGCGTCATCGGCGGCAATCCGGGCAGGATGATTTCCTGCACATTCGGGTTGACGACCGCCACCAGCGACACCGTGCTGGATGCGCCGGCGGGGTCGCGCAGTTGCAGCTTCACCTCGGCGCCCGGCTGCACCTGGTCCACCAGACCGTTCGCGCGAAGCTGCAGCATGGTCGCGCCGCGACGCGCGGCCTCCGGCGTGGCTTTCGCCAGCGCCGACATCGCGGCCGTGGCATCGAAATCGCCGATACGCTCCACCTGCCAGCCCGGGCGGATGCCGGCGCGCTGTGCGGGGAAGCCGTCGATCACCTGCGCGACGAACAGTTGGCCTTCGATCAGGGTCAGCCGCAGGCCGACCTCACCGTTGCCGACCGGTGCGGTCTTGCCCGGCTGCGGCATCGCTTCGGCGGGGATCAGCACCAGATGCGAAGCGCGCAGCGCCTGCAGCAGTTCGTTGATTTCCTTGCGCAGGCCGGCGATGTCTTTCGCGCCCTCGATGTCGGGCTGGTGCTCGGTTTTCAGCGCCGTCCAGTCCAGACCCTCGTGTCTTCCCTTGAAACCGCTGTTCTGCAGGCGTTCCCAGATCACCGCGAAGGTGTCCTTGGCGCGAAGGTCGTCGGCCTGCGCGGCAGGCGGGATGAATGCAGCCAGCGATACGGCGACGGCCAGGAGTGATTTCACGACGAACTTCATGAGCGAACGGTTCCTGAAAGATTGAGGGCGGCGATTTCGGATGCGGCGCTTATGAATATGTTTCCGGATCGCTTGCGACCATGACGGGCGCCGGCGACGAATGTGACCGGCGCGACGATTGGATGGAGAGAGTCCACTGAAAAGCGCCGCAGATGCTCATGAGGTCGCCAGCTGCCAGGCCTGGCGCGCGATCAGCGACAGCACGATCACCAGGAACACTGCGCGGACGAAGCCCTGACCACGCTTGATCGCGAGATGGCTGCCGATATAACTGCCGATGATGTTGCCCACGATCAGCGGTATCGCCAGCGCCCATAGCACGAAGCCGCTGAGCATCAATACCGTCCACGAACTGAGGTCGGCGGCGACGTTCGCGGACTTCGACACGGCGGAAGATTTGAGGAAATCCAGCCCCAGAAAACTCACGAACGCGAACACCATGATCGTGCCGGTGCCCGGACCGATCAGGCCGTTGTAGAAACCGGTGGTCGCACCGATGGAAGCGGCGGCGATGGCCTCGTGTTTCGGATGGAAGCGGCGCTCCTCGCGCAGCCCCAGATCCTTGCGCAGCACGGTGTAGACGGCCAGCACCACGCAGATCGCGAGCACCGTCCATTTCAATACTTCGGCATCCATGCGCTTCGCAAACTGCACGCCGACCGCCGATGCGAGCAGCGCGGAGACGCATGCGGATACCAGGATGCGGCGTTCGATGCTGATGCGGCGCAGGTAATTCCAGGCGGCGACGCTGGTGCCGAAGATCGAGCTGGTGCGCTGGGTGCCGATGGCCTGCAGGATGTGCAGGCCCGGGTGCAGATTGAGCATGGCCGGCGTCAGCACCAGCCCGCCGCCGCCGACGATGCTGTCGATCAGGCCCGCGGCGAAGCCGGCGAGGGCGGTGAGCAGCCAGAGCTGGGGATCGAGCGCCAGATCCAAGCCTGCGGTTGCCTGCTCAGGCACCGCTGGCCGCGCGTTTCGCGGCGCTGCGCCTGCGCAGGTCGCGCACCAGCACCCAGACGATGATGAAGTTGAGCGTGAGTACGGCCGCCGTCGGCCAGCCCGGGTAGCGCCACAGGGCGAACAGGCAGAACGGCACGTACAGCACCGCCGCGCAGGCGCCCAGCCACGATGCCCAGGCCTTCACCTGCCACAGGCCCCAGAACAGCACGAACCGCAGCAGCGCATAGATGCCGATGGCCGCGGCCGCGAGATGCACGGTTTCCGGGGTGATGCCTTCGATGAAGCGGGCCAGCGCGCTGTGTTGGGTATCGAAATGCAGGCGTTCGCCGATGGCGGCGATGAAGGTGCGGATCGGCGACGGGCCGACCAGCGCCAGCGTGAGCGCCGCGGACGCGGACACCAGGCCTTTGCCCAATTCGATCAGAGCGATGAGATGCAGCCCCGGATGTGCTCGCGGGCTGGGATCGTAAGGCGTCTGCTGGCTCATCGTGATGTGTTCTCGGGGGCGGGTCGGGAGATCGCGTCAGGCATAGCGTTCGTGAGTGGAAGACGTGCGGGCGGCACTGCGCCGGCCAAGAAGATCGCGCGTCAGGATCCAGAACACCGCGAGATTGACGGTGAGCACGACGATGGCGATCCAGCCGGGATGGCGGACTGATGCGTACAGATCGAAAGGAAGATAGAGCGCGACCGACACGGCGCCCAGCCAGGACGCCCAGGCGCGTGCACGCCACAGGCCCCAGCCTTCGGCCAGGCGCAACGTGGCGTAGGCCGCGATCGCGGCCACCAGCAGATGCACCGATGCCGGATTGATGTTGCTGGCGACCGCGGCCAGCGCGCGGTGGATCGCGTCGAAATGCCACAGCGCGGCCAGCCTGTCGATGGCATCGTCGATGCGCGCCGCACCGAGCGTTGCGATGGCGCCGGCCGCGAGCAGGGCGAGGACGCCCTTTCCCATCTCGACCAGCGCGATGGCGTGCAAGCCGGGATGCGCGCGATGACCTGGGTCGTTCGGCGCATCCGGCTGCATGTCGGCGTGAGCGTCCCGAAACTTAGGCGGCGCGGGACGCGCGCTTGCGGTCGTTCTCGGTGCGCTGCTTCTTGCGCAGACGGATCGCCTTGGGCGTGATCTCGACCAGCTCGTCGTCGTCGATGAATTCCAGCGCCTGTTCCAGCGAGAACTTGATCGCCGGGATCAGGCCCACGTCGTCGTCCTTGCCGGAGGCGCGGAAGTTGGTGAGCTGCTTGCCGCGCAGCGCATTGACGGTGAGGTCGTTGTCCTTGGAGTGGATGCCGACGATCTGGCCTTCGTAGATCTCGTCGCCGGGCTCGATGAACAGCCGGCCGCGTTCCTGCATCGCGATCTGCGCGTAGGCGGGCGACGGGCCGGTACCGTTGGAAATCAGCACGCCGTTCTGGCGCTGGCCGATCTCGCCATCGGTCTTCGGGCCGTAATGGTCGAAGACGTGGAACAACAGGCCGGTGCCTGCAGTAATCGTGCGGAATTCTGTCTGGAAGCCGATCAGCCCGCGCGCCGGGATCATGAAGTCGATGCGCACGCGGCCCTTGCCGTCCGGCTCCATGTTGGTCAGCTGCGCCTTGCGCTCGCCGAGGCGCGACATCACGCCGCCCTGGTAGGCTTCTTCGAGGTCGACCACCAGCGATTCGAACGGCTCCATCTTCTCGCCGTCGATCTCCTTGATGATGACTTCCGGACGCGATACCGCCAGCTCGTAACCTTCGCGACGCATGGTTTCGATGAGGATCGACAGATGCAGTTCGCCGCGGCCGCTGACCTTGAATTTGTCGGCGTCGCCGGTGTCTTCGACCTTCAGCGCCACGTTGTGCTGGGTTTCGCGCACCAGGCGGTCGCGCAGCTGGCGCGAGGTCAGGAACTTGCCGCCGCTGCGGTCTTTCACGCCGGCGAACGGCGAGTCGTTGACCTGGAAGGTCATCGAGATCGTGGGTTCGTCCACCGTGAGTACGGGCAGTTGCTCGACCGCCGAGGTGTCGCAGATGGTGTCGGAAATGCCGAGGCCTTCGATGCCCGACATCGCGATGATGTCGCCGGCCTGCGCTTCCTTCACTTCATGGCGTTCCAGGCCCAGGAAGCCCAGCACCTGCAGCACTTTCGCGTTGCGGGTCTTGCCTTCGCGGTCGATCACCGTGACCTGCTGGTTGGTCTTGATCTTGCCGCGCTGGATGCGACCGACGCCGATGATGCCGACGTAGTTGCTGTAGTCCAGCGAGGTCACGCGCATCTGGAACGGGCCATCCAGATCGACCGGCGGCGGCGCGACGTGATCGACGATGGTCTGGAACAGCGGCGTCATGTCGCCGCTGCGCACGGTCGGATCCAGACCGGCATAACCGTGCAGCGCCGAGGCGTAGACAGTGTGGAAGTCCAACTGTTCGTCGGTGGCGCCGAGACGGTCGAACAGTTCGAAGGTCTGGTCCAGCACCCAGTCGGGGCGCGCGCCGGGGCGGTCGACCTTGTTGACCACGACGATCGGCTTGAAGCCCATCGCGAAGGCCTTCTGGGTCACGAAGCGGGTCTGCGGCATCGGGCCGTCCATCGCATCGACCAGGATCAGCACCGAGTCGACCATCGACAGCACGCGCTCGACCTCGCCACCGAAGTCGGCGTGCCCGGGGGTATCGACGATATTGATCCGGTACTCCTCGCCCTCGGGCGATTTCCAGCGGATCGCGGTGTTCTTCGAGAGGATCGTGATGCCACGTTCCTTTTCGAGATCGTTGCTGTCCATCATGCGTTCGGTCGTGACCGTGCGCTCACTGAAAGTCCCCGACTGCTTCAGCAACTGGTCGACGAGGGTGGTCTTGCCGTGGTCGACGTGGGCGACGAT
>JBKJHV010000050.1:0-33559 GCA_046598445.1 Lysobacteraceae bacterium
TGTCAGCAACCACGTCGCCATCGCCCGATGCAGGGCAGCATGCTCCCGATGCAAATGTGGATTGCTCAACAAACGATCCAGCGCCTTCAGTGGCGCATGCGCGAAGGTCGCACCAGGTCAAGACCGCGACAGATCGGTCAACGTCAAACGACGACCGTCGATCAACGCCTGAACCGCATGCAGCAGAACATTGCGTCTGCGGCCATGCATCGGGTCTAGCGCAGGGGCCAGTGAACGGAGCAGAATCTCGGTCGCGTGCATGGCGTGGTCCTCAGGCTTCGATACCCCGAGGAAAAAACCGCGTCATGCACGCGCTGTTTTTTGCGGACACTAAACCGTATCACATTGATCTGCAATCAAAAAAAGTGGGGTGACCTTAGGCCAGGGGCCCACCCTACAACGCTGCGAAGGCGCTGCTTTTTGAAAGGCGTTCGCGGTGTGCGAGGCGCATCTTCCGCCGCATCCGGCACGTATCATCATCGCCATGTCCACCCCGCTCAGCGCCCTCACCGCTCCTGCCACTGCGCGCATCCGCGCGTGGGTGCTGGGTGTGTTTCCGCGCGGGCGCAGCGGGATCGATTACGACGCGCCCGCGGGCGATCCGGGGCTGTTCGGGCCGGACAGCATGACCTGGCGGATCCATGCGGATTTCCCGGGGATGCTGTCGGGCGGGCTGTGCGCGCTGATGCTGCAGACCCTGCATCCGCGCGCACTGGCGGGCGTGTGGGATCACTCGAATTTCCGAGAGGATCTGGTCGGCCGACTGCGTCGCACCACTGATTTCGTCGCCGGCAGCACCTATGCGGGCCGCGATGAAGCCGAACGCCTGATCGCGCGCGTGCGGGCGATCCATGCGCGCGTGCAGGGCACGACGGCGGACGGCACGCCGTATCGCGCCGACGACCCCGCGCTGTTGACGTGGGTACACGTGACCGAGAGCTACGGTTTCCTGCAGGGTTATCGCCGCTATTGCCGCGCGGTGCCGACAGCGCTGGCCGATGCGTACTACACCGAAACGGCTTGCATAGCCGAAGCGCTGGGCGCAACCGGCGTACCCGCGAGCGAAGCCGAGGTGTCCGCGTATTTCGAGTCGGTGCGCGACACGCTGCGCTACGACGAACGTTCGCGCGAGGTCTTGGCGGTGCTGTCGCGCATGCGTCTGCCGGTGCCGATGGCGGGGCTGTCGCGGGATCTGTTCCTCGGCGCCGGCGCTGCGCTGCTGCCGGAGTGGGCGGATCGTCTGTTGCAGCGCACGCGCTTGCAGCGGATGGAGACGCGCGCTGCGACAAGATCGCTGGCGATGCTCGCACCGCTGTTTCGCGCGGCGCTGCCGGACGGCATCGCGCCGCGCGCCTGCGCCCGGGTGGGCATGGATATTTCGCTGCTTGCGGAGTGGCCCGCGCGCGCGGATGCCTCTAGCCGCGGTTGATCCTGCGCAGAAATTTTGAATCGACCGCTGTTCGTAGGAGGGCCTTCAGGCCCGATCTTTTTGCTTATATCTTATCCAGCCTCTGTGATCGGGGCTGAAGCCCTTCCTACAAAGCCGGCATGCTTGAGCACACCCGATGCAATCACTGCATCTCGAAAGCCGCTCGCGCGCGAAGCTTCCGCTCAAGGAAACGGCCGCTGTTGATCAACGCTTCGGCATCGCCAGCGAAGGCTTCCTGTGCGATCTGCTTCAACGACTCGTCGAGCATCTGCAACTGATCGACCAGAATCTGCGTGGCGGTTCGCTTGTCCTTCAGCGGCTGCATTCTGGCGAACGTCGGCGGAAGCTTGAGATAGCTCGTCAGCATCTCGGGCAGATATCGGCGCAGGGTTTCCTCCACGGTGAACGCGGATTCGACCGACAGCGCGCCCGACACCTCCAGCTCGCGCAAACGCGGCAGCAGATCGGTCAGCGTGGTCTGGATGCTGTGCAGCGACGCCTGCGCCGGTTCCGGCAGCCGCTTGGAGACGTCGACGATCAAACGCTCCAACTGTTGCGCGAGGGTTTCTACCGAAACCTCTGCGCTGGGCGCCGCCGCTTCGACGACTTCTTTACGCGGCCATGCGAGTACGCCGACGGCATACAGACCCGCCACGATCAGCGGCCAACCCGTGCCGATCACGCCCGTGAACAGCAACACCAGACCGACGAAGGCAAGGCAGCAGCCGGCGATATTGCGCGCGCTGTAAAGAAAGCTTTGGAAGCGGCTCATCGGCGCCACCGCGACCGGATCGTCGGCGGCTGCGCAGGGCAGCGCCGCGCACGCGACATCGCCGCTGTCTGCGATACACGCGCTGCCGATCCGTGCTTGTCGACGAAGAGATCGATCATTGGTAACCGCGGATGTCCTTGAACACCATCGCCAGCGATCCGGCCTTGGCATCGAAGGCTTTGCCGCCGGTCGCTTCGGCAAGCGACTTCATCTCGTCGGCATCGGCGTTGCCGAACACGATCGGGAACACACGGATCGACTTCACCGCATCGCTCTGCGTTTCGCGCCAGCGCAACAGTTCGCCCAAGTCCATGCCCTGGGTGTTCTCGCCGTCGGTCATCAGCACGATCGTGTAGTACCTCGGCGCCTTGTCAATCCGCTTTTCTTCCGCCAATTCGCTCATGGCGCGCTGGACGCTGTCGTAGATCGCGGTGCCGCCATCGGGCTGCATGCTGGCGACGGCGGACTTGATCGATGCCAGCGTCGCGCCGTTGTCCGCGGACGTCGTGCCCATGTCGAACATCAGGGTCTGCATCGGCTCGTTGTTGAAGGGAATCAGACCGATGCGTTCGCGGTTCTGGAATCGTGCGTAACGACTGCTGAGCGATCCGGGATCGCCGCCGGACAGCGCGTCCATCGCCTTCTTGAGCTGATCGATGCGGCCTTGCTCATTCATCGACCCAGAGAGATCGAGCACGTAGCGCGATGTCGACGGCACGCGCACATCGGCCAGGAACGCATCCAGCAGGCCATTGATGACCTGCGGCTGCCCGGGAAACGGCAGCTCGATCAAGGTCCGCTTCGGGATCGCAGACGCCGATGTCGATTCCGCATTCACCGGGCGGCGCAATGTCGCCGCGGACAATCGAGTCTGGAATGCAGTGGAGCGCAGATACGCGACCAGGCGATGGTATTCGGCGCGCTTGCCGCTGTTCAACAACATCAGCGGATAGTCGGCGGTGATGATGCCCTCTTTGGGATAGACCGGCACCAGCGGCTCGCCCAGTTTCCCGTTCGCATTCAACGACAGGATCACCGACTCGTAATTGATGATGCCATCGACTTTCGACGGGTCTGCCGCGTAGGCATCGGCCAACCAGCCCGACGAGCCCGACGTCATCCGCTGGCCCTGGAAAAAGGCCTTCAACGCCGGATTCGACACATCCGCTTCGGTCAGTGCGTCCGGGTTGGACGCGAGCGCCGCCGTAATGCCGACCAGCGCGGTGAATCCGGTATTACTGGCGGTGGGGTTGGTCATACCGAACGTGAACGTGCCGGCGCTGGCGGCGTCGGCGATGTCCTTCCACGTCGGATCGTTCCGGTCCCAGCCCAGCGCTGCGGCCTTCGACCGCTTCACGCCGAGGATCACCGGCGAAAGCATGATCTTCTCCTGCGCGGCAATCCTGGATTTGAGCGTGGGATTCATCGCCAGGTATTTGCCGTGACTCACCCACACTGCATCGAACGACTCTCCTGCATTGAGGCGATCGATCGCATCGAGCGTTCCCGCGTAGCTGAATCGCACATCGATGCCGGTCGCTTTGCGGATGTCTTCACCGAGCTGCGCGTCGACATCTTTCAGTTCGGAGCCGGCTAGAATCGTGAAGGCATTCGCCGGCAGCGCGTCATCCCCGGCGGTCGAAGACGAATCGGAACCAGGCGAACAGGCCGCGACAAGCGCGAAGACCATCGCGACGGATGCGCATC
Organism: Lysobacteraceae bacterium; assembly: GCA_046598445.1. Lineage (GTDB taxonomy): Bacteria > Pseudomonadota > Gammaproteobacteria > Xanthomonadales > Xanthomonadaceae > Lysobacter_I. Next base: position 3,909 of record JBKJHV010000050.1, read on the forward strand.
GAAGTGCCTTGAAGAAGTCAGTCATGACAGCGTGATCCGGAGGTATTGAGGGCCAATGAGAGGCGCATTGATTCGACGACTGCCTGCAATGTCAGGTATCGATTCACTTTCCAAGCGTGGACTCGATGCGCACGATCATGCGCTCCAGCAGATCGTAGGTCGGGGGATCGATCACATCGACCAGGGTCTGCGGCATCTCGATCTTGCGGGCTTTGGCTTCTGCGAACAGCGCGGCGTTGTCGCTGCCGCGGAATCCGTAGCGGCTGGCGATCTTCTGGATCGCCGGATCATGCTGGAACACATCGGCGAAGCGTGCGCCCTTGTCCGTCAGAGCGACGATGGTGTGCTTGGTCAACACCGTCGGCTGCGGATACAGCAGCACCATGTCCGGATCGATGCTCGGGTGCTGGAAGGCGTACTGCAGGAACTGCTGTTCATAGACCATCACCAGCGGGCTTTTGCCCAGCTTCATCGTCACATAATCCTCGAACGGGCCGGACGAACTGGATTCCTGATAGCCCTGCTTCGAGAACAGCCCCAGCAGACGATCCACGACCTGATCGGCGGTGGCATCGTTGTCGACGACGTTGTCGCCATTGGCGACATAGCTGACCAGCGCGAGATACATCGCGGCCGAATTGCTGGTGCGCACATCCGTGCTGCCGATGAGCACCGACTTGCTGACGGCATATGCGGGATTGGGCTGCAGATCCTTCCAGCGCGCGCCCTGCTCCATCATCTCCACGAGTTTGTGCATGTCGGCGATGTAATAAGCGCCGCCCTGTTTGCGGACTATGCCGTTGGCTTCCAACGGCGGCAGCAACTGCTTCCAGCTCGCGACCGCCATGGGCGTGTAGAAACTGTTGCTCATCCGGCGCGATCCGGTGGCGGTGGCGATCTTCTGCGCCGCAGCCACGCCTGCCGGATAGGCCACGTCGAAATTTTTCAGGTCGGGGTGGGTCGCGATCTCGCGCGATCCGGCTTTCTGCACATCGAGCACGATGCCTTGCGCATCGAGCGCCTTCGCCAGTTCGGGATCGCGCAGAAAATCGAGCTTCTCCGAACCGGTGAGGATGCGTACCGTCATCCGCTTGCCGGTCGCGTCACGGCTGGCCGCGGCGACATTCGCCGCGCCTTGCGCGCCACGTTCGCCGGCCTGCTTGTCGCGGGCGGAGAACACGATGCCGAGCACCACGCCCACCAGTAACAGCAGCGCCAATGCCGGCCCCAGGAATTTCTTCATCAACGGTTCCCCTGCAGTTGAGACATCATTCGGCTCCCGACGATCCGCGGCGGGACGCCGGGTCATCGTCCAGGCCACGGATCGGAATGCCTTTACCACGGCAGTATTCGATCGCCAGACGCTCGATCAGATTGGACATGCTGCGGTTTTCCATCCCCGCCGCGAGTTCCAGGGCATCGCGAACCCCCGGCTGGGTGCGGAAGGTGGTGGTGACGGTGCGATTGAGCGGCTTGGACATCGGCGGTGCGAATACATTCGATGGCGTTCTATCGAACATTCAACTCCGGATGTATGCCAGTTTGATGACAGCGGTCGTGGGCGCGTGCCCGCCGGATGCAGGGCGAGCCGCAGAGTGAACTCACGAGTCAAGGCATCGCCATCGCTTTTTTCCACCACGTCGTAAATTTACGGCTTGCAGCTGATGGGTCAAAGGCAACGGCAAATCCCCCCTGCCCCCCTTTTTCAAAGGGGGGATCGGCGTGGGCGACACGCCATCGCGCGGTACCTCTTGGCCAACGCCATCCACGATCAGGGACACAAGCTTTGCCCCCTTTGGAAAAGGGGGCTACGGGGGATTTGCTCTCCGCTCGGCCGGTGCTGGGGAACTCTCCCAGTCCTGATAGCGGACGGACGTTCGCCTATGTCGCCGATGGCATCAGAACCACTCGGCCTGCATGTCGAACGCACTGGGCTCGGCTTCGCGGACCAGCCGCGCAGCGTGTTCGACCAGCGGCAGTTCGGTGGCGAAGAAAAAGCGGCAGGCCTGCAGTTTGCCGGCGTAGAAATCACGGTCGCCGCCGGTAGCGTTGGGCAATTGTTTCTGCGCGATCGTCGCCTGCTGCAGCCATACCCAGCCGATGGCGAGGTGACCGAGGACGGTCATGTAGTGCGAGGCGTTGGCCAACGCGCGGCGTACATCGCCGGCCTGCATGCGTTTGCCGGCGGCGAGCGTGGCTTCGCCCGCGAGTTTCGCGGCGGCGGCGAGCTGGTCAGCCAGCGGTTTCAGCGCGCCGTCCGCACCGGCGTCTGCGCAGGCCTTCGCGACTTTGCCCAGCAGCAGTTTCAGCGCGCCGCCGTCGTGCATCATCGCCTTGCGGCCCAGCAGATCCAACGCTTGGATACCGTTGGTGCCTTCATGGATCGGGTTGATGCGGTTGTCGCGGTAGTTCTGTTCCACCGGGTATTCGCGGGTGTAGCCATAGCCGCCGAGCACCTGCACCGCGAGTTCGTTGGCCTTGAGCGAATAATCCGAACCCCAAGCCTTGACGATCGGGGTCAGCAGTTCCAACAGCAGATGACTGTCGCGCTGCACTGATTCATCCGGGTCGCGCGCGTGGTCGACCAGCATCGAGGCGTAATAACCCAGCGCTTCGGCGCCTTCCACGTACACCTTCTGCTGCAGCAACATGCGGCGCACGTCGGCGTGTTCGATGATCGCGACCGGCGGCGAGTTCGGATCCTTCTGATCGGGATGCCGTCCCTGTTTGCGCTCTTTCGCGTACTGCAGCGAATACAGATAACCGGCCAGGCCCTGCAGCACCGCGCCCATGCCGACGCCAATGCGTTCCTCGTTCATCATGTGGAACATGGTGACGAGGCCCTGATGCGGTTCGCCGACCAGGAACGCGTCGCAGTCGCCGGATTCGCCGAATTTCAGGAAGGTGTTGACGCTGCCGCGCTGGCCCATCTTGTGATTGAGACCGGCGAGTTGCACGTCGTTGCGCGCGCCGCGGCCGCCGTCGGCGTTGACCTTCCAGCGCGGCACGATGAACAGGCTGATGCCGCGCACGCCGGCCGGCGCGCCGACGATCTTCGCCAGCACCAGATGGATGATGTTGTCGCCGAGTTCGTGATCGCCGGCGGAGATCCACATCTTCGCGCCGGTGAGCCGGTAGCTGCCGTCGGCCTGTGGTTCGGCGGTGGTCTTGATATCGGCCAGCGATGAGCCCGCATGCGGTTCGGACAGGCACATCGTGCCGAAATAGCGGCCTTCGATGATCGGCTGCTTGTACAGCCGCTTCTGCTCCGGCGTGCCGTAGGCTTCGAGCAGGTTCGACACACCGCGCGCGAGCGCGGGATAAGCAATCGTGCCGGGGTTGGCGGCCGAGAACATCGAGTCGCAGGCCTGCGCGATCACGAACGGCAGCTGCATGCCGCCGGCCTCGTAATCGGCCAGCGCGGCGGCGAAGCCAGCATCGTTGTAGGCCTGCACCGCTTCGCCGATCTCGGGGATCAGCTCGACCTTGCCGTCGACCATATGCGGCTCGTGCAGGTCGGACTTGCGGTTGTGCGGCAGGAATTTCTCCAGCGCGATCTGGTGGGCCAGGTCCAGCGCCGCGCCGAAAGTATCGCGGCTGTGCTCGGCGAAACGCGGGTAGTCGCAGAGGCGGTCCGCGCCCAGCAGCTCATAGAGCATGAAGTCGAGGTTGCGGCGGTTGGTCAACGGACTCGCATTCATGGCCGGTCGTGCTCCTGTGACGAATGAGTCATTTGAGCATTACGACTCATCTGGCGTCAAATCGTCAAAATGTCTACACTCCGGCCATGCCCGACCGCACCCCCACCCCGCAGATGCCCACCCGCCTGGCCCAGGCCCTGCGCGAAGCGCCGCCCGCCAAGCCCACGCCGCTGGACCTGTACCAGCTGGCGCGGCGCGACTGGCTGGCCGGCGAGCGCATCGACATCGGCGCCCTCGCCGCACGGCTGAACATCGGCCGCGCCACCGCGTTCCGCTGGGTCGGCAGCCGCGAGCTGCTGCTGAGCGAGATCCTGTGGTCACTGTGCGACGAACTGATGACCACCACCGCCGCACGCCATCGCGGCCGCGGCGCGCGGCGGGTGGCATCGATCTGCGAGGATGCGGTGCGCGCGCTGGTCGACTTCGAACCGCTGCGGCGCTTCGTCCGCAGCGATCCCGAATACGCCGTGCGCCTGCTCACCTCGAAACTCGGCCCGGTGCAGGGCCGCGCGATCGAGCGGGTGCGCGCGCTGCTGCAGTACGAGGCCGACCGCGGCGCGCTTGAGCCGCCGCTGGCGGTGGACACCCTCGCCTATCTGATCGTGCGGCTGTGCGAATCCTTCATCTATGCCGAGGCGAGCAGCGACCAGCAGGTCGATGTCGCCGACGCCGGGCTGGCGATCGAACTGCTGCTGTCGGGGCGCGTCGCGCCGCGGCGGCCTTCCCGATCTTCGAATCCAACTTCCAACCAGACTTCCAGGAGCAAGCGATGACGACCCGATATGCGGTGGACGATGGCGTCGCGGTACTGACGCTCGACAACCCGCCGGTCAATGGCCTCGGTTACGAGACGCGCCGCGTGCTGGTGGCGGGGCTCGATCAGGCATTGGCCGATCCCGCGGTGCGCGCGATCGTCATCAACGGCGCCGGCAAATCCTTCACCGGCGGCGCCGATATCCGCGAGTTCGGCAAACCCGCCGCGATGCAGGAACCGAATCTGCTGTCGGTGATCTCGGCCTTCGAGGCCAGCACCAAACCGGTGGTGGTCGCGATCCACGGCGTGTGCATGGGCGGCGGCCTGGAACTGGCGCTGGGCTGTCATTACCGGCTCGCCTCGCCCGGCACCCAGGTCGCGCTGCCCGAAGTCAAACTCGGGCTGGTGCCCGGCGCCGGCGGCACGCAGCGGCTGCCGCGCGCGATCGGCCTGGAGCCGGCGATGAACATGATCGTCTCCGGCAATCCGGTCGCCAGCGAAGCATTGGCGGCGATTCCGGGGCAGGTGTTGTTCGACCGCATCGTCGACGGCGATCTGCTGGAGGCCGCGAAACAGTTCGCTCGCGAGCGTGGCGCGGACGCAGGCCCGCACTCGCGCATGCGCGACCGCCGCGTCGATCATCCGAACGTCGAAGCCTTCGTGCTGTTTACCCGCACCACCGTCGGTGCGATGGCGAAGGACTATCCCGCTGCGCAGCGCTGCGTGGATTGCGTGGAGGCCGCCGCGCGCAAGCGTTTCGACGACGGCATGACGTTCGAGCGCGACACCTTCGCGGCGCTGATGATGTCCCCGCAATCGCGGGCGCTGCGGCATGCATTCTTCGCCGAACGTGCGGCCTCGAAGATCGCCGACGTGCCCGACACCACGCCGCAGCGCGAGGTGCGCAAGGTCGGCGTGATCGGCGCGGGCATGATGGGCGGCGGCATCGCGATGAATTTCCTCAACGCCGGCTTGCCTGTCGTCATTCTGGAAACGAAACAGGACGCACTGGATCGCGGCGTCGCCACCATCCGCAAGAATTACGAAGGCAACGTCCGCAAGGGCAGCCTGAGCGAAGCCAAGCTCGAGGTGCGGATGGCGCTGCTGCAGCCGACGCTGGACTACGCCGACCTCGCCGACTGCGACCTCATCATCGAAGCGGTGTTCGAGGAGATGGGCGTCAAGCAGGCGGTGTTCGAGCAATTGGATGCGGTCGCCAAACCCGGCGCGATTCTGGCCTCGAATACTTCAACGCTCGATCTCGACAGGATCGCATCGTTCACCAATCGCCCGCAGGATGTGATCGGCCTGCACTTCTTCAGTCCGGCGCACGTGATGAAGCTGCTGGAAGTGGTGCGCGGCAAGGCCACCGCGAAAGACGTGCTGACGACGGCAATGTCGGTCGCGAAGAAGATCCGCAAGACCGCGGTGGTCTCCGGCGTGTGCGACGGCTTCATCGGCAACCGCATGATCGAGCAGTACAGCCGCCAGGCGATGTTCCTGCTCGAGGAAGGCGCTCTGCCGGCGCAGGTGGATGCCGCCGCCGAGCGCTTCGGTTTCATGATGGGCCCGTTCCGGATGAGCGATCTGGCCGGCAACGACATCGGCTGGGCGATCCGCAAACGCCGCTACGTCGAACAGCCGGAGTTGACCTATTCCGCGGTGGCCGACCGCTTGTGCGAGCAGGGACGCTTCGGGCAGAAGACCGGCGCGGGCTGGTACGACTACAAGCCCGGCGACCGCAAGGCGCATCCCAGCGCGCTCGTCGATGCGTTGATCGTCGAACACTCGAAGAACGCCGGCATCGCAAGACGCAGGATCGGCGATGCGGAAATCGTCGAACGCCTGGTCTACGCGCTGGTCAACGAGGGCGCGAAGATCCTCGAAGAAGGCATCGCCGCCAAGGCCGGCGATATCGACATGGTCTATCTGTACGGCTACGGCTTCCCGCCGTTCCGCGGCGGGCCGATGCGCTACGCCGACGAGGTGGGCGCGTTCAACGTGGTGCGCGCGATGCGTCGCTACGCCGACGCGGATCGCGACAACCGCCAGGCCAGCGCGTGGGAACCCGCGCCGCTGCTGGCCGCGCTCGCCGCCGACGGCAAGACCTTCACCTGATTGCTTCGGCATCGCCGATAAAATCGCCGACAAATACGCATTCGACCCGAGGAATCCACCATGACCGACGCCGTCATCGTCTCCACCGCGCGCACCGCTCTGGCGAAAAGCTGGAAAGGCGCCTTCAACATGACTCACGGCGCCACGCTCGGCGCGCACAGCGTGCAGCACGCGATCGCACGCGCCGGTATCGATCCGGCGGAAGTCGAGGACGTGCTGATGGGCTGCGCCAATCCAGAAGGCGCGACCGGCGTGAACATCGCGCGACAGATCGCGCTGCGCGCCGGATGCCCGGTCAGCGTGCCGGGCATGACCATCAACCGCTTCTGCTCCAGCGGTCTGCAGACCATCGCGACCGCCGCGCAGCGCGTGATCGCCGGTGAGGGCGATGTGTTCGTCGCCGGCGGCGTGGAAAGCATTTCCTGCGTGCAGGGCGTGATGAACCAGACGATGCTCGCCGACCCGTGGCTGGTGGCGCACAAGCCGGAGCTGTACTGGAACATGCTGCAGACCGCCGAACAGGTGGCCAGCCGCTACAACATTCCGAAAGAACGTCAGGACGAATACGGCGTGCGCAGCCAGCTCGCCGCCGCTGCGGCACAGGCGGCCGGAAAGTTCGACGACGAGATCGTGCCGATGACGGTGACGATGGGCGTCGCCGACAAGGCCTCGGGACAATTGTCGAGCCGCGAGGTCACCATCGCCGCCGACGAAGGCATCCGCGCCGACACCACGCTGGACGCGGTACGCGGCATTCGCCCAGCCACACCCGGCGGCGTGATCACCGCCGGCAACGCCAGCCAGTTTTCGGACGGCAGTTCGGCGGCGGTGGTGATGAGCGCGACGCTGGCCGAAAGGCGCGGCCTGCAGCCGCTCGGCATCTTCCGCGGCTTCGCGGTGGCCGGCTGCGAACCCGACGAAATGGGCATCGGCCCGGTGTTCGCGGTGCCGAAGCTCCTGAAGCGCGCGGGCCTGAGCGTGGACGACATCGGGCTGTGGGAACTCAACGAAGCCTTCGCGGTGCAGGTGCTGTACTGCGCGGACAAGCTCGGCATCCCGACGGAGCGACTGAACGTCAACGGCGGCGCGATCGCCGTCGGTCATCCTTATGGCGTGTCGGGTGCGCGTTTGGTCGGCCATGCGCTGATCGAAGGGCGGCGGCGCGGCGTGAAATACGTGGTCGTGACGATGTGCATCGGCGGCGGCCAGGGCGCGGCGGGATTATTCGAGGTGGCGTAAGCGCTGTTCGATAAACAACGTCGCAGATTCGATGCACATAGGGTGCGCCTGGGCGCACCATTCCCGAAACAAGCGTCATCAACAACGGTGCGCCGAGGCGCACCCCATGATTCAAATCCGGAGACGGCGCTTCAACTCCGCGATCAACTGCGACACCTCTGCCGGCGCGAGCTTCGCGAAACGTTCCGGCAACAGGCTGCGACGCGAGGACTCCTGCACCGCGAGCAACTCCATCAGCTGGATGGTGTCGGTGTGCTGCGGGGGAATGAAATCGGCGATGGCACGGCGCAGATGATCCGCGGTCAGGCCGTTGCCGACGACGTTGCCGCCACCGTCCGTCGCAGTGATCGCGTCTTCGCGGGCCAGATCCAGCGCCAGCAGCGCGATCGCTTCCAGGTCGGCGTTGGAATATCCATCGAGCGCATCCAGTGCTTCGATCAATGCGGCATCGGCCGGCAGCGGCGCGCCGCTGCGCTTGAGGATCGCGCGCACCACGTGCATGCGGTCGGCGCCGTTATCGGCGTAGAAGAACGGAATCTTGCGGTCGAGTCGGCCCGGGCGCTTGATGTCGACATCGAGCTTGTCCGGGCGATTGGTCATCAGGATCGTCAGCACGTGGCCGCGGTTGTCGGTATCGGACATGAAGTCCTTGATCCGTGCGATGACCCGCGACGAGGTGCCGCCGTCGGTCTCGCCGCCGCCCTCGCCGCTGCCGAAGCTGCGGTCGCCCTCGTCGATGACCAGCGCGATCGGACTCATCGCGCGGATGATCTTGAGCACGCGTTCGAGGTTGGATTCGGTCGAACCCACCCACTTCGAGCGGAAATTCTTCAGCACCACGCCCGGCAATCCTGCTTCCTTCAAAAACGCCTTGATGACGAAAGTCTTGCCCACGCCCATCGGGCCGACCGCGAGCAGGCCCATCGGCGCGAGCCGGCGGTCGCCGGTCTTGATGGTCGCCGCGATCTTCATCAGCTCCTGCTTGATCTGGTCGTAACCGCCGACCGCGTCGAGACCGTAGCTCGGATCGAGAAACTCGATCAGATCGCCGCAGGATCGCTGGATGATCTCGCGCTTCCGGGTGTTGATGATGCGCAGCATCGCGTCGACCGGATCGTCTTTGCTCTCTGCGGGCGTGGTCGCACGGCCGAGAATCAGGAACGCGATTTCCTCGCGGGTCTTGCCCGCGGTCACGCCCGCGTACATCTCGGCGCGCTGCTGCGCGTCGGGCGCATCGCCCAGCAGTTGCAGCGCGAGCACCTTGCGCTCTTCGTCGGAGAGTCCCGCGGCGGGGCGTTCGGCGACGATGCTGTCGATCTCCAGCAGCCGCAGGCCGGCGGTGTGTTTGGCGACCAGCGCCTGTTGTTCGGGCGACATGTGCGGTGCGGACTGCGCGACCAGACGCGCGCGCGCGGGCTCGTCCGGGAATGGCACTTCGATCGCGGCGATGCGCGGATTGGTATTGAGCGAGGGATGCAGTTCCGACAGCGACGCGCAGATCAGCACGACGATGTGATTGCGCTGCAGCAGCAGGCCGCTGAGCGACCAGTCGTGCAGGATTTCGAGCAGGCCGCGTTCGTCGGTGCTGAGGAACGTGGTTTCCGCGTTCGGCACCAGATCGCCGGCATGCGGCAGCACCAGCGCCACGCCGTCGCCGGCGCGCATCCGCGTTTCCAGGTGACCGATGTTTTCGAGCAGCGTTTCGCCGAGTTCCAGCACTTTGCCGTTGACGCCATGTTGCTTGATCCCGGCGTGGCGCAGCGCGAGTTCGTAGCGCTGCGGCTTGGCGGCCAGCACAACCGTGTGCAGGAATTCGACGAACGGCAGCAGCTTGCCTTCGTGGGCGATGGCGTCGTGGACATTGCCGTGGACCACGAACAGCCCGGCTTCACCGGCGAGATAGCGACGCTTGAGTTCGTCGGCCCAGGGCGGAAGTGCGACGCTGTTGAGGGTGGTCATGGTGTGTCCGTGGATGCGATCAGCGATGTGGGCGACGCAAAAAAAATCCTGTCATCCCGAACAGGGGCGAAGCCCATGGAGGGATCTGTTCTCGGTCGATACCGTGCAGAAGCAGATCCCTCACCGGCTTCGCCGGATTCGGGATGACAATGAGGGTTCGGGATGACAGCAGGAATCAGATCGTCCGATCCGCACCGGCCTGACCCGCACGCTCCTTCTTCAAGGCTTCGAGCTTGTTGCGCGCACTCGCCTTGCTACTGTTGGTGCGCAGCGATTTCAGGCGCACGTCGAGGTCGGACTCGCGCAGTTCGTCGCCCAGTTTGGCCTTGGCGATGGTGTCCTTGATGCCGGTGCGGACATTCTCCAGCGCGCGCAGCTCGGCATCGACCGAGAGGCCTTCAAGCTGATCGTTGATACGGGTCCGCGCCTGCGCGCTCTGCATCTTGGCGAGCATGCGGTCCTTCTCGGTCTTGAGCTTGGTGATTTCGCCCTTGACCTCGGTGAGCGCAGTCTTGGCGGTGCCGACATCTTTTTCGGCGGCTTCCATCTCGGCCTGCAGCGAGGCGATTTCGGCGTCGACCGCATCCTTGCGCTCGATCAGCTCGACCGCGATGTCGTCCTGGCCTTCGGCCATCGCCTGTTCCAGCATGGCGCTCAGCTCGTGCTGCTGCGCCTGCGCCTTCTGCAGGCGGTCGGCGGCATCCTCGCGCAGGCGGATCAGCCCGGCGGTGGCGTTCTTGAGCTTGTTGTACTTCTCGATCATGGTGTTGATCGCGTTTTCGTAGGCGATCTCCGGATGCTGTTGCTCGATGCCGGTAACGAACAGCGACATGAACCCGCGCACAAGATTGGCGAGGCGGCTGAAAATATTGAGGCTCATGAGGATCTCCTGACGTAAAAGTCGTTGCGCGAATTATTGGATGTTGCGGGCGGATTGTTTCGCGGCGTTGGCTTGTTTGTTGCCGGCGGCCGCGCCGGTTTTGAAGTAATGGCTGTCCAGATCGTTCTGCGACAGCTCCAGCTCGATGTCCTCTTCCAACTGCAGCCGCGACAGCGACTCGCCGAGTTTGGAACCCAGCACGCTGGAATACGGGCTGGCCACGACCATCTGGTAGATCTCTTCGACCTGATCGGGCAGCGACACCAGCGCCGCCTCGATCGACATCCGGCGCGCCACCAGACCGTCGTGGCGCAGCTTGATCGCGAGATAATCGTCGCGCGCCATTTTCAGGTGACGGTAACGTGGGTCGGACGGATCGACGTCGGCCAGCGCTTGTTCCGCTTCGCGCAGGCGACGGTCGACGGTGGCTTCCTCGCCGCTGCGCAGCCGATCCTTGATCGTCGCTTCGGCCAGCCACAGCGCCAGGTAATCGACCGAGGCCTTGTCGACGCGTTCGGCGTCGTCATAGGACAGTTGGCTCTGCGCTTCGCCGGCGATGCGATACAGCACCGTCGCACGTTCGACGACGGCCTGGTATTTCTGCCACATCGCCATGCCGGAGACGCGCTCCAGGCCGCCGTGCAGTTGAAACAACTCATGCTGCAACTGTGCGCGGCGCTGATCGATGGCGGCGCGACGCGCGCTGCGGTCGACCTTGCTGCGGAACGTGGACAGATCCGGAATCACCAGTGCGGCCAGCACCTGCGCCGCGCCCAGCACCACCAGCGCGCCGAGTGCGCCGACGCCGCCGGCGGGGATCGACGCAATGGCCGCCACCAGACCGCCGCCGAGCACGGTCATCATATTGGTCTGGCTGGTGAGCCAGGCGCGCAGATAACTGACGGGCTTCGGGGTTTCTTTCATGCCGGTGGCCGCCCTCGCATAAATCGTGCTCGCATCAGCCGTCGCATCACACCGTCACGCGCACGTTGCCCTTGCCGGCCGCCTGATGCAGGCGGCTGAGGATGCGCTGCTCCAGCGCCGCGGCTTCGGGCATGCGCAGCCAACCGCTGTCGCGCGGTTTGGGCGTGGCGATCTCGAAGTCGTCGGCGATCCGCGCCGGCTGGGTCGACAGCACCACCACGCGATCGCCCAACAACAAAGCTTCCGTCACGTCGTGGGTGACGAACACGATCAGGCACGGATATTCGTGATACAGCTTGACCAGCAGCTTCTGCATTTCCTCGCGGGTCTGCGCGTCGAGCGCGCCGAAGGGTTCGTCCATCAGCAGGATGCGCGGGCGCAGCATCAGCGAACGCGCCAGCGCGATGCGCTGGTTCTGGCCGCCTGAGAGCTGGCTCGGCAGCAACTTGGCTTTGTCGGCAAGACCGACCGCTTCGAGCATGTGCAAGACCTTGTCGCTGCGTTCGGCGGCGGGAATGCGGTCGCGCCACAGTTTCAAGCGGAACGGAAACGCGACATTGTCGTAGACGGTGAGGTCGGGACGGTTGGCGTAACGCTGGAACACCATTACCGCATCGTCGTGGGCGTCGTGACAGGGCACGCCGTCGATGGTGATGGTGCCGCTGGTGGGCATGTTGGTGTTCTGCGGACGCACGCCGCCCATCATGTACAGCAGTGTGCTTTTGCCGCAGCCCGACGGGCCGAGCAGCATGTTGATGCTAGGGCCGGTGAAACGCAGGCTGAGATCATCGACGACGCGGTTCACGCCGCCTTCGGGGCGCGGATATTCCTGGACGATGTGGTCGAGGGCGATGACCGCCGATGTCGTCGGCGCATTGGCTGCGGTGGCGCTCATGCCTGGGTCTCCCACGGGTACAGTCGGGCTTTGACCGCACGCATCAACTGATAAGTCACCAACGCCAGCGCGATGATGACGAAGATGCCGGCGAACACCTGGTCCATCGCGCTGAAGCGACGCGCGTTCTGGATCAGCTGGCCGAGACCGACCTTGGCGTTCACGTATTCGGCGACGGTGATGTAGGTCCACATCACCGAGACGCTGACGATGATGGCGTCGGCGATGCGCGGCATCGCGATCGGCACCACCGCATGACGGATGCATTCCCACGGCGTGGCGCCGAGATCGCGCGCGCCGGTCCAGTAGCTCTGCGGCACCGCCTGGATGGCGTCGCGCACCATCGGCACCAGGTAGACCACAGCGCCGAGGAACAAGAACGTGACCTTCATGGTTTCGCCGATGCCCAGCCACATCACCAGGATCGGCAACAGCGCAACCACGGGTGCCGAGCGGAACGGATCGATCAGCGGCGACAGCAGCGCGTTCAACTTCGGCGACGCGCCCATGAAGATGCCCAGCGGCACGCCGACCACCACCACCAGCACGCCGGCCGCGGCGACGCGACCGACCGACCACAGCGTGGCATTGAACAGCAGACTCTTGCCGTCGCTCCAGATCAGATAGGACAAAGCCTTCACCACCGACACCGGCGACGGCAGCTTGTTGGCGCTGATCCAGCCGCTGGCGCTCAGCCCGAACCAGAGCAGCACCACCACGGCGACACCGGCGATGCCCAGTTGCCGCCGCAGCCCACCGGGCAGGGCGGCATACGGGTTCCAGCCGTTGCCCATTACGGACGCGCTCCGAACACCGCGATGCGGGTCGAGCGGTTCATTTCGCGACAAGCATCGAGATCCACGCCTTCGGAGCCGGGATTGTTCTCATCGCACAGCGGCTTGTTGGGGCCGTTGCCGACGATCTTGAAACGCTCGCGCGGGAACTCCCACTGCTTGCTGAGATAGTCGACCACCGCTTCGGCGCGCGCCTGCGAAAGACGGTTGTTCACCACCAGGTTGCCGGTGCTGTCGGTATTGCCGCTGATCTCGAAATAGGCGCTGCCGTTGTTTTCGATGAACGGCACCATGTCGGTATCGATGGTGCGCTCGGCGCGCTTGCTCAGCGCCGACTGGCCGCTGCCGAAATTGACGATCACCGGCTTGGTCACCGTGGCCGGCGCCTGCACCGCGACCTCACGCTCGACGGCGGTATAGGTTTCGACCTTCTTGGCCTCGACCTGCGCCGTCGTGCTGGCGTCGTACAGCTTGCGGATGAAGCTCGTGTCGAAGCTGTCCTGCGGCGCGATGACCGGCGACTTCGGATTGGCCAGCGCACCGGCGGCGCGATAAATCTGGTCGAAGCGCTGATACACGCGCTCGTAGTGGTTGGTGCCGCCGGACATGCCGAGGATGCGCGCGTTGTCGGCGACGCCGGTCCAGAGCAGGTTGTCGAACAATTTCTTCACGAACGGCTTGCCTTCGTCCTTGGCGAGCAGGGTGAAGAATTCCTCGGTCTTCACCAGCGCGTCGACCGCCTGGTCCGGGTTGGCCTTGGCCGCGTCCACGCCCTTCATCCAGCCGTTGACGAGTTTCTGCACCGCGTCGCGGCCCTGCGGATCGTTGAGCACGCGCTGGTCGCAGACGATCACGTCGAAGATCAGGTTCGACGCGGTCTTCGTCGAATACACCACGTGGCCCTTGGTCGCACGCAGCGCGAGCGACAGGTCCGGATCCCACAGCGCGGCGGCGTCGACGCTGCCGGACTCCAGCGCGGCGCGCACGCCGGCGAGGCCGTCTTCGGCGGCGATGTACACGTATTCGACGGTCTGCTTCTTGCGCGCCGACAGCGACGAGTTGTCGACCGCATCGATCGACATGCCGTGCGAAGGCGTGAACTGCAGCAGCGCGAGCTTCTTGCCGGCGAGATCCTCGACGCTGCGGATCGAGGGATCCCTGGCGATGATGGCGTCGGCGCCGCGGGTGTTGTCGACGATCATCACCGCCTTGCCGTCATGACCGCTGTTGCGCAGATTCGGCTGCTCCTGCGCCCAGTAGTCCGAGGTGCGCCAGATGCACTGCGCGGTGCCCGCTTCGAACACGGTGGCGATGGTCGGGATGTCGTCCTGGATCACGAATTCGACGTTCAGGCCTTCCTTGTCGAACAGCGAGCCCGACTGGGTTTTGAGGCTCTGGCCGTTGGCGACCAGCGCCGGCGCGTAGCCGTGGAAGCTGACGATGCTGACCTTCAGCGGATTGCCGGAGGAACCGAGCGGGCCATCGCCGGTGCTGGCGAGGGGGCCGGCCGAAGCGGGAGATTTGCCGCCATCGGTCTGCGCGGTGGTCGCAGCGCCTTCATCGCCGCCGTCGGCCTTGCGGTTCTTGTACAGATTCCACAGCAGCGAGCCGCTGCCGACCAGGACGATCGCGCCGACCAGCAACTTGGCGAACGGGGTGAGTTTGATGGCCATGAGGCACTCCTAGGCGGACGAGTAGCGAAAAGAGATCACGGAACGCCGGCGAGATCACTTCACCGGCGGGCGGAACTGGGCGACCAGTTCCTCCAGATTGAGGATGTGGGCGTCGATGCGCTGGGTTTCGCGCAGCAAGGCCGCCTTGTTCGATTCAGATTCCGACTGCAGCTTGGCGACATCGGCGGCGGTGCTGCCGACGGCATCCTGGATCTGCGCTTCGAGCGCGGCGATCTGTTGGCGCAGTTCGGTCAGGCGACCATCGCGGCTGCTTTCCAGCGCCGCGACGCGCTCGCGGTTCGCCTGCACCACGCCGTCCGCAGCCCCCTGCATCTGACGTTGATGCCCGCGCAGGGCGGCCATCTTGGCATCGGCATCGGCCAGCACATCGTCCATCGACCAGGTTTCGTCGGCGACGTCCATGGCGGTGATCGCAGCGCGGCGGGTGGTGGGATCCAGCGCACGCAGGCCGTCCACCAGCTTCAACAGGCGCTCCACGGGGAACTGGGCCTCGGCCACGCCCTGGCGGCCGTAGATGTCGACGAAGGTCAGCCCCTCCTCCACGCCGACGACTTCAATGCCTCCATCTTCGACAGCCGCGTCCTCGCGAGCGGGCGGCGGCGAGGCGGCTTCGGCCTGCGCCGCGCGGCGGATGATGGCGTCGATATCGGCGTCTTCGGCCGGGCCGGCCTCGCTCACGGGCGCCTCGGTCCGTTCGATCAACCGGGCCGCTTCCAGAATCTTCTTCAGTGACGCCATCGGATATCCCCGGGGGTGGAGGTGGACCCCATGACGCGGAGCCAACGCAAGAATAAGGGAAGGCCGACACAAATCCAGTGCGACGGGCGCCGCAGCGCATCAAACCCCACGATTTCGACCCCGCCACGGCGCGTACCACGCGCGGATGCGGGCCATGTCGGCGTCCATGTCGTCGCTGAGCACGAACGGTTCGCCGATGCCGATGATTTTCTCCGGGTAATGGAAGTACGCCGGCACCACCGGCACGCCGGCGCCCTTGGCGATCTTCCAGAACCCGGTCTTCCAGCGCTCCACGGGTTTGCGGGTGCCTTCCGGAGCGATGCCGATCCATAACCGCTCCTCGCGCTCGAAGCGGTCGAGGATCTGATCGACGAAGCCGCGGGTCGCGCTGCGATTGACCTCGATCACGCCCAGCCGGCGCAGCAGCGGCCCAAGCGGCCACCAGAACAACTGGTGCTTGGCGAAAATGCGCAGATCCAGACCCAGCGCGACCTTGGCGATCAGGCCCCAGAACCCGTCCCAATTAGACGAATGCGGGGCGCCCACCAGGACCGCCTTGGGTACATCGGGGAACGCCCCGACCATCCGCCAACCGGCCGCGCGCAGCAACGCCCGCGCCATCCTGCGGGTGAAGCGGCTGGATCGCGTCCGCGGCAGGCTGGCCGGCATCGGTGATGCCAGCAAGTCCAGTGGTAGCGTCCCGGCCTGCACGACCTCCTCCTGCGCCATCTCAGTCCCAGTCCTTGGTCGCACGATCGCGTTTGCGGCCGGCGCGCTGGCGTTTGTCTTCGAGACGGCGCTTTTTCGCGGCCTTGGACGGCTTGGTCGCGACCCGCGGCGTCGGCGCCTTGGTGCCGGTCGCCACGAAGGCGGCCAGGCGCGCGCGCGCATCCTCACGGTTGCGGTCCTGGGTGCGGAAGCGTTGGGCGTTGATGACCAGTACGCCATCCAGGGTCACGCGGCGGTCGCGACGCGCAAGCAGACGCTCGCGGACCGCCTCCGGCAACACCGCCGACTGCGCCACGTCGAACCGCAGCTCCACCGCGGTCGATACCTTATTGACGTTCTGCCCGCCCGGGCCCGACGCGCGCACGAAACGCTCGACCAGCTCGGACTCGGGAATCGTGATCTCTTCGTCCACATTGCCCTCCGCGGGCGATTGTAACTGGCGCCCTGTACCGGCACGGGCCTGGCAGGCTGTTTTTCAACAACCTGCCAGCCGGGTCATTTGACCAGCTTTCGCGGCTACCGGATGATGCAGGTTCATGAAGATGCAAACCCCCCAAGGAGGAACGACCATGGCCCGTCACCTGTTGCTGTCTGTCGCGCTCATCGCAAGCGTCACGGTCATGGCTACGTTCGCGCCCCCCGCCTCCGCGCAGGATCCTGCCGCAGTCGGCGGCAATCGCGACTCCGCATTTGTCGGCAACCCCGGTGGCGGCTTCCGCGGCAACAGCGCCGCAGAAAGTTTCGGCAACCAGACGCCCGACAACGACGACGCGCTGACCCGCGACGAATCGGTCCGCGAAGTCGAAGCCCTGCTGCAGACGGTCCGCGGCCAGCTCAGCCGCGGCGGCGACAGCACGCTCAATACCAACAACAACCGTAACCGCTTCGAGAACAACGACGACCGCGACGCGGCGCGCTACCGCAGCGACGCCGAGGCGCTGATCCGCCGCAACTGGAAGCAGCTCGGCCCGCTCACCCGCGACCTCTACACTTCCAACTACGACCGCACCGACCCCAACGATCCGAACCAGCGTTATCAGCCGCGCCACGGCAACGAGGGCGATCCCGAGGCGAAGATGCTCGGCGGCGCGCAGGACGCAGCAGGCGCGATGCAGAATCTCGAAGACCTGCTGTTGCCGATGCTGCAGGATCTCAAACGCGGGGTCGACACCGGACTGCGGCAGCGTACGCGCTGACTTCTTTCCCCAGCGATCCTCCTCCGCCTGGAACCGGCATACCGATGACACGTTTTATCTTCAGCCTTTGCCTCTTCGTCTGCGCGCTGGCGCCTGCGCACGCCGCGCCGCCGACCGACGCCCAGATCGACCGCATGCTCGAAACCATGGACATGCGCCGCACGATGGACGAGATGTTCGTGCAGATCGAAAGCATGGGCGGCACCATGGGCCAGCAGATGCTGGGCGAAGACGCCACGCCGGAGCAGCGCGCATCGCTTGAGAAAACCATGACCCGGCAGCGCGCCTCGATGCGCAAGATCCTGTCCTGGGACACGCTCGGCCCGATCTACCGCAAGATCTACGCGCGGCTGTTCACCGGCGAGGAGGTCGAAGCGATGATCGCCTTCTACGGCAGCGACACCGGCCGCAGCATCCTGCGCAAGATGCCGCAGGCGATGCAGCTGTCGATGGAGGAAATGCAGCCGATCATGGCGACGATGATCGCGGAGATGAAGCAGAACATCGAAGCCGACATCGAGCAGTCCGCGAAGCCGGAATAAGCAGCAGGCCTTGATTTCGGCAGGAATTCCCTCAACCGCCCGGCCAAGCCTCGAACAACGCCAGCGCCTTCGCGAATTCCGCATCCGGCGGCGCCACCGCCTCCATCCGCACCCCGGTCCGGGGGTGATCGAAACTCAGCCGTTCCGCATGCAGCAGCATGCGGTGGATACCCATCATCCGGAACGCGCGGTTATGGCGGCCATCGCCGTGGCTGGTATCGCCGATCAGATGATGCGACAGGTGCTTGAGATGGCGCCGGATCTGGCGGAAGCGCCCGGTTTCCGGCTGCGCGCGCAGCAGCGCGTAGCGCGAGGTCTCGAAACCCGCTGAAGGCAACGCCAACTCGCAGGCGGCCAAACGCTGGAAATGAGTGATCGCCGGTTTCTTCTGCGGCTTGCCGGGGCCGCCGTCGAGCGGATGGTCGACGACGAACGCCTCCTCCGGCCAGCCGCGGCACACCGTCAGATAATCCTTGCGCACAGCGCCCGACATCAGCGACTTGCCCAGCGCCGATGCGCTGTCGCGGTCGAACGCCAGCAGCAGGCAGCCGCTGGTCGCACGGTCGAGGCGATGGACAAGAAAGATCGGCCGCCCGAACTGCTCGCGCAGGCGAGCGGCGGCGAAATCGGTCTCGCCGCGCGCCAGCGCGCTGTCGTGGACCATCAGCCCCGCCGGCTTGTCGACCACGGCCAGGGAGTCGTCGCGGTACAGCACCGGTATCTCTGCGGGCGCAGCAGGGGTTTCCGGGAACTCCGGGCAGGAGGGTCGGGTCATCGGAGGGCGTCGTTCTGCGAGAATCGACGCCTATTCTCTTCGATCCGCATCCTTCCGGGAGTTCCACGATGCCCCTGTTTCATGCCGCTGCACTCCGCACCGTCGCGCCACGCGCCCTCGCGCTGGCCTGCGCCCTCGCGCTGGTTTCCCCTGGGGTGCTGCTGGCACCCGCCGCCTTCGCCGCAGATGCCGTCGCTCCGCCGAAAGGCGTGACCGCCGGCCCCTGCGTGGAAGGCATCTGCGAATACACCCTCGGCAACGGTCTGCGCGTGCTGCTGTTTCCCGACGCCAGCAAACCCACGGTCACCGTCAACATCGCCTACGGCGTGGGCTCGGTGCACGAGAACTACGGCGAGACCGGCATGGCCCATCTGCTGGAGCACATGCTGTTCAAGGGCACGCCGAAGCACACCGAGATTCCGGCCGAACTTAAGAAGCGCGGCATCGAGAAGAACGCGACCACGTGGCTGGATCGCACCAATTACTACGGCTCCTTCCCGGCCAACGAGCAGACGCTCGACTGGCTGCTCGGGATGGAAGCCGATCGCATGGTCAATTCCTTCATCGCGAAAAAAGACCTCGACAGCGAAATGACCGTGGTGCGCAATGAAATGGAGCAAGGCGAAAACAATCCCTTCGGCGCGCTGGACGAGCGGGTGCGTTCCACCGCCTACCTGTGGCACAACTACGGCAAAAGCACGATCGGCGCGCGTTCGGACGTCGAGAACATGCCGATCGAAGGGCTGCAGGCGTTCTACAGGACCTGGTACCGCCCGGACAACGCGACCCTGATCGTCGCCGGGAAGATCGACCCGCAGAAAACGCTGGCGAAGATCCAGACGCATTTCGGCCCGATCGCGCAACCGAAGACCGCTCTGCCGCGGCTCTACACCGTCGAACCGACGCAAGACGGCGAACGCGAGGTCAACGTTCGTCGAAGTGGCGATCTGCGCATCGTGAAACTCGGTTATCGCATCCCCGGGATGACGCATCCCGACAGCGCCGCCTTGCGCGTGCTGGTGAATCTGCTCAGCGACCAACCGGGTGGCCGTCTGCACAAAGCACTCGTCGAAACCAGGATCGCGGCCGGCGCATCCGCGGGCAACGACGACTTCCGCGACAGCGGGCTCGCCTCGCTGATACTGGTCGCGCCCAAGGACGCCGACATCGTCAAAGCCGAGGCCGAACTGCTGCGCATCGCCGAAGGCCTGACCGCTTCGCCCATCACCGAAGAGGAAGTCGGCAACGCGAAACGAGTGATCGCCAATGGCCTCGAACGCGAGTTCGACGACGTCAACAACGTCGCGATGAGCCTCACCGAAGCGGTGGCGACCGGCGATTGGCGGCTTTATTTCCTGCAACGCGACCGCATCGCCGCGGTGACCGTCGAAGATGTCAATCGGGTGGCGCGCACGTATTTCAAACCAAGCAATCGCACGATCGGTCGCTTCATCCCCACCGACAACGCCGAGCGCGTGCAGATCGCCCAGGCCCCGCCCGCCGCCGAAGCACTCAAAGGCTTCGTCGGCAAAGCAGCCATGACCGCGGGCGAGACCTTCGACGCCAGCCACGCCAACATAGCCGCCCGCACCCAGACCTTCGTCATCGGCGGGAAGCTGAAAGTCTCGCTGCTGCCCAAGGACACCCGCGGCGATGCGGTCATGGTCAGCGCGAGCTTCCGTTTCGGCGATGCGGACGCGCTCAAACGCACACCGAAATACGCCGGCAATGCGGCAGGCTCGTTGCTGATGACCGGCACCGGCGACATGAGCCGCGAGCAGATCACGCGGAAAATGGACGCTTTGAAAATCATTGGCGGAGTGAGCGGCGATTCGCAGTCGGCCTTGATCAACCTGCAGACCAGACGCGACACGCTTGCCGATGCGCTGACGCTGTCCGCGCAGATCTTGCGCAACGCCAATTTCCCGCAGAACGAATTCGATCAATACAAGCTGCAGATGATCACCGGCATCGAAGCCGCACGCAAAGAGCCCGGCACCGTCGCCGGCATGGCGATGAGCAAGTATTTCGACCCGTGGCCAGCAGGACACCCCTTTGCGTTCACCTCGCTCGACGAATGGCTCGCGGGACTGCGCATGCTCACGCGCGATGACCTGGTCGCCTTCCATCGCGACTTCTACGGCACAGCCGAAGGCGAGATCGCGATCGTCGGCGATTTCGATGCGATTGCGGTCAAAGCGCAATTGCAGACGCTGTTCGCCGACTGGCACAGCAAGCAGCCCTACAAGCGCGAGCCAACCCGCTATATCCCGCTCGCCGCGAAGAACGAGAGCGGCGAAACGCCCGACAAGACCAACGCGGCGTTCATCGCGCGCACCAATCTGTCGTTCAACATGAACGACGAGGATTACGCGGCGCTGATCATCGCCAACAAGATCTTCGGCGGCGACCCGTTGAAAGCCCGCCTGGGCGATCGTTTGCGCCAAAAAGACGGTCTGAGCTACGGCGCGACCAGCGATATCGACTTCGACGACAGCGTCGGCGGTCGCAACGATGCCGGCAGCCTGTCGATCCAGGCGATCGTCGCGCCGGAAAACATGGCGAAGCTCGAAGCCGCAGTGCGCGAAGAATACACGCGGTTTATTCGGGACGGCGTGACCGAAACGGAAGTCCGCGACGCAGTCAATGCCCAGTTGACCGAACGCGAGCAGGGCCGCTCGGAAGATCCGCGGCTGCTGAGCTACCTCGCCGGCAGCCTACGCGACGGTCGCGATATGACGTGGTGGCTCAAGGCCGATGCCAGTGCCCGGGCGTTGACCGCGGCGCAAGTGAATGCGGCGATCCGCAAGCACTTCAAGCCCGATGCGCTGAGCACATTCAAGGCCGGGGATTTTGCCAAAGCCGCGACGAAGCCAGCAGCGAACCCCGCAGGCAAGTAAGCGCAGCGCGAACGCGACTATCGAGCGGCGTCCGGAGCGATCCTGGCGCCGTTTATGCTGCGGGAGCGACGCCAGCCGCGACATCGCAGGGCGCCCTGGCTCTCTGATGGTTCGCCGGTCGCATAAAGATCGATCGAAGCGGTTTCGATCGTCGCGATTTTTACCGACGCGATCGCAACGGCGGCCCCCACCCCAACCCTCCCCCGCATGCGGGGGGCGAGGAGGCGCGTTTGCGGACCATGGTCCGCGCGCCGACGAACGCCGGCAGGCTGGGCCTGCTGGCCGGACGGGTTGGGGTGGGGGCCGCAGCTCACGAAAACATCCCCCATCCCAGCCTTCCCCCGAGTCGCGGGGGAAGGAGACGAGCATGGAAAACCTAGCGTCGCGGCCAGGCCGCAATCAGTCCCCACAAACCACCGAGGCCAGCGATCCACGCCGCAGCGGGCACACCGAACACCCGCGGGCCGCCGGCTTCCAGCGCAAACAGTACCGCTGCCACGATCAGCAGACCTGTGCCGAGGATCGCGGACACGATCCGGCGCTGCATCGCGTTCATGGTCTTCGCCAGATCGGCGAGATCGTGCGAACGCATCGCCAGTTCGTGCTTGCCGCTGACCTGTTGGCTCAGCCACGCATGCAGCAGCTGCGGCATGTCCGGCGCGCGGGTGATCAGTTCCGGCAGCCGCTTGCGGAATTCGCCCATCAACCGCTGCGGGCTGTAGCGTTCGAGCAGGATCTTTTCCAGCACCGGCTTGGCCACCGCCCAGATATCCAGCTTCGGATCGAGCAAGCGGCCGACGCCTTCGATGTTGAGCAGCGTCTTCTGCAGCAGGATCAACTGCGGCTGCAGGGTCAATTCGTACTTCTGCGCGGTGCGGAAGACCTTGATCAACACTTCGGCCAGCGAGATTTCCGACAGCGGACGGGTGAAGTACGGCTCGCACACCGCGCGCGCGGCCGCTTCGAGTTCGTCGATGCGGACATGCGACGGAATCCAGCCGGCCTGCACGTGCAGCTCGGCGATGCGACGGTAGTCGCGGTTGAAGATCGCCATGAAATTCTCGGCGAGGTAGTACTGGTCCTCGCTGGACAACTGGCCGACGATGCCGAAATCGATCGCGATGAAACGCGGGTTGTCCTTGCGCGCCGGGTCGCTGTCCACCCAGATGTTGCCGGCGTGGGCATCGGCGTGGAAGAAGTTGTCGCGGAACACCTGGGTGTAGAAGACGCGCACGCCTTTCGCGGCGAGCGCACTGCGGTCGATGCCGGCGGCGTCCAGCGCAGCGATGTCGTCGCTGGGAATGCCGTAGACGCGTTCGAGGGTGAGCACGCGCTCGGCGGTGTGGCTCCAGATCACATCGGGCACGTACAGATCCGGCGAATCCTGGCCGTCCTTGCCCATCCAGAACCGGCGGATCACCGACGCATTCGCACCTTCGCGCTGCAGATCGAGTTCGGCCGCAAGCGTGCTCTGCACTTCGCGCACGATTTCGCGCGGCCGGATCTTGTCGGCGTTGGGATGCGCGCGTTCCACCAGCGCGGCGATGCTGCCCAGCAATGCAATGTCGCCGTCGATCTGCTTTTCGATGTCGGGGCGCAGCACTTTCACCACGACTTCGCGCCCGCCCGGCAGGCGCGCGGCATGCACCTGCGCGATCGACGCCGACGCCAGCGGCGTGGTGTCGAAATGCTCGAAGGCTTCGCGGATGTCCTGGCCGAGCGAGGCTTCGACGATCCGACGCGCGGTTTCGCCATCGAACGGCGCTACCCGGTCCTGCAACAGCGACAGCTCGATCGCGATGTCCGGCGGCATCAGATCGCGGCGGGTCGAAAGAATCTGCCCGAACTTGACGAAGATCGGTCCCAACTCCTGCAGCGCCAGGCGCAGGCGCATGCCGCGCGGCTGCAGGGCGATCTCCCGCGACGCGCGCGGTACGAACGGACGCGCGAGCTTGAGCCAGCGCTCGGCGGGCGTGTCGTCCAGCAGGTCGTCGAGGCGATAACGGATCAGCACGCGACCGATCCGCGCTGCGCGCAGGAGCGCACTCATGATGCTGCACTCATGCTGCCACCCGCTTGTTGAGGCGCGCGACCCGCGCGGCGAGGCGTTCGGCATCGTCGCGCAGCGTATCGACATCGTCGTAGAACGCATTCAACTCCGCGCGCGGCACCACGTCGCGCGATTCCTCGGTGAGATATTCGGCCGCGGTCTGGGCGAACTTCTGTCCGCCGACGCGCGCCTGGCGCAGCGCGGCGGCGACACCATTCGCGATCTGCACGCCGATCACATCGCCGAACACCGCGGTGAACGGCTGCTGCCAGTCCGGGTCGAAACGCTCGGCCAGGCGCTGCAGGCGGCGCGCGAGTTCGGCATCGCCTTCGATCCGCATGCGCCCCACCGGCACGGCATCGGCGTCGTCATCGCGCTTGCCGAGCAGTTTCGGCAGCAGTGTCTGCATGCCCAGGGACAACACCCCGCCCAGCGTGCTGCGCACCGCAAGATCGGGCACCTGTTCAGGATCGACCGGGCCAACCCGCAACCGCTCGCCATCCACCTGCAGCCGCATCGCCAGCGGCGCCTCGGCGGCGTCCAGCGCCAGCACCACGCTGCGGCCATCCAGCGGCTGCAATGCGTCGCGGGTATCGGGGTCCAGCGCGATGGCGCGGTTGAGCGCGCTTTCCAGCGCACGGCCGGCCAGCGGTTTCCAATCGAAGGAGGAGGCAGTCATGCGGGCATTCTAGCGGGCGGACGGGGGTCCGCCCCGGTCGTGCGTTGCGCTCGATGCCCCCATCCCGGCCTTCCCCCGCATGGCGGGGGAAGGCCGGGATGGGGGCTCGTCTGCGCCTGCGTAAGAAGCCGCAAGTCGCTTCAGGCCTTCCTCGATCGTCACCCGCGGCACGTAGCCGAAATCGCGCATCGCCGGCGCCATCGAATACCAGTGCGTGGTGCTGAGCTGTTCAGCGAGGAAACGCGTCAGCGGCGGCTCATCCTTCAGCCGCAACAGAGGCCACAGCGTTTCGCAGACCGCGCCGATGGCATAGGCCACGCCGAACGGCAGGCTCTTCTGCACCGTGGGCGCCCCCGCCGCGCGCAGCAGCGCGTTGACGATCTCGCGTACGGGCTTCGGCTCGCCGTTGCTGATGAAATACGCGCGCCCGGCGCAGGCCGCGCCCGGCGCCAGATGCGAGAAGGCGTCGAAATGCGCCTGCGCGGCGTTGTCGATATAAGTGGTATCGATGACGTTGTGGCCGCCGCCTACGAATCGCAGCCGCCCGGCTTTCGCCCGCGACGCCAGCCGCGGCAGCAGTTGCTGATCGCCCGGGCCCCAGATCAACCGCGGCCGCAGCGCGACAGTGGCGAGGTCCGGCCCGTTGGCAGCCAGCACCGCTTTCTCGGCGATGGTCTTGGTGGTGGCGTACGGCGCTTTGAAACCTTCGCCATAGGGCACGGTGTCGGCGGTGCCGCCTTCCACTGGATAGGTCGCGCGATGGGTCACGCTGGGCGTGGACGTGTAGACCAGACGGCCGATGCCGTGCGCGCGACAGCCGGCAAGCACGTTGTCGGTGCCGACGACGTTCGCGAGACGGTAGCTCTCGTAACTGCCCCAGGCGCCGGCCTTGGCAGCGTTGTGGAACACCGCCTCCATGCCCGCGCAGGCCGCGACCAATGCGTCGCGATTGGCCAGATCGCCCTGGATCTGACGCACGCCCAGCGGCTCCAGCGTGCGGTAATGCCCGCGGTTGTAACTCGCGACTTCATGGCCTTGTTCGACCAGGCCTTTGCAGAGCGCGTGGCCTAGAAAACCGCCACCACCGGTCACCAGTATCTTCATGAATTCTCCTCATTTCTCCGCACATGGTACGTCGGGCGAGGGGTATGCTGCCCCCATCGTCCGCGAGGAGCATCACCATGCGTCGTCCCGCCCTTGTCCTCACTGCCTGCATCGCCATCGCAACGGTCGCTGCCGGCGCCAGTGCGCAATCGCCCGAACAGCAGTTGCAACAGCAGCTCAAGCAGCAACTGCTCGGCAACAAGAACAACAACGGCCTGAGCGAACGCGACGCCAGCGGCGGCATCAAGGAAGCCCTGGCGCAGGGCGTGGACCGCGCGGTGCGCCAACTGGGCAAGGAAGACGGCTTCTTCCGCGACCAGGCGGTCAAGATTTTCGTGCCGGAAAAAATCCGCAGGCTCGCCGACCTCGCGCGCCAGCTAGGCGCCGGCAAAAAAGTGGATGCCTTCGAACTGTCGATGAATCGCGCGGCGGAGAAAGCGGTGCCGGTGGCCGCAGGCATCCTCGCCGATTCGGTGCGGCAGATGACGCTGCAGGATGCCATCGGCCTGGTGCGCGGCGGCGAGACCTCCGCCACCGATTTCTTCCGCCGCAGCAGCGAGCAGAAACTGTACGCAGCGTTCCGGCCGATCGTGGAGAAACAGACTGCATCGGTGGGCGTGACCCAGAAGTACAAGGATTTCAGTAAAAAAGCCGGCGGCAGCAGCATGGGCGCATTGCTCGGCAGCGGCCAGGGTTCCGCCACCAGCGCCGACCTCGATGATTACGTCACCCGCGAAACCATCGATGGTCTGTTCCATGTCATCGCGGAGCAGGAAAAGCAGATTCGTCAGAATCCGGCATCGCGGACAACGGACCTGTTGCGGCGGGTATTCCGCTAAGCCGCGCAACCGCGGCAGTATCGGAAAACAGCCGACTGTTTCGTTACTCGCATCGCTGTTGTTGAATATCTTCGACTGCGGCATTGCAGCATCGATCGAGACGATGCTGCGCGCATTCGAAGAGCGACTGCCGTCGCAAAAAATGGACGGCAGCACGTATACGCTCAGAAAGTCTGCTGTCCCATGCGCGACGGCACGGCAACCCAGCAACAACACCACCCTCGGGGAATGATCGCAGGCTCTTCCCGGCCGTCATGGCCATGGAAGACGCGTCGCGCGTCGGCATTCCTTACCGCACCAACGTCAACAAGGATGAGTCGCCAATGGTACGCAAGAACCGCATTTGTATCGCGATCGTTTCAACGTTGCTCGCCGCACCCTTCGTCCATGCCGCTGCGCCGACCGTCGAGTTGGGCGAGGCCTTCGTCAGCGAAGCACCGATGGCCAAGGCCATGGGCGCCGCCGCATTCGCCACGCGCGAAGCCACCGCGCCCACGCTGATCGCGCTGGGTTCGCCCGCACTGGCCGACACCCGCGCGCTGAAGTCGCGCCGCGAGGATCAGGTCAAGCGCGGTCAGCCGTTCGAAATCGGTTTTGCGCGCAACGTGCCGAATGCCAGGATCTCGCTGACCAATCTCGGCTGGGAACGCCAGAGCGACGGCAGCATCGCGGCCCGCTTCGATATCTCTTCGGAAACCGCGGTTGCGATGCGCGCCGGTTTGACCCTGAAAAGCAACGGTCGCGGCAATCCCAGCGCGGTCACGCTGCGCTTCGGCGGCAACGATGGTCGCGTGTTTGAACAGAACGGCCGCGAGTTCATCGGTCAGCAGGCCGGTTGGTCGCCGGTGTTGATGGGAGACAAGGCCACGGTGGAAATCGTCTTGGCCAAGGGCCAGCGTCCGCAGAACTTCAGCCTCGCCATCCCGCAGATCTCGCATTTCGACACCAGCCCGATCGCCAGCGAAAGCGCATTGGCCAAACTGGGCACCAAGATCGGCGAAAGCGACAGCTGCGAGAAAGACATCGTGTGTCGCGTCAGCCCCACCACCGGCTTCCTCAACGCCGAGAAAGCGGTCGCACGCATGGTGTTCACCAAGGGCGCCAGTTCGTACCTCTGCACCGGCACGCTGCTCAACAACAGCTATTCGCCGAAGAAGCGCCTGTTCTGGAGCGCCGCGCATTGCATCAGCACGCAAGCCGTGGCCAACACCCTGCAGACGTACTGGTTCTACAAGGCCACCACCTGCGGCGGCACCACTCAGGCGGCCGGCGCGGTGACGCTGACCGGCGGTGCCTACCTCCGTCATTCCAACACCACCCGCGACACGCTGCTGTTGGAGCTGAAGACCGCTCCGCCGGCCGGTGCTGTGTACGCGTCCTGGACCAGCTCAGCGATCGGCGCCACCGGCACTTCGATCATCGGCATCCATCATCCGGCCGGCGATGCGAAGATGTATTCGCTGGGTTCGGTGACCGGTCTGTCGACCTCGATCGACGGCAAGTCGCCGCTGTATCGCGTGGTGTGGAATACCGGCGTGACCGAAGGCGGTTCCTCCGGTTCCGCGTTGTTCACCGTCAACACCGATGGCACGCATCAGCTGCGCGGCGGCCTGTACGGCGGCCTGTCGTACTGCACGGCGCCGACCGACCCGGATTATTACTCGCGCTTCTCGGACGTGTACTCCTCGATCTCGACGTACTTCGCGCCGTAATCGTTGCGGCAGCGCAGCTACAAAGCGGGTCCGGTTTCGCCGGGCCCGCTTCGTTCGCGAAGGCGGCCAGTCGTTTTCATTCTACGAAAACTTTTTTCAGTACTTTTTCAACGCACCGCTTATCGACAAGAACAACGCGCAGTCATGATGAATCGCCATGACTGCGCGCTTTGAAGTACGACTAACATCGACCAACCCCAGCAGGCCGTCTGCGGCATTCGCATACCGGCAGACAGGACTGTCAGGCCAACCGCAGACACTCGGTGCGTGCATCCACGCGAAACGTGTCGCGCAGTACGGCGCCACTCTCGATCACAGGGAAACAGGAGCGGGTTCGCCGCGTTTCAAAGCAGTCGCGATGCACATGTTTCCATTGTGCATGCTCTTAATGCGGATGATCTAAATGCGCATGCTTTTGATGGCATGCACTGAATGCACATGCTCGCATCGCGTCGTACTTACGACATCCCGATCAACATCATCTATAAGGAAATGAGCTGAAATGAAGACTGGCATTCGCGTTGCTTCAAACACCCTGCTGCTGTCGTTGCTGGCCGCAAGCACCGTATCGTTCGCCGCCGACCGCAAAGCGCAGGCGGGCGTCTGGAAGCCCAGCACCCCGTTCAATCAAGTGAATGGACGCATCGTCGGCGGCATCCCGGCGGTCGGCGATCGTTCGTTCACCGTGCGCACCTCCGGCTGCGGCGGCACGATCATTGCCGACAGCTGGGTGCTGACCGCCGCGCATTGCGGCAGCCAGAGCACGGTCCGCGCAGGCTCCAACAACACCGGCAGCCAGACGGCGTACAGCGTCGCCCAGTACATCCCGCACCCGAGCTACAACAGCAGCACCTCGGCGTACGATTACGCCCTACTGCGCATCAACGGCACCTTCCCCACCAACCTGATCCGCGCCAAGCTGCCCGATGCCACGGTGATGCAGGCCGTCGCCAAGCCGGGCGACCTCGTCACCACCCTGGGCTGGGGCGCCACATCGGAAGGCGGCAGCGGTACCACCGCCCTGCGCGAAGTGACGATTCCCGTGGTGTCCGATGCCACCTGCAACTCGGCCAGCTCGTACAACGGCCAGATCCATGCCGCCACCATGATCTGCGCCGGTCTCGCCGCGGGCGGCAAGGACTCCTGCCAGGGCGACAGCGGCGGCCCGCTGATCGCGCCTTACAACGGCTCGATCTACAGCATCGGCGTCGTCAGCTGGGGCGACGGTTGCGCGCGTCCGAACAAGTACGGCGTGTACTCGGAAGTCGTCACCGTGGCCAGCTGGATCAGCGGCTACACCGGCGGCGGCACTCCGCCCACCGGCCAGACCTACACCAACAGCGCCGACTACACGATCAGCGACAACACCACCGTCGAAAGCCCGATCACCGTCTCCGGCCGCACCGGCAGCGGCTCGGCCACCACGCCG
>JBKJHV010000087.1:0-4279 GCA_046598445.1 Lysobacteraceae bacterium
CGACAGGAAGTCGCGCGCGTCGAAAGCCTGTCCCGCAGCGACAACGCCCGTTGCGCGGCAGCGTCCATCCGCCAGTCGTTGCAGTGCTTCCACGATCAGCGGCGCGGTCACCGCGTAGATATCGCGGCCCTGCGCACCGGCGCGGCGGGTCTCGCCGTTGCGGGTCGCGACGATATCGATCGCGAAGCGTTGCGCGGAGCGGCCGCTGGCATCAGCGGCCACCGGCGGTGGCGTCGTGGGATCGCGCAGATCCGCGAGCGGCGCGAGGCTCATGTACGAATCGACTTTTGTCGCGCGCAGATGACGGTGGATCAATACGATTTCCGAGAGCGGCAGGCCGACGGTTTCAACTGTTCCGAACGGCGGCGGGAACGTCCATATGCGCTTCGGCGGTGGATCGGCGAGCGTCGCCAACCGCCCGTCCGATACGGTCACCCGCGGCGCGGTATTGCGTTGGCCGGTCAGGCGCGTGCCGGCGGTCGGGTGCCAGCTGTCCAGCGCGACCGCAATCTCGATGCTGTCCGCCGTGGTCCAGTCCGACATCGCCGCGGTCGCCAGCAGATCGGCCAGCCCGCCGTAGAACGCCATCGCCGGCAGGATGGCGACGCCGGCTGTGTGCGCAGCGTCGTCGTAACGCTCGAATGCGGCCTGCACGGGCGCCTGCTCGGCGGCGATGTCCAGAGAGTGGATGCGCGCGCGCAGCGCGGCTTCGATCACGGCGTTGGCGGTGTCGAGGAACGGACCGGCGCAGTTGATCGCGGCGGACGCGCCTTCGAGTGCGCGATCGAGCGACGCCGGATTGTCGATCGAGACGCGCCGCCTTGGCAGCGACGGCCAGGCTTCGCCCAGCGCGTCCAGACGCGCGGGATCGCGACCGCAGAGGATCGGCGTCCAGCTGCGACGCTGCAGTTCCGCCACCACGAAACGTCCGGTATGGCCGTAAGCGCCGAGCACGGCGACGGTGCGTGAATTGTTCATCGGCCGCTCCTGTGTGGATGCCCGCTCCGGCATGGATGCGAGAGGCGACCGGACGGCATATCCGCCGTCCGGTCGCCAAAAGCAACATCGACACTCATCGTGCCGACGCCTCGGCTTCGCGCAGTTTGTCCGCGCATTCGCTGCAGCACACTTCGACAGTGCGTCCGCCGATCGTGGCCTGGATCGCGTTGGCATCCAGTGCGTAATCGCAGACCGCGCAGGTGTTCTCCGCCATGACACTTCTCCTCATTCAGCCCGTCATCGGGCAGGCACAGGAGACCATTCGCGCGCCGCTGCCGCTGTCGAAATCTTTAGCGGTTGAAATGCTGAGCGGTCGCTCAGCTCAATGATTGCCGGAACGCCGAGGGTGAGCGGCCGTAGGTCTGGCGGAAGGCCGAGGCGAAATGGCTGTGGCTGGAAAAGCCCAGATCGAAGGCCAGCGCCGACATGTCCGCGCACTGCGGCAGCAGATCCAGCGCGCGCGCCAGCCGCAGCCGCAGCTGATAGCGGTAGAGCGGCAGGCGTTCGACCTGCTGGAACGCCTGGGTGAGATAGACAGCGGAGCCGCCGATCTCGGCGGCGATTTCCTCCAGAGTCCAGCGTCGCGACAGGTCGCCCGCCAGCAGCAGCTTCACCCGGTTCACCAGCCGCTGTTTCGCGGGCGTGGCGCCGGGTTCGCGCGCGGTGCGCGGCCCCAGGCTGCGGGCGACCAGGGTCAGCAGCAGGCTTTCGGCTTCCAGCGGTTCGAGGATGCTGTTGTGCTGCAGGCCGTGCTGCAGGCCGTGCTGCAGGCCGTGGCGCAGCAGCGCCACCAGCGCCTGTGCGCGCGGATCGATGTGCAGGCTCTGATGGCGGAAGCCCAGCGTGTCGCGCTTGTGCAGCAGCGCGGCCGGCGCCAGTTCGCGCAGCAGCGGTTCGGACAGCGCCAGCACCAGGCTGGCGTCGCCGCCGTCGACCGGATGACTGACCTGGTAGCTCTCGCCGGCGTTGAACAGCAGCACGCGATTGGCATCGGCGACGGCCTGGTCGCTGCCGACATGGCGCAGGTAGACGCCGCGATAGGGAAACACCAGATGCGTGGCGGAGACGCATTCCTCCGCGCTGCGATGCCGGCACGTTCCCCGGCACAGCACATGCCGCACCGTGGCCGTACCGGTGTCGAGCAGGCGGCTGACTTCGAATTCCGGCATCGACGCGGCGCGAGGGGTAGAGGGCGATTCGCCAGCATAGCGCCACAGTCGACGGGTGTTGACAGCGGGCGGATTCCGGGAATATGGTTGCAACTGACAACAATATCCTGAGCGCATGCCCAAGCCACTCGCCAAGTCGCTTCCCGACACCCTGCTGCAGGACGCCGCGGCGCTGCATGCCGCGGTGTCCGCGCTGGTGCGGGTCTATCAGTTCCGCGACCGCGACCGGATCTGCTGCTACGACATTTCGGTCACCCAGTGCCACGCACTGGAAGCCCTGGTCGAGCGTGGGCCGCAGCGTAGCCTCGCGCTCGCCGAAGTGCTGCGCCTGGACAAAAGCACCACCACCCGCGTGATCGATGCGCTGGTGCGCAAAGGCTACGTCGAACGTTCGCCGGATCCCGACGACGCGCGCGCGGTGTCGCTGGCGGCGACGCGCAGCGGCCGCGCCCTGTACGAACGCATCGAGCGCGAACTGATCGCACAGCAAGCGGAACTGCTGCGCGATGTGGATCGCGATGCGCTCGTCGACGCGACCGAAGTCGTGCGTCGCCTCGCGCGCGCGGCCGAGGCGCGGTTCGTGTCTGGGGTCAGCGTCGGCGGCTGTGCGCCGGCCTGCGGCACCGGTGATGACGGCAAGCGCGGCTGCGGCTGACCTTTTTTTGGGCAAATAGTTGCAACTGACAACAGTAATCCGAAGCATTCATCCGGAGCAGGACATCACCATGCACACGATCCGCCACGCAGACATCGCCGATGCCGATGCCATTGCCGCGATCTACACCCAGGGCATCGCCGAACGCAGCGCGACCTTCGAGACTGAGTCGCGCAGCGCAGCCGATATCGTCGCGAAACTCGCAGGCGCCGCGCTTCATCCGCAACTGGTCGCGGTGAGCGACGACGGCGCCGTCGTCGGTTGGGCCGGCTTGAGCGACTATCGCCCGCGCGATTGTTACGCCGGCATCGGCGAGTTCTCGGTGTATATCGATCGCGGCGCGCGCGGTGCGGGGCTCGGCCGCAGGCTTCTGGAAGCGCTGGTCGAGGCGGCATGCGAACGCGGCTACTGGAAGCTGGTGTCGCGCGTGTTCACCTTCAATCACGCCAGCCTGCGCATGTGCCGCGCCAGCGGTTTCCGCGAAGTCGGCGTCTACGAAAAACACGGGCGACTCGACGGCCGCTGGCTGGATGTTGTGATCGTCGAACGGCTCATTCCACAGAACCTTGCGTCCGAACAGCTGTGATGCGGCGACGCCGCGCACCGCATTCAACACACACATCCATTCAAGGGGAAAAAGCATGAACACGACACTGCCCGTGGTGGTGATCGGCGCCGGCCCGGTGGGTCTGGCCGCCGCTGCGCATCTGATCGAACGCGGCCTCAAGCCGCTTGTGCTGGAAGCCGGCGATGCCGTCGGTGCAGGCATGTCGCGCTGGGCGCATGTGCGGATGTTTTCGCCATGGGCGTACACGGTGGACCGCACCGCGGGCGCGATTCTCGCGAAATACGATTGGCGCGCGCCGGAACGCACGGCCTTCCCCACCGGTGGCGAAGTGGTCGAACGCTATCTGCGTCCGCTTTCGGCGACGCCAGAGATCGCACCGCATCTGCGGCTCGGTGCACGGGTAGTGGCGGTGACGAAACAGCGGCACGACCGGATGAAGAACGCCGGGCGCAGCGACGCGCCGTTCGTCGTGCGTTACGAAGATGGCGCGGGCGAGCACGAATTGCTGGCGCGGGCGGTGATCGATGCGTCGGGCACCATCGACACGCCGAACCCGCTTGGCGCGTCGGGCATTCCGGCGCTGGGCGAACGCGCGTTGCGGGCGCGGATTGTCTACGGCGTGCCGGATGTGCTGGGTGCGCAGCGTGCGCGTTACGCCGGCAAGCGCGTGCTGATGGTGGGCAGCGGCCATTCCGCGTTCAACGTGCTCGACGATCTCGCGCGGCTGGCGCAACAGGCGCCGGGCACGCGGATCGTGTGGGCGCTGCGGCGCTCGTCGCTCGCGCGCGTGCTCGGTGGCGGCGAAGGCGATCAGTTGCAGGAACGCGGGCGTCTGGGGCTCGCCGTCGGCCGCTGGGTCGAGCAGGGCGCGATGACGGTCGCGACCGG
>JBKJHV010000046.1:0-19243 GCA_046598445.1 Lysobacteraceae bacterium
ATCAAGGCCTGGGCCGCGCAGAACCCCCAGCGCATCAACGATCTGCTGTGGAGCAACCCGCGCACCGTGTTCTTCCGCGAGGAAGCCCTGTCGGAGCTGGACGCCGGGTTCGGCCCGCGTGGCGCCCAGGGCGTGCCCCTGACGCCCGGCCGATCGATCGCGGTCGACAAGGACAGCATCCCGTACGGCACACCGGTCTGGCTGGCGTCCAGCGGGCCGGTGCTCAGCCTGCAGCGGCTGGTGCTGGCGCAGGACACCGGCAGCGCGATCACGGGCGCGGTGCGCGCCGACTATTTCGCCGGCTGGGGCGGCGAAGCAGGCGAACTGGCGGGCCGGCTCAAGCAGCCGCTGCGGCTGTGGGTACTGTGGCCCAAGTGAGCCGCCGCACGGCGCGGCCGGCGCGATAACCAGGCACAAAACGCAAAGACTTATCCAGCTCGTCGGCATACACTTTGCCGACGAATTTCGGAGACAAGAAAGTCCTATGAACGCACCGCTGCCCGAACACATCCGCAAGGCCCTCGAAACCGTCACGCTCGACGACAAGTATTCGCTCGACTACGGCCGCGCCTTCATGAGCGGAGTGCAGGCCCTGGTCAAGCTGCCAATGCTGCAGCGGTTGCGCGACGCGCAGGCCGGCAAGAACACTGCCGGCTTCATCAGCGGCTACCGCGGTTCGCCGCTCGGC
Source organism: Lysobacteraceae bacterium (assembly GCA_046598445.1). GTDB lineage: Bacteria > Pseudomonadota > Gammaproteobacteria > Xanthomonadales > Xanthomonadaceae > Lysobacter_I. The sequence continues at coordinate 689 of JBKJHV010000046.1, forward strand.
GGCTACGACCAGGCGCTGTGGAAGGCGGACAAGTTCCTCAAGGCGCAGAACATCGTGTTCCAGCCCGGCGTGAACGAGGAGCTGGCGGCCACGGCGCTGTGGGGCACGCAGCAACTCGGATTCGCACCGGCAGGCACCCGGAAGTTCGACGGCGTGTTCGGCATCTGGTACGGCAAGGGCCCGGGCGTGGACCGCAGCGGCGACGTCTTCAAGCACGCCAACATGGCCGGCACCACGCCCTGGGGCGGCGTGATCGCAGTGGCGGGCGACGACCACGTGGCCAAGAGCTCCACCGCGGCCCACCAGAGCGACCACATCTTCAAGGCCTGCGGGCTACCGGTGTTCTTCCCGGCCAACGTGCAGGAGATCCTCGACCTCGGCCTCCATGCGTTCGCGATGAGCCGCTACTCGGGCGTCTGGGCCGGCATGAAGACGATCCAGGAGATCGTCGAGTCGAGCTCCACCGCGATCATCGATCCCGACCGCGTGCAGATTCAGTTGCCGACCGATTTCCAGATGCCGCCCGGTGGCCTGCACATCCGCTGGCCGGATGCCGCGCTCGACCAGGAAGCACGCCTGTTCGACTACAAGTGGTACGCGGCCCTCGCGTACATCCGCGCCAACCGCCTGAACCACAACGTGATCGAAGGCCCGAACGACCGCTTCGGCATCATTGCCAGCGGCAAGGCCTACAACGACACGCGCCAGGCGCTGCTGGACCTCGGCCTCGACGACGCCACCTGCCGCCGTCTCGGCATCCGCCTGCACAAGGTGGCCGTGGTGTGGCCGCTGGAAGCGCAGACCACGCGCGAATTCGCCCAAGGCCTGCGCGAAATCCTGGTGGTGGAAGAAAAGCGCCAGGTCATCGAATACCAGGTCAAGGAAGAGCTGTACAACTGGCGCGCCGACGTGCGGCCCAATGTGCTGGGCAAATTCGACGAACAAGAGGGCGACGCCTCGGGCGGCGAGTGGAGCCAGCCCAATCCCAGCAGCAACTGGCTGCTGCGCGCCCAGGCGGATTTGACGCCCACGCTGATCGCCCAGGCGATTGCGAAACGGCTCAAAAAACTCGGCATGCCCGAGCACATCGTTGCCCGGATGGACGCCCGGCTGGCCGTGCTGGCCGCCAAGGACCGCGCGATGACGGCCGGCACCGGCAGCAATGCCGAGCGCCAGCCCTGGTTTTGCAGCGGCTGCCCGCACAACACCAGCACCAAGGTACCCGAGGGCTCCCGCGCCATGGCCGGCATCGGCTGCCACTTCATGGCCACCTGGATGGACCGCGAGACCATCGGCTTCACCCAGATGGGCGGCGAGGGCACGCCCTGGGTCGGCCAGGCGCCGTTTTCCAAACGGCCGCACATGTTTGCCAACCTGGGCGACGGCACCTACTACCACTCGGGCTCGCTGGCGGTGCGGCAAAGCATTGCGGCCGGCGTCAACGTCACCTACAAGATCCTCTACAACGACGCGGTGGCGATGACCGGCGGCCAGCCGGTGGACGGGACCTTGTCGGTACCGCAGATCGCGCAGCAGATGCGCGCCGAAGGCGTGCAGACCATCGCGGTGGTGTCGGACGATATCGAGAAGTGGTCGGACCATTCGATCTTCCCCGCGGGCGTGAGTTTCCACGACCGCCGCGAACTCGACGCGGTGCAGAAGACCCTGCGCGAAGTGAAGGGCACCAGCATCCTGATCTACGACCAGACCTGCGCCACCGAGAAACGCCGCCGCCGCAAGCGCGGCAAGATAGTCGACCCGCAAAAACGCGTAATGGTCAATTCGCTGGTCTGCGAAGGCTGCGGCGACTGCGGTGTGAAAAGCTTCTGCGTGTCGGTGCTGCCCAAAGAAACCGAATTCGGCCGCAAGCGCGACATCGACCAGAGCAACTGCAACAAGGACTACAGCTGCGTCGAAGGGTTCTGCCCCAGCTTCGTCACCGTGCACGGCGGCAAACTGAAGAAAGGCAAGGCGCCTGACAACAGCGGCGCCAATACCGCCGCCCGCCTCGGCGATCTGCCGATGCCGACGTTCGCGAGCGCGCTCGACAAGCCCTGGAACATCCTGATCACCGGCGTCGGCGGCACCGGCGTGGTCACCATCGGCGCACTGCTGGGCATGGCCGGGCATCTCGAAGGCAAGGGCGCGACCGTGCTCGACCAGACCGGTCTCGCGCAGAAGGGCGGCGCGGTCACCACCCACATCCGCATCGCGAAGTCGCCCGACGATATCCACGCCGTGCGCATCGCCGCCGGCGAAGCCGATCTGGTGCTCGGCTGCGACATGGTGGTGGTCAACGATTACTGGGCGCTGTCGAAAATCCGCGAGGGCCGCTCCAACGTCGTGCTCAACAGTTACGAAGCGATGCCCGGCACCTTCACCACGCGCCCGGACATGCAGTTCCCGGCGGCCGATATCGTCTCCGCGGTGCGCACCGCGCTGGGCGGCAACGACTCGCCGGAATCCGCGCTGCAACTGGTGGACGCGACCCAGCTCGCCAACGCGCTGATGGGCGACGCCATCGCCGCCAACCTGTTCATGCTCGGCTACGCCTGGCAGCAGGGCCTGGTGCCGATCTCGTTCGACGCGATCATGCGTGCGGTCGAGCTCAACGGCGCCGCGATCGAGATGAACAAGACCGCGTTCGCCTGGGGCCGCCTCGCGGTGATCGATCTGCCCGCGGTGGTCGCGGCCGCCGGCGTGGTACGCAATGCGCCGACCGCCGCCGAAAGCACCCCGAACGCACTGCGTCTGCTGGCGCCGTCTGCATCGGAAGGCCACGAATCCGGCATCGCCCAGCAAAACGGCGAGCTGCGCAGCGCCGACGAGCTGCGGCACGTGCCCGCCGACGCCAGCGATCGCGACTGGTTCATGCCGCTGGACGACGCCCGCCTGTCGCGTTCGCTCGACGAAGTCGTCGCGCGTCGCATCGCGTTCCTCAGCGACTACCAGAATATCGACTACGCCAAACGCTACAGCGACTTCATCGCCAAGGTCCGCACCGCGGAACAGGCGAAAGCGCCGGGCAGCAGCGATCTGTCGGAAGCGGTTGCGCGCTATGCGTTCAAGCTGATGGCGTACAAGGACGAATACGAAGTCGCCCGCCTCTACACCAGCGGCGACTTCCAGAAGCGCGTCGCGCAGCAGTTCGAAGGCGACTACAAGATCCGCTTCCACCTCGCTCCGCCGCTATTGGCGAAGAAGGACGCCGAAGGCCGCCTCATCAAGCAGGAGTTCGGCCCCTGGGTGTTCACCGCGTTCAAGCTGATGGCCAAACTGCGTTTCCTGCGCGGCGGTGCACTCGACATCTTCGGCCGCACCGAAGAACGCAGGATGGAGCGCAAGCTGATCGAAGATTATTTCGCGACCGTCGAAGGCCTGCTCGGCAAACTCGACGCCGGCAACGTCGCGCTGGCGGCCGAGATCGCTTCGATTCCCGAACACATCCGCGGCTACGGCCACGTCAAGGAAGCGCATCTGCACAAAGCCAAGACGCGCGAGGCGGAGTTGTTAACGCGTTGGAGCGCAGGCCCGGCATCGGCGGCAAAAGCCGCGTAAATGTGATTCGCCTTGTACAGCGGGCTTCAGCCCGCTGCCAGCGTCAGAGGCGGCTTGAAATGTGCTGCAACCGGAAACCGACAAGCTCATTGTCGTCCCGAACGCCCGCGTAGTGGGTGGAGGGATCTGCTGCTATCGCACCGACAGCGACAAGCAGATCCCTCCTCGGGCCTCGCCCTCGTTCGAGATGACAGGCTCTTTCGCAGGCCTGAGATTTAGACCAGGCTTTTACAGATCCAAGCGACCAAGGCCTATGTCGTGAGGCGAGCTTCACGGCCACCTCTTCCGCCGTGGCATACCAAATCAATGGCTTACGCTTGCCAGCGCCTAACTCTCGCAAGCGGAACTCAATTAATCATTAAATTAATCGTTAAATATTTCGGCTTAAGAATACGATATATATTTGATTTATTGGTGTTTATGGCAATATAAGTCTTTCGGAATTCCGTAAAGACTTTCTCATGGCATTTTCCACCGACCAGCTCCGTGTGGCGATGCGGACACTCGGTCCGTCGAGTGCCAGCGGAATAGCCCGGCACCTTCGCGTCAGCACTCCCACCGTCACTGCGGCGCTCGCGCGGCTGGGCGATGAAGTGCTGGCGATCGGCCGCGGCCGCGCCAGCCGTTACGCGCTGCGCCGCGACGTCGGCCGCAGCGGCAGCCATTGGCCGCTGTTCCGGATCATGCCCGATGGCCGACCGGAGCGGCTCGGCGAATTGCATGCCTTGCACGGCGAACGGCAGTGCTGGTATCTGCAGGCGGATCGGCCGCTACCGCTCTACATGCACGGTGACTTCGCGCAAGGCTTCTACGATGACCTGCCATGGTTTCTGATGACGCTGCGGCCGCAGGGCTATCTAGGCCGGGAATTCGTGCATCAGCTTGGCGATGCGATCAACGCCCCGCGCGACCTGAGGCTTTGGCAGGCAGACGAAATCTTATTGGCGCTGTTGGGGCATGGCGCCAATTTGCCCGGAGATTTGGCTCTTGGCGATCGCGCTCTGGATAAAGCAACGCGCCTCGCCGCTTCCAACAAGATCACTTCTGCCGAACGCCCTATTGTCTATTCGCAAGGCGCCAAGTATGCCGACCGCAACGGCGCGGCTGAATCATCCGCTGCAGGTGAACAACCGAAATTCATTTCGATTCTCGCGTTGGCCGGCGAGCTACTTGAAGAAGTCATCGTCAAATTCGCTCGCCTCGACCACGACAACGCCGCGGCACGACGCTGGGGCAACTTGCTTTTGTGCGAGGAACAAGCTTTGCGGCTGCTCAGCGAACACGACATCTCCAGCGCGCGTACCGAAATTCTCGATGTCGACGATTGGCGCTTCCTGCAGTCCACCCGCTTCGACCGAACGCCACAAGGCGGGCGCATCGGCATTGTTCCGCTGGATGCGCTCGACGCGGCCTACAGCGGCGGCGTGGGCAAGCCTTGGCTGCCCGCGGCGACCGAGCTGCATCGACAGGGCTTCATCGATGTCGGCGATCTCGAGCGCATCCGCATGCTGGATGCGTTCGGTCAGTTGATCGGCAATACCGACATGCACGGCGGAAACCTCAGTTTCTTCACCGACCTCGACACGCATGTCGTGCGTCTCGCACCGGTCTACGACATGCTGCCAATGCACTATCGACCCAACGAAGGCGGCTCGGTCCGCGACGAGCCGTTCAATCTTCCCGTGCCCGATCTCGCCGCTCGCGAGATATGGTCGCGCGCCACAATGCTGGCCATTGAGTTCTGGCGACGCACCGGCGAGGACACCCGCATCGGCGAGAACTTCCGCAAGCTGTGCATCGACAACATCGGGCGCATCGACGATTGGCGCGCGCGCTACCGGATCTAAAGCCGCATAGTGCGACGCGTTTTGCCCTTCGTCTCGACCAGAAGCGCACTCACCCGCGATAAAACCGATCCAGCGCCTTCTCCGCCTGACCGCGCTCGAAATCGGCCATGCCGCGGGCGACCGCGCGATAGCCCTCGATCAGCGCCACATCGTTCGGCATCGCCGCGGCAAGCGCGGTCAGCACCTGCCCACGTTCGAAATCGGAGCCGAATCCACGCACGCTGTTGAGGATGCGCTGGCTGCGCGCGACATCGGGCGTTTTGCTTTCGATCAGCGCCAGCAGCGCTTCGCGTTTTTCGAAATCCGACGACATCGCATCCACAACCTTGAAGTAATCCGCGTCGACCAGCGTCACGCCGGCTTTGGCCGCGGATTCCAGCACCGAACGGGTTTCGAAGTCGCTGCCCATGCCGCGCAGCGCCTGCAATGCGATCACCATCGCCTGCTCGCGCGGGCGGCCCTCTTCGATCAGCGTCTGCAGCGTCCGCTTGCGTTCGAAATCGCTGTCGAAGGCGAGCAGCGCCTGCGTCCACGCCGACACATTGGCGCCTTGGACCGGCAATTTCGGCGATGCTTCGACCAGCCACTCGGCGCGATCGAAATCGGATCCGATATCACGTGCGATGTTCAACAAAGCCACCTGGTTCGCAGCGTCGATCCGCGGCTGTTGCAATGCGATGCTCAGCGCGCGGCGTTTCTCGAAATCCGATTCGATCGCATTCATCTGCGCCAGCGCCTGTGCGGTCTGCTCTGCATCCGGCACCGCCTGCAGGAACAACTGTCCGAGATACTCGGCGCGTGCATGACCGCTTCTGAGCATTGCGATTTCCTGCAGCAGCTGCGGCACACCGCCTTTACCCAGCAATCGGGCGACGCGCGCCTCGGCGTCGATGCCGGTCGCGCGGTAGATCTCCGGAATGACCTTGGCGAGCCAGGCCTTGCCGTCGGCGTCGAACGGTCGAGCCACGCCATCGACCAGATACGTTCGCTGGAAACCGTTGGCGCCCGGCACCATCGTGATCTTGCGCGTCACGCCAGCGCGCGTCTGTACGATCACGAGTTTCGCACCGCGGCCCAAGCGCGCGACATCGTTTTCCTGCGCGTTGAATTCAACCGTACCGTCGGACACGACATGCAGGCGTTCGCCCGGCGTCGGCAGGTCCGAACGGATCGTCAGCTTCGAAGTACCCGTGCGGAACGTGGCCGACAGGGCGCTGGTCTCGAAGACATCGGATATCGCGCCGGGGCGGGCGATCACCATCACGCCTGGCAGCGCGATCAGCGCGAGCACGGCGAATACGGCGGCGGTCCAGCGCCAACGCGCGGGAATCGTGGACAGTTTCATTTGTGAGTTCTCCAGAAGTGTGTGCACGCGGTCGACGATGCCGCTGCTGCGTTCGGCCATCGCCAGCGCCCAACCGGCGCCGCGATGTTCGGTGTTGTGGGGGTCACGCCGATCAGAGCCTGAACTGCGCGCCAGGCATTCGGCGAGGCATTCGGCCAGAGGGCGACCGCTGCCGCTGCGTTCAACCGCGGCGGCGTCGCACAGGGTTTCGGCCAATGATTCAAGACGGCGCAGCGCGTGCCACGCCAAAGGATGGAAAAACAGCGGTACCAGCGCCAGACGCTGCAGCGGCCGCCACAGCGGATCGCGACGACGCAGATGCGCCAATTCATGCGCCAGCATCGCGCGCTGTTGCGGCGCATCCAGGCCTTCGGCCCAGCGCGGCAGCAATACCGCGCCGGGCAACACCAGTGGGCTGCTCAGTCCGGGCAGCACACGCAGCGTCGGCGAGCGCACCTGCATTTCCTGCACCAGCGTCTGCATCGCGCGCTGCAGGTCCGCACCCGCAGGCGCGCCCTCGCGCACCAGCCGTCGACGCAGCCGCAGCAGACCCACGGCCTGGAACAGCACCCGCGCCAACAGCAGCAGCGTGCCCGACAGCCAAAGCGCCAGGCCGATGAACATCGTGTCGCTCGCGAGCGGCAGCGCCACCGGGGCGAAGCCGCCAGCCTGTACGTCCGCTGCGTCGATGCCCGTTATTGCGGCCGCGGCATGCGTCATCGGCATCGCGACGGATGCCTGTGACTCGGCAGCGACCGGCGCGGCTATCGACGTGGTCATCGCTCCGGAAACAGGCGCAGACACGACCGTCGCAGCGGCCGGCGACGCGCGCATCGCGTTCCATGGCACCAGTTCCACCGTCATCGACACGAATGCGCCGAACAGCGCCACGCGCCACGCCCATTCCGCCCAGCCCGGATGTTTCAACAGCCCCAGGCGTTCGATCGACCACACGGCGAGCAGCAGCACCGTGGCGTGCAGTACGAACGCAAGCAGCCACCCCGCTGCCACCGACAAGGGCAGACCTTCGATCCAACCGCTCATGACGAAGCCTTCCCGTCGTCGTCGCGCTTCAGCAGCGCGCGGACCTGTTCGAGATCGCCCGGCGCCACTTCGCGTTCGCTCACCAGATGCGCAAGCAATGCTCTCGGGTCGCCGCGGAACACCTGCGCGATCAGGCTCGACACCATGTTCCGCCGTACTTGCGCCTCGCTGACGCTGGCCCGGTAAGCCAGCACCCGCCCATCGCGCCGCGATTCCACCACGCCGCGCTTCTCAAGCCGGGTCAGCAGCGTCGCGACCGTGGTGTGGGCCAGATCGCGATCGGCCAGCGCCTCGGTGACCTCGGCCACGCTCAGCTCTCCCGACCGCCACAGCACCCGCATCAGGTCCAGTTGCAGGTCGCTCAATACGATGTCTTCCGCCATGTGCGCACTCGTTCTACAGATGTAGTACTACAGTTGTAGAACAAGACATCGGAGGCGTCAAGGGGCTGGAAGTCATGGCCACGATCTGCGGCACCCCGATCCCCGAGCGGGCCGGGAGTCATCCGCGCTGTGCATACTGGCCGCAGACCCCTTCAGGAGAAACCGCCATGTCGCTGCTGCCGTATTCGTTGTTCGCGATCCTGTCCGTCGCCGCCTGCACGCCGGTGGGATCGCACGAAACACCTGCGGGAGGCGAGGACGGCGGCGAAAGCGCCACGGGCGAAAAGCCGCGGATCACCGGCGGGGCGCTGCCGCCGGAAGAACAGATCCGGGTCGCGCCGGGTCTTGAGGAAGGAAGTTGCGATGCCGAAGCGGCGCAGCGGTTCGTCGGTCAGAAGGCGGACGAAACCAACGTGAAAGCAGCGGTGGCCGCGAGCGGCGCGAAAGCGGCGCGGGTCATCAAGCCCGACATGATGGTGACCATGGATTTCCGCGGCGACCGCCTGAACATCCGTGTGGACGATGCCGGCAGGATTATTGCTGTGACCTGCGGCTGATGGCGGATCGTTTGATGCGAACCAGCGCAGCCATGGCACCGCAGGTCTAGACTGCGGCCTCAGCAGCAGGAGACGGCGATGCGCAAATACAAGCGTAAATCATCGGGTTCGAAGTGGATGGCGGTCGTCGCAGTGGCGCTGCTGGCGGCAGTCGCTTGGAACGCTTACCGGACGCCCAGCGCCACGCCGGCCGTCGCCACGTCCGTATCCACGGACGGTGCGCGAACGACGACTGCGCTGGAACTGCCGCCGCCGATGGCGGAAGGCGCAACCGCAACGCCGACCGCTACGCGTTCTCCGGCAGCCCTCTATCCGGGCTTCCTGCCGGCCGAAGCGGCCGACACCCTGCGGCTGATCGAGCGCGGCGGGCCGTATCCCTATCGACAGGACGACGGCACGTTCGGCAATCGTGAAGACCGTCTGCCGAAGCAGGCGCGCGGCTACTATCGCGAATACACGGTGGAAACCCCGGGGTCGCCCGACCGCGGCGCGCGACGGATCATCGTCGGCGGACAACCGCCGACCGAATATTTCTATACCGACGATCACTACGGCAGCTTCCGACGGTTCACGCTGGACGATGGGAAAGCATCGCGATGAGCGATATCGAACTGGGCACACTACTGGCGGATGCCACGCAAGCCGGTGCGTACTTCGTCGACGCGCGCGACCGCGAAGCGCTGGTGGAAGCCGGCGGCGTCCTGCAGTTCACGGTACTGCCGGTGGATCTGCGCGGCTGCGGCAGCGCTCCTGCAGCAATGCTCGAGATCGCGGAAACCCTGCGATTTCCCGATTGGTTCGGCGAAAACCTCGATGCCTTGGCCGACTGTCTGAACGACCTGTCGTGGCTGCCGTCGGAAGGCTATGTACTGGTGCTGGAACACACAGGCGAATGGCGCGAACAGGCGCCGGACACGTTCGCGACCGTGCTGGAGATTCTGAACGAGACCGCACAGCACTGGGCCGCGAACCGCATACCGTTCTGGGCGTTCCTGCCGGTATCGACGCGCGAACTGGAAGCGATCAACGAATAGCGTTTCGTAGGAGCGGCTTCAGCCGCGAGACCAACGGTACGTCAGCACTCGATCGCCGGCGGCTCGGCAGCAGCAACAAGCACCATATGATCGGGCCACAGCGGAATCTTGTGGAATTCATGCCGGCCCGCGCCGTGATCCCAAGTTTTTTCGACGTATGCGACCGTATCGTTGAGCTCGACGATGGCAAGCACTTCTCCTCTCATCGATTCGATATCGCGCACTTCGTCAGCGGGAAGGAATTCCGTGATCCGAGGATCAATGTCCATGACCCGGACGAGATCGCCAAGCACAACGACATTTCCGGCCTTATCTTTCATTTCACACCTTTAATCTGCAAATATCGCAGAACAATACCGCCGCCCGATCATGCCACCGGATCCGCCGCCTGCACCGGCGACGCCACAACCGCCGGCACCCGCGCATAGCGCCAGGCCACGACCACCGCACAGGCCAGCAACACCGAGGCGATCAGGAAAGCGATGCCCGGCAGACGCACCGGCGCGCTGGGGCCGATGAAATAACCGAACGATCCGGCGAACAGCGCCGGTGCGGCGATCCCGGCCAGTGAGATCAGGCTGCTCAGCGCGCCCTGGATGCGGCCCTGCATCTCCGGGCCGACCTGACGGGTAATCAGTGCCTGCGTCGACGGCGCGGCGACCGCCCACAGCGCGCTGATCGGCAGACCGGCGAGAAAGACCCAACCACTGCCGGCCAGCCCATAGATCAGGAAACCGATCACTCCGCAGCTCAGACCGAACAGCAGCGCGCGGCGTTCGCCGAAACGCTTCACCAATCTGCCGACCACCAGCACATTGACGATCACACTGAACACACCGACCACCGCCAGCACGTAGCCCGCCTGCTTTTCTTCCCAGCCGAAGCTGACATCGGCGAACAGCACGAACGTACTCGGGTATACGTAATGCGCGAAATTGGCGAGGAACACCACCGCCACCAGGCCCCAGATCTGCGGGTAATTACGCAGCAGATGCACCGAACCCATCGGCTTGGCGTGCGCCCAGTCGAACTTGGCGGAACGGCGCTCTTTCGGCAGCGATTCCGGCAACACGAACAGGCCATAGACGAAATTGATGAGCGCCAATCCGGCGGAGAACCAGAACGGCAGACGATGATCGACATCGCCGAGCAGGCCGCCGATCATCGGTCCAAGAATGAAGCCGACGCCGAACGCGGCGCCGATCATGCCGAACGCCTTGGCGCGCTGATCCGGCGGCGTGACATCGGCGATATAGGCATTCGCGGTGGTGAAGCTGGCCGAGGTGACCGCGGAGATGATCCGGCCGACGAACAGCCAGGCGAGGTTGGGCGCCAACGCCATGAAGATGAAATCGATCCCCAGCCCGAAACACGACAGCAGGATCACCGGGCGCCGGCCGAAACGGTCGGCCAATGCGCCCTGGATCGGCGCGCTGAAGAACTGCACGACCGCGAACGCGGTGCCGAAGATACCCACCCAATACGCCGCCGTGGACGTGTTGCCGCCGACGAATTCTTCGACCAGATGCGGCAACACCGGAATGATGACGCCGAACGCGAGCACATCGATCAGAACAGTGATGAAAATGAAGACAAGCGCGGCCTGACGCCTGGCGCCGACGAGGGGGCTGTTCACGGGCAATGGGGATCGAGCGAGCGAGGCAGGCAGTCTAACCCGACCGGCCCGGCCGCCGGCAGGGAACGAAACCCAGTCGACGCCCGGTTGCCGCAATGCAACATTTATGCTTTAGTCGGGTCATCCAGCGACAGGACGCACGCGAACCACGCCAGGCATGGGGGTTCGCGAGGGAAGTGTCGCCCCCCGATTCTTTACCGGCCCGATTCTTGACTGGCGCCATCTTCCCGGAGTTCATCCGATGGAAACCGACCAACGCAGCGTCACCGGCCTCTACGATCCGCGCGACGAGCGCGATGCCTGCGGTTTCGGGCTGATCGCCCATCTCGACGACACTCCCAGTGCTGCGCTGGTCAAACAATCGCTCGACGCACTCGCACGCATGGCGCATCGCGGCGGCGTCGCCGCCGACGGACTGTCCGGCGACGGCTGCGGTTTACTCCTGAAAACACCGGATGTCTTCCTGCGCGCGCTCGCGACCGAATCCGGCATCGCGCTGGGCCAACGCTACGCATCCGGCATCGTCTTCATGCCGCACGACGACGACGCCATCGCGCGCGTACACAGCGCGTTCTCGCAGGCGCTGCGCGAGGTCGGGCTAGCGATCTCCGGTTGGCGCAAGGTGCCCACCGACGCCTCGGTCTGCGGCGGACTCGCGAAGGCGACGATGCCGGCGATCGAACAGTTGTTCGTGGTGCCGGTGCTGGATGTCGAAGGTGCGCGGATGACCCGCGAGGCCTTCGCCCATGCGCTGTATCTGGCGCGCCGCCGCGCCGAACAGCGCCTGCGCGACGTGCCGGGGCTGCATGTGGTCAGCCTGTCCGCCAGTAGCATCGGTTATAAAGGTATGGTGCTGCCGCAATATCTGCCGCAGCTCTATCCGGACCTGCAGCGCCCGGAACTGGCGAGCAGCGCGGTGGTGTTCCACCAGCGTTTTTCCACCAACACCAGCCCACGCTGGCCGCTTGCACAGCCGTTCCGGTTGCTCGCGCACAACGGCGAGATCAACACCATCGCCGGCAATCGCATCTGGGCGCAGGCGCGCGCGCACGTGTGGCGCACCGACACGTTGAATCCCGCCGAATTCGATCCGGTGATCGAAACCGACGGCTCCGATTCGCTGAGCCTCGATTCGATGCTGGAGCTGCTGCAGGCCGGCGGCATGGATCTGCTCAAGGCGCTGCGCATCCTGATTCCGCCGGCGACGCAATCGCTCGAATACAAGGACGCCGACCTGCTCGCGTTCTACGAGTACTACGCGATCAACAGCGAGCCGTGGGACGGCCCGGCCGGCATCGTCGCGTTCGACGGCCGTTATGCCGTGTGTACCGTCGACCGCAACGGCCTGCGCCCCGCGCGCTGGCAGCTGAGCGACGACCGCGTGTTCATGGTCGCGTCCGAAGCCGGCGTGTGGGACGTCGAGACCGCGCGCATCCTCGCCAAGGGCAAGCTCGGCCCGGGCCAGATGATCGCCGCGGACCTGACCACCGGCCGGTTGCTCGACAGCGAGGCGATCGACCAGATCAACCGCGCGCGTGCGCCGTACAAGCAGTGGCTCAAACAGGGCATGACCTACCTGCACACCGAACTGGTCGACCCGAACCTCACCGCAGCGCCGTTCGACGCGAGCACGCTCTCGGGGTTCCAGAAACTCTTCCAGCTCACCCGCGAGGAGCGCGAGCAGATCCTGCGCCCGCTGGCCGAAACCGAACAGGAAGCCGTGGGCTCGATGGGCGACGACGTGCCGATGGCGGCGCTGTCGGGCCACATCCGACCGCTGTACGACCGCTTCCGCCAGGCGTTCGCGCAGGTGACCAATCCACCGATCGATTCGCTGCGCGAAGACTGCGTGATGTCGCTCGCCACCCAGATCGGCGAGGAAGGCAACCTGTTCGTCGACGGCCCGGATCAGGTGCGGCACGTGATGCTGAACTCGCCGGTGCTGTCGCAGCGCAAGCAGCGGCAGCTGTTGCTGCTCCCGGATTTCCGCGACTCGCACCGTTATCTGGATCTGAATTTCACCGCCGACGAAGGCCTGCGCGCGGCGCTGCTGCGGCTGTGCGCGGATGCCGAAGCCGCGGCGCGCGCAGGCGTGAAACTGCTGATCCTCAGCGACCGCCGCCCGCGTCGCGATCATCTGCTGGTGCATGCGCTGCTCGCCACCGGCGCGGTGCATCAGCATCTGGTGCGCACCGGTTTGCGCTGCGGCGCCAATCTCATCGTCGAAACCGGCACCGCGCGCGATCCGCATCATTTCGCCTGTCTGATCGGCTACGGCGCGACCGCGGTGTATCCGTATCTCGCCTACCAGACCCTGCACGACCTCGGCGAGCGCGGCATCCTCAAGACCAAGCACGGCGAAGTGGCGCAGATCGGCCGCAGCTACCGTCGCGGCATCAAGAAAGGCCTGCTCAAGATCATCTCGAAGATGGGCATCGCCACCATCGGCAGCTATCGCGGCGCGCAGTTGTTCGAGATCGTCGGTCTGGATCGCGATGTCGTCGATCTGTGCTTCACCGGCACGCCGTCGCGGATCGGCGGCGCCACCTTCGCATCGCTGCAGGAAGAAACCGCGCGCATCGCGATCCGTGCCTGGGACAACAACGTGCTGCCGGACATCGGCGGCCTGCTGCAGTACACGCCGAACGGCGAATACCACCAGTACAACCCCGACGTGGTGACCACGCTGCAGCGCGCGGTGCGCAGCGGCGCGCGCGACGACTGGAACGCCTATGCCGACGCGGTGAACTCGCGCCCGCCGGCGGCGTTGCGCGATCTGCTCGCGTTCGACACCTCGAAGACGACCGCCATTGCGCTCGACGACGTGGAGCCGGTCGAAGCCATCGTCAAACGTTTCGACACTGCGGCGATGAGCCTCGGCGCGCTGTCGCCCGAAGCGCACGAGGCGCTGGCGATCGCGATGAACCGCCTCGGCGGCCGCAGCAATTCCGGCGAAGGCGGCGAAGACCCGCTGCGCTACGGCACCGGCAAGGTCTCGAAGATCAAACAGGTCGCCTCAGGCCGCTTCGGCGTCACCCCCGAATACCTGGTCAACGCCGAAGTGTTGCAGATCAAGGTCGCGCAGGGCGCCAAACCCGGCGAAGGCGGCCAGTTGCCCGGTCACAAGGTCAACGAACTTATCGCGCGCCTGCGCTACGCGCGGCCGGGCATCGGCCTGATTTCGCCGCCGCCGCATCACGACATCTATTCGATCGAAGATCTCGCACAGCTGATCTTCGATCTGCGCCAGGTGAATCCGGACGCGCTGATCTCGGTGAAGCTGGTCGCGCATGCCGGCGTGGGCACCATTGCCTCGGGTGTCGCGAAAGCCGGCGCCGACCTCATCACCATTTCCGGCCACGACGGCGGCACCGGTGCCAGCCCGATCTCGTCGATCCGCTACGCCGGTACGCCGTGGGAACTGGGCTTGTCCGAAGCGCGCCAGTCTTTGATCGCTAACGGGCTGCGCGAGCGCGTGATCGTGCAGGCCGACGGTGGCATGAAGACCGGCCTCGACGTGATCAAGGCCGCGCTGCTGGGCGCCGAGTCCTTCGGTTTCGGCACCGCGCCGATGATCGCGCTGGGCTGCAAATATCTGCGCATCTGTCATCTCAACAACTGCGCCACCGGCATCGCGACCCAGGACGACAAGCTGCGCGTCGATCACTTCACAGGTCTGCCGGAACGCGTCGAGAATTTCTTCCGCGGGCTCGCCGAGGAAGTGCGCGGTTATCTCGCGCAATTGGGCGCACGCTCGATCGAGGAGATCGTCGGCCGCACCGATCTGCTGCTGCAGACCGAAGGCACCCTGCCCGCGCATCGCCTGCTCGATCTGTCGCCGCTGCTCGCGCACGATGGACTCGCCTCCGGCGGCCACTGCGGCGTGCGTACACCGCAGCCCGAACCCACCGGCCTCGCCGCGCAGCTGGAGCACGATCTGGCCGACGTCATCGCGCACAAACGCGGCAGCGAGGCTTTCGACGCGCCGTTGCGTTACGGGATCCGCAACACCGACCGCAGCATCGGCGCGCGTCTTTCCGGAAGGATCGCGCGCGCCCACGGCAATCACGGCATGCACGATGCGCCCATCGCGCTGCATTTCGACGGTAGCGCCGGGCAGAGTTTCGGCGCGTTCCTCGCCGGCGGCCTGCAGCTGGAACTCGAAGGCGAAGCCAACGATTACGTCGGCAAGGGCATGGCCGACGGCCGCATCGTGATCCGTCCGCCGCGCAATGCGCGCTATGTCGCGCACGAGTCGCCGATCCTCGGCAATACCTGCCTCTACGGCGCCACCGGCGGCGAACTGTACGCTGCGGGCCGCGCCGGCGAACGCTTCGCGGTGCGCAATTCCGGCGCGCTGGCGGTAGTCGAAGGCGCGGGCGATCACTGCTGCGAATACATGACCGGTGGCGTGGTCGCGGTGCTCGGCCGCACCGGCCTGAACTTCGGCGCCGGCTTCACCGGCGGCATGGCCTACGTGCTGGATCGCGACCGCGATTTCGTCGACCGCTACAACCACGAACTCATCGACATCCTGCGCATCAATGCCGAAGGCTTCGAGCACCACCGTTCGCATCTGCAGGATCTGCTCGAAACCCACGTCCGCCACACCGGCAGCGCGCATGCGCAGGGCATCATCGACAACTTCCGCGATCACCTCGGCAAATTCTGGCTGGTGAAGCCGAAGGCCGTCAGCATCGAGACCCTCGGCGAAACATTGAGGCGCGCAGCATGATGCGCATCGATGCACGAACCCACGCAGGAGGGCCTTCAGGCCCGAGCTCCTCCCGGATGGTCGCCTCGATCTCCGCCCCGATATGCACCGCGATGTGCATGCGGAAAATCAAAAGCTCGGGCCTGAAGGCCCTCCTACGGAATACCGGGGCTGAAACATGAGCAAGAAAACCCCACAGGCCTTCCTGCAATCGCAGCGCCAGATGCCCGAACGCGTGGCGCTGGATCTGCGCCAACACGGCGACTGGAACGAACTCTACGGCCGCTTCGAGGAAGCCGAAGCGAAAAAGCAGTCTTCGCGCTGTCTCGACTGCGGCAACCCGTACTGCAGTTGGGGCTGTCCGCTGCACAACTACATTCCGCAGTGGCTGGAACTCGCGCGCGAAGGCCGTATCCACGAAGCGGCGGCGCTGTGCCACGAAACCAATCCGCTGCCCGAGATCTGTGGGCGCGTCTGCCCGCAGGATCGTCTTTGCGAAGGTGCCTGCACGCTCAACGACGGCTTCGGCGCGGTCACCATCGGCGCAGTCGAGAAATACATCGTCGACAAGGCGCTGGCAGAAGGCTGGAACCCCGACGTCTCCACCGCGCAGCCCACCGGCAAGCGCGTCGCCATCGTCGGCGCCGGCCCCGCGGGCCTCGCCTGCGCAGACCGCCTCGCACGCGCCGGCGTGCAGGCGGTGGTGTTCGACCGCTATGAGCAGATCGGCGGCCTGCTGCAGTTCGGCATCCCCAGTTTCAAGCTCGACAAATCGGTGATCGCGACGCGCCGCGGCGTGCTCGAAGGCATGGGCGTGGAATTCCGCCTCGGCGTGGAGATCGGCCGCGACATCGCGATGGACGCGTTGCTCGCCGACTTCGACGCGGTATTCCTCGGCCTCGGCAGCTATCGCTACACCGACGGCGGACTGCCCGGCCAGGACCTGCGCAACGTGTTGCCGGCGCTGCCGTTCCTGGTGCAGAACGGCCGCATCGTGGTCGGCACGGAAGACAACCAAAGCCGCCCCATCGCCGGCTGGGAAGACCAGCTCGCCCTGCCCGATCTCAGCGGCAAACGCGTGGTCGTGCTCGGCGGCGGCGACACCGGTATGGACTGCGTGCGCAGCGCCGTGCGCCTGGGCGCGGCACAGGTCAGCTGCGTGTATCGCCGCGACGAAGCCAGCATGCCCGGCTCCGCGCGCGAGGTCGCGAACGCGCGCGAGGAAGGCGTGCGCTTCCTGTTCCAGCGCGCGCCGCTCGAACTCATCGACGACGGCAACAGCAACGTCCGCGCCGTGCGCGTCGCCGAAACGCAGCTCGGCGAACCCGACGCCCGCGGTCGTCGTCGCCCCGAACAGGTGCCCGGCAGCGAGACCGATCTCGACGCCGACATCGTCATCATCGCCTTCGGCTTCCAGCCCGACCCGCCCGCGTGGCTCGCCGCGCACGGCATCGCGCTGCACGACGACGGCCGCGTGAAGATCGTGCCAGGCCCGAAGCCGCATCATCCGCTGCGGATCGATCCTGTGAATCCGGTTTATCCGTACCAGACTGCGAACACACGCATCTTCGCTGGTGGTGATGGGGTTCGCGGCGCGGACCTCGTCGTGACTGCGGTGCAGGAAGGGCGGGATGCGGCGGGGAGTATTGTGAGGTTTTTGGCGACTGCATAACGCGGCGACGTGGGCGCAGGGTGAGCTTGCGCACGCCGCATCGCATATCCACTTTTGTCATCCCACTGCGGGCAACGCCCGCGGAGGGATCTGCTTTACTCGGAGACAGGTAATCCGAGTTATTTGTCCTGGCAGGCAAGGGTTGCATTGACAGATATTGAGAATGAGGCGGAGACTCGGCTTTGTGCCCCGATTTTGGGGTCTAAGCGTAGTTAGGCCTCATGACAACCGACATCGCACATGCTGACTCTGACGGCGAGATTGCCCAGACCTTCGAGGTAATGCAGCAGCTTTGGCCTGAGCTCGGCCCGGACGGCTACGTCGCCATGATTCGAAGCTTGATGGCTAGTGATCGCATGAGGTTATTGGCTTTGCGTGAGGGCGGAGTCGTTCGAGCTGTTGCCTCCTACTGTGTCGTCAGCATGATCTTCACCGGCAGCGTCATCCACGTGGACGACCTTATTACAGACAACCGCGTGCGCTCGCGCGGATATGGGGCAAAGTTGATCGCGCGACTGGAAGAAGTCGGAAAGGAGTTGGAGTGCACGGAAATCCAGCTCGTCTCGCGAACAGACCGGGAGCAAGCTCATCGGTTTTACTTCCGCGAAGGCTTCGGGATTCAGTACTTCCACTTCCGCAAGAAGCTCTCCTATAGATCAGGCCCATAAATACTATTAACTTTCTGTGCGATCTGGTGTCCAATGGCGTATGGATAACGAAGACGCCCGTCGGCTCAGTCCGGCAGAACAACACGAGCGCCGCCGC
>JBKJHV010000065.1:0-8755 GCA_046598445.1 Lysobacteraceae bacterium
GGCAGTTTCACGTAACGCGGGGTGTTGAGGCGCAGGTCGGTGGTGACCACCGCCGGCAGATCGACCTCGATCGTCTCCAGGCCGGCGTCGACCTCCCGGGTGACCGTGGCCTTGCCATCGGCAATCTCGAGCTTCGAAGCGAACGTCGCCTGCGGCCGGCCCCACAGCGTGGCGAGCATCTGCCCGGTCTGGCTGGCGTCGTCGTCGATGGCCTGCTTGCCAAGGATCACCAGGTCGGGCTGCTCCCGCTCGATCAGTTTCAGGAAGACCCGCGCCGCGGTCAGCGACTGGATCGGCTGGTCGCAGACCACGTGGATCGCGCGGTTGGCGCCCATCGCGAGGCCGTTGCGCAGATGCGCCTGGGCGTCGGCCGGGGCGATCGTCGCGACGATGACCTCGGTCGCGATACCCTTGTCGCGCAGGCGCAGGGCTTCTTCCAGCGCGATCTCGTCGAACGGATTGGCCGACAGCTTGACGCCGTCGGTAACCACGCCGGAGCCGTCCGGCTTGACCTGGATGCGGACGTTGTAGTCCACCACGCGCTTGTAGCCGACGAGGATCTTCATCGTTCGGAGTGTCCTGGGAGCGGAAGAGGGACCGGGCGATGTTCACTGCCCGGCCAAGACGGGAATTTTAGCGGTTCGGCGGGGCGGCTGCGACCCGATACCGGATGAGCTGCCGCATCAGCGGCTTCGGGCGGCCTTCATCAGGCCGCCTTGATGAGATCGGCCGCGCGCTCCGCGATCATGATCGTCGGCGCGTTGGTGTTGCCGCCGATCAGGCAGGGCATGACCGAGGCGTCGATCACGCGCAGACCTTCGACGCCGTTCACCCGCAGCTGCGGGTCGACGACGGCGTCGGCGTCGCTGCCCATCCGGCAGGTGCCGACCGGATGGTAGACGCTTTCGGCCTTGGCGCGGACGAATTCGGCCAGCCCGGCGTCGTCCAGATCGTTGCGCGCCGGGAAGATCGGGGTGCCGCGATACCGGTCGAAGGCCTTCTGCGCCAGGATCTCGCGCGAGAGTTTCGCGCATTCGACCATCATCTTCAGGTCGAAGCCTTCCGTGTCGCCGAGGTAGTTGGCCTCGATCCGCGGTTTGTCGCCGGCGCGGTTGCTGACCAGCGACAAGCGACCGCGGCTGCGCGGGCGCAGGAAACAGGCGTGCAGGGTGTAGCCGTCGCCCGGCAGGCGGTTGCGGCCGTGGTCGTCCAGCATCGCCGGGACGAAGTGGAACTGGATGTCGGCGCGGTCGTCCGGCGCCAGCCGCGAGCGCGCGAACCCCCCGGCTTCGGCAACGTTGCTGGTGCCCGGGCCGCGGTGGCCGCGCAGGTAGTAGTCGAAAGCGGTCTTGATGTCGCTGATGCGGTCGTAGGTCACCCGTTCGGTCGAATGGAAGAGGGTGCAGATATCGAGGTGGTCCTGCAGGTTGGCACCGACGCCGGCGCGGTCGGCGACGACGGCGATGCCGTGTTTGCGCAGCTCGTCGGCCGGGCCGATGCCCGACAGCATCAGCAACTGCGGCGAATTGATCGCGCCGCCGCTGACGATGACCTCGCGCGCCGCCGGCTGATGAAACGCCTGGCCGCGCATGGCGTAGGTCACGCCGCTGGCGCGCCGGCCCTCGAAGGTGATCCGGCTGACGACGGCGCCGGTGTGGACGGTGAGGTTCGGGCGTTGGCGTGCCGGGTTGAGGTAGGCCACCGCCGACGAGCAGCGTGCGCCTTCGCGCTGGGTCACCTGATAGAAACCGACGCCGTCCTGCACCGCACCGTTGAAGTCGCGGTTGTGGGCGAGGCCGATCTGCTGGCTGGCGTCGATGAAGGCCTGCGACAGCGGATTGGTGTAGCACAGGTCGGAGACGCCGAGCGGGCCATCGCCGCCGTGGAAGGCGTCGGCGCCGCGGACGTTGCCTTCCGATTTCCTGAAGTAAGGCAGGACGTTGTCCCAGTGCCAGCCGGTCGCGCCCTGTGCGGCCCAGTCTTCGTAATCGCCGGATACGCCGCGGATGTAGCACATCGCGTTGATCGAACTGGAGCCGCCCAGCACTTTGCCGCGCGGCCACCACAGCGTGCGCTGATGGAGGTGGGGCTCGGCGGCGGTGTTGTAGTCCCAGTTCACGCCTTTCTGGTTGACCAGCTTGGACACCCCGGCCGGCATGTGGATGAAGGGGTGCCAATCGCGCGGGCCGGCTTCCAGCAACAACACTTTGACCGTGGGGTCCTCGCTCAGGCGGTTGGCGAGCACGCAGCCCGCCGAACCGGCGCCGATGATGATGTAGTCGAACACGCGCGGACCTTGTGAAATCGTGTGCAGGAGACACTATGCCCGCAGGCTAGTGCAAATACTCCGGAAAATCGTCCGCCTGCGTATGGTCCGCGGAGCGCTGGCGACGATCGGTGCCATCGGCTACCGTGCGTGCTGTATCCCCGAGCGCACACCGGACCGAGCCATGACCGTCGAGCAGCATTCCAGCGGGCGTCGCGTGCATACGGGCGAGGGTCGTGCAGTCGCCATCTCCTTTGTCTATTTCTTCTGCGTACTGGCGGCCTATTACGTCATCCGCCCGGTGCGGGAACAATTGTCGGCCGCGGTCGGATCAACCCAGTTGCCGTGGTTCTACGCCGCGACCTTCGTCGTCACGCTGGTGTTGACGCCGGTGTTCGCCGCGCTGGCTTCGCGTTGGCCGCGTCGGGTCCTGGTGCCTGTGGTGTACGTGTTCTTCATCGCCTGCCTCCTGGCCTTCATCCCGGCCTTCACCCACGCAGGTCTGCTCAGCCCGCGCGCGCTGGGCATGATGTTCTTCGTCTGGGTCAGCGTATTCAACTTGATTGTGGTTTCGGTGTTCTGGATTTTCATGTCCGACATCTGGAGCCTGGAACAGTCGAAACGGTTGTTTCCGGTCATCGCCGTCGCCGGCACGCTGGGTGCGCTGGCCGGGCCGGCGTTGACCCGTTCGCTGGTCGACGTGATCGGCGTGGCGCCGTTGCTGGTGGTGTCGGCCGGCCTGCTGAGCGTCGCCACGGCCTGCATCGTGCTGCTCGGGCGTTGGGCGCGCGCGTACGGCGCGCGTCGGCACGAAGCTGGCCACGAGGACGCAGTCGGCGGCGGCATGTGGGATGGCTTGAAGCAGATATTCTCCGACCCTTTCATTCGGGGCATGGCTGTTTTGCTGCTGCTGGCCGACGGCATCGGCACGGTCAACTACGCGCTGATGATCGACTATTCCGGCGCGACCTTCGCCGACGCGGCGGCGCGAACGCGCTTCCACGCTGACGTGGATCTGGTCGCGAACCTGTTGACCGTGACCGTGCAGATCGCCCTGACCCGCTGGTTGCTGCCGCGCAGCGGCCCGGGCGCGCTGATCCTGCTGTGGGCGCTGGTCAGCGTCGCGGTGCTGCTGATCGTGGTGTTCTCGGCGGACCCGCATGCGCCGCTGTTCACCCTGCCGTTGCTGCTGGGTCCGGTGGCGCCGACCGTACTGGCCCTGATCGTCAGCCGTGGCCTTGCCTATGGCATGGCCGAGCCGGCGCGGCACAGCCTGTACACCCGTGTGCCGCGCAACGTGCGCTACAAGGGCCAGGATGCGGTCGACACCGCGGTGTGGCGTTTCGGCGACATGGTCATCGCCACCGGAATGAACGGCCTCAAGTCGCTCGGCATGACGGTCGGGGGATTCGCTGCATTGAGCGCGCTGGCCGCGTTCGCTGCGGCCAGCGTCGGTTGGCGGCTGTGGAAGCGGGTGGAGACGGCCGGGGAAGCGGTCGCATCACATCGTTGACGGAACACAGGAGGGAGAAACATGCATCTGCTCGCGATAATCCTGACGACCGTGGTCGCCGCGTTGCACGTTTATTTCCTCGTGCTGGAAATGTTCCTGTGGACGAAACCGCTGGGCATGAAAGTGTTCCGCAACACGCCGGAAAAAGCCGAGATCACCAAGGTGCTCGCGGCGAATCAGGGCCTGTACAACGGATTTCTCGCCGCGGGCCTGCTGTGGGCCGCGTACGCCGGCAAAGTCGACGTTGCGCTGTTCTTCCTCGGCTGCGTTGTCGTCGCGGCGCTGTATGGCGCCTACAGCGTCAGCAAGCGCATCTTCTACGTGCAGGGCGTGCCGGCAGTGGCGGCGATCGCGGCGGTGCTGTACGCCTGAAAGCTGCGCCGGGAGCGTCGACTGAAGCGCGCGATCAGCCCCCCGAGGCCGCCTCGTGGGCATGCTCGGCGGCCGAGTCGTCCGCCGCCGCCTTGCCCGCGATCTCCAGTAGTTCGACATCGAACACCAGCAGCGCGTTCGGTTCGATCCGTCCGGAGGCGCCGCGTTCGCCGTAGGCCAGCGCCGGTGGAATCCACAGCCGCAGTTTGCTGCCGACCGGCATGAGCTGCACGCCTTCGCTCCAGCCCGGGAACACCCGGTTGAGCGCGATCTCGGCGGGGTGGTCGGTGTCGTAGGTGCTTTCGAGCTTCGCGCCGGCAAGCGTAGTGCTGGCGTAGTTCACGCGCACCGTATCGGTGGCGGCCGGTTTCGGGCCCTTGGCGTCGCGAAGCACCTGGTATTGCAGGCCATTGGCGGTGACGGTGACGCCCGGGGTTTTGGCGTTGGTGGCGAGGAATGCTTCGGCCGCCGCCAGATTCTTCCTGGCGAGTTCGCGCATCGCCATTTCCTGTTTCTTGCGCAGCACTTCGCCGAACTGCTCGCGCAAGGCCTCGGCCTGCGCGTCGTCGAGTGCGGGCTTCTGTCCGGCGTGCACGGCGCGGATCGCCGCGATCGCGATGTCGATGTCCACTTCGCCCTTCACCGGCGCCATGGTCTTGGCCATGTCCAGACCGACCATGTAACTGATCCGCGCGCGTTCGCTGTCCAGCGCGGGTGCGGCATCGCTTGCGGCTGCATCGGAGGTGTTGTCCGCTTCGCGCGTACACGCCGCCGACAGGGCGACGATGAGCAGAGCCGGATAGAGGAATGTGCGGTGAGAGAGTTGCATGCGGGCAGTCCTGATGTCAGTCGACGACCGCGAAGGTGAGCATCATGCCCATGTCTTCGTGTTCGAGGTTATGGCAGTGCAGCATGTAGCGCTGCGTGCCGGAGAAGGGTTGCGAGAAGTCGATGGCGATGCGCACGATCTCGCCCGGCCAGACCACCACGGTGTCGTTGAAGCCCAGATCCTGCGGGGTCAGACCTTCGGCAGTGACCTTCCGCGCGCGGATGTCCTGCGGGCTGATGCTGCGCGAGACCACGCGGAACTGCACGCCGTGGATGTGGATCGGGTGCGGCATGCTGGTCATGCTGTTGCGGATTTCCCACACCTCGCGGCTGCCGCGTTTCACGTCGAACGCGCTGTCGTGGCCGTCGACGTGGAAATTACGGTCGTTGATCATCCAGGTGCCTTCGCTGTCCATGCTCAGGCGCAGAGGGCGTACAGGCCAATCGCGGGTGTCGGGCGGCGGCGGCAGCGATGACAGCCGCTCCGGAACTGCATTCGCGTTCGCATTCGCGGCATTGGACGGCGTGGTGCAGACCGCCGACGCTTCGCAGACCTGGAACAACATCAGGTCCAGCGCATCGCCCATCATCACCGCGCCCGGGTGGTCGGCCATGGCGTCGGGCATGAACGCGCCGGATTCGTCCTCGTTCTCCATCGCGGCATAGTCGAGGCTGCGCAGCATCACCGCCGCGCCCGGCGGCAACCCGCTGAAGTCGACCAGTACATCGGCGCGCTGCGCCGGCGCCAGGAACAGATCGTCGATCGGCCAAGCGCGGTCGAGCAGGCCGCCGTCGGTGCCGATCAACTGCATCGGCAGCGGCGCATCGCCGTGCAGGAAGGCGGGCCGCAGCATGCGCGCGTTGGCGACATTGATGATGCGGAACCGGTACAGCGCCGGTTCGACTTGCAGCACCGGTTCGGGCGACCAGTTCGCGAGCACGCGGTTGCCGATCCAGTCGTCGGCGTTGTCCTTGTAGACGATGGCGTTGTTCGCATCGACCTGTTTGTCGGTCAGCATCAGCGGCAGATCGCGCGTGCCCCAGTCCAGACCCAGCCGCTTCCGCAGCGCGAGTTCTTCGTCGTCCTCGATCAGCAGCAGCCCCGCCAGCCCCAACTGCAGTTGCCGGCCGGTGCGGCCGTGCGGATGGGCGTGATACCAGTACAGGCCCGCGCGGTTGTGGATCTGGAAGCGGTAGCGCCGTTCCGCGCCGGAGGCGACCGGATGCAGGCCGCTGCCGTCGTTGGCCTCGTCCACCTGCAGCCCGTGCCAGTGCAGGGTGGTGTCCTCGTCGAGATTGTTCTGCAGGGTGATGTCGAGCGTCCCGCCGCGCTTGGCGTGCAGGGTCGGGTTGAGCATGGCCTTGCTGCCTGCGCCGGCCGTGAAGGCCCAGATCGAGGTGGCGGCGCCGTCGAACACCGATGCCTTCACCGCGCCCGCCTGAAGCCGCACGGGTGCCGTCAGCCGCAGATCGGCGAGCAGACCGTCCGCGCCAGGCACCCGCAATGCGCTGTGACCGGCCGGCGGCGGCGCCATGCCGAGCGGCATCGCGCCAGGCGCGGAAGCGGTGTGCGCGTGCGTGCCGTGGGTCCGGCGCCGGATCAGCCAGGATGCGCCGAACGCGGTGGCGCCGGCTGCGGCCAGACCCAGCACGAGTGTTCGACGGCGCAGATTGGTCATGTTGGCGGGTTGGTCATGTTGATCGTATCGTTTCCATCGTTGGGAAGACTGCGTCAGTCCGGTTGCAGCGGCGTTGCATTGCGAAGCCTCGCGATGCCGCAAGCGCGACGCAGCGTACGCCGGCGAATGTGCATGCCGAGGTCATCTTGCCGGAGCGATTCTTGTTCAGAGTGATTCTTGTCAAAGCGATGGTCCAGAACGCTTTTCGATCATGCCTGCGCAGCGGGCGCTAAAAAAACTCATATCGTCTGGATTAAGGTCAAAAAAAATAAAAACGTGTCCTTGATCGCACTTCCTGCCCGATGGCCGATGCAACGATCACTGCAGGAAGACAGACAGCGAAATTCAAGGATGCCAAGACACGAACACGCCGTGGGGGCCGTGTCGGCACCGCATCGGATGAAGGCAGCGAAGGTCAACAACCACCCGGACGCACGTCAGGGCACAACCTCCTTCGTCGTCTGCAGGGCGCGCGATCCTCATCGCGGGCGACATCCGAACGCAACACCACGCTGCAACCCGCCCGACATGTCGCCACGGCATGCTGAGGACGGGGGGCATTCATTCGGTATTACCCAACTCAAGGGGTTTGCGATGTATTCGAGACAGAACAACAGGGGAAGCACAGCCCTCGCCGCGTCGGCGCTGCTCACGGTGCTTGCCGCGGCGTCGCCGCTGCAGGCCAAGCAGAGGATCGAGCAATTGAGCGAGGACAGCGCCACCACGCGCGTGTTGCCGGCACAGACCCAGAAGTCGGTGTTGTCGGCGGCGTCGTCCACGCGGGTCTGCGAAGCGGGCGCGAAGTGGATCCGCCTCGGCTTCAAGTCGCTGGTGCTGAAGTCCTACGACAGCCTGGTCATCACCAGCTCCGGCGGCGACCGCTATGTGTTCCAGGGCGGCCACTGGAACGATCGCGCGTTCCACGCCCGCGCACTGCGCGGTTCGTGCGTGGACATCCAGCCGTACTTCGCCAGCCCCCAGAGCGGTTACCAGGTCGGCAGTTACGACTTCGGCACCCGCGCGCTGGCGCTGGCGACGGTTACCGTGGCCGGTGCCGGCGATATCTGCGACAGCGGCAGTTCCACGACCTGCAAAGCCACGTCCGACCTGATCGTGTCGATCAATCCGACCGCAGTGTTCACCGCCGGCGACAACGCCTACAGCAACGGCACGCTGAGCGAGTACAACGCGCGCTACGCGCCGACCTGGGGGCGCTTCAAGACCCTCACCAAGCCCACGCCCGGCAACCACGACTACAACACCTCGGGCGCGGCGGGTTACTTCGACTACTTCAACGGCAGCGGCGTGCAGACCGGCCTGGCGGGCGACCGTAGCAAGGGTTACTACAGCTGGGATGTGGGCGATTGGCACTTCGTCGCGCTGAACACCATGTCCGGCGGCACGGTGTCGACCACCCAGATCAACTGGCTGAAATCCGATCTGGCGGCGAACACCAAGCCATGCACCGCGGCTTACTTCCATCATCCGCTGGTCAGCCGCGGCAACTACAGCGGTTACACGCAGGTGAGGCCGTTCTACGATGCTCTGTACGCCGCGAAAGCGGACCTGGTGCTGGTCGGTCACGACCACAATTACCAGCGTTACGGCAAGATGAATCCGAGCCAGGCTGCGGCCACGGACGGCTTTCGTCAGGTGCTGGTTGGCACCGGCGGCCGGTCGTTCTACAGCCTGAGCGGCTCACATGCGCTGCTGCAGGCCAGCAACGCCAACACGCATGGCGTGCTGAAGTTGACGCTGACCGCCACCGGCTACACCGGTGATTTCGTGCCGCGCGCGGGCAGCAGCTACACCGACAATTTCACCGGCACCTGCAACAAGGCCGGCAGCGGCGGTAACGTGGCGCCGGTCGCCAACTTCACCTCGACCACCAGCGCGCTGACCGCGAGCTTCACCGACACCTCCACCGACAGCGACGGCACCATCGCATCGCGTTCATGGGCCTTCGGCGACGGCACGACTTCGACGGTCGCCAACCCCAGCAAGACCTATGCTGCGGCGGGCACCTACAACGTCACGCTGACGGTGACCGACAACGGCGGTCTGACCCACAGCAAGACCACGGCGGTGACCGTGAGC
>JBKJHV010000023.1:0-44840 GCA_046598445.1 Lysobacteraceae bacterium
TCCCACATCTCGGCCTTCTGGCCGTCGGTGTAATGAATCCTCTTCCTGTGTTTCATCTGCAACACTCCTGCTGCCTGCGCAGCTTTCAGTGTGTTGCATCGACCGGTTGAATCCGCCTTCCAAAGAAAACTCTCTAGTGCCGGGGCGAACCTGCCGTCGGAGACTTGCTCGGGATTTTTCGATGCGGCGTCCTGCCGCGTCGAAAAACGGCGCACGTCCTGTGCGCCGCCCTCTGGGTCTACGATCACCGAATAGTGCGCAGCTCCGGAAACGACGTTAGCCAGTAGGGTGGGGTGAGCGCAGCGATGCCCACCCGAACCACCCGCCAATCTCGAATACATCTGCGATGCTGTTATAGCTTCGTTCGATGCCTGCCTGGTTTCGGGTGCCGGGATGGTGGGCATCGCTGCGCTCACCCTACGAGCTCTTTACATAAGTGCAGGCACATGGGCCACACCACGATGCAAATTCAATTGTTAGGTCTCGCTGAGCTCATCCCTAAAAATGTCCAAGAATCCGTACTGAACCACTGGCTCTAGAGTTTCATAAGACCCGGCAGTGAGAAGCATGTGGTATTTGATAGTTAGATTTTCTACAACGTCTAGACAGTCGTGAAGATCATTGTATGTTGGTGTTCTCGAAGGAGGTCTCCGATCAATGTGTGCAACCCTTCTGTCAATGAAGCTTTCGACAGTAAATGCTGAAGAATTAAGCAACGCAATATCGACGTCAACGGCCTCAGAAGAAATGGTTTTATCCGTTGATCCAATAATTGAATAGAAGTCATCGGCTGCATATTTCTTCATTTTCGAGTCGGAATAAAGCGACTCGTAATAACCCAAGTTGATCAGATGGCTTTGCTCACGAATCTCGCACAAGAGGTTCTTCAGGCAAATGCTGTCTTTCTGAAATTTGAACTGCCGTCGCAGACCAATGCCAAGGTGAGAAATGTAAGACTCTCTAAAATAATCGTGAAAGTAATCTGCTTTTTTCAATTTTGGCGTTTCATCGACAAGCTCCTGGAAGGAAAGAAAAAGAGTTCTTGCAAGTAGAATATTGGAAACATCATCCCCAATAATTTTGATCCATTCTTTCCACCGTGGGAAAGGCGTCATGAGAGCGTTAACCCCTATATTTAAGCCACATAAACCGTCTTGATATTCATGAACTCATGAATCCCATGCTCCGCCAGCTCACGTCCGAACCCGGAAGTCTTGGTCCCCCCGAACGGCAACCGCACATCGCTGCGCACGATGGCATTGACGAAGGTCGCACCGGCCTGCAGGCGCCGCGCAACCGCTTCGCCGCGCACCTTGTCGGTAGTCCAGACACTCGCGCCAAGACCGAACGCGGTGTCGTTGGCGATACGCACAGCATCGTCATCATCTCGGGCGCGGAGGATGCTTGCCGCCGGGCCGAAGAGTTCTTCGCTGTACGCAGGCATACCCGGCACGACGCGATCGAGAATGGTCGCCGGATAGTGTGAGTCGCCCTGCCCCGGCGTTCCGCCGATCAATAATTTTGCGCCAGCGGCAACGCTGCGCTGTACCTGGTCGTGTACTTCGTCGCGCAGGTCGGCGCGGGCCATCGGCGCGAGCGTGGTCGCCCCGTTCGAGGGATCGCCGACCGCGAGCTTGCCCGCGGCTTCGACGAAGCGCGCGACGAAGGCATCCGCAATGCCCGGGGTCACGATGAAACGCTTGGCGGCGATGCAGGTCTGGCCGGCGTTGCCGAAGCGTGAGGCGATGGCTGCGGGAATGCTGATGTCGAGATCGGCATCGTCCAGCACCACGAACGGATCGCTGCCGCCGAGCTCCATCACGCATTTCTTCAGATGCTTGCCGGCGGTCGAGGCTACCGCGCTGCCGGCGCGTTCGCTGCCGGTCAGCGTGACCGCTTTCACGCGGGGGTCGGCGATGACGCCGGCGGCCATCGAATTGTCGATGTGCAGAACGCCGAACACGCCTTCGGGAATGCCCGCATCGCGCAACACGCGCGCGATCGCATCCGCGCAGCGCGGCACGTTGGTCGCATGCTTCAGGACAGCGACATTGCCGGCCATCAGGCCCGGCGCCAGAAAACGGAACACCTGCCAGATCGGGAAATTCCAGGGCATCACCGCGAAGATGCAGCCCAGCGGTTCGTAGGTGACGTAGCTGCGGTGCGCCTCGGTGGCGATCATGCCGTCGCGCAGATAGTCGATGGCGTGCGTTGCGTAGTATTCGCAGGCAGACGCTGATTTCTCGATTTCCGACAGACCTTCGCGATGGAGTTTGCCCATGTCGGCGGTCATCGTCGCGGCGATGGCTTCGCGCTGTTCGCGCAACTGCGTCGCAACCGCGCGCAAGAGTGCGCCGCGATCGTCCAGGTCGCGCGCGGCCCATGCAGGCGCGGCCTGCGCGGCGGCCTGCAGGATACGTTCGACCTCGACCTCGCCGATGTAGTCGTAGCGATAGTCGACTGCCCCGGTCCATGGATGGATCAATTCGACCGTCATCTCTCTTGCCTCTTGTGTGTGAGTGCTTCCGCCGCAGGTGCGCGGCGGAATCCGACGACGCGCTCTGCGATCAGCCGTTGTCCTGCATCGCCAACTGCATGTCGCGCTGGCGACGGCGCTCCTCACGGCGCATCCACCACCAGCCGATCACCGCGACGAGGGACACGATGGTGACCATGATCGTCGCCAGCGCGTTGATCTTGGGATTCAGGCCAAGTCGCACCGAGGAGAAGACCTTGATCGGCAGCGTGGTCGAGCCCGGCCCGGAGACGAAGCTGGAAATCACCACGTCGTCCAGCGACAGCGTGAACGCCAGCAGCCAGCCGGAGACCAGCGCGGGCGCGATGATCGGCAGAGTGATCTGGAAGAACACCTTCACCCGGTTCGCGCCCAGGTCCATCGCGGCTTCTTCCAGCGATTTGTCGAGTTCGGACATGCGCGAGGAGATGACCACGGTGACGAACGCCAGCGTGAAGGTGACGTGTGCGATCCACAGCGTGAGCACGCCTTTCGGCTGGAAATGACCGATACCCATCCCGTTGAGCGCATTGCCCATCGACACGAACAGCAGCAGCAGCGACAGACCCAGAATGACTTCGGGCATCACCAGCGGCGCCGTGATCAGCGCGCCGAAGAGCGTGCGGCTGCGAAAATGGCGCATCCGCGTCATCACCAGCGAAGCGAGCGTACCCAACACCACCGCGCCGCTGGCTGAGAAAAATGCCAGCTTCAGGCTCAGCCATGCCGCATTGAGCATGTCGCGGTCGCGGAACAGCGCGCCGTACCATTTGAACGAGAACCCGGACCAGACGCTGGCCAGCTTGCTTTCGTTGAACGAATACACCATCAGGATCAGGATCGGCACGTACAGAAACGCGAAGCCCAGCGTCAGCACCGACCACGTCAGCCAATGTCTGCGGAAGGCGTTCATGTCAGCTTCCCTTCCATTTCACGCTGCTGTACGCGATTGAAGATGAGGATCGGCACCAGCAGCAGGAGCAACATCGAGATCGCCACCGCCGAGGCGCGCGGCCAATCGGTAGCAGCGCTGAAGTCGTTGACCAGTTGTCGGCCGATCATCAGCGTGTCCGGGCCGCCGAGCATTTCGGGAATCACGTACTCGCCCACCGCCGGAATCATCACCAGCATGCAGCCGGCGATGATGCCGGCCCGCGACAGCGGCAACGTGATCTTGAGGAAGGCCTGCCACGGTTTGGCGCCGAGATCGTAGGCAGCTTCCAGCAATCTGTTGTCGTGCTTCACCAGATTGGTGTACAGCGGCAGGATCATGAACGGCAGATAGCAGTAGACGATGCCGATGTAGGTCGCAAGCGGCGTGTAGAGGATCTTCAGCGGCTCTTCGATGATGCCGAGTTTCATCAGCAGGCCGTTGAGCAGGCCGTTGTTCTTGAGGATGCCGACCCATGCGTACACGCGGATCAGGAACGAAGTCCACGAAGGCAGCACGACCAGCATCATCGCGACATTGCGCGCGGACGGCGAAAGCCGCGAGATGGCGTAAGCCATCGGGTAACCGATCAGCAGCGCGAGTACCGTAGACACCCCTGCGATCCACAGCGAACTGCCATAGGCCTGCACATACAGAGAATCGGTCGCCAGGGTCACGTAATGGCTCAGATTGAGCTTCATCGTGACCGCGTTGTCGATGTATTCGATGATCGGCGTATACGGCGGCGACTTGGTTTGATCGCGCATCGAGAAGGAAATACGCAGCACGATCAGGAACGGAATCGCGAAGAACAGCAGCATCCACAGATAAGGTATCGCGATCACGCACCAGCGTTTGCCGGGCACCAGTTTCGCCAGGACCTTGCCGATGCTCGCGTTCATGAGGTCAGCACCACCCCTTCGTTCTCGCCCCACGACACCCAGACTTCATCGCCCCAGGTCATGCCCTCGCTCGCCCAGCGTTCCTGGTTGGCGAAGTTGGCCATCATCTTGAAGCCGGTGGGCAGGCGCACATGGAAGACCGAGTGGCTGCCGAAATAGGCGATGTCCTCGATCTTGCCGCGGGCCTTGTTGTGCGGCTGCGCCGGCTCTTCCTTGCTGATCTGCACTTTCTCCGGACGCACCCCGAACGCGACTTCCTGGCCTTCGTAACCGGAAATGCCGTGGCCGACGTAGATGACATCCGGCAGCTGCGGCGCGCGGATGGTCACGTAATCCTTCATGTCCTCTTCGATCCGGCCTTCGATCATGTTCACGGAACCGATGAATTCCGCAGCGAAACGGCTGGTCGGCGATTCGTAGATTTCATCCGGCGTAGCGACCTGGCGGATACGGCCGCTGTCCATCAACGCGATGCGGGTGGCCATGGTCATGGCCTCTTCCTGATCGTGGGTCACCATCACGCAGGTCACGCCGGATTTCTCGATGATGCTGACCAGTTCGAGCTGCATCTGCGAGCGCAGCTTCTTGTCCAGCGCGCCCATAGGCTCGTCCAGCAGCAGCAGCTTCGGCCCTTTCGCCAGCGAACGCGCCAGCGCCACGCGCTGCTGCTGGCCGCCGGAGAGTTGATGCGGCTTGCGCTGGGCGTACTTCTCCATCTGCACCAGCTTCAGCATCTCGGTGACGCGCGCTTCGATCTGCTGTTTGGGCATGCCGTCCTGTTTCGGACCGAAGGCGATGTTCTGGGCCACAGTCATGTGCGGGAACAGCGCATACGACTGGAACATCATGTTGATCGGCCGCTCATAGGGCGGCAGATCGTTCATCAACTGACCGTCGAGGTAGATCTTGCCCGAGGTCGGTTTTTCGAACCCGCCCAGACAGCGCAGCAGCGTCGATTTTCCGCAGCCCGAACCGCCGAGCAGTGCGAAGATCTCGCCCTTGCGGATGCTGAGGTTGGTGTCTTCGACCGCGACGAAACCGTCGAATTCCTTGCGTACATCGACGATCCGCAGGTAATCCTCGGTGTCTTTGCCGTTTTCTTTAACGCTGCTGGTCGGCTCGGTGCCCATCCATCATCCCCGTCGTATTGTGCAGCACACTCTCGAAATACGAACGGAGCCGGCGACGCCGGCTCCGTTCCGGCATCAGCGTCCCGTCTTGAGATCGGTCCAGATCCGCGTGTACTGCTCGGCCGCCTTCGGCGACACCACGGTGAAGGTCCACAGCTTGGCGGCGACGTCCGGCGGCGGATACAGGGTCGGATCGCCGGTGATTTCAGGCAGGATCATCGGCTTGGTCGCCGGGATCGCATTCGGGTAGCTGATGAAGTTGGAGTTCGCCGCCATCACCTTCGTGTCGAGCAGATTGTTGATGTAGGCATAGGCCTCATCGATATGTTTGGCGTCCTTGGGGATCGCCAGCATATCGAACCACTGAGGCGCGCCTTCCTTCGGAATCGAATAAGCGATATTGACGCCGTTGCCGGCTTCGGCGGCGCGATTGCGGGCGGTAATGATGTCGCCCGACCAGGCCAGCACCAGGCAGGTGTCGCCGCTGGCCAGCGCATCGATATAGGACGAGGAGTGGAACGTGGTGATGTAGGGCCGGATCGCTTTCAGCAGCGGCACCGCTTTGGCGATGACCGCCGGATCTTCGCTGTTGGGGTCTTCGCCCTGATAGTGCAACGCGATCTTGATGATATCGATCGGCGCGTCGAGCACGGTGACGCCGCAATCCTTCAGCTTGGAGATGTTCTCGGGTTTGAAGATCAGATCCAGACTGTTGGCGACGTCGGTATTGCCGAAAGCGGCCTTGACCTTGTCGACGTTGTAGCCGATGCCGGTGGTGCCGATCATGTACGGGATGCCGAACTTGTTGCCCGGATCGAGATTCTCCAGGCGCTTCATGATCGTCGGATCGAGATTGGTGTAGTTCGGGATCTTGCTGCGGTCCAGCGGATGGAACACGCCGGCCTTGATCTGGCGGCCGAGGAAGTCGGAAGACGGCACCACCACGTCGTAACCGCTCGATCCGGCCAGCAGTTTGGTTTCCAGCACTTCGTTGCTGTCGAACACGTCGTAGACCACTTTGATGCCGGTGGCCTTCTCGAAGTTGGCGTTGGTGTCTTCGGCGATGTAATCCGACCAGTTGATGACGTTGACGATTTTCTCGCCGCCTCCGGCTTTGCCGCCGTCGGCTGTTTGTTTGTCGCCGCCGCAGGCGACCAGCATGGAGACAGCGACGGACAGACCCAGCATTCGCAATTTCATGGCATTCCTCTCGCCCGGTCGGGCATCGGTGGATGGCGGTAGCGGTTCACAGGCGAGTGTCGCGCAGCGGGGCGGCATGCGCCAGCGGTCATGGGGCTTGGATCATTTCCCCAGTGCGACCGCGGTCTCGTTCAACGACTTCCAGGTCTTCTCGAACAACTCGTCGACCTGCTCGCGGGTGATGATGAGCGGCGGCGACAGCAGCATTGCATCATAGGTCGCACGCAGGATCAGCCCGTTGCGCAGGGCCATATCGCGGCAGAGCACACCGACTTTGCCGCGATCTTCAAAGAAAGCGCGTTTGCCCTTGTCGGGCACCAGCTCCAGCGCACCGACCATGCCGGCGATGCGCGCTTCGCCCACCAGCCGGTGCTCGCCGAGCTCCGCCCAGCGCTGGGCGAGATACGGGGCGGTGTCGGTACGGGCGCGATCGACGATGCCCTCCTCCTGCAGGATGCGGATGTTCTCCAGCGCCACCGCGGTGCAGACCGGATGGCCGGAATAGGTGCAGCCGTGGGCCAGTTCGCCGCCCTGATGTTTGAGGACACCGGCGACGCGATCATTGAACATCGCCGCGCCCAGCGGGATGTAACCCGAGGTGATGCCTTTCGCGAGTGTCATCACGTCCGGGGTGAAGCCGAAATAGTCCGCACCGAACCATTCGCCGGTACGACCGAACCCGCAGATCACTTCGTCGGCGACCAGCAGCACGTCGTATTTGCGACAGATGCGTTCGATTTCCGGCCAGTAGGTCACGGGCGGAATGTAGACACCGATCGCGCCCATGATCGGTTCGCCGATGAAGGCCGCGACACGGTCCGGACCGAGCGCGAGGATCTTGTCCTCCAAGCGCCGCGCCGCCACCAGCCCGTATTCCTCGGGCGACAGGTCGCCGCCATCGGCGAACCAGAACGGCGGTTCGATGTGGTGGATGTCGGGGATCGGCAGCCCGCCCTGCTTGTGCATGCCGGCCATGCCGCCGAGGCTGGCGCCGGCCATGGTGGTGCCGTGATAGCCGTTGTGGCGACCGATGAAGATGTTCTTCTGCGGCTGGTCCTGCACCGCCCAGAAATGCCGGACCAGGCGCAGGATGGTGTCGTTGGCCTCGGAGCCGGAATTGGTGAAGAAGGCATGATTGAGATCGGCCGGCGTCAGTTCCGCGAGTTTGGCCGAGAGCTGGATCGTCGGCTCCACCGTACACTGGAAGAAACTGTTGTAGTAGGCCAACTGGGTCATCTGCCGCGACGCGGCATCGCCCAGTTCCTTGCGGCCATAGCCGAGGTTCACGCACCACAAACCGGCGAAAGCGTCGAGCAGCTTGTTGCCGTCGGCATCCCAGACATAGGCGCCTTCGCCCCGGGTGAGGATGCGGGTGCCTTTCTTCGCCAGCGCAGCGTTGTCGTTGAACGGATGCAGATGATGCGCGGCGTCGAGCTGCTGCAGATGGGCGATGTCGGCTTTTTGCATGATGTTTCCGGACGAGAATTGCAGGAGCGGCTTCAGCCGCGATATGGATGACCGCAACAACGGATCAGACGTTCAGCAGCAGGAATTCGCGTTCCCACGAACTGATCACGCGGAAGAAGGTCTCGTATTCCTTGCGCTTGACCGAGATGTAGGCGCGGACGAAGCGCGCACCCATCAGATCGTGCAGCACCGTGCAGGTTTCCAGCTGATCCAGCGCCTCGCCGAGCGAACGCGGCAGCTCGAAACCGATGTCCTGGGCGCTGATGGTGAGCGGCGCGGTCGGCTGCAGTTTTTCGCGGATGCCGAACAGGCCGCAGGCCAGCGTACCGGCCATCGCCAGATAGGGATTGGCGTCGGAACCGGCAAAACGGCTTTCGACGCGGGTGTTCTCGGGCGTATCCATCGGTACGCGCAGGCCGCAGGTGCGGTTGTCGTAGCCCCACTGCACGTTGATCGGTGCCACTTGACCCAGCGCCAGGCGGCGGTAGGAATTCACGTTGGGCGCGAAGAACGCCATCGCCATCGGCACGTATTTCTGCAGCCCGCCGAGGTAGTGATCGAAGATCCTGCTCTGCTTGCCCTCGCCCTTGCCTGCGAATACGTTCTTGCCGGTCTTCACATCGATCAGGCTCTGGTGGATGTGCATCGCGCTGCCGGGTTCGTTCTCCATCGGCTTGGCGAGGAAGGTCGCGTACACGCCGTGGCGCATCGCGGCCTCGCGCATCATCCGCTTGAACATGAACACCTGGTCGGCGCGCGACATCGCATCGGCATGGGTGAAATTGACTTCCAGCTGCGCCGCGCCGGACTCGTGGATCAGCGTGTCCACGTCCAGTTGCATCGCATCGCTGTAGTCGTACATCAGATCGAGAATCGGATCGAATTCGTTGACCGCATCGATCGAATACGACTGGCGCGCGGTTTCCGGACGCCCGGAGCGCCCGGCAGGCGGCTGCAGCGGGAAATCCGGGTCGGTGTTCTTCTGCACCAGGAAGAACTCGACCTCGGGCGCGACCACCGGCCGCAGGCCCAGTGCTTCGTAGGCGTCGAGCACGCGCTTGAGCACATTGCGCGGCGCCAGTTCGTGACGCTCGCCGGCCTTGGTGTAGCAGTCGTGGATGATCTGCGCGGTCGGATCGGTGGCCCAGGGCACCAGCCGCACGGTGTCGGGATCCGGGCGCAGCAGCATGTCGGCGTCGGAGGGCGAAATCAGGTCGTAGTAATCCTCGGGATAATCGCCGGTGACGGTGGTGGCGAAAATACCTTCCGGCAACCGGGTGCCGTAGTCATGCGAAAACTTGTGAGCGGGAATGATCTTGCCGCGCGCGTTGCCGGTGATGTCAGGCACGAGGCATTCGACTTCGGTGATGTTGCGGTCCTTCAGCCAGCGCAACAGCGCGTGTTCGCCCGGCTGGGCATCAGCGGCGGCGGGCGCGGGCTTTCGTGTAGTGACCGTGCGTTTGGAGGGCGCTTTGCGGGCTGGGGTTTTCGGGCTCATGCCGTCATCGTATCCGTTGGTTGGCGCGTTGTCGGCAGGCATCGCCGAAGGCACGGAAAATGCCCTGATAGAAAGAATTTTCGAGCACGCGCCACTCGGGGTGCCATTGCACCGCGAGCAGAAACGGACCCTTGAGAGACGAGGAACTGTCAGAGGAAGGATTTCCACCGCGACGATAGGCTTCGATCAATCCATCCGGCGCGGTCGCTTCCACCGTCAGGCCGTCGCCCAGCACCGCGATGCCCTGCCCGTGCAGCGAATTGACCCGCGCCTGGTCCGTGCCGGCGATGTCGGCGAGCCATCCGCCGGGCGTGAACGCGATCTCGTGGGTCGGCGCGTACTGCCGGTCGAGCGGATCGTCGAGGTTTTCGCGGTGATCCATGTAACCGGCGACTTCATGCACTTTCTGGTGCAGGCGGCCACCGAAGGCGACGTTGATTTCCTGGAAGCCGCGGCAGATGGCGAGGATCGGCAGCCCAAGCGCGATCGCCAGCGGAATCAGCGCGAGATTGGTTTCGTCGCGGGCCGGGTCGTGGAGATTGCCCGGGTAGCTGGGCTCGTTGCTGTAGTGGCGCGGCTCGATATTGCTCACCGAACCGGTCAGCAGGATGCCGTCCAAGCCCTCGAGCAGTTGCCGCAGCGGCAGCGCCGGCTGCAGACCGGGGATCAGCAGCGGCAGGCATCCGGCGCCGTCGACGACCGCGCGGACATACTTCTCCCCGGCCGCAAGGAAAGGATGCGGGCCGATGAGTTTGCGGTCGGTCGGCAGACCAACCAGCGGTAGCCGTGCCGATGGTGAGGACATGCGGAAGGCTCTGGGCGAGGCGTCGGAGGGCGTCCTCCGCACGTTAACCGGCATGTTCGATTTCTGCAACACTCAACCCTCGGCACGGGCCATGAACCGCAAATTGCTGCGTTGCAGCAGCGTTTTATCGCAGCAACGGCGGGAAAGCTGGCAAGATGCCTGTTGAGTATTCTTGACGCCTTCCAGCCCGTATCGGCAGCTGTCACACTGTCGTCGAGACCATGAAGAACCCCGCCATCATGCCCGCAAGCCTCACTCCCGAAGACCTTCACGCACTCGAACAAACCCCGGACTGCGAGCTGGTCGATCTGATCCTGCCCGACATGAACGGCCTGCTGCGCGGCAAACGCATCACCCGCAGCGCGCTGGAAAAGGTCTACGCCGATGGCATCTGCCTGCCGATGTCGCTGATCGCGACCGACATCACCGGCAATACGGTCGAGGAAACTGGGCTGGGCTACGACATCGGCGACGAAGACCGCATATGCCGCCCGGTGCCCGGCACGCTGCGGCCGGTGCCGTGGTCGCCGCGACCGATGGCGCAATTGCTGCTGTCGATGGAAGACGCCCACGGCAGCGCCTTCGAGGCCAACCCGCGCGAAGTGCTGAAGCGCGTGCTCGACCGCTACGCCGCGCGTGGGCTGAAGCCGGTGGTCGCGGTGGAACTGGAGTTCTATCTGTTCGACCGCCTGCCCGACGCCCATGGCCGCCCGCAGCCCCCGGTGAACGCGCACACCGGCGCGCGCAACACCAGTACGCAGGTCTATTACATCGAAGACCTCAACGATTTCCACGATTTCATCGATGCCGTCGCCGGCGCCTGCAAGATCCAGGGCATCCCGGCCGACACCGCCGTGGCCGAGTACGCGCCCGGCCAGTTCGAGATCAACCTCAAACATCGCGACGACGCCCTGCTCGCCTGCGACGACGCGATCTATCTGAAGCGCGCGATCAAATCGATCGCCCAGAAACAGGGACTGCAGGCCAGTTTCATGGCCAAACCGCTGGTCGATCAGGCCGGCAGCGGCCTGCACATCCACGCCAGCGTGCTGGATGCGAACGGCGACAACATCTTCGCCTGCACGCCGGACGCGCCCTGCGACGCGCTGCGCCATGCCATCGGTGGGCTGCAGCGCAGCGCAAAGGACTGCCTGCTGCTGTTCGCGCCCAACGCCAACAGCTACCGGCGCTTCGTGCTGAATGCGTTCGTGCCGCTGAACGAAGTCTGGGGCTTCAACAACCGCACCGTGGCCATGCGCGTCCCGCACAGCGACGAGAAGAACACGCGCATCGAGCACCGCATCGCCGGCGCCGACGCGAACGTGTATCTCGCCACCGCGGCAGTGCTCGCGGGCATGCTCGACGGCATCGAACACGGCTATGACCCCGGCGCACCGGTGGTGGGCAACGCCTACGAGCAGACCGAGATCAAGACACCCTACTGGCGCGACTCGATCCGCGACTTCATGGCCAGCGACTTCATCGCCGACCAGTTCGGCGAACGCTTCCGCCACATCTACGGCCAGCAAAAACTGAAGGAATTGCACAGCTTCTACCGTGAAGTCACCACGCTGGAATACGACTGGTATCTGCGGTCGGTGTGACGAAGCGGGGCCGCGCATGACCACTTCGCCCTACCCGCCCAGCTGGTACGCCGCCAGCGTCGAACCGCTGCCGCCGCAGCCCGCGCTGCAGGGCGACCTCGATGCAGACGTGTGCATCCTCGGCGCGGGTTACGTCGGCCTGTCCGCTGCGCTGGAACTCGCGGAAGCCGGCTATAAAGTCGTGGTGCTCGAAGCCGAACGCATCGGCTGGGGCGCGTCGGGCCGCAACGGCGGCCAGGTGATCTTCGGCTGGGGCTGCAGCGAGGGCAAACTCGAATCGCTGCTCGGGCGCGAGGATGCGCGACGCATGTTCGACTGGTCGCTCGAAAGCATCCAGCTGATCCACGAACGCCGCGAACGCCATGGCATCGACTGCGACTGGCGGCCGGGACACTGCCATGTCGCGATCAAGCCGCGTCAGGTGCGCGAACTTCATGCCTGGCAGGAAGAATTGCAGCAACACTACGACTACGCGCTGCCATGGCGCGACAGGGAATCGCTGCGTGCGCTGCTCGACTCGCCGCGCTATCTCGGCGGGCTGTTCGACGAGCGTTCGGGGCATCTGCATCCGCTGAAGTACGCACTCGGCCTGGCCCGCGCCGCGCTCGCGGCCGGCGTGCGCATCTGCGAAGCAAGCAAGGTACTGCGCATCGAACACGGCGCCCGCCCGGTCATGCACACCGCCAACGGCCGCGTGCGCTGCGATTTCGCGGTGCTCGCGGGCAACGCGCTGGTGAAAGATGTCGCTTCGGACCTCGACCGCAAGATCATGCCGGTCGGCACCTACATCGGCGCCACCCGGCCGTTGGGCGAAGCCCGCGCCCGGGCCCTGATCGCGAACGACATGGCGGTCGCCGATACCAATTGGGCGCTGGATTATTTCCGGCTCAGCAGCGACCACCGCCTGTTGTTCGGCGGTCGCGCCAGTTACTCCAACTTCCAGCCGCCCAATCTGGACTGGGTGATGACCCGGCGGATGCGCAAAGTCTTTCCGCAGTTGGCCGATATCGATTTCGAGCAGATCTGGGGCGGCACCATCGACATCAGCTTCAACCGCGCGCCGCACTGGGGCCGGATCGGCAAGGACAACGTCTATTTCGCGCAGGGCTTCTCGGGGCACGGCGTGAACGTCACCGGATTGGCCGGCAAGGTCATTGCCGAAGCGATCCGCGGGCAGTCCGGGCGGCTCGACGTGTTCGAACGCATCAGACACCAGAATTTCCCCGGCGGCCGCGCTTTGCGCACTCCGATGCTGGTCGCGGCGATGGCCTGGTACAAGCTGCGCGATGCGCTATGGTGAGCGGGATGAGAAAAATCGTTCAGCCAATGCTTGACGACCCCGCAGTCGCCCTCTAAACTTTTGCGCTCTCCAGACA
Source organism: Lysobacteraceae bacterium (assembly GCA_046598445.1). GTDB lineage: Bacteria > Pseudomonadota > Gammaproteobacteria > Xanthomonadales > Xanthomonadaceae > Lysobacter_I. The sequence continues at coordinate 13,429 of JBKJHV010000023.1, forward strand.
CATGTGGGGCCATAGCTCAGCTGGGAGAGCGCCTGCATGGCATGCAGGAGGTCGGCGGTTCGATCCCGCCTGGCTCCACCAATCATTCAAAACGCTTCAAATCGTTAGGCCGGATTTGAAGTGGCTACAGAGTTCTACGACGTCCCCATCGTCTAGAGGCCTAGGACACCACCCTTTCACGGTGGACACCGGGGTTCGAATCCCCGTGGGGACGCCACTATTCGAAACGCCGAAGCCCGCTCACGCGGGCTTCGGCGTTTTTGCATGCGCAAAGCTCGACGGTTCACGATGCTTTTGATGAATGCGTGGGATTCAAGCGTCCGGCATCGATGCGATGAGTTTGGGATCTTCGTGCCGCTCGCACAAACTGGCGGCGCCATGCCCACGCTCGGCAAGGTATTGCAGCCACTTGCCGAGAAAAGTGTTCATGCGCAGACGATGGCCCAGCACTTCGGCCGCCGGCGGGTGCATGCCGATCACGTCCTGCCAGCGCCGGCCGAGGTAACAGTGCGTGGCTTCCACCTGCTTGGTGTCCCGGTAAAGCCGCACGTGCGCGGAAGGATCCGGTTCGCCGGTCACCGGATCGATCAGCGCGTAGCTCAGCTGCAGCTCGACGGTGTAGGCGTGCTGCACCATCACATTCAGATGCAGGTCGAGGCCATCGCCGATCGAAGATACATAGCGGCCCTCGCGCAGATCCTCGGGGATGAACAGCCGATGGAGGCGCTGGTGGTTTTCGGCATACAGCGCCATCAACCAGGAAAACCGGTTGATTTTCGCGGCATCGATCGGGCGGGACAGGACGTGCGACATGCAGCGGATCGTACACACCGAACGCGATCCGCAACAGCATTGACGGATCGCGAAAACGCGGGGAATATGGGGCCAACTGCGTCGCAAAGCCGCCTCGGAAATTCGGGCTTCCCGGTTCAGATTTCCCTCAATACATCTCGCGGTGAATCCCCAGCGTCGTCATCACCTTGCTCGCGATCTCCTCGATCGACGTGTGCGTGGTGCTGAGCGTGGGAATGCGCTCGGCGCGCAGCATCGCTTCGGCCGCCGCGACCTCGCGTTTGCAGGTCTCGAACTGGGCATAGCGCGAATTGGCCCGGCGCTCCTGGCGGATCTGCTGCAATCGCACCGGGTCGATGGTCAGTCCGTACAACTTGGCGCGATGCGGGCGCAACCGCGGCGGCAGGCGGTCGTGCTCCAGGTCTTCGTCGGTCAGCGGGTAATTCGCCGCCTTGACGCCGTGGTGCATGGCCAGATAGATGCAGGTCGGGGTCTTGCCGGCACGCGAGACCGCGACCAGGATCACGTCGGCCTCGTCGTAGTTGGTGGCGATGCCGTCGTCGTGCGTCAGGGCGAAATTCATCGCGTTGATGCGGCGATGGTAGGTCTCGAAATCGACGATGCCGTGCGCGTGTCCCACCCGCGACAGCCGCTGCTGGCCCAGTTCGCGCTCCAGCGGCTCGATGAACGGGGCGAACACGTCCAACATCAGCGCCCCGCTCTCGGCCAGCACCGTGCTGAGATTGGCGTCGACACAGGAACTGACGACGATCGGGCGCGTGCCCGAGGCCTCGCCGGCGGCGCGGATCAGCATCGCGGCCTCCCCCGCCTTCTCCACGGTGTCCACGAAGGAGATGCGCTCCGTACGAAAATGCGTTTCGCTGAACTGGGTCAACAGGCTGTGGCCGATGGTCTCGGCGGTGATGCCGGTGCCGTCGGAGATGTAGAAAACCGGTCGGGTCTGGCTCATGGGGCTCGCATTGGTGATTGGGGATGGGACTACGCGGGGCGCGGTCTTGTTAAAATAACCGCTTTCCCGGCGCCGCACCGCGCCCGTATGGAGCCCCCGTTGAACGAGAACATCCTCTGGCTGCACGAGTTGCGCCTGTCCGACCTCGCCCGCGTGGGCGGCAAGAACTCCTCGCTGGGCGAAATGATCGGCCATCTGGCCGGGCTGGGGGTCTCGGTGCCGGGCGGCTACGCCACCACCGCCGAGGCGTTCAAGGACTTCATCGCCCACAACCAGCTGCATCAGCGCATCTTCGACCGACTGGCGACCCTGGATGTGGAAGACGTACCGGCCCTCAACGCCGCCGGCGGCGAAATCCGCGGCTGGGTGATCGATGCCCCACTGCAACCGCAGCTCGACGCCGACATCCGCACAGCCTATGCGCAACTGTGCGCGGAGAACGGTGGTATCCAGGTCGCGGTGGCGGTGCGCTCCTCTGCAACAGCCGAAGACCTGCCCGACGCATCGTTCGCCGGCCAGCAGGAAACCTTCCTCAACGTGACCGGCGCCGACGATGTGGTGCGCAAGGTCAAGGAAGTGTTCGCCAGCCTCTACAACGACCGGGCGATCGCATACCGGGTGCATCACGGCTTCAAGCACGAGGACGTGTTCCTCTCGGCCGGTGTGCAGCTGATGGTGCGTTCCGATGTCGGTTCTTCGGGCGTGCTGTTCACGCTCGACACCGAGTCGGGCTTCCGCAACGTGGTGTTCGTCACCGCCAGTTACGGTCTGGGCGAGAACGTGGTCCAGGGCGCGGTGAATCCGGACGAGTTCTACGTCTACAAGCCGACACTGCGCGCGGGCAAGCCGGCGATCCTGCGCCGCTCGATGGGTGCCAAGCAGATCCGCATGGTCTATTCCGATACACCGGGCGAGCGCGTGCGCAACGAAGACACCCCGGCCGAGTTGCGCAATGCCTTCTCGATCAGCGACGAGGACGTGCAGGAGCTGTCGCGACAGGCGCTGACCATCGAAGATCACTACGGCCGCCCGATGGACATCGAGTGGGCGAAGGACGGCATCACCGGAAAACTCTTCGTGGTGCAGGCGCGCCCGGAAACCGTGAAATCGCGCGCGCATGCCACCCAGATCGAACGCTACAGCCTCAGCCGTCGCGGCGATGTCATCGTGGAAGGCCGTGCGATCGGCAACAAGATCGGCAGTGGCGTCGCCCGCGTGGTGCGCTCGCTCGCCGACATGAGCCGCGTGCAGCCCGGCGACGTGCTGGTCGCCGACATGACCGACCCCGACTGGGAACCGGTGATGAAACGCGCCGCGGCCATCGTCACCAACCGCGGCGGCCGTACCTGCCATGCCGCGATCATCGCCCGCGAACTCGGCGTCCCCGCCGTCGTCGGCACCGGCAACGCGCTGGATATCATCCAGGACGGCCAGCCGGTAACGATCAGCTGCGCCGAAGGCGACACCGGCTTCATCTACGACACCGAACTGCCGTTCGAGCGCATCGTCACCGATCTGGACAACATGCCGCCGGCGCCGCTGAAGATCATGATGAACGTGGCGAACCCGGAGCGCGCCTTCGATTTCGCGATGCTGCCCAACGCAGGCATCGGTCTGGCGCGTCTGGAAATGATCATCGCCAGCCATATCGGTGTTCATCCCAAGGCGCTGTTGGATTACGCCAACCAGGACGCCGACACCAAGCGCAAGATCGACGCGAAGATGGCCGGCTATGCCAGCCCGGTCGATTTCTACGTCGACCGCCTCGCCGAAGGCATCGCCACCATTACTGCCTCGGTCGCGCCGAACCCGGTGATCGTGCGTCTGTCCGACTTCAAGTCCAACGAATACGCCAACCTGATCGGCGGCGCGCGCTACGAGCCGCACGAAGAAAATCCGATGATCGGTTTCCGCGGCGCCAGCCGCTACGTCGATCCGTCGTTTCGCGATGCGTTTGCGCTGGAATGCCGCGCGGTGCGCAAGGTCCGCGAGACCATGGGCCTGGACAACTGCTGGGTGATGATTCCGTTCGTGCGCACGCTCGGCGAAGGCCGCAAGGTCATCGAGGTACTGAAGGAAAACGGCCTCGAACAAGGCAAGGACGGCCTCAAGATCATCATGATGTGCGAAGTGCCGTCGAACGCGCTGCTGGCCGACGAGTTCCTCGACATCTTCGACGGCTTCTCGATCGGCTCCAACGACATGACGCAGCTCACTTTGGGCCTGGACCGCGATTCGGCGATCGTCGCCAATCTGTTCGACGAACGCGACCCGGCGGTGAAGAAAATGCTGTCGATGGCGATCCAGGCCGCGCGCCGCAAGGGCAAGTACATCGGCATCTGCGGCCAAGGGCCAAGCGACCATCCCGACCTGGCCGAATGGCTGATGAAGGAAGGCATCGAATCGGTGTCGCTGAACCCGGACACCGTGGTCGACACCTGGCTGAAGCTGGCGAAGTCGAAGGCGGGTTGATCCACCGCTTCCATCCCGATCCACTCAGCGCCATGGCCGGCTCAGCACCGAAGGATTTATCGCATGCACCCGATCAAGACACGTATCGTCGTTGGCTTCACACTGGCTCTCGCCTGCACTTCCGTATTCGCTGAAGATGACAGCAAGAAACAGGAAGGCAACATCCACTCGATCATGATGACGCAATGCGCAGCGATGAACGCACAGTTCCGCACCACACCGGGCATCAGCGATGTGCTCAAGACACGTCCGGAGCCGGCGATGTGCGAATGCGTGAACCGGGGCATGGGCGCGGACGCCGCGATGGAATCGATGCGCGGCGCCAGCGGGGAAGAGATGGAAAAGCGCGTCGCGAACAAGAACTTCGAAACATTCTTTGTCGCCAAGCTGTCTTCGATCTTCTTCTCCTGCCTCTCGCAGGAACTGGATGCGGGCGTCAAGAATTTCCCGATCGACTAGCCACGTCAAACGAATCAAACATTGTGTAGCCCGGGTAGAGCGCTGCGATTTCTAACGGCTTTGCAGGTCAACCCGGGGCACTTCATTGCATGCGCGAAAATCCCCGGGTTGACCGGCTGCGCCGTTGACAGCCGCTGCGCTCTACCCGGGATACTCGCAGTCTTCAGACCGCGAAATCCGCGATCCGCGAACGGTAATAGCGCAACTCGCTGATGGAATCGCGTACGTCGCTGAGTGCGGTGTGCGCGGATTCCTTGTGCACGCCGCCCAGCACCTGCGGCGCCCAGCGCCTGGCGAGTTCCTTGAGGGTGCTGACGTCGAGGTTGCGGTAGTGAAAGTAGCGTTCCAGCTCCGGCATGCAGCGGTGCAGGAAGCGCCGGTCCTGGCAGATCGAATTGCCGCACATCGGCGAGGCTTTGGGTCCGATCCACTGTTGCAGGAATTCGATCGTGCGCAGCTCGGCCTCGCGCATCGTCACGCCCTGCTCCAGCACTCGCTGCCACAGGCCTGACCTGCGATGCTGGCTGCGGTTCCAGTCGTCCATGGCTTCCAGCGTGGCCAGATCGTGGGTGATCGCGAATTCCGGGCCTTCGGCCAGCACATTGAGATGAGCGTCGGTGATCACGGTGGCGATCTCGATGACCGAATCGTGGTCGGTGTCGAGCCCGGTCATTTCCAGGTCGATCCAGATCAGGCGGCCCTCGTCGGCCGCAAGGGTTTCAGTCATCGCTATGGAGGCCATGCGGCTCGCATCGAAAGGCAGGACATCGCATGATAGCCCAGTCCTCAAGCCGGCCACGGGCATGTCGCTGACCTCGCAACTCGATCACCACACCATCCTCGGCGCGATGCTGGCGCCGGCCCTGTTGATGGCCGCCACCGGTTCGCTGCTGGTTTCGGCGAACGCGCGGCTGGCGCGCGTGGTCGACCGTCTGCGCACACTGATCGTAGCCTGGGAACAGGACGCGCCCGACCGCGAGGAACGCGACACCCAGATCGCGCGCCATCGCAGGCGTGCCGCACTGGTGCTGCGCGCCTGTTGGACGCTGTACGCGGCGCTGGGCTGTTTCGTCGGAACGAGCCTCGGATTGGCCGCCGATGCGCTGCTGGGTTTTCGGCTGGGCGCGGTGCCGACCATCCTTGCGGTCGCGGGCATGCTCTGCCTCTTGGCGGCAAGCATGGCGATGGGGCGCGAGGTGAGTCTGTCGGTGAAGAGTTTCGACGAAGAACTCGACCAGGAGCTGGCCCGCAAACGCGGCTAGTCCTTCGTAGGAGGGCCTTCAGGCCGGCCCATGCAGCCTTCCGAACTGCGACGACACACGTGCCGCGCCTGCGGCTGGTGACAATGAATTGGAGGATTTGGCTAATGTCATCGGGCCTGAAGGCCTCCCACGGAGCTGCACGCCTCGACGGCGCGCGATCACAGCGCGGGCTTGCCGCGCTTACGCCGGAAATAATTGGTGAGCATGGCGCCGGCTTCTTCCGCGAGCAGACCGCCCCGCACGTCGACGCGATGGTTGTGCCGCGGGTCGGCGAGCAGATCGAAGACGCTGCCGGCCGCGCCGGTCTTGGGATCGCTGGCGGCATAGACCACGCGTGCAATGCGCGCGTGGACCGCAGCCATCGCGCACATCGCGCAGGGCTCCAGCGTCACGTACAGCGTGCATCCGATCAGCCTGTGATTGCCGACCGCCACGCCGCCCGCGCGCATCGCCACGATCTCGGCATGCGCGGTCGGGTCGTGATCGCCGATGTTCCGGTTCCAGCCTTCCCCGATCACGTTGCCATCGGCGTCGACCAGCACCGCGCCGACCGGAATCTCGTCATGCTCGCGCTCGGCGCGTTCGGCCAGCGCCAGCGCATGACGCATCCAACGCAGGTCGGCATCGCCCGGAACAGCGTCCGTACTGTCGCGTTCGGAGTGGGCTGTTGGTTCGGACAGGGTGGTCTGCGCAGCACCCGCCACCCACTGTTTTTTGTCGTCGATTGCTTGCATGCTAAGTCGCGTCGCGCCGCCGGGTTTTTTACCAGCATGCCGTGCTGGCCGACGCATGATGATCGCTGGCCGGGCCCATGTCATCTGCCGACCATTTGCCGGCGACCGGTTTTCAAAGGATCGACGCTCAACGAGCGTTCAACAGGGGAGGTTTCACCATGTCGAGCACGGCCCGGCCGTCTGCGCCCAGTTCATCCCAGGAAGTACCGGACCAAGGGACACCGATCCAGCTCCCGCCCATCCTGCCGCCCAGCCCGTGCGGCTGCGACAGCGATCCGGTCGCGGGCCTCAAGCAATTGTTCGTCGATTACTTCCAGGGCCGCGGCATGGCCGTCGGCCGCGATCCGGCGACGCGGCCGGTGTTCCTGCGCCTGCACGGCGCCGCGCAGGGTCGCTTCATCGTCGAGCCCGATCTGCCCGAAGCGCTGCGCGTCGGCGTGTTCGCCCAGACGAAGGAATATCCGGTATGGGTGCGCTTCTCGGCCGATGTCCAGCCGGGTCGCCCAGACCTCAAGGGTACGACCGGTATCGGCATCAAACTGTTCGGCGTGGACGGCGAAAAGCTGCTGCAGCCCGATCAGGACGCGATCACCCATGACTTCATCCTGCAGAACCACGACGTGTTCTTCGTCGACACCGCGAAAGACATGTGCGAATTCACCTGCCAGTCGCTGCACGGCAAGGGCGACGATTATCTGAAAACGCATCCGGTCACCGCGCGCATCCTCGACGACATGGAAAAAGTGGTCGACTCTGTGCTGACCACCGATTACTGGAGCGTCCTGCCCTCTTCGTTCGGTCAGGCCCGCTTCGTGAAGTACAAGCTCGAACCGCTGGCCCCTGCTCCGGCGGAAACAGCGGCGGACTTCAACGACCCGTTCTACCTCCGCACCGACCTGCATGCGCGCATGCGCAAGGGTCCGGCGCGCTTCCGCTTCCTGCTGCAGTTCCAGACCAACGACCAGGACATGCCGCTGGACGCCGCGACCGTGCGCTGGAGCGAAGAAGCCAGCCCGCCGGTGCAGGTCGGCATTCTCGAACTGCCGCAGCAGGATCTGGATGCACGCGGCCAGTCCACCTACGGCGAGAACCTGGCCTACAACCCGTGGCACGCCCTGCCCGACCACAAACCGGCCGGCAGCATTTCCGACGCCCGCAGAGTGGTGTATCGCGCCTCCTCGGAGAACCGCCGCAACGTCAATGGCGTGCCGCTGGCGGAGCCTGTGGCGCCGCGCCCCGCGGAGTACGCGCCCGGCGTGGCGTATCCGCAGGCGGTGGACAACCGCATCGTGCGCGCCGCGATCCATCCGGCCATCGGTCTCGCGCGCGTCGGCAACAGCGAGCATGAGTTTTACCTCGCGCCGCAGGTCGCCGACCCGCCGCCGCAGCCACTGGGTTTCTATCGCGATGCCACCGGCGCGCTCAAACGCGAGGCCGCGCAGTTCCGCATCTACGGCTACAACGCCGCCGGAGATGTGGTCCGCGAACTCACCGTGGACACCGCCGATATCCAGTGGAACGTGCATGTCGTCAACAGCAAGGCCGCCTGGTACCAGTGGCAGATCGCGATGGATATTCCCGAGGCTGCGACCACGGTCCTGCCGCTGCGCAACGCCAAGGTTGCGACTCCAGCTCGCGACACGCTGGTGATCGACGCCGGTCCGCAGACCATCGCTGGTCGCAGCGCCGCACCGGTGATCTGCGCCGGCGAATTCACCGGCGTGCCGGTGAAGATCGGCGAACTGCAGACCGACGCCAGCGGCCGGCTGCTGTTCCTCGCCGGTCACGGCGTGTCCGCGTCGCCGAACGGCACGCCGATCTTCATTCCCACCGACGGCAATTCCTTCATCAATGCCGACGGCTGGTACGACGACACCTGCGACGGCACGGTCGCGGCGACGGTGAACATCGAAGGTCGTGCGATCCCGGTCGAATCGGCGTGGGTGGTCACCGCGCCGCCGAACTACGCGCCGCAGGTGAAATCCGAACGCACGCTCTACGATCTGCTCTACGACCTGTACGTCCAGGCCGGCTGGATGGCGCCGCCGGTGACGATCTCGTTCGTCGACGACGTGTATCCGATCCTGCAGCGGCTCAGCGGCCTGCAATGGGTGAATCAGGGCTTCGCCACGCTGTTCGGCTACCACGGCCGTTTCGACTTCGAGGATGCGATTTTGATCGCGCGGCTGTCGACGCTGCCGTCGCCGGGCGGTTACGACCCCAACGCCGAGCTGCGGCGTCAGGTTTTCAACAGTTTCCGCCCGCCGAATCCGCCCGACGGCAACCAGATGCCTTGGCCGTGGGTGTACGGCGATGCGATGGAGGTGCCGGCCGGCGAAAGCCCGCGCCAGAACGCCTCGATCAGTCAGACGCAATACGACATCCTGCAGCGCTGGATGAACGGCGATTTCGTTGCCGATCGCGACGCCCAGCACACGCCGCCGGCGAACATCGATGCCGTGCCGCTGGCGCAGCAGCCGGCGATGCTGGATCGCGCCGCACTGGAGTTCTGTCTGGCCGACGCCTTCCACCCGGGCTGCGAAATGACCTGGCCGATGCGGCATCTGACGCTGTACGACCGCCCGTTCCGGATCCGCGCACGCCCCCCAGGCGTGGCCGAGCCCAACTACGGGCCCACGCTCGATCAGGCCACCGCGTTGTCCGCCAACGGGCCACTGAATGCCCAGGGGCCGGGCGACATCAATCGCTGGATGGGGCTGCCGTGGCAGGCCGACACCGCATTCTGCCGCGCCGGTTACGACACCGCCTACGACCCGTTCGCGCCGACGTTCTGGCCCGCGCGCGTGCCGAATCATGTGCTGACCGCCGACGATTACGCGATCGTCATCGATCAAAGCCAACCGATCGCGCGGCGTATCGAGGCGTTCTCCAATCGCACCAGTTGGAACAAACCGCTGCATGGCACCACCGCCGGGCAGATGGAACAGATGGTGCGGATCTTCGGTTCGATGGGCCTGGTCGAAGTGCGTTCCAGCGTTCCCGACAACCCGGCATTTCCGGCCACGATGATGGTCGCGTCCTACGGCCCCGAAGTCGCACCCGCCGACGCCGCGAGCATGAGCGAAGCCGCACTGGCGGCGCCGCCCAGGCTCAAGGCCGCGATGGCGAGCGGCGACTTGCTCAAATCGCATCCGAAGGCACGCGCGCAGCCGGCGGGCGCGAATTTCGATTCGCAGGAAGACGCCAACGCCGCGCCGCTGCCGGTGCGTCGCGGCCGCAAACGCGACTGAAGCGATGCAGACAGGCGCTTACGACGTTGCCATCGCTGGCGGCGGTCCGGCCGGGGCCGCTGTTGCAATCGTGCTGGCGCGCGCGGGTTGCAGGGTACTGCTGGCTGATGCCGGTAGTCGGCGCGGCGGCGAATCCTTCAAGGTCGGCGAAGGCCTGCCGCCGTCGGCGCGTCATCTACTGCGCGAACTCGGCGCCTTGGATCGCGTGCTGGCCGACGACCATCGCGCCAGCCACGGCACGCTCGCGTTCTGGGGCAGCGACGCACCGCAGGCCAACGATTTCATGTTCCAACTGCACGGCGAAGGCCTGCAACTGGACCGGCGGCGATTCGACAGCGCATTGCTTGAACTTGCACAGGCCGCCGGCGCCGACATCGTGCGCGATGCGAAGCTGTCGCTCGCGACACGGGCTCATGACACTGAGATCCATCGTCTTTTGCTACGCAGCAGCGAAACCGAACATGGGGTCGAAAGCCGCTGGTTGATCGACGCCAGCGGCCGACCCGCGACGCTGGCGCGTACGCTCGGCGCGATCCGGATCGAACACGATGCGCTCATCGCCTTTCATATGTGCCTGGCCAGCGATGCCGACAGCGACCACGACGGCCGCACGTGGGTCGAAGCCGTGGAAAACGGCTGGTGGTACAGCGTGCTGCTGCCTTCGCAGGAACGATTGATCGCGTTCCTGTCCGATGCCGATCTTGTCGACCGACGTGTCCTCCTCAGAGAAGCAGGCCTGTGGGCTGCACTCGCGCATGCACCGCGGCTGTTCGCTCACTGTCGTGAACACGGCTATGCACCTTCATCCAGGCCGCACGGCGCCGACGCCTGCAGCAGTCATCTAGATCGCGTCGCCGACGATCGAACACGCTGGTTCGCCGTCGGCGACGCCGCCCTCGCCTTCGACCCGCTGTCGTCGAAAGGCATTTCCAACGCGCTTTATACCGGCATCCGCGCAGCGCAGACGGTGATCGCCCGCGAAGCCGGCGATGTCGCCGCGACATCGCGCTATGCCGATCATCTGCTGGAGATTCATCGCGTTTACCGTCGACAGCTGCGGATGTTCCACACGATGGAAACGCGATGGCCGGGATCGATGTTCTGGCGGAGACGCCGCGACACCGCCAGCGATCCGGTACGGATGCCGCAGAGCGACCGACACGATTCCACCCTCGCGCAGACAGGCTTGCACGATGCCTGATCCATCCGCACGAGCCACCGCCATACCGGCAACGCTTCATAGGGGAGAAGACGCATGAGCAAGATCCGCAGAGACGCCTGGACACTGGAAGTCGATGACAAGGGCTGGAGCGACACCACGCTGTGGTACGCCAAGGCTGTGGCCGAAATGCAGAAACGGCCGCTCGCCGAGCGCACGAGCTGGCGGTTCTTCGCTGGCATCCACGATTTCGACGCCGACATGTGGCGCGATTTCGGCTATCTGGACGATACCGACCCGGATCCGAGCGAGGACGACTTCGCCGAGTTCTGGGAAAAATGCCGGCATGGCGAATGGTATTTCCTGCCCTGGCACCGCGGTTATCTGGCCGCGTTCGAGCAGAACGTCCGCGCTGCCGTCGTTGCGCTCGGCGGGCCGGTCGACTGGGCGCTGCCTTACTGGAATTACAACAATCCGGATATTCCGCATCCGCGGCGGATTCCACTGTGTTTCATGCAGCCCACGCTGCCCGACGGCAGCGACAATCCGCTGTACGTCGAGGCGCGCTACGGTCTCGACGCCGACGGCGAAATGATGAACGTGGATGAAGATCGCATCACCGATCGCAAGGCGCTCGCCGAGGATGCGTTCGAGGGCGAAGGCCAGGGCGGCTCGGCCGGCTTCGGTGGCTCGCCGGGCGGCTCGGGACAGGTCGAGATGACGCCGCACAACCATATCCACACCCGCATCGGCGGTGTCGATCGCGGCGGCTTGATGTCATCGACACAGACCGCGGGCCTCGACCCGATCTTCTGGCTGCACCACGCCAACATCGACCGTTTGTGGGAAGTCTGGCTCAATCGCAACCCGGAAAACCGCAACCCGGATAAAGAAGAGTGGCTCGGCGGCCCGCCTGCGCCGGAACCACGCTTCGTGATGCCCGATGCCAAAGGCGTGGCCTGGGAATTCGCCCCGGACGAGATGCTGGACACCGAAGCGCCGCATCTGGATTACATCTACGACGACATCCGCGACCCGCTTGGCGGCGAGCGTATGATCGAATCCCGGCTGCTGAAGATCGGCGTCCCGCGCGCGACCGCAACCAGCCGTTCAGTGATGGAGGTGCGTATGCCCCGCAAACCGACGGTCGAACTGATCGGCGCCAACGACCGCCCGCTCAGGCTCGAAGGCATCGACACTCAGACCTCGCTCGAAGTCGACACGCACGGCTCGAACAAGATGATGCGCAGCTTCAGCGCCAAGCGTTTGCTCGGCGACGAACCGCACACGCCCGATCGCGTTTTCCTCAATCTGGAAAACGTGCGCGGCCGGCGCGATGCGATGGTGCTCGATATCTATCTGAATCTGCCCTCCGAAGCAGATCCTCAGAAGCATCCGGAACTGCGCGTCGGTTCCGTCTCGCTGTTCGGCATTCGCAAGGCCAGTCGCGTCGACGCGCCGCACGGCGGCAGCGGCCTCAACCTCACCGTCGAAATCACCGATTACATCGACGCGCACGGCCTGGACCCGTCGCTCGACCTGCAGGATCTGCGCGTGAAACTCATCGCCGAAGCGCCGATCAAGCCCGAGGACGACATCACCATCGGTCGCATCAGCCTGTACCGCCAGGGAGACTGAACGATGGCGGCTGCGCGCCTGCCGATGCCCTCGCCGTGGATCGGTATCGCGGCGTCCATGCTCTGCGCCTTCGGGTGGGCATGGACGCTGGCGGCGGAGCGCGCGATCCCCGGCAAGGAGATGCTTTCGATCCCTGCGTTCTGCGGCGCGTGGCTGTCCGCTGCATTGCTGAGGGAAGGCAGCGGATTCGATCAATGGCTGCTGCTGAATCCGCCCATCCCGCTCTCTCTCGCATGGCTGGGCATGCTGCTGGCGATGATGCCGCTGCTGTTGCGCCAGCCAGCAGCGTATCTGTGGCAGCGCAGCCTTTCGCGGCGGCGCTGGCGGGCCATCGCGATGTTCGTCGCAGGCTATTTCGCGGTGTGGCTGTTGGTGGGCGCCGTGTTGCTCACGCTGGCGATCGGCCTGCAGGCGTGGGCGGCGGGCCGCGTTCTGCCGCTCGGCTTCAGCGCACTGATCCTGACTTTATTGTGGCAGGCAGCCCCGGCACGACAGCAGGCGTTGAATCGTTGCCATCATCAGCCGCGCATCGCCGCCTTCGGCTGGCGCGCGGATCGCGATGTCCTTCGTTACGCGGCGGCCCACGCCAGCTGGTGCATCGCTGCGTGCTGGGCGTGGATGCTACTGCCGTTGCTGGTGGGGCCGGCGCACCTGCCGGTGATGCTGGCGGTGACCGTATTGCTGGGGTTCGAGCGTACGCGCCCAGCCCGGCCGGCACGTTGGCGTTGGCCGCTGCAGGAAGCGAAGCTGCTGCCGGGCATGATGCTGCGGCCACGTCGAAACCTTGCCGCGACCGCGCTTACTTCGTTGAAATCTTAGTTCTGGTTTCGCTGCCGAGGCTGCGCACACCGCGAAAACGCCGAATCAGTGTTTCGGTACCGCTCGACGTCACCGACAATTTCTTGCCGATGCGCATGGAAGCGCGCAGTTTCACCGTGGCCTGTTGGCTGTCCGGAGAAATAGTCACCGACTCGATCGTGTATTTGAATTCGGGCTCGACGCGCAATTCCTTCAACATCTCGCGCATCGTCCCCATGGATTCATACGTCGATTTGCAGGCCTGCTGGCGATTCATTTCGATGCGCTCTTCACCGCGCCTAGTCTTGCTGACGTCCACGGCCCGATATTCGGCATCCATCATGTCGCAGAGCGCCTTGGCGTTGAACAGGCGCGTGGCATTGATGCTCTTCTGGTAATAATCGTAGACCAGCTCTTCGTCGAGCTTCGACATCTCGACACGCAGCAGCCGCATGCCAAACACCATCGCGAGAAGCACCACCACGATAATGATGCTCTTCCTTGAGAAACCGAAAAAGGCTTTGAGATCCATCACTCCCACTCGATCGTCGCGGGCGGTTTGCCGCTGATATCGTAAACCACCCTCGAGATGCCTTTCAATTCATTCACGATTCTGCGCGACACTGTGTCGAGGAAATCGTAAGGCAGGTGCGCCCAGTGCGCGGTCATGAAATCGATGGTGTCGACCGCACGCAGCGCGATCACCCATTCGTAAGCGCGGGCGTCGCCGACCACGCCGACCGACTTCACTGGCAGGAACACCGCGAACGCCTGACTGGTCTTGTCGTACCAGTCGGCGCGGCGCAGTTCTTCGATGAAGATGGCATCGGCTTGCGCCAGCAGTTCGGCGTATTCGCGCTTCACTTCGCCGAGGATGCGCACGCCCAGACCCGGGCCCGGGAACGGATGACGGTAGACCATTTCGCGCGGCAGGCCGAGTTCGACGCCGAGGCGGCGCACTTCGTCCTTGAACAGCTCGCGCAGCGGTTCGACCAGACCCAGCTTCATGTGCTCGGGCAAGCCGCCGACGTTGTGATGGCTCTTGATGACGTGCGCCTTGCCTGTCTTGCTGCCGGCGGATTCGATCACGTCCGGGTAGATCGTACCCTGCGCCAGCCATCGGGCGTTCGCGAGCTTGTTGGATTCTTCCTCGAAGATTTCGATGAACAGACCGCCGATGATCTTGCGCTTGGCTTCCGGGTCGGCCACGCCAGCCAGCGCATTGAAGTAACGGTCGGCGGCATTCACGCGCACGACCTTCAGGCCCATATGCTCAGCGAACATCGCCATCACCTGGTCGCCTTCCTTCCAGCGCAGCAGGCCGGTGTCGACGAACACGCAGGTCAGCTGTTCGCCGATCGCGCGATGCAGCAGCGCCGCAACCACCGAGGAATCGACACCGCCGGACAGGCCGAGGATCACTTCATCGCTGCCCACCTGTGCGCGCACGCGCGCGATCTGGTCGTCGATGATGTTGGCTGCGGTCCACAGCGCCCGGCAGTCGCAGATATCCAGCACGAAGCGACGCAGCAGCGTGTCGCCCTGTTTCGTATGCGTGACTTCGGGATGGAACTGCACGCCGTACCAGCGCCGCGCTTCATCGGCCATCGCGATGATCGGCACGCTGTCGGTGCGGCCGGTGACGCTGAAACCTTCGGGAATCTTCGTGACGCGGTCGCCGTGGCTCATCCACACGTCGAGGCCTTGGCGGCCGGGATGATCGGTCAGCGCGCCGAGCAGCTTGTCGTCGCCGGTCACCTCGACTTCGGCATAACCGAATTCGCGATGATGCCCACCTTCGACCATGCCGCCGAGCTGCATCGCCATCGTCTGCATGCCGTAGCAGATGCCCAGAAGCGGCACGGCGCTGTCGAACACGTTCTGCGGCGCGCGCGGCGAACCATCCTCGGTCGTCGACTCCGGCCCGCCCGAAAGAATGATGCCCTTCGGATTGAACTTCGCGATATCGGCCGGATCGTGGTCCCAGGCCCAGATCTCGCAGTACACGCCGATCTCGCGGATGCGCCGCGCGATCAGCTGCGTGTACTGCGCGCCGAAGTCGAGGATGAGGATTTTGTCGATGTGAATGTTGCTATGCGTATTGGTCATGGTCGTTCTGTAGGAGCGGCTTCAGCCGCGAGCTCTGGTTGCAATGATCGCTCTTGCTGGAAAAGCTCGCGGCTGAAGCCGCTCCTACAAAAAGCGGTGGATCACCCTCACCCCATCCTGTAGTTCGGCGGTTCCTTCGTGATCTGCACGTCATGCACATGGCTTTCGCGCTGCCCCGCGCCCGTGACCTTCACGAACATCGGCTTCTTGCGCATCTCTTCGATGGTCGCGCAGCCGACGTAGCCCATCGTCGCGCGCAGGCCGCCGGCAAGCTGATGCACGACGTTGCCGAGCGGTCCGCGATACGGGACGCGGCCTTCGATGCCTTCGGGCACGAGTTTGTCGGCGTCGCTGGCGTCCTGGAAATAGCGGTCTTTCGAGCCCTTCTCCATCGCGCCCAGGCTGCCCATGCCGCGATAGCTCTTGTAGCTGCGGCCCTGGAACAGTTCGCTTTCGCCCGGGGCTTCTTCGGTGCCGGCGAACAGGCCGCCGATCATCACCGTCGACGCGCCGGCGACGATGGCCTTGCCGATGTCGCCCGAATAGCGGATGCCGCCGTCGGCGATCAGCGGAATGCGGTCCTGCAAGGCTTCGGCGACCATCGATACCGCGGTGATCTGCGGCACGCCGACGCCAGCCACGATCCGCGTGGTGCAGATCGAACCCGGACCGACGCCGACCTTCACCGCATCGGCGCCCGCGTCTTCCAGCGCCAGCGCGGCATCGCCGGTGACGATGTTGCCGCCGATCACCTGCAACAGCGGAAAGGTTTTCTTCGCCCAGTACACGCGGTCGATCACGCCCTGCGAATGGCCGTGCGCGGTATCGACGATGATGACGTCCACGCCCGCGGCCACCAGCGCCTCGATGCGCTGTTCGGTGTCGCCGCCGACGCCGACCGCCGCGCCGACGAGTAACCTTTCGCTGCCGTCGTAGGCGGCGTTCGGGTTGTCGCGCTTCTTCTGGATGTCCTTCACCGTGATCAGGCCGCGCAGGTCGAATGCGTCGTTGACCACCAGTACCTTCTCGATGCGATGCCTGTGCAACAGCTGCAGCACGTCATCGTCGCTCGCGCCTTCGAGCACGGTGATGAGGCGATCCTTCTTGGTCATGATGTGGCGGACCGGGTCGTCCAGCTTGGTCTCGAAGCGCATGTCGCGCCCGGTGACGATGCCGACCAGCTGACCGCCATCGACCACCGGCACGCCGGAGATGTTGCGGGCGCGGGTGAGCTTGAGCACTTCGCCGATGGTGGTGTCGGGACTGACCGTGAAGGGTTCCTTGATGACACCGGCCTCGAACTTCTTGACCTTGGCGACTTCCGCAGCCTGCTGCGCGACGCTGAGATTCTTGTGGAGGATGCCGATGCCGCCGAGCTGGGCCATCGCGACGGCGAGGCGGGCTTCGGTCACGGTGTCCATCGCCGCCGAAACGATCGGCAGGTTCAGGCGCAGGGTGCGTGTGAGCCGGGTGGCGAGGGTGACGTCCTTGGGCAGGACGGTCGAATGCGCGGGGACGAGCGAGACGTCGTCGTAGGTGAGCGCTTCAGCCTGGATGCGGAGCATGGCCGGTCCGGTGGGAATGAAGCGCGTCATTGTAACCGGCCCGGGACGAAAATCGGCGGTGGTGGCGCCGGAACGCGCGCCCGCGCGTATCGAAAAACGGCGTGCGGGCGTTTCAGGAGCCAGGAAGGCCTGAGTCCGCCGCCTCGGCGGCTTCCAGCGTGTTCTGCATCAAGGTCGCGACGGTCATCGGACCCACGCCACCCGGGACCGGGGTGATCCAGCTGGCGCGGGCCGCGGCAGCCTCGAACTGCACGTCGCCGACCAGACGGCCGTCGTCCAGGCGGTTGATGCCGACATCGATCACCACCGCCCCCGGCTTCACCCAGTCGCCGGGGATCAGGCCCGGGCGGCCGACCGCCACCACCAGGATGTCGGCCTCGCCCACGTGCCGGCGCAGCACGTCCTCGGGCGTGAACTTGTGGCAGCTGGTCACGGTGCAGCCGGCGATCAGCAGTTCCAGCGCCATCGGCCGGCCGACGTGGTTGCTCACGCCGACGATGGTGGCGCTCTGCCCGCGCACCGGGCGGTCGGTGTAGGCCAGCAGCGTGGTGATGCCGCGCGGGGTGCAGGGGCGCAGGCCGAACTGGCGCAGGGCCAGATGACCGACGTTTTCGGGATGGAAGCCGTCCACGTCCTTGCGCGGGTCGATCCGGTGGATCAGGCGACTGGCGTCGGCAATGCCCGGCAGCGGCAGTTGGACCAGGATGCCGTGGACCGCCGGGTCGACGTTCAAGCGGTCGATCAGCGCCAGCAGCTCGGCTTCGGAGGTGCCGGCCGGCATATCGTAATCGAAGGCCTGGATGCCGACTTTCTCCGCCGCCCGGCGCTTGTTGCGCACGTACGACTGCGAGGCCGGGTCGCTGCCGACCAGCACCACCGCCAGCCCGGGACGCGGTTTGCCGGCGGCGATCCGCGCGTCGACCAGTACTTTCAGGTCGTCGAGCAGGAGGTCGGCGATGCGTTTGCCGTCGAGGATCTTCGCGGTCATCGGTTTCTAAGGTCTATAAGAGCGACGTATTATCGCTCAACCGACAAGCCTTTCGGCCAGCGGCCTCGATCGTCAGAGGCCAAATACGACGAGAAGATGATGATTCAAGATGTTTCCGAGAAATTTCCCGCCGTGCGTCGCCTGTATTTCAGGCTTATCGCACTCGAATTCCTGTTGTTTGCCCTGATCAACCTTGCCTGGCTCTTCTTCCTGACTCCACAAGTCAGAATCTGGTGGATGCTGGTTCCGATATTGGCGATGCATCTGTTATTCAATCGGATCGCGAAGCGCAGGATCGTCTGTCCATCCTGTCGAACCCCACTGATCGATATCGATGGATTCTCGGTGTTCGCGAAGGCCTGTGAGCACTGCAACGCCCGCTTCCGCCGACAGTAATCCCCTCTTTCGCTTACGTAGGACACCATGGACCCGCAGACCGTCACCGAACTCGAAGCCGCCGCCTTCCGCCGCCTGCGCGATCACCTGATGCGCGAGCGCACCGACGTGCAGAACATCGACCTGATGATCCTCGCCGGCTTCTGCCGCAACTGCCTGTCGGACTGGTATCGCGAAGCGGCGGCTGAGCGCGGCCTCGGCATGGACAAGGACGCCGCCCGCGAAGCGGTTTACGGCATGCCGTTCGGCGAATGGAAAACGAAACATCAGCAGGACGCGACGCCGGAGCAGCTGGCCGCATTCGAGGCGGCGCAGAAGCGGCATGCGTAGTGTTCTGATCATCGTCGCAGTGCTGGCCATGCTCGCCTACGCCGGCGCATGCTGGTTTCTGCATGCGCGACAGCGCCAGATGATCTATCACGGCTGGACCACGACTGCCGACGCCGCAGGCACGGATTTCGAGCTGAAGCGTCCCGGCGCCGTGCTGCGCGGCTGGGTAGTGAATCCGGGCAAGCCCGCGCCCATCCTTTATTTCGGTGGCAATGCCGAACGCATCGAAGCCCACCGCGATGCGTTCGCGCGGATGTTTCCCGGGCGCAGCGTCTATCTGGTCGCGTATCGCGGCTACGGCGCCAGCAGTGGCGAACCGGGCGAGGCGGCCCTGGTGAGCGACGCCCTCGCCGTCTTCGATGATGTGCAGCGACGACATCCCGATGAAAGGATCGGGGTCATCGGTCGCAGCCTCGGCAGCGGCATCGCCAGCCAGGTCGCCGGTCGGCGGCCCGTCGAACGGCTGGCGCTGATCACACCGTTCGACAGCATGGTCGCCACCGCGCAGTCGCACTACCCGATCTTCCCGGCGAGCTGGTTGCTGACCGAACGCTACGAATCGACGAATGCGCTGCTCGCATACCGCCATCCGGTGCTGATCGTGCACGGCGGCCGCGACGACATCGTGCCGGAAGCGAATACCCTGCGGCTGATCCAAGCTCTGCCGGCGAAACCCCACGTGGTGCGCATCGCCGCGGCGGATCACAACGATATTTCGCGACACCCGGAATTCGAGGCCGCGCTCTCAGGGTTCATGTCGCCGTGATCGTCGCAACAACATGCAGATGCACTGCGATGTCGATGCGCAGCGCGCGTCACCGATTCAATTTCAGCAATGCCGCCCAGTCCTGACGGTTCAGGTTGTAGCCTTTTTCGTCGCCGATCTCGAATACCTTCGCATCGTCGCCATCCTGCTTCATCGACAGGGACAGCAGGCCTCTGCGGTTGAGATTCAATTTGCGCATGGTGACGCCCTGCACGACGTTGCCGCCGATCGCATAGAGCTTGCTGTCGCCATCGGGATTCACGCCGACCACGATGTCGCAGTGCGAATCGAAAGTCTTCGAAGAGCGGTCGAGCATATCGACCAGGCCACGGTAACCGTGCACGTGGTTCTTTTCGCGCAGATAACACACCAGATCGCCGACCGCCGGCGCTTCCCGGCTGGGGTCGGCCAGCCGATACGGGCCATCGACCGGCCTGCGCATGGCATCGCCGATGTAATAGGAATGCGACGACGACCGGACGAACTCGGAGATATCCGCCGTTTTCATCACGAAGGATACGAAGGTCGCGGACCACGGCACATCGATCAGGAACGCGCGGCAGGACGCTTTCGCGGCCCAGCCCTGCGCATCGCCGGCGCAGTCGGAAGCGCCGTTGCGTCGTTCGCTGCCGCCGGCCTCGATCCGGCGCTGTTCCCAGCGCGCGTTATCCTCGAGCAGGCCCGATGTCTTCCAGTAATGCGCGACGCGGCGCCAGGTCGGCGTGCGGCCATCGGCGAGCAAGTCCTGCTCCGCTTCCATCGATGCGACCCTGACGATCCTGCCCTGGGCATTGATGAAGGGCCGGCGCCAGAGTGCGTGTTCGTCGCAGGCGACCTGGGCGATGCGCAGCGCGGCAGGCGACACGTTCGCGCCCTGAGTGGAAAGCTCGCACACCGCCACGGCGCAGACATCGAAGGACGCCATCGCCAGCACGCACGCCAATACGATGCGCGTTTTCAAGAAGAGATCCTCACGTCATCCTCCGGCCCGGGCACGACTGCGGACTAGGCAGGCTCATCCGCCGGCACAGAACGCGGCGTAATCGATGTAACCGGGAAACGCACGGCCCGGCGCGCAGACCGGGCACTCGGGGTCTGCCGATAAACGCGTTTCGCGGAAGCGCATCGACAGCGCGTCGAAATGCAGCAGGCGGCCGCTCAGCGGCACACCGATGCCCAGGATCAGCTTGATCGCTTCGGTCGCCTGGATCAGCCCGATCACGCCGGGCAGCACGCCGAGCACGCCGGCCTCGGCGCAGTTGGGCGCGGCGTCCGGCGGCGGCGGCTCCGGGAACAGGCAGCGGTAACAGGGTGCATGGCCGCGATGACGGCCGGCATCGAAGACGCTGGCCTGCCCCTCGAAACGATGCACCGCGCCGTAGACCAGCGGCTTGCCGAGTTTCACGCAGGCATCGTTGAGCAGATAGCGCGCGGGAAAATTGTCGGCGCCGTCCACCACCACATCGACGCCTTCCAGTAGACGTTCGACGTTGGCGCTGCCGACGCGCTCGGCCACCGGCTCGATGGTCGTGCGTGGATTCAGCGCCGACAACGTCCGCGCGGCGGATTCGACTTTCGGTGTGCCGATGCTCGCTTCGGTATGCAGGATCTGCCGCTGCAGGTTGCTGCGGTCGACAACGTCATCGTCGGCGATGCGCAGAGTGCCGACACCGGCTGCGGCAAGGTAGTACGCGGCCGGCGAACCCAACCCGCCCGCGCCGACCAAAAACACACGCGCTGCTTCGAGCCGGCGCTGCCCGTCCACACCGACCTGCGGCAACCGCAGATGGCGCGAATAGCGTTCGGCGAAGTCGGTGTCGATGAAATCTGCGCCCATGCCGTCGACCGGCTTGACCAGCGGCAGCGACTCGTCGGCCCACCGCGTGGTACCGCCCGCGACCGACGCGACGTTCGCAAAACCCTGCGCCGCCAGCGCTTCGGCGGTGCGCAGCGAACGCATCCCGCCCTGGCAGATCAACAGCACTTCGACATCGCGATCCGGCAGATGTACATCCGCATCGGCGATCAATGCGTCCATCGCGATTCCGTGCGCACCTTCGGCCATACCCAGCGCGCGTTCGTGCGACTCGCGCACGTCGATCAGCACCGCGCCGCGGCGCTGGCGATCGAGGGCTTCGGCGGGGATGAGTTCAGGGATGGTCATCATCGGCAAAGTGTAGTGCTGTCATCCCGAGCGTAGCGAGGGGCCTGCATTATTTCTGCAGCCGAAGTAGAAACAGGTCCCTCGCTGCGCTCGGGGCGACAGAAAAATCAGTACGGCAACACATCCACCGTACTCCCCGCTTCCAGCGTCATCTCGCCCTCGCCCAGCACGATCAGCACATCGCTGTCTGCGGCAGCGCGCATGCGGTGCGAACCGTCGGCGGGATTGGGTTCGACGTGCAGCCGGCCTTCGTCGTCGCAGGACAGCCGCCCACGGAGGAATTCGAGGCGTTCATGGGTCTTGCGCCATTCCGTGCCGAGACGGGCACGCAGACGCGGGCGGGGCTCGATGCGACCCTGCAGGCCATCGAGCAAGGCGCGGCCCAGGGTGAGCCAGGTCGCCAGCACCGACACCGGATTGCCGGGCAGGCACAGGAACAGGGCCTCGCCCAGCCTGCCGCCGTCGGCGAACAACACCGGCATGCCGGGCTTCATCCGCACCTTCCAGAAATGCACGTCGCCTTCGGCCTGCAGCAGCGCGGGGATGTAGTCCTTCTCGCCCGCGGACACGCCGCCGCAGGTGATGACCACGTCGAACGCGTGTCCTGCATGGCGCAGACCGGCATCGATCGTCGCGGGATCGTCGCTCAGATTCGGCCACGCCACCGGCTCGTAACCGTCGGCGCGCAGCAGGCCCATCAGCAGTTCGCGATTGCTGTTGTACAGCTCGCCGGGCCGCAGCGGCAGACCGGGTTCGACCAGTTCATCGCCGGTGGTGAAGATCGCGACCGTCGGCCGCCGCACCACGTCGAGACGATCCATGCCCTGCCCCGCGGCCAGCGCGATGCGCGAGGGCGTCAAGATCTGGCCGGCGGCGAGCAAGGCATCGCCGATCCTCACGTCCTCACCGGCGCGGCGCACGTGCTGGCCGAGTCTGGGCGTTTGCAACACGCGCACGCTGTCGCCTTCGAGACGGGTGTTTTCCTTGATGACGATGCTGTCGGCGCCCGCGGGCAGCGGCGCGCCCGTAGTGATGCGCACGCATTCGCCGGCGCCGACGGTCAAGTCCTGTGTTCGACCAGCGAACTGCTCGCCCACCAGGGTCAGCGATGTTTCGCCGTTGGCCTTGTGATCCGCATGACGCACGGCGAAGCCATCCATCGCCGAATTGTCGAAACCCGGCTGCGGCAGCGTCGCCACCAGCGGCTGCGCGAGCACGCGCCCGTGCGCCCTCGCGAGAGAGACATGCTCGGCAGGTAAACGACGGCGCGCAGCGATGTCGTCGAGGATACGGCGGGCATCGTCGAAAGCGATGCGGGTGGGGAAGCTCATGGCGATGCGTTGTCCAAAGCGATGCCGGCAGCGTCGAGGTCGGCCGGTGTGTTGAGGTTACCGAACCTGAAGCCCGCGAACACCACCGGCGGCATCTTCAGCGTCGCTTGCAGCGCATGCACCGCGCCTGCGCCAGCCACGAAGGCCTGGGCACAGGCCGCGCGCAGGGCATCGCGACGCCACAGCGCCACCAGCGGCTGCACACCATCGTCGTCGACTGCGTACGCGCCGTCATCGCCACGCATCGTCGAGAATGTGCGCAATAGACAATCGTTGGTGCCAACCAGATCCACCGGCACCGTGAACAGCCACGGCGTGTCGCAGGCGGCCGCGAGAGCGTCGAGGCCGCCGAGCGGACCGGCGTCGGAGATACGGTCGTGAACGGCAATCAAGCCGTGCGCGGCGTAGCGATCGAGGTCGCGATTCGCCGAGACCAGCATCACAGCGACTTCACCGGAGAACCGGCGCCGCCAGCGCAGCACCTGCGGCACGCCGTCGCGTTCGAGCCAAGCCTTGTCGACACCGCCGAGACGCGAGGCTTTTCCGCCTGCCAGCAGGCCGAGAGTGATGTCGTTCGCGGAAATCATGCTCAATCGCGATTCATGATCGCATTCAGCTCGCTTTCCAGCGGCAGGATCCCGGCCGCGCGTTCCATCGGCAACTTGCGCGAAACGATGTCGTACCAGACTTCATCGTCGTCGCATTCCACGCCAAGGCACAGCAGATCCATGATGCCGACGAATTCAAAGTGAACCATCCCGCCGACACTATTGCTGTAATGATGCTCCGCTGCCTTGCCGCGCTTCTTCGCAAGCTTCAGGGCTTCGCGGGCGTTTCGCGATTGGAACAACACCATGCGTTCCTCGCAGGTACGCACCGTATTCGACCGTCCGTCGTTGACGACACGAAACTGGAAGAGCAGCTTGGCAACGAAACGTTTGGTGACATCCATCTTTCCGCTCGCCATGCCGCCTCGCTCTATTTGTTCTTCTTCACATGCCGCATCAAACGACGACGTTTGGCTTGCTGACCCTCGGTCAGGACGTTCTTCTTGTCCTTGTACGGGTTCTCGCCTTCCTTGAACACGAAGCGCACCGGCGTACCGACCAGTTTGAAGCGTTTGCGGAAGAAGTTTTCCAGATAACGGCGGTAGCTTTCCGGCAGGCTGCGCAGGCGCGAGCCGTGGACGACGAAGGTCGGCGGCATATCGCCGCCCGGGTGCGCGAAGCGCATCTTCGAGACGTGGCCGCGGATCGCCGGCGGCGGATTGGTTTCGTAGGCGACTTCCATCGCCACGGTGACTTCGGAGGTGCTGAATTGGCGCGTCGCCGAATGATGTGCGCGATGGATCGCCCCAAACAGCTCGCGCAGGCCGGAACCGTGCTTGGCGCTGATATGCACCGCTTCGGCCCAGCTCACGAACGTGAGTTTGCGCGACAGCAGGCCGTCGGTCTGCTCGCGCTGGTACTGCGACAGGCCGTCCCACTTGTTCACGGCGACGACCAGCGCGCGGCCGGCATCGAGCACCGCACCCAGCACGCTGGCGTCCTGATCGGTCACGCCTTCGGTGGCGTCGAGCATGATTACCGCGACCTGGCAGTGTTCGATCGCCTGCAGCGTCTTCACGATCGAGAATTTCTCGACCGCTTCCTCCACCCTCGCCTTGCGGCGGATGCCGGCGGTGTCGATCAAGCGGTATTTGCGGCCGTCGCGCTCCAGATCCACCGCGATCGAATCGCGGGTGGTGCCCGGCACCTCGGAGGCGATCATGCGTTCTTCGCCGAGAATACGGTTCACCAGCGTCGACTTGCCGACATTCGGGCGGCCGACGAACGCGATGCGCACGCGCTCCGGATCATTGTCGAGGATTTCGGCGTCGCCCTCGGTGGGCAGACGCGCCATCACATCGTCGAGCAGGTGATCGATGCCCTGCCGGTGCGCGGACGAGATCGCCATGACATCGGCGATGCCGTAGCGCGCGAACTCGGCGAGCGCGGCGCGGGCGTCGATGCCGTCGGTCTTGTTGACCACCAGCACCACCGGACGCGCGGTCTTGCGCAGCCACCGCAGGATTTCGTCGTCCAGCGACGAAGGGCCTTCGCGGCCATCGACGATGAACAGCACCAGATCCGCCTCTTCGGCCGCGGCGCGAGACTGCCGCGCGGTCGCGCCGGCCAGTCCGGCGTTTTCGAGATGCGTGCTTTCGCCGGCGATGCCGCCGGTGTCGACGATCGCGAACGGCCGGCCTTCGACCAGACGGCAAACGCCGTAATTACGGTCGCGGGTGACGCCCGGCTCATCGTGGACCAATGCGTCGCGGGTGCGGGTCAACGCATTGAAGAGCGTCGATTTGCCGACATTGGGACGACCTACGAGAGCAACGAGGGGCAGCATGGCATCGGATCTGAAGTTGGGGATGGAATTCTGGAATATCGAATCGAGGCTTTGAAACGAGCCTTTGGAACGAACCTTTGAAACCGCACGGCCCCGGGGAGTCGGACTACCCGGGGCCGCAGGAAGTTGTCAGCGGAGCGGATTACTGCAGGCGGTAGGCACTGAGATCGCCGCCAGCCGTCTGCACGATCAGCACACCGTCGACGACGACCGGCGCGGCGCGCACAGGGTCGCGACCAGCGCGGACGCGGGCGCCGAGGTCGCCATTGTCCAGGCGCAGCCAGTGCAGATAGCCTTCAAAGTCGCCGACGACCGCAAACTCGCCCTGCACAGCGGCACCGGACAGATTGCGACGGGCCAGACCCGCCTGCTGCCAAAGCGACGAGCCGCCGGACTTGTCCAGCGCCCACACCACACCGCCCGGATCGGCGACGATGACGCGGTCGCTGGCGACGCCAACGCGACCGGCGCCGCCGTGATCCTGCGACCACAGCGGACGGCCGCTAGGAGCATCGACGGCCATGGTCTGCTTCTTGTAGCTGCTGGCGAACAGCGTGGTGCCGTCAAGGGCAGGTCTGCCGTCCACATCGGCCATGCGATCGAGTTCGGTGCGGCCGTCGGGCTGGCCTACGGCCTGATCCCAAAGCGGACGGCCGTCGACGAGCGACAGCGCGGTGAGCGTGCCGTCGTCATTACCGACGAACACGAAGCCCGGACCCAGCACCGGCGCGTCGTTGCCGCGTACGGACAGCGACGGCAGATCGTGATTCCAGAACCAGCGGCGCTCGCCGCTGGTGGCGTCGAAAGCGGTGATGCGACCGTCGTTGGAGCGCACCAGTACGGTGTTCTGACCAGCGACAGGCGCGGCGATGACTTCGTTCGGGACTTTCGCAGTCCACTTCTCAACGCCGGTAGCGGCATCGAGCGCGATCACATCGCCATCGAGGCTGCCAACCAGGACCAGACCTTCGCCTGCACCCGGGCCGCCGGACAACGACAGTTCGCTCTTGTAATGCCAGATCGTCGCGCCGGTCTGCAGATCGAGGGCGCGAACGCCGCCTTCGACCGCTGCGGCGTACACACGTCCATCGGCTATGGTCGGTGACTGCAGCAGACCGAGACCCTTTTCGCCGCTGCCGGCTTTCGCCGTCCACAGTCTCGAAACCGTGGCCGACGGCACGAACTCGGTCAGTTCTGCCGGCTGGACGGCCTTGCCGTTTTTGCCGTCGATCGTGAACCAGCCTTTGACCGTGCTGCAGCCGGACAGCGCGACCACGGCGGCGAGCAGCGCGACGCGCAGCAATGCGGGGCTGCGCGAATTCGTATGGGGATTCATCGTGTTCGACGTGCTCAATGTGACCTGCTCAATTTGGACGGGCTTGGTTTTAGACGCGTTTGATCGGTACGTTCCTGATCGGAGTGTCAGGAAGCGGAAGCGGGTTTCAGCGGCGTGCCGCCGGCTTGCGACAGTTTCAATTCGACCAGACGGCGCTGCGGTGCGGCGACATCGAGCTGGGCCAAGGCCTTGTTGTAGGCCTCGCGCGCCTGTTCCTTGCGGCCCAAGGCGAACAAGGCATCGCCGCGTACTTCATGCGCGACCGGATCGTCGATGCTTGTCAACAGGGTCAAGGCTTCTTCGCTCTTGCCGCCGTCGATCAGCAGGCGCGCGAGCCGCTGCGCGACCACCGCGGCGATCGCGCTGTCGTCGGTCTGAATGCCGCGAAGCGCAGCGATGGCCTCATCGCGCTTGCCGCCATCGGCGTGGGCCTTGGCCAGATCCAGCGCGGCCAGCACCGCGAACGGCGTGTCTTTCAGCCCAGCAGCCTTGGCCTGGGCTTCTTTCAGTTTGCCGGCCTCGACCTGCTCCACCACCGCCTGATAATCGTCGCTGGCCTTCAGGCGCTTGGCCTCGCCCTGATCCTGCCACCAGTACCAGCCGTAGATCGCAGCGAGACCCAGCGCCACGCCACCGATGATGCCGGCGGCATTGGTGCGCAGCCAGCTGCGGACGCGTTCGCTCTGTTCGTGTTCGTCGAGGAGATCGTCGATCGCCATGTGTCGGTATCGTCTTTAGAAGAGAGTTGCTGTCGATGGAAGTCGTGACGGATACGGGCGCTCAAAATGTCGCGACGTTGTAACAAGTCGCGCCTGAACACCGGCCGTCACGGGTGGCGTCGAATGGATCGCCGGGTCACCGGCCGGCGACCGGTGCCGCGAAGGGCAGACAGGCTCGGAAGGATTCCCGGATCCGCTCCGGCGGTTGGCCGTAGCGGATTCCCTGGCGGCGCCCGTCGAAACCATGCGCGGAGCGCGGTTCGGCGAGCGGCCGGGACTCCTCAGCGATCGACCGGCTGGAGAGAACCGTCAGAGGATACCGTAAAGCGCACGACATTCGCGCGGATATAGGGTGTGAGGTCCAGCGGTTGGCCGCGGTACTGCACGGACACCGCCTGCGCATTGCCCAGCACGGCCTTGCCGATCTGGCCCGGCTGGAACACGCGTTGCTGGCCCGGCTGCACCAGCGCCTGCTCGACGGTCGCGCCGTCCTGTCCGGTGAGCTTGATCCAGCTTTCGCCGCTGAAACTGACAGTGAGATCTGCTGCGATGGCGGCACGCTGCGGTAGCGGCGGCGTGATCGAAGCGACCAGCGGCGGCGCCGGGAGCGCGGCACCGGTGGTCTGGGCGCTGCCATCCGCGGGCGAACCCTTCGGTTGCGGGAGCGCAGAGACCGATTCGGCATCGAGCGGTACGGCATCGACCGCACCATCGAGGTGCGAGCGGGTGGCCAGCCAGACCGGGACCGCGATCGTGGCGGTAATCACCACATACACCAGCCTGCGGGCGGTCTGCTCCAGCATGCGCTGCATGCGCGGAGTGAACGTGCGCGGCACCAGCTCGGCAGGGCTGGGGGGTGGCGTCGAGACGCTTTCGACAACCGCGTCGCCTGGCAATTCCATCAACCGCGCGTAGCTGCGCAGTTGGCCGCGTATGAAGACCGGTGCGCCGATGCGTGCCCAGTCCTCCCGCTCCAGCGCTTCGATCGCATGGGTTGGCATTTTCAGTTTTGCGCCGACTTCGGATGGACTCAGCCCGGCACGGATGCGGGCCTGTCGGAGACGTTCGCCGATGCCACGAGTGCTCTCGGGCATACCGGTCTCGGAGGATGTCATTGCGAATTGCTCCCCAAAGCAAGGCTTCCTGCCGTTGCGGACGCGTCCCTCGCCGGGGCATCGCGGCCGATCATGAGGCGCCGCGCATCATGCTGCCGCATGCGCTGCTGCCGATTCGTCACCGCCCGCTGCGCGACCCCCGCGTGCTTCGAGCGTTTCAAGCGTCTTGAGGAAGTCGGCCTGACGGCGGGTACGATCCGCCACCTGGCCCTTGAGCTGTCCGCAGGCGGCGTCGATGTCGTCGCCGCGGGTACGGCGGACCATCGTCAATACCTGTGCGTCCAGCAGGATCTTCTGGAATGCGCGGATATCCACGTCCGGCGAGCGCGTGAAACGCGTGCCCGGGAACGGATTGAACGGGATCAGATTGACCTTCGCCGCGTCCTTCATCTGCACGGCGTTGTCGAACTGCCGCATCAGCCGCGCCAGTTCGCGCGCCTGCTCCGGGCTGTCGTTGACGCCCTGCATCATCGTGTACTCGAAGGTGATCGAGGTGCCTTTCTTGCGCAGCGCGTAGCGCACGCAGGCATCCATCAGTTCTTCGATCGGATATTTCTTGTTGAGCGGCACCAGCTCGCTGCGCAGAGCGTCGTTCGGCGCATGCAGCGAAACCGCCAGCGACACGTCACTTTCCACCGCGAGGCGGTCGATCATCGGCACCACGCCGGCGGTCGACAGGGTCACGCGCTTGTTGGCCAAGCCGTAGCCGAGATCGTCGCGCATCACGCTCATTGCACGGACGACGTTGTCGAAGTTCAGCATCGGCTCGCCCATGCCCATCATCACCACATTGGTGAGTTTGCGCTGACGATGCGGCACGTTGCCGAGGTGACGCGCGGCTACCCAGACCTGGCCGACGATGTCGGCGACCGAGAGATTGCGATTAAAGCCTTGGGTCGCGGTGGAACAAAACTGGCAGTTCAGCGCGCAGCCGACCTGCGAGGACACGCACAGCGTGCCGCGACCCTTGTCGGGGATGAACACCGTTTCGATGGCGTTCTTTCCGTCCATGCCGAGCAGCCACTTGTGGGTGCCGTCTTCGGAAGGCTTGTCGAACTGGATCTGCGGTACGCCGATGAACGCATCTGCTTCGAGTTTAGCGCGAAGGACTTTGCCCAGATCGGTCATGTCGTTGAAGTCGGTGACATGACGATGGTGGATCCACTTCATCACCTGGTGGGCGCGGTAGCGCTTTTCGCCGAGGGTATCGGCGAAGAAGCGCTCCAGACCATCGCGATCGAGGTCGAGCAGATTCTGTTTTTGCGCGACTGCGTTCATCGGATCATCAACGCGGGCAGAGTTCCGTCGCCGCGAAGAAGTAGGCGGTTTCGATCGCTGCGTTCTCTAGCGAATCCGAACCGTGTACGGCGTTGGCATCGATCGAAGCGGCGAAGTCGGCGCGGATCGTGCCCGGCGCGGCGTCCTTCGGATTGGTGGCGCCCATCAGGTCGCGATTCTTCAGCACGGCGTTGTCGCCTTCGAGCACTTGGATCATCACCGGGCCGGAGATCATGAATTCGACCAGTGCGTTGAAGAACGGACGTTCGCTGTGTACGGCGTAGAAACCTTCGGCTTCCTTGCGCGAGAGATGCTTCATCTTCGCGGCGACGACCTTGAGGCCGGCCTGTTCGAAACGCGAATAGATTTCACCGATGACGTTCTTGGCGACGGCGTCGGGTTTGATGATCGAAATGGTGCGTTCAAGCGCCATGGGGGGTGGTCTCCGGGGGTAGACGGCCGCGATCAAGCGGCCAAAACATAACATGAATGAGAAGGAAAAACCCGCGTGTGGACGCGGGTTTAGCCGATTCGGCTGTAGGAGATTCTAACCCGGCGCGGTGTCTCTTTGCATCTTTGTCGACGGTCACGTTTTGCACCCCGGCGCGGTTGGATGGTAGTCTCAAACAAGCGTTTGATTCAGTCGGTAATCTGTGCCGATTGTTCAGACCACCTTTTTCGTCGGACCCGGAGCCCACCATGAGCAAAGCCCAGTTCTCGACCAAGGAACGGATTCTCGATGCCGCGGAAACGCTGTTCGCGCAGCACGGGTTCGGAGGCACCTCGCTGCGCCAGGTCACCAGCCAGGCGGATGTCAACATCGCGGCGGTCAACTATCACTTCGGCAGCAAGGAAAACCTGGTCAACGAGGTGTTCCGCCGGCGCATGGACGAAATGAGCGCCCAGCGCCTCGCGCGCCTGCAGGAAGCCGTGAAGGCAGACGGCGGCGGCGATCTGGACGCCATTCTGGCCGCCTTCGTCGAACCGCCGCTGGCGATGGCCCAGGACCGCCACGGCGGCGGCGCTTTCATCCGCGTCATCGCCCGGGCCTATGCCGAAAAGAACGACGGCCTGCGCCGCTTCCTGTCCGAGCAGTACGGCCATGTGCTGCGCGAGTTCGCCAAGGCGATTTCCGCGTGCATGCCCGGGCTGAGCAAGGAGGAACTCTATTGGCGACTCGACTTCCTGGCCGGCGCCCTGACCTACGCTATGGCTGGCTTCGGGATCATCAAACGGCTGCATGGCGTGACTGAGATCGAGCACCGCCAGCGCGCGGCGCAGGAGCTGATCCGCTTCGCCGCGGCCGGCTTCAAGGCCGGAAAGATCAACTGACAGGCCTCAGCGCCTCGTCATTTACACCGCTTTATCGCATTACAAAACCCCACG
>JBKJHV010000029.1:0-7618 GCA_046598445.1 Lysobacteraceae bacterium
AGAGAGCGCATGCTCATTCGGCTCACCCATGAGGTCTCCCATCGGGCGTGAGACCTCGTGAAAGGTCGGCGTTCGTCCGTCAATGGAGGTGTCGCGGAAATACTCGCGATTGTCGAGTTGTAGTTGGCCTTGCTCACCACGCAGAGGCAAACCCTGGGCGTTGATGGCAGTACGGATCGTTCCAACATTATCGTGCGAATTCGCGACGATCATGTCGAACGCAGCCTGCGTTCCGTGCGTTGTCTGCCGTGTTGCCAGCGTCTCCCGAGGAATGCCTTCGATGGTGGTGACTTTTTGAATTGGCGAGTATGTGCGGCAGTTCGGTTAGCGCGAAAACGCGGTTGGGCGCAGCGCCGCTGGCGAGTACTTTCACCTCTCCACGCGTAGCGTCGGCGAAACGTGCTGATGCGTCGGCCCAAGGACCTTCTGTGGGGTGATATAGCCAGTCGTTGGCGGCTTGCGCGGCAGGCGTTCGATTTCGAATATCGCCGGCCCTTATACCGTGAGCGTCTGCCGTGGCGCTGATGAATTCTTCAGAGTTCAAAAACTTGTTGATCTTCGTTCTATCAATCAGGCGAACATCTTCACCGGCCGCTTCCATTGCCTTTACAACATTCCATGCCGACACCCGATCTGCCACCCCACCGCTGTATAGAACGGTGACTTTTCCGGGAGAATCAATATCGATCTGCCTGGCCAGTTCGCGAAGTGCTTCGCGCGTCTGATACTGGCCTGGATTGTTGCGCAAGGATTCAATGGCAGCTTCGGCAGTCAGAGCATCGCTCATGGCTGCTGCTCCTCGCCGAGCAGTAGCTCTACCGAATAGTTCGTGCTGCGGGAAAAGAAACCTCCGTCCTTGTACGCCAACAGTGCATCTTTCAAGTCGGCGACAAATTCAGCAGCAGGCTCAGGGATTCCCGCAGGCGTATCGGTTGCATTGACGCGTACCAGTCCCCACCGACTCCATCCCGGTTCGTTGGGGCGCCCGGTCGTATCGAGAATATCCATCCGAAGGGTATAAGCGCGTTCGCGCCAATAGAACGTCCACTCCATCTCGTGGCTGAATTCTTCCCGTCCGTTAGCCAATAGACGTAAGTACATGCCGTGCTCACGATCCACCGTCCATGTACGCGCATTGACACCGCCCACGACATGATGCTGGTCGATTTCGCGCAGCTGATATTTCTCGAAGTCCTCTGCGGGGATGTATTCGTTCACGAAAGACAAAGTGTCTCTCCTTGGAGAGAGGATTGATAGTCGAGTCGAATGCTTTTAACCACGGAGATCTCCCCGAAAGCCTTCGGCTCCTGGGTGATCGTCGCGCAGGGCGTCAGGTTCGGCAGTGACGATATTTTCGCCGTGCGTGGGCATTTCGCGCAGTCCTTGCGGAATGGGAGGCCAGGAGAACATTGGCATGGCGAAGTCCTGATTGTTCACGGATGCGAAAGTCCGGCGATCACATGCCACCCCATGAAGGCACTGTCCTGTGGCGCATCGGCGAGTCCTGTTCCTTGCGTAGTAGTTTACCCGGCGATGGGGCTGGAGATGCCTTTGAGCCTTGCCTGACGGTCCCGCAGGGTGCCGCTGGCGCATTCGCTTGCAACTGGTCTGCAAAAACCAATCAATTCAATGACTTTAAGGTTGGAAAAAAATCCCGGTTTCCAACCGTCTTTCCGCCTGCTTTCCAACCGTCCGATCCATAGTCTGTGTGTCGCCCGCTGCAGCCGCAGCACGACGAGAAGCGCACCATGCAAAACCGCACCGCCGCGCACGCCGCCCCCGGGGAAGCGCGCGCCTTCGACGAAAACCAGCTCGCCCGCAGCTGGGACATCTCAAACGCACTTTGCAGCAGTGGCGCCGGATGGGGATCGGCCCGGTCTACCTGAAGCCCGGCAACCGCGTCAGCTACCGCCACGTCAGGCGCCGCATCGCGGCACCAGCGAACGCGCATTCGCGCGCTCCGATGCGGCGATCTGGAGATGATCCGCAGGCGGTTCCCCGGGAATCCGTCCGGAGATCAACCTGGGCATCGAACCGGACATTGGCATAGCCATGGCCTGCCACGGCTATAATCCTGCTCTTTTCGAAATCGGGCCACGTGGTGTCTTTCGCAGCGATGTCCTACCCGCCGATGACGCCACTGGCGATCCGCGCCTATACCGCCACCACCGCGCTCGGCCACGGGCGCGAGGCCCAGGCCGAGGCGCTGCGCGCGCGCCGCAGCGGCCTGCGCCGCAACGATTTCGGCGAAGGCGCCACCGCCGACACCCGTCTGGAGACCTGGATCGGTCGGGTCGAGGGCATCGAAACGCTGCGGCTTCCGCCCGAACTGGCCGCCTACGACTGCCGCAACAACCGTCTCGCCTGGCTGGCGCTGCAGCAGGACGGCCTGCCCGACGCCATCGCCGCCCTGCGCGAGCGCCACGGCGCCGAGCGGGTCGCGGTGGTCATCGGCACGTCAACGTCCAGCATCGGCGCCAGCGAAGAGGCCTACACGCGGCTGGTTGATGGCGCCTTCCCCGCCGATCTGCGCCGGCCGCTGCTGCATACGCCGCATTCGCCGGGCTATTTCGTACAGCTCGCGACCGGCCTGCGCGGCCCCTGCGTCACCGTGGCCACCGCCTGCTCGTCCAGCGCCAAAGTGTTCGCGCAGGCGGCGCGGCTGATCCATGCGGGCGTGGTCGACGCCGCGCTGGTCGGCGGCATCGATACGCTCTGCGGCAGCGTGCTGTTCGGCTTCAACGCGCTGGGGCTGGTGTCGCAGCGGCGTTGCCTGCCCTTCGATGCCCGCCGCGACGGCCTGAACCTCGGCGAAGCCGGCGGTTACGCGCTGCTGGAACGCTGCGACCCCGCGCAGCCGGGTCTGACCCTGCGCGGTTACGGCGAAAGCAGCGACGCTCACCACATGTCTGCACCGCATCCGGAAGGCCTCGGCGCGCGGCTGGCGATGCAGGGTGCATTGAGTCGCGCGGGTCTCGCACCTGCCGAGATCGGTTATCTCAATCTGCACGGCACCGCCACGCCGGCGAACGACACCAGCGAAGCGATCGCGGTCGCCGGACTGTTCGGCGACCGCGCGTTGAACGACGGTATGCTTGGCGAAGGCCTGCACGCCAGCTCCACCAAAGGCTGGACCGGCCACACGCTGGGCGCCGCCGGCATCGTCGAATCGGTGTTCGCGCTGCTCGCATTGGAACGCGGCCTGCTGCCGGGCATGCTCGGCAGCGACGAGGCCGGCGAAACCCAGCCCGACCCGGCCTGCGGCCCGCAGATCCGTTTCGACAATGCCGAACGCACCATCCGTTATGCGATGAACAATTCCTTCGGCTTCGGCGGCAACAACGCCTCGCTTGTCTTCGGACGCGAATGATGACGACCACCGCATCGACAACCCCGCTCATCGCCCATATCGAAAGCATCGGCTTCTGGACCAACGGTCTGCCGTCGTGGCAGGCCGCGCGCGATTTCGTCGCCACCGGCGCGCTGCCCGAGGGTGCGCCCGCCAAACCCTCGCCGCAGCTGTTGGCGCCGAACGAGCGCCGGCGCTCGCCGGAATCCGTCGCGGTCGCGCTGGAAGTCGCGCTCGCCGCGTGCGCGGACGCCGGGCGTTCGCCCGCGGAGCTGCCCTCGGTATTCACATCGACCCACGGTGATCTGTCGATCACCGACTACATGTGCGCAACACTGGCCACGGCGCCGCGCGACATTTCGCCGACGAAATTCCACAATTCGGTGCACAACGCCGCCGCCGGCTACTGGACCATCGGCGCCGGCTGCATGCGCGAAGCGACCGCGATCAGCGCCTACGACGCCAGCTTCGCCCAGGGCCTGATCGAAGCGATGGTGCAACTCGCCGAAGGCAGCGACGCGGTGCTGCTGGTCGGCTACGACACCGGTTCGGTCGGCCCACTGCTGTCGGTGCACGACTGCGCCGGGCTGCTCGGCGGCGCGCTGGTGCTGTCGCGCGGAAACAACCGCGCCGGTCCGCGCCTCGTCGCGACGTTGGCCGATGGCGAAGCGTCGGCGCCGGGCGCGCTCGGCCGCCACGCCGGCGCCAACCCGATGGCGCCGATGCTGCCGCTGTTCGATGCGCTGGCCATGGGCGCACCCCGCACGGCGCTGAACGCCGGCCCGGGCCGCGTGCTGACGCTGGAGATCGCCTATGACTGATGCCGCAACCGCGCCTGCACCGATCACAGCCGCTGTCGTACTCGATCGCCACAACGTCGCCGTGGTCATCCCGGCGCTCAACGAAGCGCTGCGCATCCGCGAAGTGGTGGAAGGCGCGCTGGTCGCCTGCGACCACGTGATCGTGATCGACGACGGCTCCGACGACGATACCGCCGCGAAGATCGCCGACCTGCCGATCACTCTGCTGCGTCATCCGCAGCGCATGGGCAAGGGCGCGAGTCTGCGCGACGGTTTCCGCGAAGCCGAACGCCTGGGCATGGCCGCGGTCGCCACCATGGACGGCGACGGCCAGCATGCGACCTGCGACATCCCGCGGCTGATCGACGCCGCCAACCGCCATCCTGGCTGCGTCGTCATCGGCGCGCGCCTGCGCAAACGCGAATCGCAGCCCATCTACCGCCGCATCGGCAACGATTTCGGCGACTGGGGCATCGCCTGGGGCTGCGGCTTCCGGGTGCGCGACACCCAGAGCGGCCAGCGTCTGTATCCTGCATCGGTGTTCACCCTGCGCGACGTGCCCGGCGAAGGTTTCGTGTTCGAAGCGCAGTTGCTGATCTCGGCCGCGCGCCGCGCCGGCGCACGCGTGGTCGGCGTGCCGATCGAAACCCGCTACCAAACTGCGAACGCGCCGCAGACCTTCCGCAAAAGCCATTTCCGCCTGTTCCGCGACCTGTACGCCATCACCTCGCATGTGACGGCACAAATCCTGGGCCATGGCCACATGATCCGCGAATACCGCCGCACGCGCGCAAACCCGCCGGTGATCGAAGATCCCAGCGGCGAATTCTCTTCCAGGACGCAGCGATGACCCAGACAGCGACGACAAGCGCGATGACTTCGCCAAGCACTTCGCCGAACCCGCAGCACGATGTCGTCATCCTCGGTGGCGGCCTCGCCGGCCTCACCCTCGCGATGCAGCTCAAGCAGCGCGATCCGCGCATCGACGTGGCGGTGCTGGAGCGCCGCGCGCATCCGGTCCGCGAAGCCGCGTTCAAGGTCGGCGAATCCACGGTCGAGATCGGTGCTTTCTACTTCGCCAACGTGCTCGGCCTGCGCGAGCATCTGGAAAGCGAACAGATCCGCAAATTCGGCTTCCGCTTCTTCTTCAGCGAGGGCCGTACCGAGATCGACCGCTGCACGGAAATGGGCGTCAGCCAGTTGCTGCCGGCGCCGTCGTGGCAACTGGACCGCGGCCGGTTCGAGAATTTCCTCGGCGAAGAAGCGCGCAAGCTCGGGGTCCACTTCCACGACGAAGCGACCGTGCGCGGCGTGGAGTTCGGCGCCGGCCAGGACGCGCATACGGTGACGTTCGAATCCGCGGGCGATAGCGGCATGCTCTCCAACAGCACGCTGTCCGCGCGCTGGGTGGTCGATGCCAGCGGCCGCGCCGGGCTGCTCAAACGCAAGCTCGATCTGGCGCAGACCAACGATCACGACGTGAACGCGGTGTGGTGGCGGGTGGACGGCTTCGTCGATCCCAAGCTGTGGTCCGACGACGCCGAATGGCAGGCGCGCTGCACGCCGCCGGACCGCTGGCGCTCGACCAACCACATGTGCGGGCCGGGCTACTGGTTCTGGTTGATCCCGCTGTCATCGGGCGCGCATTCGCTGGGCATCGTCTGCGACGCGAAG
Source organism: Lysobacteraceae bacterium (assembly GCA_046598445.1). Taxonomy (GTDB): domain Bacteria; phylum Pseudomonadota; class Gammaproteobacteria; order Xanthomonadales; family Xanthomonadaceae; genus Lysobacter_I. The sequence continues at coordinate 5,824 of JBKJHV010000029.1, forward strand.
ATGCACCCGCTGGACATGATGAACACCCACGAAAAAGCGACCGCCTGGCTACGCGAGCACCAGCCGCGCATGGCCGAGGCGCTGGACAAACCCGAACACGGGCTGCAGGACTTCCTGTTCCTGCGCCACTTCTCCTACGGCTGCAAACAGGTCTTCAGCGGCGATCGCTGGGCGTTGACCGGCGAGGCCGGTGTGTTTTTGGACCCGTTCTATTCGCCCGGCAGCGATTTCATCGCGATGTCGAACACGCTGATCTGCGATCTGATCGGCAAAGACCGCGCCGGCCAGCACTTCGCGCCCTACGCCGACCTCTACCAGCAGCTGTATTTTTCGTTCTACGAAAACACGCTGACGCTGTATCAGGACCAGTACCCGCTGTTCGGCGACGCGCAGGTGATGCCGGTCAAAGTGATCTGGGACTACACCTACTACTGGGCGCTGCTGGCGCCGCTGTTCTGCGGCGGCAAGCTCACCGACATCCAATTGCTTGGCAAGCTGCGGCCGCAGTTCGAACGCGGCCGCGACCTCAACCTGGCGATGCAGGCGTTCCTGCGCGGCTGGGGCGAGCGCAACGTCGCGGCGGGCACGGAAGGCTCACCGCTGGACGGCCGGTTCCTCAACCAGCACAACATCGAATGGTTCTACGAAATGAACCGCGCGCTGCACGACATGCTGGACAGCCCGGCGTTCGAGCAGCGCATCCGCGACAACGTCGCGCGGATGGAATGGGTGGCGGCGGAAAGTCTGCAGCGCGCGCGCGAAACGTATCCGGACATCGGCGGCTGCGGGCTGGACGCGCTGCTGCTGGGATCGACGGCTGAGCATTCGCTCGAACCGATCTGGTACGCCGCAGTCGCGTAAGCGCGAACGCAACTACGGAAACGACAAAGGCCGCTCTACAGACATCTCACCGGAGATCCTGTGGGAGCGACGGAAGTCGCGACGCTTTTCCGAGAACATTTCCGCAGTTCGTCGCGACTTCCGTCGCTCCTACAGCTATGGACGCCGATCGTTTCAGCTCATGCCGCCATCGACACCGATCACCTGGCCGTTGATGTAGGCCGCGTCATCGCTGCACAGGAACCCGACCAGCGCGGCGACTTCTTCCGGGGTGCCGGCGCGACCGGCCGGCACGATCTGTTTGATGTGTTCGGGCGGGAACACGTCCTTCGTCATATTGCCGGCAATCATGCCCGGCGCGACGACATTCACCGCGATGCCGCGACTGGCCATTTCCCGCGCCAGCGATTTCGACGCACCGTGCAGCGCGGCCTTCGCCGCGGCGTAATTGGTCTGGCCGCGATTACCCAGCACGCCCGATACCGACGAAATGCTGACCACGCGGCCCCAGCGCGTGCGCGCCATCGGCAACAGCAGCGGCTGGGTGACGTGGAAGAAACCGTGCAGCGAGACATCGATCACCCGTTTCCACTGTTCGTCGCGCATGCCGGCCATCGGCGCGTCGTCGTGGATGCCGGCGTTGTTGACCACGATCTGGATGGTGCCTGCTTCGAGCAGCACAGTCAGCGCCGCGCGCGTGGCATCGCCGTCGGCGACATCGAAGGCCACCGCTTCGGCCGAACCGCCCGCAGTCACGATCTCATCGCGCACCTGTTCCGCGCGGGCGAGGTTGCCGTTGGCATGGACGATCACATGCGCGCCGTCGGCCGCGAGCTTACGGCAGATCGCGCCGCCGAGATCGCCGCTGCCGCCGGTGACGAGGGCGCGGCGCTGAATGTTGTTCGACATGGTGAGTCCTCTTTCAAAACACGATTTCTGTCATCCGGAATCCGGA
>JBKJHV010000014.1:0-6210 GCA_046598445.1 Lysobacteraceae bacterium
GCCTTCAGATTGACCTGATAGTCGTGTTCGGCCGCCGCGCGGTCGCGCTCGGCGTGCCGGTTCTGGCTCATCATGATGACCGGCGCCTGCAGCGCGGCCAGCATCGACAGCAGCAGATTGAGGAAAATGAAGGGATACGGGTCGAACGGGTTCGCGCGCATCAGCCAGACGTTCGTCGCCACCCAGAGGCCGAGAAACAGCATGAAGATGCCGATGAACTTCCACGAACCGCCGAACCTGGCGACACCGTCGGCGACGCGCTCACCGAAGCTGCGGTCGTCGTCGCTGCCCGGCGCAGGTGCGCTGTTGATGTATTCGCGCCGATGGATGCGGGTCAGTACTGCGCGCTCGGCGGCGCTGGCCTGCTCCCAGGCCTTGCCCAGCAAACGGGTGGAGAGCGCGGTGAGTTCGTGGTGGTTCATGACGACGATGCCCGTGAAGAATCCTGCGCACAGCATAGGCCTGCCGTGCAGTCGCGCACGGATGGAACGCAAGCCGTGCTGATCGCGTTCAACAAACCCTACGGCGTGCTGTGCCAGTTCACCGATGGCGGTCCCCTCAAAGCGGGCGCACCAGCGCGGCCGACGCTCGCGGGTTTCGGGCTACCGCCGGATGTCTATGCCGCCGGCCGGCTCGACCACGACAGCGAAGGTCTGCTGCTGCTCACCGACGACGGCGCGTTGGCGCATCGCATCACCGACCCACGGCACAAGCTCGCGAAAACCTATCGCGTGCAGGTCGAAGGCGAGCCGCAGCCCGAACAGCTCGACGCGCTGCGTCGCGGCGTGGAACTCAACGACGGCATGACCTTGCCGTCGCAGGCGACGCGGATCGATGCGCCATCGCTGTGGCTGCGCGATCCGCCGGTGCGCTTCCGCAAGACCGTCCCCGATGCGTGGCTGGAACTGGTGATCCGCGAGGGCCGCAACCGTCAGGTGCGGCGCATGACCGCAGCGGTCGGATTGCCGACGCTGCGGCTGGTGCGCGTGGCGATCGGCGAGTGGCGGCTGGACGATCTGGCGCCGGGGCAATGGCGGGAATGCCGCACCGGTTGAGGCCGATGCGGCATTCGTCGTGGCGCTTGGGCTTTGCGCCGCTCAACAACGTAGATCGATCAGCGCATCAATCAGGGTTTATTCCGCAGCGGACTTCGTGCGCTTGGTGGTGGCCTTGCGCGCGCGCGGCGTGCGCTTGGTGGTCGATCCGGTCTTGGCTTCGCTCTTGTCAGCGGCGGCGACCGTGCCCTTGGTGCTGTTGCTGCGGGTGACCTTGCCGGAAATCGCCGCACGCGGGGCCGCGTCAACGCGCGCGTCGGCATGCCTGCGGTAGGCACGGTAGGCGAGCACGCCGGCACCGACGACGCCGATCGCCAGCAGAACGCCTGGATTGCGACGGACCAGGGTAGTGGCGGCCTTGGTGCCGGCCTTGGCCACGGTCAGCGCCGCGCCCGCTTCGAGCCACTTGGGCAGGTTCGGCAAATGCGAGGACGTGGATTCAAACGTGCGGCGTGCCTGACGGGCGAGCGCGGTGCCGCTCTCGGACAAACGATCGATGGTGTTGTTCATGGCGAACTCCTGAGGCTGCAGCGCGCGATGGCGTGCAGGAAATGCTGTGTTCGGTGGCGGGAAAGTGCAACCGCATTGTCGACGCCGATGCGGCGCGCGCAAGCATGCGACGCGTCACGTATCCGCCGACGTTCAGATTGCACCGAGGTTGCGGTGCGATGCTGCGGAAATCATGCAAAGCGCGCTGCGTTCCGGGAATTTCGCATGATCATTGCGCATTCCGACCGGGGCGCATCACGGTCGCCGCAACGGATGTTTCACGTGCCGCGCGGTTTCGCGCGATGCGTCGCCTTCGCGCTCCATGGATCGTCGGGCCATGGATGTTTCGGATAGCGCCCTTTCATTTCTTTCTTCACTTCCGGATAGGTCCGTTCCCAGAAGCTGCGCAGATCCTGGGTGATCTGCAGCGGGCGCCCGCCGGGCGACAGCAGATGCAGGGTCAGCGGCACGCGGCTGTCGGCGACGCGCGGTGTGTCGGCCAGGCCGAACAATTCCTGCAACTTCACCGCGAGTACCGGTGGTTGCGGCGCGTCGATCGCGGCGTCGTAGGCGTATTCGATGCCGCGTTCCATGCCCGACGGCACCACGATGCGCGTCGGTGCGAGCGCGTCGATGCGTTGCCGCAGCGCCCAATCGAGGCCTGATTTTCCGACTCCTGATTTCAAGGCTTCACTGAGTTCGTCTTCGCTCAACGCATCGAGCCGGGTCTTGCCGATGAACGCCGGTCGCAGCCACGTATCCAGATTTTCGAGCAAGGCGCCGTCGGAGAGATCGGGCAACGCAAGTTCCGGCATCCACGCGCGCAGGCAGCGCACGCGCGAGCGCCACTGCGCCAGCGATTCGCGCCACGGCAGCGCATCGACGCCCAGCGTCCGCACCGCATCGGTCAGCGCCTGCGCGGCCCGCGCCGGATCGACGCGGCCGGCGGGTCGCGCATCCAGCACGATGCCGTCGAAACGCTGCACGCGCTCAGCGACCAGCGCGCGTCGCGCGTCGTCCCAGCGCACTTCGTCGCGATCGGAAAAACGCGCGGCGAAATCGCGACGCAACCTCGCTTCGTCGACCGGCGCAGCGCGCAGTACTTTCGCGTCCTTCGCTTCGAAGCGCAGATCGCAGGCGACAATCCACGGTTCGCCGATCATCGCGCTGTCGTCGAACAGCTGCGCCATGCGCCCGTTGGCCAGCGGATAACGACGCAGATCGTTGCCGTGCCCATGCGCGGAACGATGGCCGATGCGGTCGGGAAACGCATGCGCCAGCAGATCGCCCAGCGCATGCGCCGGTACGCTCGATGGCGGCTTCGCGTTGCAGCGCAGACGCCGCCGCCACTGCGTCGCGGCGGCGTCCAGCGCCTGCAGCGACGTGCGCAGCGCGTCGGGCGGCGTTCGCCCCTGACGATGCGCCGCCAGCGCTTGCCAGCGCGTGGCCACTGCATCGCTGCGGCCCTGCCCCGGTGTGGCGCGCAGAGGATCGCGCGCTTCCAGCAGCGCCGCGAGGTCGCAGGCCAGCGCGGTCTCGGCATCGTTCTGCGCGGACAGCAGCATCGCCGCCAAGCGTGGATGCGTGCCGACCGCCAGCATCTTTCTTCCGAACGCGGTGATCGCGTTGCCGGCGTCGAGTGCGCCGAGCCGCTGGAGCAGATCGCGCGCGGCCGCCATCGCGCCGGTCGGCGGCGCGTCGACGAAGCGCAGCGCGTCGCTGCCCCAGGCCGCGAGCTCCAGTGCAAGCGATGCGAGCTCGACCTGCGCGATTTCCGGCCGCCGCTGCGGCTCCAGGCGCTGCGATTCCGGCCAGAGCCTGTACGCCCAACCCTCGGCGACGCGGCCCGCGCGACCGGCGCGCTGATCGGCGGACGACTGCGCGATGTTCACCACGTCCAGCCGCGAGAAACCGCTGTTCGGGTCGTAGCGCGGCTCGCGCGCGAGGCCGCTGTCGATCACCACGCGCACGCCGGGCAGGGTCACGCTGGATTCGGCGACATTGGTCGCGAGCACCACGCGACGGCGGCCGTCCTGCGAAGGCTGCAATACGCGCGATTGTTGTTCGACCGGCAGTTCGCCGTGCAACGCGAGGATCTCTGTCTCCTCCCCCCGCATGCGGGGGGAGGTTGGGAGGGGGGCGCTGTGCAACAACGCCTCCACCTTCCCGATCTCGCGCTGCCCCGGCAAAAACACCAGCACATCGCCCGGATGCTCCGTGAGCGCATGTTCCACTGCACGTTTGACCTGATGCTCGATCGCTTCATCGCGCCGCGCCTGGTAGTGCGCGACACGCACCGGATAACTGCGGCCGGCGCTGGACAGTCGCGGCGCATCGAGGAACGCGGCCAGCTTCTCGCCGTCCAGCGTCGCCGACATCACCACCAGGCGCAGGTCTTCGCGCAGGCCCGCCTGCACATCCAGCGCCAATGCCAGACCGAGATCGCCGGCGAGATGGCGTTCGTGGAATTCGTCGAACAGGATCGCGCCCACGTCTTCCAGCATCGCGTCGTCCTGCAGCATCCGCGTGAGGATGCCTTCGGTCACCACTTCGATCCGCGTGTTCGCCGACACCTTGTTCTCGAAACGGATGCGGTAGCCGACTGTCTCACCGGCCGTCTCGCCCAACTGCTTCGCCATGAACTGCGCCGCCGCGCGTGCGGCTACACGGCGCGGTTCCAGCATCACGATCTTTCGGCCGGCCAGCCATGCGGCGTCGAGCAGCGCCAACGGCACCTGGGTGGTCTTGCCGGCGCCGGGCGGCGCTTCCAGTACCAGGCGCGTGCCGGCGGTCAGTGCACGCCGGATGTCCGGCAGCAGTTCGGCGATGGGGAAGGCGCTTTGCGGGGTCATCGCATCAGGCTAACAGCCATGGCAAGGGGCGCAGTCGGCTTGGTATGGAGACCTTTCATGGCGCCGTTCGTCGGCGCGTGGCCGGCGGCCGGGCTTTTTGGTGGCGGTTGTCATAGCGCCGGGCTAGATTGCGGCCTCCATACCGGAAGGGATGTTCTCATGTCGCGTGTGCTTTCCATGCTGTCACCCTATGCCTTGTGCCCCTTGGCCTGCGCCCTGCTCTTCGCGAGCGGCGCCGCCCAGGCAGATGTCTTCATCAACGAATTCCATTACGACGATGCCACGTCCGCCGGCGATACCGGCGAGCGCATCGAGATCGTCGCCACCGCGGGCGAAACACTCAGCAGCTACCGCGTGTATCTCTACAACGGTTCCACGCCTTCCTCCGCCGTCACCTACGATAACGACCTCGTGCCTGCGGGCAGTCTGGTCGGCTGCGGCGGCCAGGTACGCATTGCGACCCTGAGCTACGCCAGCAACGGCATCCAGAACGGTTCCAACGACGGCATCGCGCTGGTGAACCCCAGCGGCCAGGTCGTGCAGTTCATCAGCTACGAAGGCGGCATCACCGCCAGCAACGGCCCGGCCGCGGGCATGACCAGCACCAATATCCCGGTGTCCGAAAACGGCTCCGACGCTGCCGGCAAGTCGCTGCAGCTCGGCGGCAGCGGCGGCCTGAGCAACTTCACCTGGCGCGCCGCGGCCACCCAGACCTTCGGCACCTGCAACAACAGCCAGAGCTTCTCCGGCACCACGCCGAACCCGGTGCCCACCGTCACTTCGACCACGCCGGTCAACGGCGCGAACGATTTCCCGGCCGCCGGCAATCTCGGCATCACCTTCAGCGAAGCGGTCATTGCCGGCCCCGGCGCATTCAGCTTGGCCTGCGCCACCTTCGGCGACATCAACATCACTTGGCCCACCACCACCGCGGCCACCGGTTTCAGCATCGACACCGGCACGGCGCTCCCCGCGGGCGTGGCCTGCACCTTCACCGCGTTCGCGGCGAACATCCGCGATGCCGGCGATGCGCGTCCCGCGGCGAATACAGTGGTGAACTTCAACGTCGCCAGCGGCGGCGGTGGCGGCACCGGTTATTACTCGAAGGTCAACACCAGCAGCGCCTCGCAGTTGCGTTGTTCGCTGCACGCGACCATCAAGGGCCACACCTCGTATCCGTACAGCGGCGGCACCACCAACACGTGGTCGATCCTCGAAATCGCCGATGAAGATCCGAACAACAGCGGCCGCATCCTCGATGCGTATCGCAACCGCAGCTTCGTCAAGATCACCGATCGCGCGGGAAGCGGCAGCGGCCTGAAATACAACCGCGAACACAGCTGGCCGAACTCGCTGGGCTTCGGTTCCACCACCGGCAACCTCGGTCTGCCGAACGCGCCGTATACCGACACGCACATGTTGTATCTCACCGACTCGGCCTACAACGCCGATCGCGGCAACAAGCCCTACGCCAACTGCACCGCGGCCTCGGGCTGCGGCGAGCGCGTCACCGAAGTGAACAACGGCCAGGGCGGCGGCAGCGGCGCGTATCCGGGCAATTCCAACTGGGTGAAAACCCCGGACGGCAACAGCGGTTCGTTCGAAGTGTGGGGCAAGCGCAAGGGCGACATGGCCCGCACCATCCTGTACATGGCGATCCGTTACGAAGGCGGCACGCATCCCACCACCGGCCAGTCCGAACCGGATCTGGAACTCACCGACAACCGCAGCCTGATCGTCATCACCTCCAGCTCGCCGGCCTACATGGGCCTGCTGTCCACGCTGATCGCCTGGCATCAGGCCGACCCGCCGAC
>JBKJHV010000031.1:0-50450 GCA_046598445.1 Lysobacteraceae bacterium
CCGCTCAAACTCAGCCGCCGAATCGCTCGAAGAAGAACTGATTCATCATCGTCGTCGCGCGTTTGGCCGCCGTGGCGTTGTAGACGCACCCAGGCGGGCTGTTCGCGGATTCCAGCGCGAAGCAGTGCACCGCGCCGCTGAAATTGACGAACTGCCAATCCGCGCCCGCGCCCTTCATTTCGCTTTCGAAACCCGCGATCTGCCCGGCCGGCACGTAGGTGTCGTCAGCGCCGTTCAACACCAGTACGCTGGCTTTCAATGCGCCCGACTGTGCGGGGATCGTCGTGTCGAGACCACCATGGAAGCTGACCACGCCGGCCACATCGGCACCGCTGCGCGCCAGTTCCAGCACGGTCTTGCCGCCGAAGCAGAAGCCGAACGCGCCGATGCGGCTGGTATCGATGGGCGCGGTCGCTGCCTGCGTACGCAGGAAGTCGAGCGCAGCGGCAGCACGGGCGCGCAACGTGGGCAGATCCTGGTAGATCTTGCCGACCAGGGCGCCGGCGGCCTTGTCGTCCTTCGGACGCACGCCCTTGCCGAACACGTCCGCGACGAGCACCACGTAGCCGGCATTGGCGATCAGTTTGGCCTTCTCGACCGATGCGGGCGTCACGCCCTTCCAGTCGGGCACCATCATCAGGCCGGGACGTTTCGTCGCATTGGCATCGTTGTAGACCAGGTAGCCGCTGAAACGCTGCTTGCCCTGCTTCCATTCGACGGGCTTGGCCTGCATCGCGGCGAATGCCGGCAGCGAGACCAGGAAAGAGAAACACAACAGAGCGAAGAGGCTCGCCCAACGCATCGAACGCATGACCGTACTCCTTAGTCTGGGGGAGGCGGTCAGACTACCCGGAAACCAAGACCGCTGTCGTCACGGTCGTCGGCCGGATCGTTACGTTCGGGCAGACTGCCCGGGGAGTACTCGACCGGCCTGCAGAATGCACAATCGGCCCGTTCGATGAACCTCCCGATGCAGCACTCAGCCGATACCGAGACCGGGGATCGCCGTGATCGCTGCGGGGTCGAAGCCGGCCAGCGCGGCGAAGTGGCGACCGCGTTCGGTGTAATCGCGGTAAGGGCCGAAACTGGGCGCACCCGGCGACAACAGCATCACGCCCTCCCCGCCCAGCAGCGCGCGGGCACGGGTCACGGCATCGGGCAGGTCCACGGCTTCGGCCAGAGCGAAGCCCACCGTCGCGGCCAGCGGTGCCAGCAGCGCATGGATCTTCGGGCCATTCTGGCCCAGGGTGACGATGGCGGCGGGCGCGTGCTGACGCATGGCGTCCGCGAAATCCGCCCAGTCGATACCGCGGTCGTGACCGCCCACCAGCAGGGCGACGCGACGCGACCGGAAGCAATCAAGCGCAGCGAGCGTGGCGTGCGGCGTGGTGCTGATCGAATCGTTGACGAAGGTGACGCCGTCGCGCGTGCCCAACGTCTGCAGCCGGTGCGGCAGCGGCTGGAATGTCGCTGCATGCGGGGCCAATGCCTCGGCATCGAGACCCAGTGCTTCGATCGCCGCCAGCACCGCGCACAGGTTGCCGCGGTTGTGGCGCCCGGGCAGCGGCACGTCCTTCGTATCGAACACCGCACGGTCGCCGCGATACACGACATCGCCGCGAAGATGCCATCCGTCCGTCCCGCCGAAGAAGCGCACCTCGCTGTCCGGCAACGTCAGGGGTGCCAGCGTGCGGTCATTGCGATTGAGGATCGCGATTCGCGGTTTCGCAGCCGTGAGCAGCGCGAGCTTGTCGTCGATGTATCGCGCTTCGCTGCCGTGCCAGTCGAGGTGCTCGGGAAAAATATTGGTCGCGACCGCGATCTCCGGCGATACGCCGGACGCAGCGACATCGCGGGTCTGGTAGCTCGACAGTTCGATCACCCAGAATTCCGGCGGCTGCACACCACTCGACCGACCGGCATCGAGCCGGCCCTCATCCAGCAACTCCAGCATCGGCAGACCGATGTTGCCGCACAGCGCGGTACGGTGGCCACCCGCGCGCAGCAGATGCGCGAGCAGCGCGGAGGTCGTGCTCTTGCCCTTGGTGCCGGTGACGCAGATCGTGTGCGCGTCGGCGCGTTCGGCGAACCACAGCGTCGTGCCGCCGATGAAGCGCGTGCCGCGTTCGGCGGCCGCAAGCGCTTCCGGCCTGTAGGGACTGATCCCCGGCGATTTGATGACAACATCGAACACGGACAAGCGTTCGGCGCTGGCATCGGTCTCGATGGTCAGCAGCGCATCGCCCAACGCATGCGCCTCGCCGAATTCTTCAGCGGAGCAGAACAGGATCAGCGGCAACGCCGGCAGACGATGGCGAAGCGCGCGGTATGCGGCGCGGCCTTCGCGCCCCCAGCCCCAGAGCGCGACCCGCATGCCGTCGAGCTGTGCGATGCCGAGCGGCAGGCTGTTAAGCGGAGAACTGCGCACGCAGGCGCTCCCAGACGGCGGCCGGCACGCGATGTTCGTCATCGAGGATCAGCAACGGCGCGATCTGCTGCTCCAGCGACGACAGCTGCGGGCGTATTTCGCGGGCGAAACGTTCGACGATCTCGTCCTCGCGCCACTCGGGGCGCTCGCTGAGCCAGGCCATCGCCGCGCGCGATTCCTTGCCCTCGCCCACGCACTCGAAAGGTTTGTGGTCCCGGTATTCGAGCAACGCATCGTAACCGCCGATCTGCGAGGCATCGTCCAGCAGGTTGCGGCCGAAGATGCCCACCAGGCGCGGCTTCGGCATGAACGGCGCCAGCGCCAGGAACACGAAATGGCATTTCGGGCAAACGCCGCACCAGCGGTTCACTGGACGCTCGCCGAGGATATGGAAATTACGGTTGCAGCTGGAGAAATACGCGTCGTAGCGATCGGTTTTCGCGAACTGCCGCGCCACCGCCAGCTCGCTGAGCGGACGCAGCAGCGAGTAGTACTTCAGGTCTGCGGCGACGTGGCGCTGCACGTAGTCGCCGAACGCCTGCTCGAAGGCCCAGCCCTTCGACCACTGGTGGTTCACCTCGCCCGTGCCCTCGATCATGCTGCCGTAGCTGGCCGAACGCTCGTTCGAGAACACCACCTGATCCACGCCCAGCAGCACCGCCGCGAACACCAGGATCGCCGAGTTGACCGCGGTCACCGGGATATGCCCGTTCCACGCGCCCTGACGGTTGTAGTCGAACAATTCCGGCGCCAGCTGACGGCCGAGATTCAGCGTCGGCAGCCCGGTTCGCTCTGCGCAGGCTTTGATGAGCTGCGAACCGCCGATCCAGGTGACGGTCTGTTCGATGTCGATGCCGCGCAGCGCCTCGATGCTGACCAGCGAATCCTTGCCGCCGCCGATCGCGACGAGCGCGTGTTCGCGCAGGCCGAGCGCAACCGCACGCGCAGGAGGGACTGTAGGAGGGGCTTCAGCCCCGATCTCTTTGCCCGGTGGCACGGTCTCGGCGAAGCTCGGGCCTGAAGGCCCTCCTACAGGAAAGGTGATTTTGCCGTGGAGATTCAGACCATTGCGATACGCGAACTCGCCCAGGCCGTTGAGATAGATCGTTTCCAGCAGCGCGGCGGTGTCGGCATCGATCTCGTAACCATCGATACGGATGTCCTGCGGTACAGCGGCCTTGTAGTAGCTCACGCCAGCGATCAGGTGCAGCAGGCGCAGCGCCCGATCTGCGGCGGCAGCGCGCGCATCGTCGAGATCGAACGGCGCGCCGGGCACGGTCACGGTTTCGATCAACTCGGGGCCGTCGTCGAAGGCGTAGACAAGCTGTGCGACGCCGGTCTGCGCATCGAAGCCGCAGCGGACGAAACGGAAGGCGCGAATCGCGTCGCGTTGGAATTCCCACACTGGAATCGGTGCATCAGACATCAAAAATTTCCTCTGCCGGCAGCGCCCGCAGGTTGTAGGTATGCGCCATCGCCATGCCGTAGGCGCCGGCATCGGCGATCAGCACGACATCGCCCTCGGTCGTGGCCTTGGGCAGCGTGCGTGCGCGGCCGAACACGTCGCTGCTTTCGCAGATCGGGCCGACCACGTCGAACGCAGCCGTCGCGTCGTCGTCGATGCGCGAAAGATTGTGGATGCCGTGGTAGGCGTCGTACATCGCAGGTCGCATCAACGCGTTCATGCCACCGTCCAGGCCGACGCGGCACAGGCCGTCCTTCTCGATGACCTGGGTCGCGCGCAACAGCAGCACGCCAGCTTCGGCGACGAGATAGCGCCCCGGTTCCACCGCAAGGCGGAAGCGCGGGAACGCGGCCTTGATTTCGTCCAGACCGGCGCGCCAGGCGGCGACATCGAACGGCCGCGCGTCGGGCGTGTACGGCACCGGCAGGCCGCCGCCGATATCGAGGGTGTCGACGGTGCCGATCTGCTCCGCGAGGCCAGCGAGATCCGCGTACACATCGCGCCAGTGGGCCGGGTTGTCGATGCCGCTGCCCAGATGCGCGTGCAGGGCGACGATTTTCGCGTCCAGCTTGCGCGCTTCGGCGAGAAAGGCATCGACCCGGCCCAGCGGCAGGCCGAACTTCGCTTCGGCGCCGCCGGTGCGGACTTTCTCGTGATGGCCGTCGCCTCGACCGAGGTCCAGGCGCAGCCAGAACGTGCGGCCGCGGAAGGTGTCTGGCCAGCGTTGCAGTGCTTCGACACTATCGACGGTGATGTTCACGCCGCGCGCGAACGCGGCATCGTATTCCATGCGCGGGGCGAAGCTCGGGGTGAACAGCACCCGCTGCGGATCGATGTCCGGCAACGTGGCGAACACATGTTCGACTTCGCCCAGCGACACGCACTCGAAGCCGGAGCCCTCAGCCTCCAGCGCGCGGAGAATTTCGTGATGTGCATTGGCCTTCAATGCGTAGAACCGTCGGTCGATGGCCGCGGTCTCGCGCAGCATCCGCGCCCGCGCACGCACGGTCGGCAGGTGATAGACGTAACGCGGCGTGCCGGCGGCGGCGCGCGTGACCAGATCGGCCGCATGCGCCAGCCACCACGGCGCTTCGCGCTTCGGTTTGCCGTGCGCGATCTCGGCCCAACTCGGGCCGAACACGGTCGCGTCCTGCACCGGCATCGCGCCGCCACGGATCAGCTCGCCGTGGAGTTCGTTCAACAGACCGTCGGCGTCGGCTTCGTCGATGACGAAGGTCAGATTGAGGTCGTTCGACGACTGCGAGATCAGATGCACGCGCTCGCGGCCGAAGGTCGCCCACACGTCCGAGAGTTTGTGCAGCAGCGAACGCATGCCACGGCCGACCAGGGTGATCGCCGCGCACGGCGCGATGACCTTCACCCGGCAGATTTCCGACAGGTCCGCGGACAGCTCCGCGAGCACGTCGCTGCTGACCAGGTTTTCGCTGGGATCGAGCGACACGGTGACGTTGGTTTCGGACGAGCCGATGAGATCGATCGACAGACCGTGGCGCTTGAAGCGCTCGAACACGTCGGCGAGGAAGCCGACCTGCTGCCACATGCCCATGCTTTCCATCGACACCAGCACGATGCCGTTGCGGCGGCTGATCGCCTTCACGCCCGGGACGGTCACGGCACTGCCATCGATGCGCGTGCCCGGCAGTTCGGGACGTTCGGTGTCGAGAATCGCCATCGGCACGCCGCTGTCGCGGCACGGCGCGATCGAACGCGGATGCAGCACTTTCGCGCCGGTGGTCGCGATTTCCTGCGCTTCGGCGTAGTCCAAACGGGCCAGCAAACGCGCGTCAGGCACCTCGCGCGGATTGGCGCTGAACATACCGGGCACGTCGGTCCAGATTTCCACGCGTTGCGCTTTCAACAATGCCCCGAAGTACGCGGCCGAAGTATCGGAACCGCCGCGACCGAGAATCGCGGTGGCGCCGTCGGCGTGCCGCGCGATAAAACCCTGCGAAATGAGCATCCGCGAGGGCTGCAGCGCAAACCTCGCGGAAAAACCGGCATCGTCGCGGTATTTGCAATTCACCGAAAGCCGCTGCGCCCAGGCGCTCGCGTTCGGCAGCGATACCGCGGACAGCCAGTCGCGCGCGTCGCACCAGCCGAAGTCGAGCCCCTGTGCGCGCAGATACGCGGCGCCGAGCGTCGACGAGAACAGTTCGCCCTGTGCCAGCACCTCCGCCTGCCAGTCGAGACTGCGAGAAGCCGCGCGCGGATCGCTGCCGAGCGCGCGCAGGATCGCGAGACGCTCGCCGATCACGGCGTCCGGGTCGAGATCGAGTTCGGCGCAGAAGGCGCGATGACGTTCGACCAGCGCGTCGATCCTTGCATCGATCTCGCGGCCATCGGCAATGGCGGTCAATTCGTTGGTAACGCCCGACAGCGCCGACACCACCACCAATACCCGCGTATCGGCCTCGCCAGTATCGGCCCCGCCAGTATCGGCCTCGTCCGCCCGTTTTTTCGCCAGCCGGCCGATGGTGTCCCAGCGGTGGCGGCGCGACACGGAAGTGCCGCCGAATTTGAGCACGATCCAGCGCGGATCGGCAGAGTGCGTATCGGGCATCGGAAGAGTGGACATGGTTAGACTGAGGGGCCGGCGGGGACCGGAACCCGTCATTCTATTCGACCCGGACCGTTGTCATGATGCCGCTTCGTTATCTGCAGATGGATGTCTTCGCCGACCGCCCGGGCGCCGGCAACGCGCTCGGCGCCGTACTCGATGGCGAACAGTTCGACCCCGCACGGATGCAGGCATTCGCGGCCTGGACCAATCTGTCCGAAACCATCTTCCTGCTGCCGCCGACCGTCGCCGGCGCCGACTATCGCGTCCGCATCTTCACCCCGTGCCAGGAGCTGCCGTTCGCCGGACACCCCAGCGTCGGCGCGGCCTGGGCGGTGCTGGAAGCCGGACTGGTCGCGCCCGGGAAGGTCCGACTGGTGCAGGAGTGCGCGGCCGGCCTGCTTCCGGTGCGGATCGACATGATGGGCGACGTGCGCGTGCCGAACGTGCGCGCACCGCGGGCACGGCACATCGGCGGCATCGAGCTGGCGCCGGTGCTGCTCGCAGCGGCGGTCCACAACATGCTGCTTGGCGCACTCGAGCCAGCGATATGGGACAACGGCCCGCGCTGGTGGCTGCTGGAGCTGGCCGATGCCGACTCGGTGCGTGGCCTGCAGCCCGACCTCGCCGCCATCGCGGCGCTGACCGCGGCGACCGGAACGGTTGGGCTCGCGGTGCATGCGGCCGATGCGCGCGACGGCCATCACCTCGCCGTCCGCGCCTTCTGCCCGGCAGACAATATTCCCGAAGATCCGGTGACCGGCAGCGCACAGGCGTCGATCGCCGCACAATTGGCGGCGGCCGGCCGGCTTCCGGGACACGACGGTCGCTACATCGGCAGCCAGGGACGCGAACTCGGCCGCGACGGCCGGGTGAACGTTCATGTGGATGCTGAAGGTGAGGTGTGGATAGGCGGCAAAGTTCAGCCTGTCATCAGAGGAGAAGTGCTGTGGTGAAAACACCTGCGCCGCATGATCGTCAGCCGCAGGCGCGGCCCTGCCGCCGCGCCCGCCTCAGGCCCATCGCAGACCGGAAATGAAGGCGCCCCGCATGCCGAACATCTATTTCATCCACTACGAACTGCGCCCCGCGCCGCACAGCGAAGACTTCGCCATCACCGGCGGCGCGTTCGCCCTGTGCTACGTCCAAGCTACCGATCCCGCATCTGCCAAAATCGCTGCCGAACGGTATTTCGAGGAAACGGACTGGATCGTGGTCGATCTGGAAAACGGACCGGAACAGGTCGAGCGGGCGCTGTACGAAGACGAGCCCGACATGCTCGATGCCTACGACGAAGCCGTGAATCACGGCGAATGCTTCCTGTTCCACCTCTGGCCGCCCGAAGTCGGCGGCAGCGGCGTCCTGCATTGATTCCGGCGGGCACGACGGCTGCTAAGCTGCGCAGCCGCACCGAAGGACTGCCCCGCCGATGAGCCGCCGTTATGTTCAAGTCGATGTTTTCGCCGAACGCCCCGGCGCCGGCAATCCGCTGGCCGTCGTGCTGGAGGCCGAAGGCCTGAGCGACGAGGACATGCAGGCCATCGCGCGCTGGACGCGACTGCCGGAAACAACGTTCGTGTTCCCCGCAAACGCGTCCACGGCAAACGCGTCTCCGGCGACCAGCGACGACGCGAGCTACCGTATCCGCATCTTCAGCCCGCGCCGCGAAGTGCCGTTCGCCGGCCACCCCAGCGTCGGCACCGCGCATGCGGTGCTGGAAGCCGGGCTCGCAGTGCCGCGCGACGGCTTGCTGGTACAGGACGGCATCGCCGGGAAACTTCCGCTGCGCGTGACCGGCGAAGACGCGAAAAGAACCATCGCCGTCCGCACGCCACGCGCGAGCGTACGCGAGATCGCGAGCGCGGACGACCCGCGCCTGCGTGACGCGCTGCGCGATCTGCCGCTGGGCAAACTGCCACCCGCGCTGATGGACGGCGGCCGGCGCTGGTGGCTGGTCGAACTCGAAAGCGAAACCGCGCTGCGCACTGCGACGCCGCCGTGGGACGCCATCGGCGTCCTCGCGCAGTCCACCGAGAGCATGGGCATCTGCGCCTACGCGCGCAGCGACGATCCGGTCTACTACCTCGCCGTCCGCGCCTGGGTCGGTGCGCCCGCGCGATTCGAGGATGCCGCTTCCGGCGCCGCCAACGCGACCCTCGCCGCCTGGCTGGCCTCACAGAACGCACTACCCGGCGACAGCGGCTTCTACCGCATCAGCCAGGGCCGCGAAGTAGGCCACGATGCGATCATCGAACTCACCGTCGATGCCGATGGCGATGTGTGGTCGGGGGGACGGGCGTGCACGGTGGTGGAAGGTGTGATTCGCTGGTGACTGGATTGTCATCCCGAACGCGGGCGCAGCCCGCGGAGGGGCCTGCTTGGCGGGCGTCACGTCACGCACCGAAATCAGCTTTGATAAGCAAAGCGAAAGCTTCCGCGCTGACGCGCGGGTAGCTTTCTTTGGCGCAAAGAAAATCACCACCAAAGAAAACATTCAGGTCCAAAGCAAATTTACTGCCTGCGCATAACCCGGAATTTTTCGATGAGGCATCCATGCTTCATCGAAAAACGGCGCACATCCTGTGCGCCGCCCTCCGGGTTTCCAATCCTGGCATGACAGTAGTCGTCCAAAAAACACAGCGACGAAAATCGCTGCAGAATCGTTCGCAGAATTCTTCAAAAAGAATCTCTGACTCAATCCGGATCGCCATTTGATCCTCCAGCTATAAGCCACCAACAACGATGCTAGAGGCTAAAGATATTAGCCTCCTTACGCACCGAACCGCCCCAACGGCGCCCCCGCCAGCAGATGTAGATGGAGCTGGAACACCGTTTGCCCGCCGTGGTCGTTGCAGTTCATGACGATGCGGTAGCCGTCCTCGGCGAAACCTTCGGCCTTGGCATAGTTGGCGGCGGCGATGGCGAGGCGGCCGATGATCTCGGCCTGATCGGGCTGCAGATCGTTGAGCGTGGACACCGTCACCTTGGGCACAAACAGCACATGCACCGGCGCCTGCGGGGCGATGTCGCGGAAGGCAATGAGGTGTTCGTCTTCGTAGACGATGTCGGCCGGAATCCGGCGGTCAATGATCTTGTGGAAGATGGTGTCCGACATGGCGGGGCTCGTGTGGGTTCAACGTCATTGTAAACATGCGCAGTGACGCAAGTGACACCAGACTGACAAGAGCAAATCCCCCGTCAATCGCTCCGCGATTGCCCGCCCCCTTTTTCAAAGGAGGCATCAGCGCTGGCGGCGGCGCGGCGAATGCCGCTCTGTCCGCAACATCATCCCGGAAATTACATCGCAAAGACGGTGAAAAGACCCCGACTTTCATTCATCCACCACAACCCCTTTCATTGATGCGCACCGAACTGCGATGCCGGGGCGATTTGCTTTTGCGCGACATGAAGTTGCCAAGCGTCTGCATGGACTTGCCGCGAAGCCAAGAGCGCCCGCCCTACAGCGGCATCTCGCCGCGCGTACCGAACGCGTGCGACAGCGTGCCGCGGTCGACGTATTCCAGTTCGCCGCCCAATGGCACGCCGTGGGTGAGCCGCGTGGGTTTGACGTTGTGCTGGCGCGCGAGTTGCGCGAGGTAATGCGCGGTCGCTTCACCTTCCACGGTGGGATTGGTCGCGATCACCAGTTCCTGCACATCGCCTTCCGCGAGCCGCGCGGCGAGTTTTTCCAGGCCCAGTTCGCGCGGGCCGATGCCGTCGAGCGGGCTGAGCCTGCCCTGCAGCACGAAGTAGAAGCCGCGATAACCGGTGGCCTGTTCGATGACGAGGCGATCGGCCGGCGATTCCACCGCGCACAACAGCTGCGCATCGCGCGAGGCGCTGGCGCAGGTGACGCAAAGCTCCGACTCGCTGAAATCTCGGCAGCGGGTGCAGTGGCCGATGCGATCGACCGCGGCAGCCAATGCCTCGGAGAGCCGCTGCGCACCGTCGCGATCGCGTTCCAGCACGTGATAAGCCATCCGCTGCGCGGTTTTCTGGCCGACCCCGGGCAGGATGCGGAAGGCGTCGATGAGTTGTTCGAGAAGGGACACGGTCATGACATCGATCCGTAGAGCGGAGCGCAGCTCCGCTGCGACCTCTGAGGAGACGGGGTACCCGATTGGACGGGGTAGCGGAGCTGCGCTCCGCTCTACGATGGAGCGTCAGAACATCCCCGGAATCTTCATCCCCGGCGGAATCGGCATGCCGGCGGTAGCGCCGGACATCCGGGTCTGCGACTCGGCGTTGACCTTGTTCACTGCGTCGTTGATCGCAGCGACCACCAGGTCTTCGACCATCTCCACATCGGAGAGGACGCTCGCATCGATCTTCACGCCGCGACACTCCATGCGGCCGGTCAGCGTGACGCTGACCATGCCGGCCCCGGCGCTGCCGGTGACTTCGAGTTGGGCAAGTTCTTCCTGGGCGCGCTGCAGGTTTTCCTGCATCTTCTGCGCCTGCTGCATCAATTGGGCGATATTTCCACGCATGGGGGCGATCTCTCGGTTTCAGTCTTCAAAAGGACGGATGGAATCGGGCACGAGCTTCGCGCCCTGTTGGCTCATCAACCGCTGCACGTCGGGGTTGGACATGAAATTTTCTTCGGCAGCGGTCTGTTTCGCGTCGCGCTGACGTTCGACGCGCTGATGCAGGGTCTCGGCGTTGGCCGGTTTGCCGGTCTCGAACTTGAGCTGCACCGTGCCGCCGAGCTGCACGGACAGCGCATCGGTCAGCGCCTTGACCAGCGACGGGCTGCGCAGATGGTCATCTTCGGCCGACAGCGACAGCCGCAGCACGCCGTCCGCGTAACCGGTGAAGGCCGCATGCGCGGCGAGCTCGCGCACGGGCCCGCGCAGGCCGCTCTGTGCGACGAGTTCGAGCCAGCGATCATTGTCGATGTCGACCATCGGCGCAGCGGACGCGACAACAGGCCGCGCAGCTTCGATGACGGCCGGTGCCGGCCGTACTGGCGGCGGTTCGTGGGCGGGCGGCGGCGGACGCGACGGAGCCGCCGGATTTTCCATCGCTGCCGCCGGCAATGCGCGCGGCGGCGGGCTCGCAGTCGTGTCGAGCGAGGCGCGGGCGGCTTCCGGACCGCGCGCGGCCGCACCGGTCTGCGATTCGACGGTTGCCGCGCCCGCTTCAGCCGGCCGGAAGGCCAGCATCCGCAGCGCAGTCATCTCGAACCCGCCGCGCGGGCTGGGCGCCAAGCCCAGATCGCGACGGCCGTGCAGCGCCATCTGGTACCACAGCTGCACGACTTCCGGCCGCAACTTGCCGGCAAGTACATCGATTTCGACGCCATCGGCTTCGATCTCCGCCGAAGGCACCAATTGCCGCACCTGAATGCGATGCAGGGCTTCGGCCATCGCGTCGATCACCCCGGCCCAGTCGGGCGAGAAATCCGCCAATGCCGCGATTTCGGCGAGCAGGCTTTCGCCGTCGCCCGCCGCCAGCGCGTTCAACACCGCGCCCACGCGCATGCGGTCGACCGTACCCAGCATGGTCGCCACGCCGGCATCGGTCAGCGGCGCGCCGCTTCCGCCTTCGAGCGTGCTGCTGGCGCCGGTGTAGGCGATGGCCTGATCGAGCAGCGACAGGCCGTCGCGCAGGCTGCCGTCGGCGGCTTTCGACAGCTGGCGGATGGCGCCAGCCTCGACCGGAATGCCTTCGGCCTCAAGAATCTTGGCAATCTGGCCTTGAATCTGCGGCTCTTCCAGTCGTTTCAGATTGAACTGCAGGCAGCGCGACAGCACCGTCACCGGCAGTTTCTGGGGATCGGTCGTGGCCAGCAGGAACTTCACATGACCGGGCGGCTCTTCCAGCGTCTTCAACAGCGCATTGAAGGCCGACTTCGACAGCATGTGCACTTCGTCGATCAGATAGACCTTCACCCGGCCGCGCGAGGGCATGTACTGGGCGTTGTCGATCACCTCGCGGACATCGTCCACGCCGGTATTGCTGGCGGCGTCGATTTCGAGCAGATCGATGAACCGGCCAGCGTCGATGTCGCGACAGGAATTGCACTCGCCGCAGGGCTCGGCTGAGGTGCCCTGCTCGCAGTTCAGCGACTTGGCGAAGATCCGGGCGATGGTGGTCTTGCCCACCCCGCGGGTGCCGGTGAACAGGAACGCGTGGTGCACGCGGCCGGTGTCGAGGGCATTGGTGAGCGCGCGGACGACGTGCTCCTGCCCGACCAGTTCGGCGAAACGCTTGGGGCGCCACTTGCGGGCGAGGACGAGGTAGGACATCCGCACATTCTGCCACGGGCGGCGGTTCGGCCGACGCGTCGACATCGCTTCCTTGTCCGCAGCGAGCGAGCCGGCTAGAATTGCCGGTCCCGAGACGGCTGGATGCCGGAATCGGGATGAATGTCTGGATAGAAACTGGAGAGGTGTCCGAGCGGTTGAAGGAGCACGCCTGGAAAGTGTGTAAGCGTCTAAACCGCGCTTCGGGGGTTCGAATCCCCCTCTCTCCGCCAGATACGCGAAGGCCCCCGAAAGGGGGCTTTTGCGTGTCTGGCGGAGAGTAGTGGGTGGACGGATGCACCGGGTTCGACACATCGGCATGGATTGCCGATGTGCACAGCGAAGCTGCCCGCAGGGCGAGGGCCATGGATGGCCCTAGTGAACCCCCTCTCTCCGCCAGATACAAAAAAACGCCCCTTCCCAGGGCGTTTTTATGTTCCGTGGACAGGAAGGACCGACGAGAGCGCTCGACGCCGCGCTGCGTCCTGCTCAGGCCGCCGACGCCCGCCGCCGCCCGCCATGGGCTGAGCGTGCGCGCGTATCGGCGCGATATTCGCGAAAACTCACCATCCGGCCGCGTTCGGCATCCCACAGCTTCAATGACAGACAGCGGGCAATCTCGCGCGGGTGCAGACGGGTCACGCTGGGATCGTGCAGCGCGGTGATGGCCTGCATCGCTTCTGGCAAGCGATAGAACGGAATCCCCGGATTGGCGTGATGGACATGGTGGTAGCCGATGTTGGCGGTGAACCAGGCCAGCACCGGGCCGGTGCGCAGGAAGCTGGAGGAATGCACCGCGGTGGCGGCGTAGTCCCATTCGGCGGGCTGCAGATAGCGCGCGCCGGGGAAATTGTGCTGACAATAAAAGAGGTAGGCGCCCAGCGCCGAGGCGAACAGGCTGGGGATCAACAGCGAGAAGATCAGCGCATCGGGCTTGAACAGCGCCATTGCGGTAGCCATCGCCACGTTGACGGCCAATGCCAGCGCCGACCAGCCGCGATGGCGCGGCTGGGTCACGAACGAAACCAGGCAGATGCTGAACATGAAGATCGCCGGCCACGCCAGCGCGATCATCAGCGGATTGCGCGCCAGTCGGTAACGCAGTCGCTTCCAGGGGCTGGCGCGCGCGTATTCGTCGGTCGACATCAGCGGGAACGCGCCGATGTCCGTGTGGGTCGACAACAACGGCAGCCGGCCGTGCTCGGCGCCGACGTACTGACCGCTGTGACCGTGGTGGTAATCGTGCGACTGCTTCCACAGCGTCGGCGGCGCCAGCACCAGCAGGCTGAACCCCTTGAAGAACACGTCGGCGAAGCGCGATCCGCTCAGGATCGCGCCGTGCATGTAGTCGTGATACAGCACGAAGGTGCGGACCAGCGACAGAGCGAGCAACAGACTGCACACCACTCGCAGCGGCCACCACAGCGGCATCGCCGCGGCGATGGCCGTGACCGCCAGCACCGCCAGCGAAGCCCAGAAATGCCGCCAACTGCGACGCCGGTCCTCAACCGTGAACGGCATGGTCTGACGAATCAGATCCCTGCCGTAGCGACGCAGCTCCTCGCTGCTCATGCCGTCGGTGGGCCACGGCGCGACGGCGGCCGCGCGCGTGGCGGTGGTCGCGGCCGTGGCAGCGGCGGGAATTTCGATCGCATCCTGCGCTGCACTCATATCGCTGCTCCGCTCACGCCGTTGCCGCATCGCGTTCGAGCACGCTGCGTTCCAGTGCGTCGCCCTTCAGCACCAGACCGGGCCAGCGACCCTTCCATGGCCGTGCCCGCTCCAACTGCGCGGCGATCTGGAGCAACAAGGCCTCGTTACCCGAGTCCGCGCTGAACATCATCCCGATCGGCAGGCCGGCGCTGCTCCAGTGCAGCGGCAGCGAGATCGACGGTTGCCCGGATGCGTTCTGGATCGCGGTGAAGGGGCTGTAATCGATCAGCGGCGCATAGATTTTTTCCAGATCGGATTCGTTGACATCGATCACGCCGTTGCGCAGCGGCGGCGTGGCCAGGGTCGGCGTAAGCCAGCAGTCGTAGGTCTGATGGAAGCGGCCCATCTCCCGGCCTGCCTGCTGCATCACCAGTTCGGCGAACTGGAATTCGACCGCGGTGATCGCACGGCCGCGCGCATGCACGGCCTGGGTGAAGTTCTCCAGTTCGCCCGGCTGCGGGCTGCGGCCGCTCTGCAGACTCACCAGATCGATGGCATAGGCGATACCCGCGAACCACATCGCGCTGAACGCTTCGACGAAACCCTGCGGATCGATCTGCGGCTGAGCTTCCTCGACCGTATGACCCAGCGATTCAAGCAGTTTCGCGGTCGCGTCGACACCGGCCAGGCAGTCGGCGTGCAGCGGCCGGCCGAAGGGATCGGTACGCGAGAATGCGATGCGCAGGCGGCCGGGTTCGCGCAGGGTGTCGTCGAGGAAGGTGCCCGATACCGGCGGCGCACGATAGGGGTCGCCCGGCACCGGCCCGTGGGTGGCATCGAGCAGAGCGGCGCTGTCGCGCACCGTGCGGGTCAGCGCGTGCTCGTCGAGCAGGCCGCCGAGCAGATCGCCGAAGTCCGGCGCCATCGAATTGCGCGCGCGCGTGGGCTTGAGACCGACCACGCCGCAGCACGAGGCCGGGATCCGGATCGAGCCGCCGCCGTCGTTGCCGTGCGCGATCGGCACCATGCCGGTCGCGACCGCCGCCGCGGCGCCGCCGCTGGAACCACCTGTGGAATGTTCGAGATTCCAGGGATTGCGCGCCGGGCCATGGAACTGGCATTCGGTGGTCGGCAGGATGCCGAACTCGGGCGTGTTGGTCTTGCCGACGAACACCACGCCAGCGCGCTTGAAGCGGCTGACCAGTTCGCAATCGTAGGGCATCACCCGGTCGCTGAACGCCCGCGACGACAGCGTCGTCGGCCAGCCCTCGCAGTCGCCGAGGATGTCCTTGAGCAGGAACGGAACCCCGAACAGCGGCCCGGACGGCTCACTGGCGTCCTGCTGCGCGGCCAGCGCGCGCGCCTGGTGGTAGCCCTTGTAGACCACGGCGTTGACCGCCGGGTTGAAGGCCTCGATACGCTCGATCGCGGCCTCCACCAGTTCCGACGGCTGCACCTCGCGCTTGCGGACCAGCGCGGCCAGACCGATGGCGTCGTATTCGGGGTAGTCGGTAAATTCCATGATCTTGCTCCCTGTTCATGATTTTGATGCGCTGCGGTAATGACGGCAGGGTCGGCTCCTATATGCTCCAGCGAGCAGGCCACCGCACTTTGCTTCGTTGGGTGGAAGCTGAATGAATGCACGTCCGGTTGCCGAACAACCGCCTGACCCGGCCGAAAATGCGCTCGCCGCGTTTTCACGTGAATACGCCGATCGGCGTATTCCCCCGATGTATGACGTGCTTGGAAGATGGGATCACTGCAGAGGCAGCATTCTGTAGAGACAGCACCCAATCGGTACAAGCACGCAAACCCAGGGAGCGGGTGATCCATGATCAGGAGCGGAAATCATCGAGGGCCGATGCCCGGAAATTTCTCGGAGCGTCTCCGGCAGCACGCCTTGTCGATGCCGGACCGGGTCGCTTACCGTTTTCTTCAGGACGGGCGCGACGACGAGCACGTCATCACGTTCGCCGGCCTGGACATGGCCGCACGCGCGGCGGCCGTGGCGCTGGGGGCGCACTGCAGGCCCGGCGACCGGGTGCTGATCCTGCTCAAACCAGGTCTGGATTACGTAATCGGCTTTCTGGGCTGCCTGTATGCCGGGCTGGTCGCGGTGCCGGCCTACCCGCCGGGAGCCACGAACAAGCTCGATCGTCTCGACGGCATTCTCAGCGATTGCCGACCTACCGCAGCGATCACCGGCAAGGACGAAGTCGTCGCGATCGCCGGCAAGCTCGCCGAATCCGCGCCCGGCACCCTGGTGCTGGATCTGTCCATGCTCGACCGCGCCAGCGCCGCCGACTGGCGGCCGCTTCCTGGTTCGCTGGACGACATCGCGTTCCTGCAATACACCTCGGGTTCGACCGGCAATCCCAAGGGCGTGATCGTCACCCACGGCAACCTGGTCCACAACTCGCAGTTGATCAGTCGCGTGTTCGGCACCGATCAGGACAGTCACATCGTCAACTGGTTGCCGCCGTATCACGATATGGGACTGGTCGGCGGAATACTGCAGTCCCTCTACATCGGATTTCCGGCCACGCTGATGGCGCCGATCCATTTCCTGCAGCGGCCGCTGCGCTGGTTGCAGGCGGTCAGTCGGTATCGCGCCACGATCAGCGGCGGGCCGAACTTCGCCTACGAGCTGTGCCTGCGCAAGATCGGCGAACAGGATATGGACAGTCTGGATCTCAGCCACTGGCGGACCGCGTTCAACGGCGCCGAATACGTGCGCGCCCCGACCATCGCGGCGTTCACGCGCAAATTCGCCCGCTGCGGCCTGCGCGCCGATGCCGCCTCGCCCTGCTACGGACTGGCCGAAGGCACCCTGCTGGTCACCGGATGCTTCCCCGGCGACAAGGCGATCGTCCGCGACTTCCATGCGCTGCGTCTGGAAGACAACCACGCCGAACCGATGATCGCCGCCGCGCCGACCGTCGCAGGCAAAATCGTGCTGCCCGATGCGCGCGTGCGGACCCTGGTCAGCAGTGGCCGTCCCGCGCCGGGCAACGAACCTTTCATCTGCGATCCGGCCAGCGAGCGACGTCTGCGCGACGGCGAAGTCGGCGAGATCTGCATCATCGGCGGCAGCGTCGCGCACGGCTACTGGCAGCGTCCGGAAGCGACCGCGCAGGCGTTCCGCGACGAGATCGACGGCAATCGATATTTCCGCACCGGCGATCTGGGCTTCCTGCTCGACGGCGAGCTGTACGTGACCGGGCGTATCAAGGATCTGATCATCGTCAACGGCGTCAACCATCACCCCGGCGATGTCGAAAGCACGGTGCTGCGGGTCGACGAAAGTTTCCGTCCCGACGGCTCGGCGGTGTTCAGTATCGAACTTGGCGACGCCGAGCGCGTGGCGGTGGTGCAGGAAGTCGAGCGCCGCGCGCTGCGCTACCTGGACGTCGCCGGCGTGCGCGCGGCGATCCGCGCCGCGCTGTGGGAACACCACCGATTGGCCCAGCCGTTGATCGTGCTGGTGTTCGGCGGAACGCTGCCGCGCACTTCGAGCGGCAAGGTGCGTCGCCAACAGTGCCGGGCCGTGTTCGGGCCGCTGTTGCGGCGCCTGGCCGCAGGTGTGCCGGCCACGCAGGCCGAGGAAATCGGCCTGGAAAAGCGCATCGTGACGGCGGAGATCGACGGCCAGACGGTGCTTGCCACCGTTATCGATGCGGAGGCGATGGAAGCATGATCTTCGCGACCAACGCCGCGTTGCACAGTGCCGATGCGGCCGCACTGCTGCTGCCGATGCCCGAGCAACACACCAGCCAGCACCACGCCTGCGAAGCCGCGCCGCTGCCGCTGCTGCCGCTGCTGCAGGACGGCAGCAGAGAGCGACAGATGCTGACCACTTCGCTCAATGCGATCGCGACCGCGACCACTCTGGACGAGGTCAAGGCGCAGACGCGCTACGCGCTGTCGCTGTTCCTGCCGTGCGAGCATTTTGTCTTCACGCGCGGCCGGGTCAGCGCCGATCGTCTGGTGGTCTCGCACCTGGCTTACGCCAATTCGATCAGCAACGACTACCTCAAGGGCATCGTCGGCGAGAGCGATCGCGACACGCCGCCGCTGAGCCTGGACCTGATCCGCCATTGCGGACGACCCAAGTTCCTGACCATCGACCGCCTCGAAAAATCGATCGATGCCAGCCGCGCCCAGGTGTTCCGCAGGCATGGCATCAACAACATCGCCTGGATCGTGCTGCCCGGCATGCGCCGCAATACGTTCACGGGTTATTTCTTCCAGAACGTCTCGGCGACCGTGCGCGGCGACATCAAGCTGCGGCTGACCATGCTTGCGCCTTACGTGCATATCGCCATCAGCCGCGTGTTCGACCACAAGCAGCTCAAAACGCAGGGACTCGACGAGAAGAAACTCAATCCGTTCATGGCCGCGCTGTCTTCGCGCGAAGCGGAGATCTCGCGCTGGATCGCCTGCGGCAAGACCAATTGGGAAATCGGCCGGATCCTCGGCATCAGCGACAAGACCGTGAAAACGCATATCCAGAACATTTTATTCAAGCTGCGCGCGTCCAGCCGCGCGCAGGTCGCGGCGCTGTTCTCCAGCGAATAGAGCCGCGACCGCAGCCAGTACCCCTTTCGATCGACAGCGGTTCATGCCGCCGTCGCGGGCCGGTGTTTGCCGGCGAAACCTGCACAACGGAGGAAACGTGCGTATCGACGACATCACCAGTTCCGTGACCGGCGTAGTGGCCGATCTGCTCGAGATCGAATACGGCGCGCTGGACGTGGAGCGTTCGTTCCACGAGATGGGAATCGACTCGGTGCTCATCGTCGGACTGTCGGCCGAACTGGAAGACCGCTTCGGTATCGCCCTGGACCCCGAACTGGCCTATCGCCACGACAACGTGCGCAAGGTCTGCGAGCACCTGCACACGGTGCTCAATACAGAACCAGAAGGAAGCCTGCAATGAACACCACCGTCGCGGCATCTGCCATCGCGCCCGCAGCCGCCAGCGCAGGCACGGCGCGGCATGACGGCGATGCCACGCATGCGACCGCGATCAACCGCACCCGCCAGGAACTGCTGGATTTCGCGGGTCTGGACGAATCCGTGGCCAGCGCGCGCGGCACCCGGATCGTCACCGGGCGCGGCCAGGAACTGATCGATTTCGTCGGCCAGTTCGGCGCGGTGCCGTTCGGCTACGGTGCGCAGTCGATCATCGACGCAGCAATGCGCTTCTTCGATTCGGGTCGCCCGACCTATGTCCAGCCGCTGCTCAATCCCGATGCCGAAACCCTGGCACGGCGCCTGATCGCGCTGGCGCCCGGGCGCATGACCCAGGTCAGCTTCGCCACCAGCGGCGCGGAAGTGGTCGAGGCCGCGATCAAACTGGCGCGCGCGGCGACGCATCGCGAACTGGTGGTCGGCACCGCGACCGGTTTCCACGGCAAGACCCTCGGCGCGGTCGGCGTCACCGGCAAACGCGTGTATCGCGAGCCGTTCCTGGTGCGCGGCGACGGCTATGCGCATGTGGCTTACGGCGATCTCGATGCGCTGGAGACGATCCTGAGCGAGCAGCGCGTGGCCGCGTTCTTCGTCGAAGCGGTCCAGGGCGAGGCCGGCATGATTACGCCGCCGCCGGGTTATCTGCCCGCGGCCCAGGCCCTGTGCAAACGTCATGGCGCGTTGTTCGTACTCGACGAGATCCAGACCGGCCTGGGCCGCACCGGTCATCTGTTCGCGGCGCAGGCTGAAAGTCTGGAGCCGGACGTGCTGCTGCTGGCCAAGGCGCTGGGCGGCGGTCTGGTACCGATCGGCGCCTGTATCTACGGCGAGAACGCCTGGAGCCGCGACTTCGACCGCCACCACAGTTCGACCTTCGCGGTGAACGGCTTCACCGCGTCGATCGCGCTGGCGGTGCTCGATCGGCTGACCGCCAACGACGGCGCGATCGTGACCCGCGTCGCCGAACTCGGCGCCTATCTGCGCGCTGGTCTGGATCGCCTTGTGCAGACCTGGCCGGACGTGTTCGAGGGCGTCGACGGACGCGGCCTGATGCTCGGCCTGAAGTTCCGCAGCTGGCCCGGCGACCGTCTCTACACCCTGTCGCTGGCCAGCGCGTTCGGCGCGCTGGTGCCGATCGTCTGCGGGTATCTCAAGGCGCGCCACGGCGTGTACTGCCTGCCCACGCTCAGCGAAAGCAATGTGCTGCGGATCCAGCCCTCGTTCGTCATCTCGATCGAGGAGATCGACGTGCTGCTCGCCGGGCTGGCCGCGGCCGCGGAACTGATCGCCCAGGGCGAACAGCATCGCTTGATCCTGCATGCGCATGGATTTGCGGGTTCGCACGCGCAGGTCGGGCCGCGTCCGCTGCTGGCCGCACCGGGCCCGCGCACGCGTCCGGGCCGCTGTCTGGGGCGCTTCGCGTTCCTGATGCACCCGACCACCCAGGACAGCGTCAACGGCGATGCCGTGGTCGATGCGCTGGGCATGGACGACGCGGAAAAAGTCTTCATGCAGGACTGGCTGGCCGAGTTCTCCGACTGGGCCAAACCCGATCTGGACGCCGGCGTGTCGTATCACGCGCGCCGGGTCTACAACAGCGACGGCGATTACGCCGAGGGCTGGCTGGTCGCCAGCCTGCTGCAGCCGCGCGACCTGATGCGTCTGAATCCGACGCGCCGGCGCAAGTTGATCGGCAATTATCTGGACGCGGTGCGCAAGCTCGATGTCGATTTCCTCGGCCTGGGCGCGTACACCTCCGTGATCTCCGGCGCCGGTGCCGATGTGGTCTGCGACCGCTGGCCCACCACCACCGGCAACAGCCTGACCGCGATGGTCGGCGTCGAATCGCTGATCGCGACCTGCGCCCAGCGCGGGCCACCGCTGGCGCGGCGCCTCACCGGCGTGATCGGCGCCTACGGCTCTGTCGGTCGTCTGGCCAGCCTGCGCCTGGGCAAGTTCGCGGAACATCTGGTGCTATTGGGCAATGCCGCGAACCTCGGTGCGATGGACGAGTTGCGGCGGGTCGGAGGCGAACTCTATCTGGCCGCGCTGCGCAGCCTGCGCGATGGCGGCATCTCACTGATTGGAATCGCGCCCGCCGGAATCGCACGCAGCCTCGCGCCGCTGTTGCCTAACGCAGCCACTGTCGATGCCTGGATCGAGCGCGCCGGTGACGAAACAGGCCTGCGCATGCTGTTCGACACCATCGACGCACTGGCGCGCCGCGATCGCGACACGATGCCGCCGGTGACGATCGCTTCCGATCTGGCGCACTGGCTGCCGCGCATGGAAGTGGTGCTGTCGGCGACCTCCAACGGCACCGCATTCATCGACCCGGCGATGCTCCACGTCAACGCGATCCTCTGCGATTGCGCGCAGCCGCCGGACATCGGCCACGCCACCCTGCCACAGCGGCCCGACGTGACCGTGATCGAGGGCGGCCTGATCCATATGCCCGATCCGACCTGTCGCTTCGGCCAGCAGAACCTCACCAATCTGCCGACCGGCGTGGCCTTCAGCTGCCTGGCCGAAACCATCGTCCTGACCATGGCCGGCAAACGTCGCGACTACAGCATCGGCAAGCGTCCGCCGCTGGAGGATGCAGAAGAGATCTTCGCGCTCGCGCAGGCGTTCGGCTTCGCGCCGGCCGTCGCGCATCCCACCACACAGCCGATCGCCATGGCCGGCTGAACACTCATACCTTCCATCAGGATCCCGATCATGCCTCTGCAATCCGCTCTCGACGCCACCGAACACCGCCTGCCTGGTCTGGTCGCCGCACTGCGCGCGCGCGGCCTGATGGCGCTGGAAAACGCCGACCCGGCCGAACTCTGCGCGCTGCTGCGCGAGTACCGTGCGGCCGGCCTGATCATTCCGGAGCGATTCGGCGGCATCGGCGCTTCGCCGGTGGAAACGGTCGAAATCCTGCGCGCAGTCGGCGCACTGTGCCCGTCGCTGGCGGTGATGATGACCATGCACCACCACACCATCGCCACGGTGGTCCAGCTCGGCGGCATCGCCGCCGCCGACGAACTATTGCAGGGCGTCGCGGCCTACCAGTTGCTGGTCGCATCGGCCTTCGCCGAAGGCAAGCCAGGCTCGGGCATCTTCAACGCCAGCGTCAAGGTGCAGCCGGCCGAGGGCGGCTATCTGCTGAGCGGGACCAAGAAGCCCTGCACGATGAGCCACCACATGGACGTGATCGCGGTCGGCGTGGCCCGCGAGCAGGACGACGGCAGCACCGTGGAAGGCTTCGCGGTGGTGTTCACCGAAGGCAGCCCGATCACCCGCGCACCGTTCTGGAACACCCGTATCCTGCGCGCGGCCGACAGCAATGCGCTGGTCTTCGACAACGTGTTCGTGCCCGACGACCGCATGCTGCTGCCGGGCGCCGACGACGATCTGGAAGTCGCCGCGTTCGCGCAGCGCGCGTCGCTGGCCGGCCTGTGCTGGTTCCAGCTGATGGTCGGCGCGAGCTATCTGGGCGTGGCTTCTTCACTGGTGGAACGCCTGCTGGCCAAGCGCAATGTCGACGATTTTCAGCTCGCGCAACTGGCGATCGAACTGGAAGGCGCGCATCAGGCGTTGATCGGCTGCGCGCGCGAACTGGAGGAAGACGCCAGCGCCGACGAGAATGCCTACAGCAAGGCGCTGTGCACCCGCTTCCTGGTGCAGGGCGCGATCGAGCGTGCCACCAACCTGGCCGTCGAACTGTTGGGCGGCATGGCCTTCATCTCGTCCGATGAGGTGCCTTACCTGCTCGCCGCGTCGCGCGCGATCTGCTTCCACCCGATCTCGCGCACCGCCGCAGCACCGATGCTGGCGCAGTTCCTGCGCGAATCGGCCGCCCCGATCGTCGCGACGCGGGATCCGGTCGCGACCGTCGTCCCGTCGACAGCGGACAAAGGCGATCGCATCGCCGCCTGAGCGGCGGCGCGAGCGGACTCCAGGAACCAGACCATGGCGACGACCATAGAAAGCTTGTATCCACAGCGTCCCGGCAACGTCGGGCCGGTGTTCCACTGGCTGGCGATGCCGGTGTTCGCGCTGCTGATGGTGTTCAACGCCGCCGCGGTCGGGGTGGTGCTGTCGCTGTCGCTGGCCCTGCATGTCGGCCGGCGCCTGCTGGAGCGCACTCCCGGCGTGAGCACCGGCGCCAGCGCGATCGCATCCGCATACCATCGCCAGGTGCAGCGCCTGGCCGACCGGGTGCTCAAGGATCCGCGCGACGAACCGATCCTGGCGGCCGCGATCACCCTCGCATGGACCGCCTACCCGGTGCTGATCCTGCAACTGGTGATCGGCGAACCGTCGTGGGTGCTGGCGCTGCTGTTCTACGCCTGCGTCTACGGCCCGAACATCCGCGGTTTTGCGCGCACCTTCAGTTCGATGCACCAGGAAGGCCACCGCGTCGGCGGCGTGTTCAAGCGCCCCAGCGTGTTCGAGAAACTCACCGGCAATTCCTTCCTCTACATGTACTTCTGCCTGCCGATGGGTCTCACACCGCACGCGGCCGCGCACCTGCAGCAGCATCATCGCGAGAACGCAGGCCCGCTGGATGTCTACGCGACCGCGCGCTACGACCATGCCAGCATCCGCGACTTCCTGATCTACATGGTCCGCGAGGTCATGTACCAGCAACTGCTGGTGTCGCCGTACCTGTATTTCCGCAGCAAGCGCAAACCGGCGCAGATGCGCAGCATGATCGTCAGCAATCTGCTGCATCTCGCGCTGTTCGCGCTGCTGGCCTGGTACAGCCTGCCGATCGCGGTGCTGTTCATGCTGGTGCCATGGTGCGCCAGCAACTTCCTGATGGGCGTGATCCATTGGGCGCAGCACGCGTTCTACGGCGAGCAGGGCGATCCCAAGGACTTCATGGTCAACACCGTGACCCTGTTGGAGACGCCGGTCAACGCGTTCAACGAGGGCTACCACGTCTGCCATCACCACTGGGAGAACGTGCACTGGTCCGAGAGCCCTGCCCTGTTCGAGCGGATCAAACCGGAGATGAAGGCGGCCGGGTCGATTGTCTTTCGCGATTACGGTGTGCTGGATCTGTTCCTGCGTCTGATGCTGCGCCGCTTCGACGCGATGGCCGACAAACTGGATTGGTGGGAACCGCTGAGCCACGAACAGAAAGTCGAGCTGCTGAAGCGCCGCGCCGGGCCGGCGCCGATCGCCGAGCATGAGCTTCGTCATCAGCGTCGCGCCGCCGCGTCCGCGGTCGCGTCGCACGCGCAGGCACCACAACTCGATGCAGAAGGCTGTCGCCAGCCATGAACAAAGCGACGACGCTCAAGGTCGCCTCGGTGGAACGCGAGACCGAAGACGCGGTGACCATCCACCTCAAGCAGCCGCTGCTGCGCAAGATCCAGTACGCCGCGGGCCAGTATCTGACCCTGGAAGTGGATGCCGACGGCGGCAAGGGCTGCCGCGCGTATTCGATCAGCAGCACGCCCGGCCTGGACAAGACCCTGTCGATCACGGTCAAGCGGATCGCCGGCGGTCAGGTCTCCAATCGCCTGGTGCAGGGACTGAGCGCGGGCGATTCGCTGCGCACGCTCGGCGCGCACGGCCGCTTCATTTTTTCGCCGCAGGCCGGCGAACGCCGTCATCTGGTGTTGTTCGCGGCCGGCAGCGGCATCACCCCGGTGTTCTCGATCCTCAAGTCGGCGCTGCATTTCGAGCCGGGTTCGCGGGTCACGCTGGTCTACGGCAACCGCAACAGCGACTCGGTGATTTTTCGCGACAAGCTCGAACGCCTGCAATCGGTGTTCCGCGAGCGCCTGCGCGTGCTGCATGTGCTGTCGCGCCCGGACGCGCCCTGCGACCACAGCGGCCGCTTGACCCGCGAGCGCGTGGTCGAAGTGCTGGCTGCGCTGCCATCGTGGAATGACGGCAGCACCGAGTTCTACGCCTGCGGACCGGGCGGCATGATGGAAGAAGTCACCGCCGGACTGGCGGCCTGCGGGGTACCGGCGTCGGCGATCCACATGGAAAGCTTCTCGCCGCCCAAACCGGCCGCTGCACCCGCCGCGATCGCAGGCGCGCAGTCCGGCGCATCCACACGCGTGCGCCTGGAACTGCATGGCGAGCATGTCGAGTTCACCGTCGCTCCCGGCCAGACCCTGCTCGAAGCCGCCCTCGCCAATGGTTTGCAGCCGCCGTTTTCGTGCCGCAGCGGCTTCTGTACCGCCTGCATGTGCACGCGCCTGTCCGGCGAGATCCGCATGCGCGAGGAACACGGCCTGTCGGCCGCCGAAGTCAAACAGGGCCATGCGCTGATGTGCATCGGCTATCCGATCAGCGACGAACTGCGGCTGCGCATCGAATGATCCCGCGCAACGACCCGCGATAAAGGTGAACACCATGCTCGATGGGATCCACGACGACAGCCGTTCCACGGCCGCCCCAACCTCGGCCGATGCCGGCAACGACGACAGCAATGACCGCGTTTTCCAGGCCGAGGACGACTATCGCCTCGCGCAGCGCGCCGCGCTCAAGGTCAGCCGCGAACGGCATGCCGAACTGACCGCGCTGCTGAAACCGCAGCCCAGCCGCTTCCTGCTGTGGGCTGCGCTGCATCTCGCAGTGTGGGCGGCGGGCGTGGCGGCGATCGTGCTCAGCGGCCACTGGGCGATAACCCTGATCGCAGTGCTGGTGGTCGCCAGCCAGTTGCACGCGCTGACCGTGCTGCAGCACGAATGCGGCCATCGCAACGCGTTCCGCTCGGCCGCCGCGAACCTGTGGACGGGGCGTTTCATGGCCTGGTTCATCGTGTTTCCGTTCACCGCCTTCACCGAATGCCACCGCCGTCACCATCGCTATCTCGGCGATCCGGATCGCGATCCCGACGACTGGCACTACGCCGGCGGACGCCGCTGGATGTTTCCGCGGATCGCCAGCTTCGCCGCGCGCTTCACCTGGCTGTCGATGGTGCGCTACGGCGCGCAGGTGCGCGGGATGGTGCTGCGCGAGCTGATCTTCAACCTGACCAGCATGGCCGCCATCGCTGCCGCCTTCGCCTGGTACGGACGACTGGACCTGTTCGCGCTGATCGTCGTGATCCCGCTGCTTGTGCTGACGATGGTCATCAATCCGATCTCGCGCGGCTACGAGCACTACCCGATGGCGACCTTCGGCGATCACCACCACGGCCGCCTCGATCTGGCCCGCAACACCATCACCGTGACCAGCCCGACCATCGGCCTGCTCTGGGCCAACATCAACTACCATGTCGAACACCATGTCTATCCGGCGGTGCCGTTCTATCACCTGCCGCAGCTGCATCGCTTGTTGCAGGACCAGCCTTACCAGCGCGACCGGATGCTGCTGTCGCGGGTGCTGCGCGGTTGGCGGGGTCGCGAGGCGCAGGGCACCGAGCCGGACAGCAACGCGGCAGCGATCGGGAAGACGGGACGATGACCGCAGACATCAGCATGACCGCGCAACGCACAAGGAACCCGCAGGATGCCGCAGTGCCTGTTCTGCAAGATCGCCGCCGGCGCCGAATCGGCGGTCGTGGTCCATCGCGACGAACGCTGCCTCGCGTTCATGGACATCCATCCGCTCGCGCCCGGCCATGTGCTGCTGATTCCGCTGACGCATGCCGAACGGCTCGACCAGCTCGACACCGCCACCCGACGCCATCTGTATCGGGTCATGGATGCGCTGGTCGCCGCACAACGGCGCGCCGGACTCGGCTTGGAAGGTTCGCAGCTGATCGTCAACGACGGCAGGGCCGCCAACCAGCATATTCCGCACGTGCATCTGCATCTCGTGCCACGCACGCGTGGCGACGCGATCGGTTTTTTCTGGCGCGTGCTGCTGCACTTCACCGGTCTGTTCGGACCTCGCACCAAACGCGAGGCGCTGCAAGCCAAGGCCGACGCGATCGTCACGCACTGGCCGGCGGCGTGGGCGGAGTCCGGGGAGTCCGGCAATGACGATCCACACGTACGGGCACAGGCGTAGCCAGTCAGCGGCTGCGGCCGATGCCGCGGTGCTGCGCGAAGCCGAGGCCATTGACGATGAGGCGGTTGCGGCACCGGCCGTGGCCGCAGACGCGATACCGCTGCTCGGCGTGCTCATCATCGGCGCAGGCTTCTCCGGCATCGGCATGGCGATCCGCCTGCGCCAGCAAGGCCGGCGCGACTTCACGATCTGCGACAAGGCTTCCGGCGTCGGCGGCACCTGGTGGGTCAACCGCTATCCGGGCTGCGCCTGCGACGTGCCTTCGCATCTGTACTCGTTTTCTTTTGAACCCAATACCGGCTGGACGCGCCGCTTTTCCGGCCAGCCCGAGATCCGCGATTACCTCATCGACTGCGCGCATAAACACGACCTGCATCGGCATCTGCGCCTCAACAGCGAAATCGTGTCGCTGCGCTGGCGCGAGGACGCGGCGCTGTGGGAAGCGACCATCGCCGACGGCTCGATGCTGCAGGCGCGGGTGGTCGTCGCCGGCACCGGCGCGCTGTCGCTGCCCGACGACCGCCCCGACATTCCCGGCCTGGACACTTTCGCCGGCCGGGTGTTCCACTCGCAGCAATGGGACCAGAGTTATGCGTTGGCCGGCAAACGGGTCGGCGTGATCGGCACCGGCGCCTCGGCCATCCAGTTCGTGCCGCAGATCCAGCCGCAGGTCGAGCGCCTGACCGTGTTCCAGCGCAGCGCGACGTGGATCCTGCCCAAACCCGACCGGCCGTTCGCGGCGCTGGAAAAATCCCTGCTGCGCCGCCTCCCCGGTTGGCGCGCGCTGTCGCGGCTGGGCCTGTATCTGGCCGCCGAAGCCCGTGTGCTGGGCTTCGTGTTCGATCCGCGGCTGATGCTGCTGCATCGCTGGCTGGCGGCGAAGCATCTGCGCCGCCAGGTGGCCGACCCGCAGCTGCGCGACAGGCTCATGCCGCAGCACAAAATCGGCTGCAAGCGGATCCTGCTGTCGAACGACTACTACCCCGCCATCGCCGCCGAGAACGTCAGCCTCACCACCGAACGCATCGTCGCGATCGACCGCGATGGCGTGCGCACCGCCGACGGCGCGCACCACCGGCTCGATGCGCTGATCCTCAGCACAGGCTTCAAGGCCAGCGCACCGTTCCCGCGCGGGCTGATCTTCGGCATCGGCGGGCGCGATCTGATCGAGGTCTGGCGCGACGGGCCGCAGGCCTACAAAGGCACCACCGTCAGCGGTTTCCCGAACCTGTTCCTGCTGATGGGGCCGAACACCGGCTTGGGCCACAATTCGATGATCTACATGATCGAATCGCAGATCGCCTATGTCATGGATGCGCTGCGCACCATGGACGCACGCGGCCTGGCGCAGGTCGAGGTGCGCGCCGAGGTCCAGGAACGCTTCAACGAAGGCCTGCATCGGCGCCTCAAGCGTTCGGTCTGGCAGACCGGTGGCTGTACGAGTTGGTACCGGCATCCGGCCAGCGGCCGCAACGTCGTGCTGTGGCCCGGATTCACCTGGGCGTTCCGCCAGCAGACCCGACGTTTCGACGCGGACGCCTATCACCTGTCTCCAAAGCCGTAGGCGCTGCGTTCCGCCGGCTGTCGTCAGGCCACGAACGCGTGACCTGGCCTGATCGACTATGCCTTCGCCGTCATCGGCTCTTCGGCGCGCAGCGCATGCCACGTCCACAGCCCACCGACCAGATCGGGGACGCCCATCACCAGCAGCATCGGCGGCACCAGTCCGGCAGCGACGAATGCGGCGAAGAACACGATCACCGACAGCCGCACCGGCACGGTCGCAGCCATGAACCGGCGCGCTTCCCAACGCGCGGCCAGCACGTAATAGATGCCCAGATACAGCACCAGCTGACCCAGCACGCGGACCCAGACCTCCGAGGTCGGCGTGAAACCGAGCAGTTCCAGCAACAGATTCGGCGCGAACAGCAGCGGCACGCAAAGCAGCAGCATGTAGAGGCCGAAGCCGAAGACGGTTTTGGCGGGGTAGCTCATTGCAGCCTCCAGACGGATCGAGGGTGCACGCCATCGGGACAGCGCGCGGGTCAGGGCAGCATCGGGCCGCACAGCGGCGATGGCGATACTCCGTTGGGCGTATGCGGTCCGGCGCCCTCGGCTTGCCAGACGGATTGCCCGTTCCCTCCCCCGTCCCGGTCGGCTAGAATGGCGACGCATTCAGCGGACCACAACCCAATGAGTGGTTCTTCAGCTAGATCAACAGGTTGGGCGTCGGGACCGTGTCCCTCTCCCTGCCGGTTCCAAGCGTCGCTGACGCACGTCTATGGTGGCTCCGTCGGCCCCTCGCGACGCTAGATCGAAAATCCCGCCAGGGCCGGAAGGCAGCAACGGTATCGGTCGATGCGGGTGCCGAGGTCAGCCGGCGGAGCCATCGCCATTTCCATGCTTCGCATGGAGATCCCAAGGATTTGCGAAGCAAATCCCTGGGCCCCGGCGATGTACTTCAGATCCCTGCGGCTTCGCCGCGCCCCCTTACCAAGGGGGCTCTGCTCCAGAACGTCTACGTTACCTTGTCATCCTGAGCACAGCGAGGGATCTGCTTCTCTGCGCTTGGAAAAGATACCTATCGATCCTGCCTAGAGACGTTCGAGCGCTGCATCCGTTCGTAGGAGGGCCTTCAGGCCCGATCTTTACAGCCCACAACTCCGATGATCAAAAGCTGCGCGGGGCTGAAGCCCCTCCTACAAAAGCAGAGTCATCGGATCGATCGTGACCGTACCGGATCGATACGTACGATCCGGTTACGCATCCCGAATATCGGAGTCGGTCGAGCCGGAATCCGGATGCAGCCAACCCGCATCGCCTCCCGCATACCGCTCATGCTTCCAGATCGGTACGCGCGATTTCACTTCATCGATGATCCAGCGGCACGCGCTGAAGGCCGCGTCACGATGCGCGGCGCTGACGCCGACCCAGACGGCAAGGTCGCCGACCTCCAGATCACCGATGCGATGGACACAGGTAGCATCGGTGATCTCGAATTTCGCCAACGCTTCGTCGACGATCTTCGCGCCTTCGACTTCGGCCAGGGCAACATAAGCTTCGTAGCGCAGGCCCAGCGCGGCGCGTCCGTCGTTGTGGTTGCGCACCCAGCCCTCGAAGCTCGCATACGCACCGGCTTCCGCGCTCAGGAGGTGCGCGCGCAACGGGGCGATGTCGAAGGGAGTGTCGGAAAGGGCGAAACGGGTCATATTGTTGTGTTGTGTTCTGTTGTGTTCTGTTGTGTTGTGTTCTGTTGTGTTCTGTTGAATTCGCAATTCGATGCCGTCCATGGCGCAACGGCAGAGGCTTTCGGAACGCCCTGCCCGACCATCCATGGCCGGGCGTTCGCAAGCGCAGCCGATGCCGATAGGGCATCGACTGCGCGCGCTCGCTCACCCTCCCGACACCGGCGGAATGAACGCAACCTCTGCACCCCCGCCCGGCACATCGTCCCAACGCGCGAACGCGCCGTTCATCGCGACCCGCAAACGTTCGAGTGGCAAAGCGAAGCCATACTTCGCCTGCAGCGCAAGGTACAGCGCGCGCAGATCGCCGTCGTGATCGACGGCTTCACTGTCGATGCCCGCAGCGTCGCGCAGGCTGGCGAAATACAGCACCGTGATCTCAGCCATCAATGTTTTCCTGCGATCGCGCCGAAGTCGCGTTTTCCACCGCGCTTGCCGCGCAGCTTCGCGGGACCAAGGACGATGGCATGCGACAGCGCCTTGCACATGTCGTAAACGGTCAACGCGGCGACGGTAGCGCCGGTCAATGCTTCCATTTCGACGCCGGTGCGATGCGTGGTGTTCACCGTGCAGACGATCTCCAGTTCGCGTTCGCCGCGCCAGTCGATGGCGAAGCGGATGCCGTCGATCGGCAGCGGGTGACAGAACGGGATCAACTCGTGCGTGCGCTTCACCGCCAGCGTGCCGGCGACGATCGCGGTTTCGACCACCCCACCCTTCGCGCTTTTCAGCCCGCTCTTCTGCAATTGCGCGGCGACCACGGCCGGAAATTTCACCCTGCATTCGGCCGTGGCGGCGCGCGCGGTGACGGCTTTCGCGGATACGTCGACCATCGCAGGGCGACCCTGGGCGTCGAGATGGGTCAGTGCCACAGTTTTGTGCTTTTTCGTATTCATCCGCCTACCAGATACATTTCAACGCGCTTGCGAGGCGTGTTCAGACCACTGCGCAATTCGCTGTAGCGATCACCCCGCGCCTGCCACAGGCCGGCGAGCCGTTCGACGAATGTCACGTCGTCGCCCAGCCACGGGCGCAGGTCGGTGCCTTCGCCGGCGAACAGGCAGGTGTAGAGGCGGCCATCGGCAGAGACGCGGGCGCGGTGACAGTCGCCGCAGAACGGGGCGCTGATCGAGCTGACGAAACCCAGTTCGCCGTGGCCATCGTCGAAAGCGTGGCGCGCGGCGACTTCACCGCGATATTGCGGGCCCAGCGCGTGCAGCGGCCATTGCGCGTGGATCACATCGCGCAGTTCGCTGGAGGGCACCACGCGCTCGAAATTCCAGTCGTTGCAGGTGCCGACATCCATGTATTCGATGAAACGCAGGGTATGACCCTGTTCGCGGGCGAATGCAGCCAGCGGCAGCACCTGATCGTCGTTGACGCCGCGCTGGATCACGCAATTGAGTTTGATCCGCGCAAAACCGGCGGCGCGCGCGACCTCGATGCCGCGCAGAACATCGGCGAGATCGCCGCGGCCGCCGGACAATGCCGCGAACTGCACGGGATCGAGGGTATCGAGACTCACCGTGACCCGGTGCAGTCCGGCCTCGTGCAGTGCACGCGCTTGCGCAGCGAGCAGACTGGCGTTTGTGGTGAGCGCGATGTCGTCGAGGCCGTCGATGGCCGCGAGCCGAGCGATCAACTCGGGCAAACGTTTGCGCAGCAGCGGTTCGCCGCCGGTGAGGCGCAGCTTGCGCACGCCCACGCGCACGAACCCGCGCACGAGGCGTTCGATCTCGTCGAAAGACAGCCGCGATGCGGCGTCGAGGCCGTAGTCGTCGGGCACCCGCTCCGCGGGCATGCAGTACGGACAGCGGAAGTTGCAGGCCTCGATCACCGACAGGCGCAGGTCGTGCAGCGGGCGCCCGAGGGCGTCGCGCGGGAGGTCGGGGATGTTCGGGGCGGCGTTCATGCGCAGGAATACTTGGACTATGGCGAAACAGAGGCCGCGTGCGCGGCATCGGTTGCGTCGAAGGGCTCGGCCCGCGCCGCGGTCGGTTCGGCCAACGCGATGCACTCGCCGGGATGGGCGATGCGATAGCCGCGGGCGCGCAGGGCTTCGCCGTCGCTGGCGCTGGCATAGTGATAGAGCACGCAGCGATCAAGCAATCCGCGCGGATATTCGCGCTCCAGATCTTCGATGCCGCTGTGCGAAGGATTGCCGTGCAGGCCGCAGTCGTGGGCGATCAGCTCGCCGGCATCGGCGACGCGCGCCAGGGTTTCCGGGATCGGCCGGGTGTCGCCGGTCCAGACGACACTGCCGCGCAGGCGCAGGCCGTAGCTGGTCTGCGGCCAGTGGTGGCGGGTCTCGAAAACCTCCAGACGCACGCCGTTGTGCCAGAAGGCATCGCCGACCGGGATCACCTGGAAGGCGTCCCAGAAATTGGCGCCGCCCTCGGCCAGCACGTTCGGATAATCGCCGACGCGCTGGTGCAGCAGCGGCACGACGCGCGCAGGCACGTAAACGCGGGTGCGACCGCGACGCGCAGGATCGAAATAGGCATCGACGAACAGCCGCTCGAAGCCGCCGACGTGATCCAGATGGGTATGGGTGATGAACAGCGCCTGCGGGGCATCGCCGTAGTGGGCGAGAAACGCGGTGAGGCCTTCCGCGCCGCAATCGATGGTCAGCCACGGCCGGCCGTCGCGCTCGAAGGTGGCCATCGCCGACCCCAATTCGACCGCCGACGCATTGCCCACGCCATGAAACCGCAAAGCCCAACTCATCGCTGCTCTAAGTCCCGCGTTGCCAGAGCACATCGTACGCGCTGCGCAGCGTCGCGTAATCCTTCCCGACCTCGACCTCGCTGCGCGCGCCGCGCAGTTTCAGCAGCGAACGCTGCAGCCGGTCGAGATTCGCCTCGCGCCAACCCGTGGCTGGAATGCGCAGTTGGCTGCGGTCGACATCGATCACCCAGCCGCGGCCGGAATCCTCGAACAGCAGGTTGTGCGCGTTGAGGTCGGCATGGTCGAGCCCAGCGCGATGGATGCGTGCGATCACCCGGCCGGCCTCTTCCCACGGTGCGGCGCTGCCTTCGGCGGCGGCGCGGTCGGCCAGCGACTGCACGCCCATCAGACGTTCGAGCAGAATGCCGGCGCGGTAGAACAGTCCTTCGCGCCAATAGATCGCCGCGATCGGACGCGGTACCGGCAGTTTGCGGCGCAGCAGTTCGCGCAGCAGGCGGAATTCGTCGAAACTGCGGATCTGCTCGGGTCCACGCCAAAGATGGCGGTTGCGGCTGAACCGCGCCGCGAAACCACCGCGCAGGTAATGGCGCAGCACCATAGGACCGAGCCCGCTGCCGTCGGGTTCTGCACCGATGAACCAGGCGCCGCCACGGCCGCCGCTGCCGACGGGCTGCGCGCGCGCCCCCCACCATGCGGCATCGAACCAGCCCGGCTGCGCGGCGCGTAGACCTGCTTGCCGCAGACGTGCCGAGTCGAACAGAATCGCACCACCCATGGCAGCGCTGGCCATAGCAGCGCCCGTTCCGCGAGCGTCGCGGAAGGGCACCAGGCTTTCGGTGGCATCGAAGGCGGCCATAACCACCGAGTCTATCAATTGCACAAGACAGCGCCCCACTCGATCTGCCTCCTGCGCCTGTCCGCGCTTGGAGACGTGACGCACGTCCTGCCGCTGGTGCGCACCCTGCGCCAAGCCTGGCCCGATGTGGCCCTGACCTGGGTGATCGGCAAGGGCGAACAGAAGCTGCTGGAAGGCCTGCCCGGCGTCGAATTCCTGATCTACGACAAGAAGACCGGCCTCGCGGGTATGCGCGCGCTCAAACGCGAGTTCCGCGGCCGCCGCTTCGACGCGCTGCTGCAGATGCAGGTAGCTGCAAGGGCCAATCTGCTGTCGGCGTTCCTGCCGGCGCAGCGCCGGATCGGCTATGACAAGTCGCGCTCGAAAGACCTGCACGGGCTGTTCATCAACGAACGCATCCCCGACCGGCCCGGCATCCACGTGCTCGATGCAATCGGTAGCTTCTGCGAACCGCTCGGCCTTCAGCAGACCAAAGTCGTCTGGGAGATGCCGGTCCCCGACGACGCCCGCGAATGGGCACACTCGCAATGGCCGGACGACGGCGTGCCGACGTTGGCGATCTCGCCCTGCTCCAGCCACGCCCTGCGCAACTGGCGGCCGGAACGCTACGCCGCCGTCGCCGACCACGCCGTCGCCCGCGGCTGGCGGGTCGTGCTGTTGGGCGGCCGCAGCGCGCTGGAACGCGACACCAGCGACGCGATTCTCGCGGCGATGACCGCGCCGGCGCTGGACCTGGTCGGCAAGGACACCCTGAAACAGCTGCCGGCCCTGCTCGAACGCGCCGACCTGCTGATGACTCCCGACTCCGGCCCGATGCACATCGCCAATGCGATGGGAACGAAGGTGCTCGGCCTGCACGCCGCCAGCAACCCGCGCCGCAGCGGGCCGTATTCGGATATCCGCTTCTGCGCGGATCGCTACGACGACGCGTCGCGGAAATATCTAGGCAAACCATCCAGCGAATTGCGCTGGGGCACCAAGATCGAACACGATGAGGTAATGGATCTGGTCACGGTGGACGATGGGATTGCGGCGTTCGAGCGGTACAGGACGCATAGGAGTTGCTGAATCGCAACGGGCGGTTCTTGCACCGCTTCGCGCAAGACTACACGGCCATGCATCATCCTCTATGCTTGACGGCCACACTTCAGCCCCCTGCCATCATGCTCCAACGACTCTTCCTCGCCGTCTGCCTTCTGCTCACGGCAACTACACTGCATGCGCAGTACATCAAACCACGCAACCGGTTGGCGCTACCGTCGGAGCAGCCGATGGACGTGATGATCCAGCTAGACCAGACCATGCTTGAGTCAGATCCGGCCGCTGCCAACGGTATCGTTGTCATGAATGCAGGCGCGATCGGCGGGCTGGCCGGGGGAATCGCCTCAGAGATCGGCGAAGCGAGGATGCGGCACCATCTGGATCCTGTTTTGGCACGATTGCGGCAAGAGATGCCGTCGCGGAATTACACTGAATTGCTCGAGGCCGCGCTGCGCGACAAGCTTGCGGGCACGTTACAGATAGGCGATATCCGTATTCTTCCAAAACCAGTCGATGGCGCACCGACTACATGGACACCGAGCGCGAACAATCGGCGATTGCTGCAAGTAAGAGCCCGGTACACGATGACGGCCGGCTACCGAGACCTGCGTATCAGCTTGGATGCAAGGATCAATCCACCGGTGACGCCCGCGCTGTGTCGCAAAGATGATCCTGACTTTTCCCAGACCCTGTTCTACGACGTGCCGGCAACCGGGATCGGCTATTTTTCGGGCCCGAAGGATTATGGCAACTTCGTGGTCGGCGATGAGCGGAGAAGAGGCTGCAAGTCATATCGAGGCGGGGCTTGAGCAACTAACCGCGATGCTGGCTTGGGAGTTAGCCCACAAGCCGTAGTTCGGGCGGATACCCGGCAAGCAGTTCGAATGGCGCGATGGCCAGTACACGACCTACGGTTCAGTTGAAACCGAACACGATGGTCGACGCTGGCTGCGGCTTCGCAACGGCCATTTAGCCAGCGTGCCGGTGACAGATTGACGCTACCGGCATAGATGGATCAAGAAGCCGCGTGCCCCGCGCGATAATCTTGATACGACTTCTCTTCGACATAGGCCGAACCCAGCGCCAGATTGATGTCCTTTTTGATCCGGGCGCGCTCGTCGTTCTCGAAATACACGCTGCGGGCGAGCTGGATGAACTCATCGTCGAAAGCCTGCGCCTTTTCCTTGATGCGGATGTCGTCCTCGATCACCCACAGGCGTTCGTTCACGGCCTTCAGCTCCGCACGCAGACCCGCGATGTCGTGGGCGGCGGCCGGGTGCGCCGCCCAACTGGCCTCCAACGCCGACAGTTCGTTGCGGACATTGGCCAGCTTGGCCGGATCGGTCATCCGCTCGGACTTGATTTGCAGAATGGCGATCTTGTCGAGCAGTTCACCGAAGGACACGGGAGCGAGGATTTCGGACATGGGGGGCGTGATCGGAAGGACAATAAGAAGGCGGCCAGTGTACCCGCCTTGTTCCCGGGAGCCTCAACTCGTATGATGGCGCCCCGCAGCGGTGGGCGCAGGCCTTCCCGCAGCAAGCCCCTTCGGAGAGGTGGCAGAGCGGTTGAATGTACCTGACTCGAAATCAGGCGTACGTGTGAGCGTACCG
Organism: Lysobacteraceae bacterium; assembly: GCA_046598445.1. Taxonomy (GTDB): domain Bacteria; phylum Pseudomonadota; class Gammaproteobacteria; order Xanthomonadales; family Xanthomonadaceae; genus Lysobacter_I. The sequence continues at coordinate 36,764 of JBKJHV010000031.1, forward strand.
GGGGTTCGAATCCCCCCCTCTCCGCCAGTTATTGAATAAAATCAATAATTTATGGCAGATTTTCAGCTTCAACGCATTAACAGCCCACAACGAGTGTGGGCTTGAACCAAGGTCGAGGACCTTGTGCGCTCAAGCCTGCTGAATGCCGCCGGGCCACCTGTAGACGACCCGAGCCAGCGATGCTGCGGAAGAAAGCGCCGTATCGTTAAAAAAGTGGGGCCGGCCAGTCGGGCACACCCTGCCCCACCAAATACAGCCAAATCGTCATCAGGCCATGACTTTGCCTGCAAGACAGAGAGCCGCCGCCGATATTCGAGCATGACTCCGGCGACGGCCCATACCGTAAACCGGCAGCCTTATGGCCGCCGGCCAAGCACGATCAATACTGCGTCGACACTTTGACGCCATTGAAATTGGTTGCGCCGTACAAACTGATGTAGACATAGCCAGCCGGTGGATTTGGAACCGTCACGGTCTCGCTGTTGCCTGCATTTCTGGACGAATAGTTGTAGTTGGTGTTCGTCGCCCAATTACCCAGCGTGTTTACGTACAGATCCGCATTCCCGGTGCCGCCGGCAGCGGTGATTTTCAACTGCGTCACGCCAGACGGAACCAGAATGTACATAGACACATGATTGCCACTCGTAGCGGACAGATTGCTGCGTGAACAATTCTTGTCCAACTGTCTGGCGTCGGTACCGGAACACTCCGGGAGAGACGTATCGCCGGAAGTGACCGTGACCGACTTGCTGACCGTGCTTTTCCCGCCTGCGTTATCTGTCGCGGTCAAGCTCACGGTGTACGTACCCGTGGAGGCATAGGTCTTGCCTGGATTCGCGGCCGTGGACGTCGTGCCATCGCCGAAGCTCCATGAGCGGGAAGCGATCGTGCCATCGCTGTCCGTCGATGAATCCGTGAAATTCGCAGTCAATCCGTTGCTGGTGAAACTGAAGTTCGCTGTCGGCAGCTGATTCGATGTGCCGCCGGAATAGCTGCCGGTCAAACTGACGCCCGAGAAAGCCGTGTATGCGGTCAGCGTGACGTAGTAACGACCAGCCTGCGTCGTGGCGATAGTGCAAGTCTCATTGTTTCCGGTCGCGTACGGACGGCAATCGTACGTCGTCGAAGTCGGTACGGAACCGAAACGGACGTACATATCCGCATCGCCAGTGCCGCCTGTCATCACGAATTTCAGACCACTGGCTCCGGCGGGCACGTCCATGGTGAAATTCAGCGACGCACTAGCGGCAGCGCCCAGTCCGGTCTTCGCCACGCCATTGCTGAGACTCGTCGTGTTGCCGCCACCGCTGACGGTTACCGATTGCGTGCGGGTTGCCGTGGCGCCGGCATTGTCCGTCACCGTCAACTGCACCGCATACGTTCCAGGCGCAGCATAAGTCTTGCTCGGATTGGCCGTGGTCGATGTAGTACCGTCGCCGAAGTTCCACGAACGGGATGCGATGGTGCCGTCCGCATCAGTGGATGTATCGGCAAAAGCGACAGTCAGAGCATTGGCGGTGAAGTTGAAATTCGCGGTGGGCGGCAGATTGGTCGGCGTCCCGCATCCTGGAGAAGACGGCTTGGCTACGCATGGCAACCATGCCGCGAACGTCGAATTGTTGGTGGTCCCGACGCTCGACATGAAACTGGCATAACCGGTGTAATTCCCCGGGCGGAAGTAGCCGAGGATCGAGTTCACTTGCGGGCGACGCTGTTCGAACATGAAACGGACCGCGAGATAGCCCCAGTTATAGACTCTGGTTTGGCCGCTGCCGTAGTCATTCTGGTAGATCGTACTCAAGCTGTATGTGCCCAGTGCCGCCTGATCCTGCGCTGCGGTATACGCAAGTTGGCGGTACGAATAGGACATGTATTCAGCCAAGCCTTCAACCCACCAAATGGTCTTCTGCGAGATCGTTGCGCCGAAGTCGCCATACATATTGAAACGGCCGTCCAGATAATGGACGTATTCGTGGGTCAGGTTCCAGATTTCGAACGCGGGCAGCATCCACTCGGCTTCATAAGCGATGAACCGCGCCTGATTACCGGCCACTGCCGGATTTCCTTCAAGATACATGCCGCCATTGTTGGTATCGATGCCGTAGATCGCGCCGGCATAGGTTCCGTAGTCATTGCTGCTGTCGAACACCACCATCTCGAGCGCCGCATTGTTGTCGTTGGCGACGGGCACCCTTGCCGTGGCGAGCTGCTGATGGAAATAGCTCTCCTGGCCGCCCACGATGGAACACGTGCTGCTCAATTGGGCGGCCGTCATGCTTTGCGCGCGGATCGTGAGCGTGGAACTGCAGGTATGCGTGATCGGAAGAACGGCGGCTTTCAGGCGATTGGCCAGATCGCACATGCTGTAATAGGCGCAGTTGGCCTTGTCGTAGTAGTCGACCATTTCGGCGATGCCGACCCACATCTTGGCAGTGGTTCCGGTGATCGAAGAGCGGTCGCCCAGCGCCTTGGACCGCGACTGCGCCAGGCTCTTCACCGCACCGGTGTACTGCAGGAATCGCGCCAGCTCCCGACCGGCATTGGCGACAAGGTAGTCGTTCGATTGCCCAAGCATCGAGAAATTTCGACTGGCGAAGTTGTAGAGCGTATCCACGATCGATGTATCGGACTGGACCAGTGCCTTGAAGTCGGCGTTCTGATGCCCGCGGAACGTCACCAGGAAGGTATTGTTGACCGCGACCTTCATCCAGTAAAAGGCGTTGTAGCTGCTGTTGTAGGCATCTAGCAGGCGTTTTACCACGTAAAGATAACGGGCGTTTTCGGTCGAGCTGTCGATCAGCGTGACGTATTCCGCAAGGATTTCGCCGTGCGTATCGTTCACGACCCCGAAGTAACTGCTGCCGGCGAACGCATCCATTGCCGGGCGGATCGCATTCTTCAGCGCAGTCCCATAGGTGCCGACGCTTGTGTCGTAGAACTGGACGTAGTAACCGGCTCTCAGGAACAGAATCAACTGCAAGGTGCTGCCGCTGTTGGTACCGTCATACGATGCCGCGGAACCGTAGAGCGCATTGGCGATCGTCACCATCTGAGCTTCGCGGAAGGTGTTGTATGCGGACGATCCGCTCACATTGAACAGATCGTTGATGCATTCGGTCGTCGCGGACTTGACCGCTGCCACCAAGGCGCTGCCGGACAGGCTTCCGAATGCATTGGCATCGCATGCCGCCGCGGCGTTAGCCCGCAGCGAGATCTGCCCCGACTTGTACTGCATCAGGATCGATGGACGATTCAATACGTTCGTCCGTGCGCTGGAGTGGTCGTAACCGCTTTCCACCACGCGACTGATCGGCGACTGGTGGGGCATGCGCCGGGAAGGATCCGAGCTTTTCTGGCGGATATGCTCGCCGAACACCTGCCTCTCCATGCTCGGAGACTTCAACGCATCCCGCTCGGGCGCCAGCCGGCGGCCTCCCGCCTGAGCGGCGTACGCCAGCGCGGGTACTGCGCCTCTGCCGTTGTGTGCGGTTTCGGTATTTCCGGAGTCGAACAAGCCGCGTACGTAAGCATGGACGTTTTCGCCCGCCCGCGCGACAGCGCCTTGTGGCTTCGTGTACGCGGCATAGCTCATGAATGCAGTCGCGGAAACCGCGACCACGGCGATACATCGTGTCACTCGTGTTTGAAATAGCATCGGTGATCCCTCTCCCTCAATGAATGTACTGAAAGACTGCGCCTTGCCGAACGAATGGTTGCCCGTTCGCGTCGATTCCGGAACAGCTGTATTTCCCTGACTGTTTTCAAACGAATTGTCACAATTGATCGAAAGTATCATGCGTTCAATTTCTGTCTTGTTCTGTCGGGTTGTCCACTCAAAGGAACGGGTGCGATATCGACAATGATGGCGACGTGAACCATTGCGCCGCGCTTTCGGTGACGTGGAAATGATCCTCAAGGCGTATACCGAATTCACCGGGGATGACGATCATCGGCTCATTGCTGAAACACATGCCGGATGCCAGTGGCGTCGTATCTCCCCTGACCAGATAAGCCGGTTCGTGGATCGAAAGACCGATACCATGACCGGTTCTGTGCGGCAGCCCGGGCAGCTTGTAATCGGGACCGAGGCCGGCGCGCGCCAGGACCGCACGCGCGACGGCATCGATGGATTCGCATGTCGCGCCCGGCCTGACCGCATCGAATGCCGCCTGCTGGGCTTCGCGCTCGATATTCCAGACATCCCGCTGCTTGTCGCTCGCTTTACCGAAGACGTATGTCCGGGTGATATCGGAGTGATAGCCATGGACCGTGCAGCCGGTATCGATCAGCACCAGATCGCCATCGGCCAGGCGTTGGTCGCCGGGCAGGCCATGCGGATAGGCCGTCGCCGCCGCGAACTGGACGGCGCAGAACGTGCTGCCGTTATCCGCGCCCAAAGCGTGATGCGCGCTATCGATGAAGCGTCTCACTGCGTTTGCCGAAATACCGGGTTCGAGAATCGACGCGGCTTGCCGATGCACTTCGAGCGTCATCGACATCGCCTGCTGGATCAAGGCAAGTTCGGCCGGCGATTTTCGCATCCGGCAATGGTCGACCACCATTGCGCCGCTTAGAATTTCCAGCGAGGATTCGGCACGCTGCAGCCCGTCGGCGATCATGAACGACGCCTGCGGGTCCAGCGCCAGCCGCTTCGCTTTTCGCTTGAGCAATTCGTTGGCGACGAGGCGGTACGGGTTTTCGTGTTCCTCCCAGCAATGGAGCTGCGCTTCGATTTTCAGCATGGCTTCAAGCGATCCGCGCTCGAACTCGGGCGCCACCAGGAACGGTGGCTCAGTCAACGGCAGCACCATCGCCACCAGACGCTCACTCGCCTGCCATGGAATCCCGGTGAAGTAGCGCAGACTTGCGCCCGCATTGACCAGCAGCGCATCGACTCCCAATGTAGCCATACGGCTGCGGGCGTACTCGATGCGCTGCATCCGTTCCTCGAGGGCGATACCGGGCGCCGGCGACGGCCATCGGGATATTCCGACCAGCGCATCGGCGGCCCGGTATCCGTTATGTGCGTGTTTCATCATCACCTCGACAGGTTCCACGACTGAATCTCGCAAGATCGAACGCACCCAGCGAGGAAGTTGGTTGCCCGCGACCGTTCGCAATCGATTCAACGAGCTCGGCCGTGATCGGTGCGAGCGTCAGGCCGAGATGCTGGTGGCCGAAGGCGTACAGAAGATTGCCAGCGGCACGGGCGCGGCCGATCGCAGGCAGGTAGTCCGGCAAGGTCGGCCGTGCGCCATACCAGGCTGCGCCATCGCCATGCACGGGCAGATTCAACTGTTGGGCATGTTTCCTGAGCGCGGCCCACTTGCGCGGATCGGCTGCGGTTTCGCGACGCGCGAATTCCACGTACCCGGCCAGGCGCAGACCGCTCGAGAAGCGCGTGAGAATCACCGACCGATCCTCGAAGACGACCGGTGGCATCCGTTCCGGCCAATCGTGATCGTCCCAGTGAATGTGATAGCCGCGCTCGGCGATGAGCGGCACGCGCAGCCCGGCTGTCGACAGCAGTTCGCCAGAACGCACGCCCCCCGTCACCAGCACGATGCCGGCTTCCATCTGTCGTCCGTCTTCCAATCTCACCGCGGCCCGACCGTCGCGGATCGGCAGCGACTCCCCCGTACCTCGAACGACGACACCGCCTGCCGCCACGAATGCCATGCGCAAGGCTTCAAGCGTGATTGCCGGATCGGCCACCTGCCCTGTTCCCGCGAAATGCAAACCGCCGTGCAGCCGTTTCTCTATCGAAGCTTCGAATGGCGCCAGCTCGTCGCGCAAGAGCTCACGAACGCACGCATTGCCGAGCTCCGCATTGTTCCAGTTGGTGCGCCCTCGCCTCGCTGCAGCGGCGGATTCCCAAAGAACAATGTGTCCGTCGATGCGGATCAGATCCTGTCGACCGATGTCGACGAGCATGCGCTGCCATGCGGGAAGCGCCTCATCAAGCAAGCCGCGCAAGGCAACCTGCCCCGCTTCGAAGCGCGCAGGTGAAGCGGCCTTTGCGAACTCCTTCAGCCAGGGAAGCACATGCGTCGGGTCTCGGATATCCAGAGCCCCCCCGAACGCGAACAGACGCCTTGGAGCGGACCTGATCGCCGGCCAGGAAGCCAGTGGCGCGGATTGCTCGATGGCCAGGTGCCCTGCGTTTCCCGACGACGCACCAGCCGGCACCACGTCCAGCGGATCGACCATCGTGCACCGCCAGCCGCCCTGCTGCAGGCGCAGTGCAGCTGCCGAACCGATGATCCCGGCGCCGACAACTACTGCGGTTCTGCTGACCTCGTCGTGCATGGGCGTTCACCGGAGAAAGATTGGGTGACAAATAACTGTCATTTGTATATTGTATATTATCTACTTTTTATCAGGAGTCCACAGTGCAATTCAATCCCTGCCCTTGGTCGGGCGTGTTGCCGGCCGTAACGACGCAGTTCCACGAAGATCTGAGCCTGGACATCGGCAGCACTCGGCGCGTTCAGGAAGCCCTGATACGAGATGGTGTTCACGGTTTGGTCGTCATCGGCACCGTCGGCGAAAACAATTCGCTGGAGCACAGCGAAAAACTCGCCGTCATCTCGGCAGCGGCGGAAGCCGCCGGTGGACATGTCCCGGTGATTGCCGGTGTCTCGGAATTGACGACCGAGCGGGCCTGCAGCTTCGCGCGCGATGCCCAACACGCTGGCGCGACGGGACTCATGGTGCTGCCGGCGATGGTCTACGTGCCATCAGACACCGAATTGCAAGCTCATTTCCGCAGTGTCGCGCTCAGCACGACGTTGCCGATCATGCTGTACAACAATCCGCCCGCTTACCGGGTCAATGTCGGTGCAGCCATACTCGCGGGGCTGGCGGATCTGCCCAATGTCGTCGCCATCAAGGAAAGCGCGCCCGATCCGCGCAGATTCACGGACCTCTACAACACCTTCGGAGACCGTTACACCCTCTTCGCCGGTCTTGACGATGTCGCACTGGAGGGCTTGATGCTTGGCGCGCGCGGCTGGATTTCAGGTCTGACCAACGCCTTTCCGAAAGAGTCGATCGCGCTCTGGCAGGCCTTCCAGGAAGGCGACATGGCGCAAGCCCTGAAGATCTATCGCTGGTTCATGCCTTTGTTGCATCTGGATGCGGAACACGATCTGGTGCAATCGATCAAATTGTCGGAAGCGGTGATGGGCAGGGGCTCCGAGCGCGTGCGTATGCCGCGGATGCCGTTGCAGGGCGCCCGGCGCGAGCAGGTCATCGCGATGGTGCAGGCCGCTGCCGAAAACCGCCCGGCTTTGTGAGCCGGATGACATCCTCTTCGCCGCCATGCAGTCTGCGCGCGTTGGAAACGACATGCGCGCGGGCATCGAGACCAGCGACATGAATCAATACATCTTCCAGTGCATCGACGGACATACCGCGGGCAACCCGGTACGGCTGATTGTCCAAGGCGCCCCAGCCTTGCCCGAAGGATCGATGAGCCAGCGTCGGCAAGCATTCCTTGAATACTTCGACTGGATCAGAACCGGACTGATGTTCGAGCCACGCGGGCACGACATGATGTCGGGCGGATTCATCTACCCATCCAATCATCCGGATGCGGAAATCGGCCTGTTGTTCATCGAGACCAGCGGCTGCCTGCCGATGTGCGGACATGGCACCATCGGTCTGATTACGTTCGGTCTGCAGTCCGGTCAGATCGTTCCCCGCCAGCCGGGGCGGCTGAAGGTGGAAGTGCCTGCCGGCCTGATCGATATCGAGTACACGGAACACGATGGCCGGGTCAGCGCCGTCAAGATCACCAATGTCCCCAGCTTTCTCGCAGCGCGCGACATCCCGATCGAAGTGCCGGGTTTCGGACCGCTTACCGTCGATGTGTCTTACGGCGGGAACTATTACACGATCATCGAACCGCAGGGGCCGTACGAAGGCCTGGATGCACTGGGCGCGGCGCGCATCATCGAACTCAGCCGCACGATCCGCAGCATCATGCACGATGTCATCGAACCTGTTCACCCTCTGGACTCCACGATTCGTGGCATCCGCCATGTGATGTGGGTCGACAAGCCGAAAAGCGATGGCGCGCATGGACGGAATGCGGTTTTCTATGGCGAACGAGCCATAGATCGCAGCCCTTGCGGCACCGGAACCTCGGCACGCATGGCCCAATTGCATGCAAAAGGCCGGCTCAAGGTCGGCTCGCGTTTCGTGCATGAGAGCTATATCGGCAGCCGGTTCACCGGAAAGGTGGAAAGAAAGACCACGGTCGGGGACATGCCCGCAATCGTGCCATCGATAGAAGGCACCGCATACGTGACCGGCTTCAATCACATTTTCCTCGACGATTCCGACCCGTTCCGCAACGGTTTCGTGGTCGTTTGACTACACCGGAAAACCAGCCAATGACCGAAATCATCGCCCTGCATCACTCTATCGATGGCATCCGTCGCGAATCGCCAAATAGTCTGCAGCAACTCAGTCCGGCCGACCCCACCGACCTGCTCATCAGGATCCCAGAAGCCTCCACTGACGATGTGGATGATGCGGCTCGCGCAGCGGCCCGTGCACAATCGCAATTAGCCGATATTGGCATCGAAGCCAGATCCGACGCATTGGCGGGCATCGGCCGCCGCATCATCGCCAACGTAGACGCTCTCTCGCTGCTCATCGCGCGCGAAACCGGCAAGACCATCCGCGATGCGAAGGGCGAAGTGCTACGCGCGGCAAGGATCTTCGACTTTTTCTCGGGCGAAGCCTTGCGAACCATCGGCGAACGTTTTGACTCGACGCGCAGACATGCCGCGGTCGAAGTGACACGGACGCCTGTCGGCGTGGTCGGCCTCATCACGCCGTGGAACTTCCCGCTCGCAATTCCCGCCTGGAAAATCGCACCGGCACTCGCTTTCGGCAACGCCGTAGTGTGGAAGCCGTCGGAAGTGTCCTCCGCTACAGCGAATGCCTTGATGGATATCCTGCTCGAAGCGGGCTTGCCGCCAGGCAGCATCAACATGGTTCTGGGCGCCGGCGCAACCGGAGCGGCCGTTTGCGCGCATGCCGATATCGGCGCGGTGTCGTTCACGGGCTCTCAGGCCGCCGGCGCGAAGGTTCGCTCGATAGTCTGCGCGCGCAATGGTCGCCTGCAACTTGAAATGGGCGGGATCAACGGGCTGATCGTGATGGCCGACGCATCTCTGGACACAGCGGTGGAATGTGCCGTCAACGGTGCCTATTTCGCCGCGGGACAGCGCTGCACCGCTACCTCGCGAATCATCGTCGAGGCGCCTATCGTCGACGCATTCGTTTCACGTCTGCGCACCCGCGTCTCCGGGCTGACGATCGGCGACCCATGCAGCGAAACGACCGATATCGGTCCACTCGCAAACCAGCGTCAGAAGCAAGTCGTCTCTGCGCAGATCGCCGCGCTGCGGGGCGAAGGCTTGATATCGGTACTCGAACCCCGAGAGAACATCGACGGTCGGGATTGTTATGTCTCGCCACTGCTGTTCGAGCATGTCGGGCATGACAGCCTGATGATGCGGGAAGAAATTTTCGGCCCGGTCGCTGGGTTGTTCCGTGCCCGCGACTTCTCGCATGCCATGGCGCTCCTGAACGATTCACCCGGCAATCTGTCGGCCGGAATCTGCACGACTTCGCTCGCGCACTCCGAAGCATTCAAACGAAAAGCCCGTGCGGGCATGCTGATGATCAATCTCCCGACAGCCGGAGTCGACCATCATGCGCCGTTCGGAGGATGTGGAAATTCCAGCTACGGCGAACGCGAGCAAGGTCGGGCTGCTGTCAATTTCTATACACTATCGAAAACCACATACCAATTTTCGGGTTAAGGGCGAGCCATGCTGATCGTTGCAAAGACGCTATCTGACCAGGCATTCGATCGGATCCGGGAGAGAATCCTTTCGTCCGAACTCGCGCCTCTGACGCAGATACGCCAGGATGCTTTCGCTGAAGAATTGGGCATCAGCAGAATTCCACTGCGCGAAGCACTGATGCGGCTGGAGCAGGAAGGGCTGCTGATCGCACATGCGAACCGTGGCTTCGTGGTCGCGCCCATCAGTTTCTCCGAGGCTGAAGAGGTGTTCGCGCTGCGGCTCAAAATCGAGCCTGCCGCCGCTGCCGAGGCAAGCCTGACTGCGGACGCGAATCACAGGGACTCAGCGGTCGCGGCGCTCGCCAGCCTGGAAGCCTCAATGCTTTCCAATTCGTCGCGTACCGGCGATCTTAACAGGAACTTTCACCTGACGCTCATCGATAGCAATCAACAGCGACTGACTTACCAGATCGTCGAGCGTCTGAATGTGGTGGCCGAACGATATGTCCGAAAACATCTGGAACTCGAGCCTCGCAATGCCCGGGCAATCCAAGAGCATCGCGAGATCCTCGAAGCCTGGCTGGACCGGGATTCCAAGTCGGTTGAACGGTTGATCAGCGCACATATCCTGGAAACATTGATCGACCTGCGCACTGAGCTTTCGACACCGCCCGGAACTTCACGGGGAATCCAGCAATCTTGATGCGCCCCTCCTTATCTCGGAGCTTGTGCACCAATACGCGCTTGATCGATTCCGAGGGAATGCGGCTGTTTCGCCCGCCCAGTCGCGAAAATTGGAACAAAACCCACGCCAAGCAAGGTCGCCACGCCTCATGCACGCAATACCGATGTCGTTGACATGCAATTCTTCGACCCGCAAGTAAGCATAGATTTCGTCTGCCAGGGGCACTTCAGGGTAGCCCCGAGTCCGATATCACGTCGCTGAGGCACCCTGTCACCATGCAGATCCGGCCGCAGCCCTACCACCAAACGCCAAGACCCAGGCACGGGAGCCGCGAGCTCTTTGGCTTTCTGGAGTGATGGGAGCCGCTAGGTTCGACAAATCGGCAGGATTACCGATTTGCACGACGAAGCCGCCCAAAGGGATGGTGAGGCGGAATTTCGCGCGGCATGCCGCGCGCCGCCGAACGCCAGTGCGCGAGCACTGGCCGGACAACCAAATGGATGTAACGTATGAATCCTTTTGAAGAAAACACTCCTCGCGGAGCGTTTCTTGTGCCTGCACCCTGGCCGATTCCACGCCTGCGCGCGCGTTGTGCTCAACAACAGACAACATCGCTCGAACCGGCCCCGAAACAGCAAAAACTTGATGCACAGCACGCACTTGTCCATTCAAGCAATTGATTTTTAGTGTCGCGTCCGGTTTCATTCCGCAATTACGTATAACTCCGAGACTATGGCTGACTCTCTCCCACATGGCCGTTGCATGATCGAATTCGGTCACCTCACTCACGCCGGGCTACGGCGCGAGCTGAACGAGGACACCTATTACGGCGACAGCGATCTCGGGCTGTGGCTGGTGGCCGACGGCATGGGCGGTCACGAATACGGCGAAGTCGCAAGCGCGCTCGCGCGCGAGACCATCGTCCGCGAGATCCGTCAGGGCGTGTCGTTGGCCCAGGCGATCCGCACGGCCGACGAGGAAATCATCCGCGCCTCGCGCCAGCGCAGCGACGCGCTGCCGATGGGCACCACCGTGGTCGCCCTGCGCATCCTCGGCAATCGTTTCGAAGTGGCCTGGGTCGGCGACAGCCGCGCATATCTGTGGCGCGACGGCCAGCTCGCCCAGCTCTCCCACGACCACAGCTACGTCCAGGAATTGATTTCGCAGGGCGCGATCACCGTGGACCAGGCCCGCACCCACCCGCACCGCAACGTGGTGACCCAGGCGCTGGGCGTGACCGAGCCGCAGAACCTCAACGTCGAAACGCTGGCCGGCGAACTGCGTCCGGGCATGCAGCTGCTGCTGTGCAGCGATGGCCTGACCGAGGAAGTGGACGACGGCAGCATCTCGCAGGTGCTGTCGCACACCGAATGCAGCTCGCAGGAATGCGTGGACGGCCTGGTCGCCGCGGCGCTCGACGGCGGCGGCTCGGACAACATCACCGTGGTGCTGGTCCGACGGCACTGACAGCGCCTGCACTGATCGAGAAGCATCGATGCGGTCACGGCCGCAGCCGCACCTTGGTTACAACTCTCCGCTCAGCCTTTGCAGCGCGGCATCGCCTGTTTCAGCACCCGGTCGCCCTTCACTTCACAGTTCCAGTCGACGGCACCTGACGCCGTATTCACGTCCGGCTTCAGCACGATGACGCTGCCGGCATCGAAACTGTCGTCCAGCGCAATGGTGACCGTACCCTGCCCGCCGAGCGTCACCGTCCGCACCGCGCCACCGCGCATCTCGCTGGGCGAAGGCAAGCCGGCCTCGTCGGCATCGCCCGGCCAACGGCCGTTGGTCATGTAGTACTCGGTCAGCGCGACCCGGAACATCGTCGCGCGTTGCACCGCATCGGACACCAGACCGCGCTTGCCGGACTCCGTGGCCTGCGCATCGAAGGCTTGGCGAGCGTTGTCGACGCTGCGCTGCACCGCCGCTTCGACTTCGGCCGTTACCTCTTTGGCCTCGCTGCGCGCCTGCTTCAGGTCGGGCTGGGATTTCGTCACCGCCGCGGCTTCGGCCTGCGCTGTCGCCGCGGCACGCGGTTCGACGACGAGCTGGTCGTAACCCAGCAAGGCGAGGAAACCGCCGATCAGCACTGCGACGAGGGTGAGAATGAACTGTTTCATGCGGACGGTTGTCGGTTGGGGTGCGAAAGACTGCGGCGGAGGATAGTCCATTCACTCCGCGCCCGGGGCGACGCAGGCTCAGTTGCGCATGCTCAGATCCTGGAATACATCCACGAGACCATCCTGCCGTCGCGATACGGCATCACTCCGTGGAAGCCGCGCGGGTCGTCGTCGAATACCAGCGGCAGGAAGCGGCGGTCGCCATCCCACAGCGGCAGGTCGAGGATGCGGTCCACCGGCACCCATTCCAGCGTGCCTTCGGGATTCGTCGCGTAAGGCGTGCCGCTGTAGGCGGTGATGAGGAACAGGAAGCCGAGCCAGTCTTCGCCGTGTTTGCCGAAGCCGGGCCAGCTGATGGTGCCGCGCAGTTGCAGTTCGTCGCATGCGATGCCGGCTTCTTCGTGGATCTCGCGGCGCATGCCCGCGACCACGTCCTCGTCGCGCTCGATCTTGCCGCCCAGACCGTTGTATTTCCCCAGATGCTGGTCGTCGGGCCGTGCGTTGCGATGGATCAGCAGCACCTGCCTGCGGTCGGGCGACAGCACGTATCCGAGGGTGGCGACGATCGGGGTGTAAGGCATGCGGGGCTTCCGTAGCGGGTGGCCATTATAGGGTTCGCCCTGATCGGCCTGTCGCATCGGCACTCGAAAGACGGCGATGGAGGATGGGAGACAACAGCAAATCCCCCCTGCCCCGAATGGCACTGACTTAAGCCCCGTCATCCCCGCGCAGGCGGGGATCCAGCGCCTTTGCTTGGTCGAAAAGGCCTGAAGTCACTGGATTCCCGCCTACGCGGGAATGACGAAAATCTGGATGCTGCGCTTAAGTAAGTGCCATTCCCCCCTGCCCCCCTTTTTCAAAGGGGGATCACTTCTGCTGAAGGATCCGAACGCTTCGCCCTTTTTTCAAAGGGGATCACTCCTGCTGAAGGATTCGAGTGAACCTGCCCCCCATTCCCGGACGCCAAGAAGCACAGGGTCAAGCGGCTTGCTTCAGTTTCGTTGCGTAGTCGTTGGGTGACAAGTATCCAAGTGTGGAGTGCAGCCGTGTTGG
>JBKJHV010000001.1:0-32736 GCA_046598445.1 Lysobacteraceae bacterium
CTGCGAACAGGAAACGAGCGCCACAGGCCAACGGCAGGTCGCGCAAGGGTTTGAGCCTATCTGGGCCGATCCGGTGGCAACTGGCAGAAAGGTCTGCAGCGCCTATTTCCGGCACCACGCCATGCAGCACTGCGGTAACGACGTCGATAAACGAGTCGTCACGAAGGAAAGCCTTGAATTGCAGGCCTTTCGCTCTTCGCAGGAAGCTACACACAAAAGCCCCGAACTTCGGGGCTTTTGTTTTGGTGATTCCCAAGCGCTACGTCATCCGTGGCCCCTTCGGCGATGGGTCTTCGGGGCCTGACATCGACTGCGTTTGAGTCGGCGGCTTCAGGCTCTGCTCGAGCGTCTGCTGCTGATTGATCGCGGCGACATTGTCGCTGCTGCGCGCCAGACTCTGTCCAGCCAACTGACCAACGTCCCCGACAGCAGTCTTCGCCCAGGGCGCTTCCAGATCTTTCGTGTCGGTCATGCTGACCCTGGTGCCGTCGGGCGTGAAACTGGCGTTGCCGATCGTACCCAAACCTCGCGCACGCGCCTGCTCGGTCAGACCACCGGCGAGCTGTCGACTGACCTCATCGGGTTCGCGGCCCAGTTGCGCATCGCGCTCGTTCACTGTCCGGAGCAAGGTCGCATACATCGCGTGGTTTTCGTGCGACGGGTTGTCGAGCAGGGCAGCGCCCTGCCGTTGAGGCGGGCGATTCTGGATGGGCGCGCGTTCCTGACCGTCGTTATCGGCGCCATCGTTGCGGCCACCGGGACCTGGGACACGCTGCGGATGCTCATGCGGCGGCGGGCCATACTCACCCGGCGCGGCCGGAATGCCTGGCCCGAAGCGATGATCGATATGGTCGGCCCGATCAGGTTCGCGACGTGCCGGCTCGGGGGCTAGCGCCAGCGTAGCGCGGTCGATGTCGCCGGTTTCAGGAAGGTTGTGATCGCGTTGGAACGCAAGCACGGCGGGCTGCATTTCCAGCCTGTAGACGCCATCCTGCGCGATGGGCTGGTTCCCACGTCCGCTGTAGCCTTCGTCGGCCAATACTCGCTGCAGGTCTCTGACGCGGTTGTTGGACTCGCCGATGCGGATGACACCATCGTCAACGACTGGGAGCGGCTCAATTCCTTGGGTGCGGCGGTTTGGGTCAATGGCCAGCCGTCCACTGTCGAGATCAGCGATGTAGTTTTCATACTGTTGGTAGTAGCGGGTGTCCATTTCCAAGTGAACATGTTTGCCGCCGGTGCGGACGTCGCTCTGCGTACCTAGAGCTTGGCCGTATTCAACGGTGTCGCCTCGCTCCACCTGTATTCCGCGCATGTGGCGGATGCGGGCAATCACCTCGCCGCCTTCCCGATCGAGGATATCGACCAAGCCCTGCCCAGCGTCAACACGCCCGATGTAGCCCGCTGTCGGTGAGGGAACATCCACGTCACGCACGCCTCTGCCGCCGGAAGGGATGCCCGAGTCTTCCAGAATGAAGTCTTTTTTGAGTAGAACCTGGTCGGGCCCCAAACCATAAGTTCGCTCGGGAAGCGCCACTTCGATCTCCTGGATCTCGCCGTCGATGAGCGCGTGTCGGCGTCCAGGCTCGCCGCCTACAACGATCCCGTTCCGAATCGTCGCGGTTCCATTAGCTTGAGGATGATGCGTGACCAAGCCTTCGAAATCGGAAACCGGTTCGTTGTGAGGGCCTTGCCGGGCGTTCCAATCGAACTGGATCAAACGGTAGTGGCGTAGTTGTTCTGTGTCGTTGCCCTGAGTCACGGGGTCGCTTCCATTTGTTTGCGTCATGGCATTTCTCGTCGATTCAATCCCTTGGGTTGGTAACGCTGGTCAAAAACCAACATCCGTCGCGTCTGGCGAACTGAAATATGTCGATTTCGTATTCCATACCCATCGTCACTTCACGATCACCGTTGCGCCGCGCCATGACCTTTTGTGGAAACTTGTAAGTGCCAAGCGGCTTGTTGAGCGCTTCCTGCGCGAAACTGAGATCGATGCCCACATAACGGTAGTCGCCGACGCGATCGACATAGCGATAGCTGAAATATCGCCAGCGATCGGCCGAGGTGAGGTGAGTCGTGGTCAAGAACGGGAGGTTGTCCGTGTCGTCGCGGAGCGTGTAGGCCGGCACCGCGTATGCCAGCGGCATCTCCGTGAATGTGCGACGCACGCGGTCGTCGTTCTGATCCGCATAGCGCTTCAGGAATTCATCGAAATTTTGAGAAGGGCAAGGGACAGCAGTGTGATCGGGGGGTGACGATATTGCTGTCGCAGGCGAATTTTGAGCCGGGCGGACTTCCCCATCAAGCGTCGAAGCTTTGCCAGAATCTGCTTTCACTTTATGGGCGACAATGTCTGTGCTGCCGGATTCAGTTCGTGAAGACGACTGACTCGCACAGGCGCCGACAGCCGCCAGCAGAAATGCTCCCAGCGATACCGCAATCAATCCTTTCGGGCGAACACGATATCTCGTTGGTCGATCCATCGAATCAATCCCATGCGTAATTGGGGAAAGTTTGGAAGCGACAGTGTGGAGCGCGAGTGCTAGCCCTTTGACCATGGAAGCTTCCTTGCTGAATGACTTCGTGCCAAGTATGCCGGATGAAATAGTTTGTGACAGTACGTCGCGCAAGATCGTGTCGGAGTTTTTTCAGGGTCACGCGGCTCTCTCTTGGCATGCTGCCATCAACATACGCTAAGGTACGCAACTCGAATTCGATGAGGTGCCCCAATGCCGCTGCGAGCCATGGATGTGCTCATTTTCCTCTCCGCACTCGCCGCCATCACCGGTGCCACGCTCGATGGCCCATGGTTCTGGCTGCACTACATCGGCAAACCCCTGACCACGCTGTTGATCCTGTGGCTGGCGCTTTCGGCGCAGCCGGCGGTGAATGCGCGCTATCGGCGTGCAGTGTTGGCGGGGCTGGTGCTGTCGCTGGTCGGCGATGTCTGCCTCATGTTGCCCGGAGATCGCTTCGTGCTGGGCCTGGTCGCGTTCCTTTTGGCGCATGTCTGCTACATCGTTGCCTTCGCACCCGGGTCGAACGGAAAGGCGAGGGCGGGGGCATTTCTGGTGGTCGCGGCGATCGCGGCAGGCAATCTCGCCGGGCTGTTGCCGCGGGTGGATGCGGCGCTGAAGATTCCTGTGCTGGCGTATGTCGTGGTGCTGGCGACGATGGCGGCCTTCGCGCTGGCGCGTGCGTGGACGCCTGCGGTCGCGCGGGCGCTACCGCGCAGTGCGCGCATGGCTGCGACCGGTGCGGTGATCTTCATGGTCAGCGACAGTCTGCTGGCCTGGGATCGTTTCGTCGGCGGTGTGCCGGCGCCGGCGCTGCTGGTGCTTGGGACGTATTACGCCGCGCAGTGGTGCATCGCGCGGTCGGTGCAGCGGGACTGAGCCATGCCCAGCGCGGAACAAATCATGATGGTGGCCATCCCCGGGTTCTTCGTGCTGATGGCGGTGGAACTGGTGGCGGCGCGGCTGATGCGCCGCAGGGTGTACCGGCTCAACGATGCGATCAACAGCATCGGCCTGGGCACGTTCTCGCAGATCGTCGGCGTGTTCGCCAAGCTGCTGACCATCGGCGTGTACGCCTGGGCTGTCGAGCACGTGGCGCTGTTCGCGTTGCCCGTCGACAGCGTCTGGGTGTGGGTCAGCGGTCTTCTGCTGTACGACTTCTGCTACTACTGGCTGCATCGCTGCGGACATGAAGTGGGCGTGCTGTGGGCCGCGCATGCGGTGCATCACCAGAGCGAGCGCTACAACCTCAGCACCGCGTTGCGACAGACCAGCAGCGGCGCGCTGCTCGGCTGGGTGTTCTACCTGCCGATGGCGGTGCTGGGCTACCCGGTGGAAGTGTTCGCGGTGGTGGCGGTGATCGACCTGATCTACCAGTACTGGATCCACACCGAGCTGGTACCGAAGCTGGGCTGGTTCGACCGCGTGTTCGCTTCACCGTCCAATCATCGCGTGCACCACGCGGTCAACGACCGGTATCTCGACAAGAATTACGGTGGACTGTTGGTGCTGTGGGACCGTCTGTTCGGCACTTTCATCGAGGAAGATCCGGCGGAGCCACCGATCTTCGGCACCCGCGCGCCGTTGCGCAGCTGGAATCCGCTGTGGGCCAACGTCGAGGTGTACTGGGCGCTGGCGAACGACGCGTGGCATGCGCGGCGCTGGCGCGACAAATTGCGGGTGTGGGTCGCGCGGCCCGGGTGGCGGCCTGCGGACGTGGCGGAACGTTTTCCGAAAAAGGCGTTCGACATCGCCCGCGTCGAATACGACCCGCCGCTGTCGCCGCCTATGCGGATCTATTGCCTGCTGCACTTCCTGCTGCTGTTGGCGCTGGGCGTGGACTTCCTCGCGTCTGCGTCCACGTTGAATGCCGTGGCGACGGCGATGTATGCCGGCTTTCTGCTGTCCGGGCTGATATCGCTGGGTTTGCTGCTGGAAGGGCGCACATGGGCATTGGCGATCGAAGTGCCGCGGCTGCTGTGGCTTGCGGTCTGGCCGATGTTGACCGCGCGCTGGCCCGGACACCTCTGGTTCGCGATGAACCTGCGCGAAGCCTTCATGGCGGCCGGTCTGCTCAGCCTGCCGGCGGTGATCTGGGCGTGGTGGGGCACGGCGACGCTGCAGGCCCGCATGACGCGTTGAACGCACGGGCGTCTCGCCGCCTGCGACCACGGGCGGCTACAGTACGCGCTCGCACCGTACGAGCATCCCGATGAGCAAAGCCTCCCCCAAAGCCCGCACCGCCTTCGTCTGCAGCGAATGCGGCGCCGAGTCCAACAAGTGGCAGGGGCAGTGCGGCGAATGCGGGGCGTGGAATTCGCTCACCCAGATCGTGCTGGAATCCGCGGCGTCGGCGGCATCGCCGGCCGCGCGCCGCAGCAGTTGGGCCGGCAAGGTCGATCCACCCAAGGTCACGCCGCTGAAGGACGTGCTGCACCACGAGGACGCGCGCACCAGCACCGGCATCAGCGAGTTCGACCGCGTGCTCGGCGGAGGTCTGGTCGAAGGTGCGGTGATCCTGATCGGCGGCGACCCCGGCATCGGCAAATCCACATTGCTGCTGCAGGCGCTGGCGAGCATGGCCGGGCGGTTGCCGGCGCTGTACGTCACCGGCGAGGAATCGCTGGCGCAGGTCGCGGGCCGCGCGTCGCGGCTCGGTCTGCCGCTGGATGGCCTGAGCGCGCTGGCCGAAACCGGGGTCGAGCGCATCCTCGAACAGGCGTCGCAGATGCGGCCGAAGCTGCTGGTCGCCGACTCGGTGCAGACGCTGTGGACCGAATCGCTGACCGCCGCGCCGGGCTCGGTCAGCCAGGTGCGCGAAAGCGCCGCGCGTCTCGTCCGCTACGCGAAGGAAACCGGCACCGCGATCTTCCTCGTCGGCCACGTCACGAAAGAGGGCGGCATCGCCGGCCCGCGCGTGCTCGAACACATGGTCGACGCGGTGCTGTATTTCGAAGGCGACAGCGGCAGCCGCTTCCGGGTGCTGCGCGCGTTCAAGAACCGCTTCGGCGCGGTGAACGAGCTGGGCGTGTTCGCGATGAGCGACAAGGGCCTGCGCGAAGTGCCGAATCCCTCGGCGATTTTTCTTTCCGGCGGCAGCACGCCGCAGCCGGGCAGCTGCGTGATGGTCACCCGCGAGGGCACGCGGCCGCTGCTGGTGGAAGTACAGGCGCTGGTGGATTCATCGCCGCTGTCGAATCCGCGTCGCGTCGCCGTGGGGCTTGAACAGAACCGGCTGGCGATGCTGCTGGCGGTGCTGCATCGCCACGGCGGCATTGTGGTCGGCGACCAGGACGTGTTCGTGAACGTGGTCGGCGGTATCCGCGTGCAGGAAACCGCCGCCGATCTGCCGGTGCTGCTGGCGGTGCTGTCGTCGCTGCGCGACCGGCCGCTGGCCGAGAAGACCATCGCATTCGGCGAAGTCGGGCTGTCCGGCGAAATTCGCCCGGTGCCCAATGGCGAGGAGCGGCTGAAGGAAGCCGCGACCCACGGTTTCAAGCGCGCGATCGTGCCCAAGGCCAACGCGCCCAAGGCAGGCGCGTACAAAGGTATGGAGGTGGTGGGGGTCGAGCGACTCGCCGATGCGCTGGAAGCCGCCGCCGAGTGATGCTGTTTTCGCTTTCCATTCTTTTCAAGGAGCGTCGGCTATGAAAGGTCTGTTCGCTGCTGTCCGTGCGCTGTTCGGCGGCCGTTCCGCTCAGCCCGGCATGACACCCGCCGAGTTCACCGAAGAGGTCGCGCGTCGCGTTCGTGCAGTGGCGCCCGAGGTCGATGTACAGGTCACCGGCGAACTGGAACTCGGGCTCGACGCCACCACCGACGGCGGCAACCGCGCGTTCCTCGACAACGCCTATCAGATGTATCTCGGCGAATCGGAGCGCAACCGCAGCGATCTGATCGACCGCTTCGTGCGCTCGTTCGCGGAGGCGACGAAAGGGCTGGAACGCAGCCGCGACGCGATCATCCCGATCATCAAGGACCGCGGCTGGCTGGAGGAAATCCGCGAATCGATGCGGCGGATGGGCAGCGACAAGGTGCAGGACAACCTGTACGAAGACCTCAACGACGATCTGGTGGTGGTCTACGCCATCGACACGCCCAGCAATATCGCCTACCTCAATCCGGACGAACTCGAAGGCCTGGGCGTGCAGCGCGAAGAACTGCGCGCGCTCGCGGTTCGCAACCTGCGCGGCCTGCTGCCGGGGATCGAGGTGCATCGCGGCGATCTGGTGAACATGGTCACCGCCGACGGCAATTACGAAGCCTCGCTGCTGCTGTTCACCGACCTGTGGGAACGCGAGCGCGACAGACTGCGCGGCGAGCCGGTCGCGGCCGTGCCCGCGCGCGACCTGCTGTTGTTCGTCGACTCCGCCAATCCCGACGCCATTGCTCAGCTGAAGCAACTGGCCGCGAAAATGCGCGCCGAGGCGAGTTATGCGCTTACCGACCGGCTGTTCGTGCTGCGCGAAGGGCAGTGGCAGCCGTTCTGATGGATCTCGCGTGGGACATGTAGGAGGGTCTTCAGGCCCGATCTTTTCCGAACGATCGCCACGATCCTCGGTAGAGCTCGAGCCTGAAGGCCCTCCTACGGGAAATGCGCGGAAATGCGAACGTTTCCGGGCCGAACCGATAAAATCTCGCCATGCACGAAATCGAACCACCCGACGACGACATTCCCGCCGCGCCCGCCGCACCGGGCAAACGCCGTCGCCCGGAACTCACCCCGGCCCAGCGCGCCCTCGGACTGCTGGTGCGCCGCGAACATTCGCGCAAGGAACTCACTCGCAAACTCACCGCGCGCGGAGTGGAAGCCGAAGACGCCCAGGCCGCGGTCGAGCGCATGACCGCCGAAGGCTGGCAGGACGACGCCCGTTTCGCCGAACTGCTGGTCCGCAGCCGCGCAAACAACGGCTACGGTCCGATTCGGATCCGCGCCGAGCTGGGCATGCACGGCCTGGACCGCGACACCGTCGTCGCCGCGATGGAGGCCTACGACGGCGATTGGACCGTAAACGCCCGCGATCTGGCCCGGCGCCGGTTTCCCGGGCGGCTCGACGACCGCGCGATCCAGCGCAAGGCCGCCGATTTCCTGCTGCGTCGCGGTTTCAGCGGCGATCAGGTCCGCGCAGCGGTGCGGCTCGACGACGACGATTGAACCCATCGCCTGTCACCCCGAGCGCAGCGAGGGACCTGCTGTGCGTTGCTCATGTGTCCGCCGCGGAAAACAGGCCCCTCGCTGCGCTCGGGATGACAGAAGCGTTGTTTTCGTGGGCCGCGGCCCGGTCCCGGCCGCCTTCCGCCTGTTAATCTAGCCAGTCTTGGGTTGTTCGCTCGATTCCGCGCCGGCAGAGTGCCGCGCTTGCGGCGCGCGAACTGCGCCCGTCACCCTGCCGACGCCATGACCACCACAGCCACGCTCTCCACATCGAAGATCCGCAGCGACTTCCTCGAATTCTTCCGCTCGAAGGGCCACACCGTGGTGCCGTCGAGCCCGCTGGTGCCGGGCAACGACCCGACCCTGCTGTTCACCAACGCCGGCATGGTCCAGTTCAAGGACGTGTTCCTGGGCGCCGAGAAGCGCAGCTACACCCGCGCGGTGTCCAGCCAGCGCTGCGTGCGCGCCGGCGGCAAGCACAACGACCTCGATCAGGTCGGCTACACCGCGCGCCACCACACCTTCTTCGAGATGCTGGGCAATTTCAGCTTCGGCGACTACTTCAAGCGCGACGCCATCGCCTACGCCTGGGAGCTGCTGACCAGCGTGTGGGGCCTGCCGAAAGACAAGCTGCTGGTCACGATCTATCACACCGACGACGAAGCCTTCGACCTCTGGCACAAGGACATCGGGCTGCCGGCCGACCGCATCATCCGCATCGGCGACAACAAGGGCGCGCCGTACGCGTCGGACAACTTCTGGCAGATGGCCGACACCGGCCCCTGCGGCCCCTGCAGCGAGATCTTCTACGACCACGGCGCGCATATCGCTGGCGGCCCGCCCGGATCGCCGGACGAGGACGGCGATCGTTACATCGAAATCTGGAACAATGTGTTCATGCAGTTCGACCGCCAGCCCGACGGCAGCCTGCTGCCGCTGCCGGCGCCGTGCGTGGACACGGGCATGGGCCTGGAGCGCATCGCCGCGGTGCTGCAGCACGTGCACAGCAACTACGAGATCGACCTGTTCCAGCATCTGATCAAGGCCGCGGCCGCGATCACGAGCACGACCGACCTCGAACACAAATCGCTGCGCGTGATTGCCGACCACACCCGCGCCTGCAGCTTCCTGATCGTCGACGGTGTGCTGCCCTCAAACGAAGGTCGCGGCTACGTGCTGCGGCGGATCATCCGTCGCGCCATCCGCCATCTCTGGAAGCTCGGCGCGTTGAGCGCCGAGGGCAATTTCTGGCGCATGCTGCAGCCGCTGATCGATGTGATGGGCGATGCGTATCGGGAACTGATCGAAAAACGCGCGCTGATCGAACGCGCGCTCAAGGCCGAGGAGGCTGCGTTCGCGCAGACCCTCGACGCCGGCATGATCCGCCTCGAAGGCTATCTGCAGAACAATGGCGGCATCGATGGCGAACAACTGTTCCAGCTGCACGACACCTACGGCTGCCCGCCCGACCTGATCGCCGACATCCTGCGCGAGAAGGGCGGCGAGTTGCCGGCGGCAGTGATGGCCGACTACGAACGGCGGATGGAAGAGCAGCGCGAACGCGCGCGCGCCGCCGGCAAGTTCGGCGGCGGCGCGATGCTGCCGGCCGAATTGATCGCGCAACTGTCGCCGACCGAATTCCTCGGCTACGACGCTCTGGTGGCCGGCGGTCTGGAAGTCGTCGCGATCCTCAAGGACGGCAAGCCTGTCGATCGCATCGATGCCGGAGATCAGGCCATCGTCCTGCTCGACAAGACCGCGTTCTACGCCGAATCCGGCGGTCAGGTCGGCGACACCGGCCAGTTGGCGGAGAAAGGCGTGCTGTTCGAGGTCTCCGACACCCAGAAGCTGGCCGGTCAGTTTTTCGGCCACGTCGGCACGCTGGCGGCCGGCAGCCTGAAGCGCGGCGACCGGGTGATGGGTCAGGTCGACCACGACCGTCGCCGCGCAGTCGTGCTCAACCACAGCGCCACCCATCTGCTGCACGCGGCCCTGCGCGGCGTGCTGGGCACCCACGTCACCCAGAAAGGCTCGTTGGTCGCGCCGGACCGCCTGCGCTTCGATTTCGCGCATTTCCAGGCGCTGACCGCGGCCGAGCTTGCCGAGATCGAGCGCCGGGTCAACGCCGAGGTGCGTGCGAATCATGAGGCCGAAATTCGCCACATGGGCATGCAGGAAGCCCTGGATTTCGGCGCAATGGCGCTGTTCGGCGAGAAATACGGCGAAAACGTCCGCGTTTTGCGCATGGGCGAGACCTCTACAGAGTTGTGCGGCGGCACCCATGTCGGCCGTACCGGCGACATCGGCGTGTTCAAGATCGTCTCCGAGGGCGGTATCCAGGCCGGCGTGCGCCGGATCGAGGCGGTAACCGGGCAGGGCGCGCTGGACTACATCGCCGGCGAGGAGCGCCGTCTGGACGAGGCCGCCGAGCTGCTGGGCGGCCATCCGGCCGAGATCGGCGACAAACTGCGGGCGCTTCTGGACCGTCAGAAGAAGCTGGAGCGTGAGCTGGAAGGCCTGAAAGCCAAGGCCGCGAACGCCGCGGTGGCGGATCTGGCGGCCTCGGCGGCTGAGGTCGGCGGCATCCGCGTGCTCGCCGCCCGCGTCGAGGGACTGGACGCGAAAGCGTTGCGCGACGCTGTCGACAGCCTGAAACATCAACTTCGCGATGCTGTGGTAGTGCTGGCCGGGGCTGCGGATGGTAAAGTGGCGCTTATTGCGGGCGTGAGCGGCGCAGCTCTTGGGCGAATCAAGGCCGGAGAACTGCTGGGCCACGTGGCCGGTCAGATCGGGGGCAAAGGCGGTGGCCGCCCCGACATGGCGCAAGGGGGCGGAGACGACGGCCCTCAATTAGGCATAGCATTGGATGGCGTTCGGGGTTGGGTGGAAGCACGACTGTGACCTGAAAGCATGACTTCAGGCGCTTTCCGTATTTGCGCCGATCCGGTTATTCTTACTTACTTGCGTTCGCGACCTACGTTCCATCCCCGCTTGATTCAGTCGCGAAGCCAACGACAGGGTGCCGATGAGGGGACATCGGCCAATGGAGACATGCAATGCTTATTTTGACTCGCCGGGTTGGCGAAACTCTGATGATCGGCGACGAAGTCACCGTGACTGTGCTCGGAGTGAAAGGCAACCAGGTGCGTATCGGGATTACGGCCCCGAAAGATGTGGCTGTGCATCGCGAAGAGATTTATCAGCGCATCCAGCGCGGTGAAACCAGCCGCGGCCCGAATTCGGGTTTGCCGCAGGACGACTGAGCCGGTATCCTTTCATCACGCGCACCGTCGCGTCGACGGAGAGTTGCCCGAGAGGCCGAAGGGGCTCCCCTGCTAAGGGAGTATGGGGTCAAAAGCTCCATCGAGGGTTCGAATCCCTCACTCTCCGCCATTTGTTGAAGCCCCTTGATTCCAAGGGACTTCTTCATGAAGCGGTAGTAACAACGCAAGTCCAGTCATGGCGAAGTTCCGTAATGAGCGAACTTCCGCAACAACGAAGTTCTAGTGTCGGTTTGCAGATGATCGCTGTCAGGTACTTTGGTCGACCGACAGCGCCGCAACACCGGCAGGTGCGCCGCAGCAGCGACACCCATCAGTTCCTGATCCTCAATTCCGCCGCTGATCGTCTCCGCTGACCGCGCGCCCACCTCCGGCGCCAGCTCGTCAAGCGCAGCACTTGTATCCGCGATCCGCACGCCGTACCGACGGCGGCCGACACTGTCCGTTCGACATGCGCCGCTGCTTGCGCGATGCGTCATTCAGACGACGCGCGAGAGTGCAGGTCCGACCGCGGCGACGTCATCGAGATAACGATCGAAGCACATCGCGATCCGGCGCAGCAGCAGTCGTCCGCGAGGCGTGACCGAGATGCGTCGGGAATCCAGCGTCAGCAATCCATCGTCCGCCAACGGCGCCAAGCGCTGCAAGGCATGCGAGAAGTAGTGCGGAAAATCGATGCGATGGCGGCGCGCGATGGCGCCGATATCCAGTTCGCCTTGGCACATGATGGCTTGGATGATGTCGGCGCGAAGCAGGTCGTCCTCGTCCACGTGGAGTCCGCGTGCGACAGGCAGCCGACCTGCGTCCAAGGCTGCTTCCCATACCGGGATCGCGCGCGCGTTCTGGCTGAAGGTCTCGCCGATGCGGCCGATGGCGCTGACGCCCAGACCGACCAGATCGCTCTCGGCGTGCGTGGTGTAGCCCATGAAATTGCGATGCAGGCAGCCCTCCGCGCGGGCGCGGGCCAGGGCGTCGCCCGGCAGCGCGAAATGGTCCATGCCGATGTAATCGTACTCGGCCGCGGTGAACGCCTCGATCGCCTGCATCAGCAGCGACAGCCGTCCTTCGGCATCGGGCAGGTCCACCGCGTCGATGCGCTGCTGCGCCTTGAACATCGCAGGCAGGTGCGCATAGCCGTACAGCGCGATCCGGTCCGGGCGCATGGCGATCACCGTGTCGAGCGTGCGCCCGAAGCCCGCGGCGGTCTGACGCGGCAATCCGTAGATCAGATCGATGTTGACCGAGCGGAAACCCTGCGCCCGGCAGGCGCGTACGATGGCGTCCGTTGCGTCCACGCTCTGGATGCGATTGACCGCCGTCTGCACGACCGGATCGAAATCCTGTACGCCCAGACTCGCGCGATTGAAGCCCGTGTCGGCGAACGCAGCGATGTCTTCGACGCTCACGGTGCGCGGGTCCAGCTCGATGGAGATGTCGCGGTCCTCGCGTTCCGAAAACCGGAACCGCCGTCGCAACGCCGCAACGAGTTCGGCCAGTTGCGCGGGCGACAGGAAGTTGGGCGTGCCGCCGCCGAAGTGCAGTTGGATGACCTCGCGATCGGCGTCGAACAGCGGCGCCAGCAGGCCGATTTCCTGCTTCAGATAGGTCACGTAGCGCGCGGCGCGTGCGCGGTCGCGGGTGATGATGCGGTTGCAGCCGCAGTAGAAGCACGGATCCGCGCAGAAGGGCACGTGGACGTACAGCGACAGCGGGCGGGGGATCGGATCGCCGTTGCTGGCCAATGCGGCCTCGCGCAACTCGGTTTCGCCGAAGCCCGCGTGGAAGTGCGGTGCGGTGGGATAGGAGGTGTAGCGCGGTCCGGGCACGTCGTGGCGGCGCAACAGGTCGGCATCGATCAGGGACGGGTTCATGGGAGGAGGGTAGGGCTTCACCGGAACGCCGCCTTGACCCCGATCAAAAACCCGCGCAGCGCCTTTTCCGGCTGCGGACCGGGATCAGATGCAATAATCGCCACATGAAACCGAATGCCACGATGCGGGCGATCGATGCGAAGCCCACCGCGGGCCAGGCTGGTCATGGCTGAGGCCGAGGTTCTCGACCTGGGCAAGCTGCGCCGCAGCTGCGCGCAGTGCTCCTTACAGCAGTTGTGCCTGCCGGCGGGCGTGGGTGCAGAAGGGCTGGCCCGCATCGACGCGCTGGTGCGCAGCCGGCGTCCAGTCGTTCGCGGCGACCGGCTGTTCCGGGCCGGGGATGCGATGTCGTCGGTGTACGTGGCGCGCACCGGCGGCTTCAAGACTGTCGGGGCAAGCGCGGGTGGCGAGCCGCAACTGGTCGGTTTCCATCTGCCTGGCGAATTGATCGGACTGGACGCGCTGGGCGGCGGCAAGCACCGCTGCGAGGCCGTGGCGCTGGGCGATTCGGAAGTGTGCGAGGTGCCTTACGACCGCTTGGCCGAAATCGCCGCGCAGGTTCCGGGGCTGCATGTGCAGTTGATGCGGGTCATCGGCGGCAGCATGGGGCGCGACCAGGATCATGTGGAAATCCTGATGCGCCGACAGGCGGTCGAGCGCATCGCCCTGTTCCTGCACGGCATTGGCGAGCGTTACGCGCGGATCGGGCAGTCCGCGCAGGTGTTCAAGCTGCCGATGAGCCGTGAGGACATCGCGCACTTCCTTGGGCTGGCGCTGGAAACGGTCAGCCGCGGCTTCACCCGACTGCAGGACGACGGAGCCATCGCGGTCCAGGGGCGTCGGGTGGAAATTGTCGATATGGGCGCGATCGAGCGTCTGGCCCACGGCGACGGCGAAGATGCGCCATCGGTGCGCGCCCGATCCTGAGCCTCACCCGGCAGCGAACGCGCTGCCGCAGCCCAGGGCCTGCAAGGTATCGCTCATTCCCGGATGCGCGACCAGCCACGGCGCGGTGAGCGTGAGCGCGCCCGCGGTCAACACGAAGAAACCGGCCGCGCGCCGCAGCGGTGGACGTTGCAGCCAGCGCCCCAGACGCGCGCCCGACCAGGTGAGTGGCACCATCAGCGGCAGCGTGCCGAGTCCGAACGCCAGCATGGTGGCCGCGCCGCGCAGCGCGTCGCCCTGCAGCCATGCGGCGGCCAGCAGCGTGGTGCTGAGTCCGCACGGCAGCCACGCCCAGAGCAGACCCAGCGCGATGCGCTTGGCGGGCGAGTCGGCCGGCATCAGCCGTCGCTGGAGGGGTTGGATCCGGCGCCACAGCGCGAACGCCGGGCGTGGCAGCCCGCGCAGTCCCGCGTCCGCGCCGAGCAGCCGCAGAGCGGCAAGCACCAAGACCAGGCCCACTGCGGCCCGCGACGCAGCGGCCAGGCCATCGATCCTGGCCACGCTCAGCACGCCATCGCCCACGCCGCCGACCAGCGCGCCGGCCAGCACATAACCGGCGACGCGGCCGCCGTTGGCCTGCAGCGCGGTGGCCAGTCCGGGACGTGCAGCGGCGGCCGAGAAGCCGGCGGCGATGCCTCCGCACATCGCGGCGCAGTGCGCGCCGCCCATCAGGCCGCTGGTGAACGCGGCGCCGAGCAGCAGCCAGTCAGGCGGCATCTTCGCCATCCGCGTTCGCGTCGTCCTTTCCCCGCATCGCGCGCGGCCGCGGCGCTGGGCCGTCGGTGTCGCGCAGCATGTCCAGCGGCGGCGTGTCCAAGTCGTCGAACTGCCCCCGGCGCACGGCCCACCAGAACGCGCCGATGGCGATCCCCAGCAACACCAGACTCACCGGCACCAGGATCAGCAGGCTGTTCATGCAAGCGCCTCTGCGGGGATAGCAACCGCTTCCGATGCTTCGGTTTTCGAGGTCGCTCGCGTCAGGCGCAGGGCATTGGCCGTGACCAGCAGCGACGATGCGGCCATGCCCAGCGCCGCCGCCCCGGGCGTGACCAGCCCGCACGCCGCCAACGGCAGCGCCAGCAGGTTGTAGGCGATGGCCCAGGCGAGGTTCTGACGGATCACCCGTCGCGTCCTGCGCGCCAGTGCGATGGCTTCCGGAATGCGCCGCAGCGCACCGCCCACGAGCACCACATGGGCGGCGTGCTGCGCCAGCGCCGAACCGTCGGCCAGCGCCAGCGAGACGTCCGCGCCGGCCAGCACCGGCGCATCGTTGATGCCCTCGCCGACCATCGCCACGCGCTCGCCGCGGACCTGGCAGGTGCGCACGAACGCGAGTTTGTCTTCAGGCGACTGCGCCGCGCGGATGTCGTTGATCCCCACCTGGGCGGCGAGCGCCTTCGCCGGCGCTTGTGCGTCGCCGGTGCAGAGCGTCAGCGCCAGTCCTTGGCGGCGCAGGGCGTCGACCGCGGCCCGCGCGTCGGCGCGCGGCGCCTCGCGCAAGGTGAAGCGAGCGGATGCGGATAGGCCATCGCCGAGCCAGATCGCGCCGTCGTGGATGCGGCCCGCGGCCCAGTCGCCCCGGCCCAGGCGCCAGCGCACGCCGCCCACGAAGCCTTCGATGCCGATGCCGCCGGTTTCGCGAATATCGGTGGCCGCGCAGTCCGCTGTGGTCTCTGTCACGTCGTCGAATACGCGCGCCAGCGGATGACGGCTGTCGCGTTCGAGGGCGGCGGCGATGTGCAGCGCTGTGTCCTCGCTCAGGGCGCCCCAGACCTCCGTGCCCGCGCGGCGCGGCGCGGCGTCGCCCAGAGTGCCGGTTTTATCGAACACCACCCGATCCACCCGCGCCAGTGCGTCCAGCGCATCGGGCCTCAACGCGAGTACGCCCATGCGCGCCAGCGCGCCGTGCGCGGCCGCCAGGGCCGCGGGTATCGCCAGCGACAGCGCGCAGGGGCAGCTCACCACCAGCACCGCCAGTGCGACTTCGAATGCGCGCGCCGGATCATGCAGTCGCCACACCAGATAGGTCGCCGCCGCCGCGCACAGCAGCGCGGCCGCGAACCACGCAGCCACCGCGTCGGCCCGACGCGCCAGGCGCGGCCGCGCGGCCTGGGCGCGTTCGACGAGGCGCACCAGCTCCGACAGCCGGGTTCCCGCGCCGGTGCGCGTCAGCCGCACGCGCGCCGGGGCGTCGCGGCAGACGCTGCCGGCGTAGATGGCCGCACCGGCGGCCTTGCGCACCGGCGCCGATTCGCCGGTCAACAAGGATTCGTCGAAGGCGCTGGCGGCATCCAGCAGCATGCCGTCGGCGGCGGCCGCCTCACCGACGGCGACCCGGACGATATCGCCCGGCGCAAGCGCTTCGAACGGCACCTGTTCGCGCGCGCCGTCGGAGCGTTCGCGCACTGCCAGCGCCGGACGCGCGCGGGACAGCGCATCCACCTGCGCCGAGGCGACGCTACGCGCGCGCTGTTCGAGCATGCGCGCGACCAGCAGCAGGAACACGAACATCACCGCGGCGTCGTACCAGACGTGCGCGCCGCCGCGCAGGGTTTCGGCCAGGCTTGCGAAGTAGGCGAGCAGGGTGGAGCCGGCGATCAACGTATCCATCCCGATCCGTCGCGCGCGCAGCTCGCGCGCCATACCGATCAGGAACGGCCAGCCCGCGAAGAACACCACCGGCGTGGACACCAGGAACGCCAGCCACCGGAACGCATCGCGGGTGGCGATGGGCATCTGCGCGGCGGTGTCCAGATACAGCGCCTCGGCGAACATCATCGCCTGCATGGCGCCCAGGCCGGCGACACCCAGACGCAGGATCCAGCGTCGCTGTTCCTGCCGACGCGCACGCTCGCGCGCCTCGCCGGTGGCCAGCGTTGCCCGGTAGCCCAGCGTCGCCAACTGCGACAGCAGCGACGACAGCGGCGTGCGCGCCGGATCCCAGACGATGCGGATCCGGCCGGTCACGGCGTTGGCGCCGGCATCCAGCACGCCGGGTTGGCGCCGCAGGAAACCGTCGATGAGCCACGCGCACGCGCCGCAGCGCATCGCGTCGGTCAGTACCGTGATTTCGCGTCCGCCCGACACCGCGCGGGCGTGCCCCTGCAGCACGTCTTCGCGATCCCATGCCGCGAAATCCGTTGCGTCCGGGTCGACGCGGGCGGCATCGGCGCTGCGCAATCGGTAGTAGTCGCCAAGATCGGCGCCTTCGATCCACGCTGCGGCGGTCGCGCAGCCGTCGCAGCAGTACCCGCGCGGTCCGTCGACGTGCGTGGTGCGCACCGCTGCGCGCGGCAGCGGCTCGCCGCAGTGGAAGCAGGTGCCGACGTCCATGATCGTCATTGGATCGCGGTCATTCGGCGGCCGTTATTCGGCCAGCGCCGGCGACAGCCGGGCGGCCCGCTGCTGTGCCGGCAAGCGACCGACGAGTCGCCACTGCGCGTCGTTCGGTCCCAGTTCCAATCGCCAATCGTGCCGGCCATCGAGCGCGTGCCGGCCGTCCAGCGAGTACGGCGCACGCCAGCCGCGCTCCGACGGCATCAGGATGAGTTCGCGATCGTCGGCGGCGGTCGTCGGGTGGCGCAGCCGCAGCCGCAGCGATGCGTTGCGGTCGAACGCGCCGGCCAGCGGCAGCAATTCCAGGGCATTGCCGTCCACCCGCAGCAACGCCGCCAGCCCCAGCGCCTGCGCGCGGGCGTCCACGCCCAGATCGGCGACCTGGATCTGCGCGGTGTGGCGCACGGGATCGGGGAGTGCGTCGTCGCCACCTGCGTGCACCGCGATGACCAGCGTCGAAATACCCGCCACCAGCACCGCGGCCGGCAGCGCCACGATCAACCAGACCATGGGCTCGCGCCACAGCGGCCTGGGCCGTTCGAGCATCGGTGTGGCGTTCATGGCATCGGTCCGAAGAAGGTCGAGTCGACTTCGACCCTGGTGCCGTCGCCGGCGGTGATGATGAAGCGTACGTTCCTGCGGCCCGACACCGGGCCTGCGGCCGCGGCGGTGAGCGGCACCGACATCATCTGTTCGGCGCCCGCGCGCACTTCGTCCGGTGCGCCGCGCAGGGCGATGCCGTCCGGCGCGACCAGCGCGATGCGATAGCGCTGCGGACGCATGGTCTTGTTGGCGATCTTCAAGGTGTAGCCGTTCTCGATGCCCACGCGGGTTTCGCGATACAACGCATTGCGATCGCGCAGCACCTCGGCGATCAGCGTCGAGCGGTGGCTCACGCCCCACGCGAATCCGCCCAGCAGCGTCAGCAGCAGCGCGGCATACAGAACGATGCGCGGGCGCAGCACGCGGGTCGGTTTGCCATCCACCGCATTCTGGCTGGCGTAGCGGATCAGGCCGCGTGGATAGCCGATCTTGTCCATCACCCCGTCGCAGGCGTCGATGCAGGCGCCGCAGGCGATGCACTCGTATTGCAGTCCGTCGCGGATGTCGATGCCGGTAGGGCAGACCTGCACGCACAACGTGCAATCGATGCAGTCGCCCAGGTCTTCGAGTGCGTGTCGCGTCCGCGCCGGTGCTGCACCCGCGTCGGCTGCGTGTTCGCGCCGCACAGCGTCCGCCACCCATGCGTCGGCCAGTGCCTTGGGCAGCAGTCCGCGCGCGCGCGCCAGCACGCTGTCCAGGCCGCGCTTGCGCGGGCCGCGCGGTTCGCCGCGCAGCGGGTCGTAGGCGATGATCAGGGTGTCGCGGTCGAACATCGCGCTCTGGAAGCGCGCGTAGGGGCACATGTATTTGCAGACCTGCTCGCGCAGGAAACCGGCGTTGCCCCACGTCGCGATCGCGTAGAACAGCAGCCAGAAGGTTTCCCAACCGCTCCAGCCCAGCGGCCCATCGGCGGCCAGCGTGCGGATCGGCGAGAAGAAGCCGACGAACGTGAAGCCGGTCCACAGCGCGAACACGATCCACAGCGCATGCCGCGCACCGCGGCGCGCGATCTTGCGGCGGTTCCACGGCGAGGCATCGAGTTTCAGGCGACTGTTGCGGTCGCCCTCGGTCCAGCGTTCGATCCACAGGAACACTTCGGTCCACACCGTCTGCGGACAGGCATAACCGCACCAGAGGCGGCCGGCCAGCGACGTGAAGAAGAACAGCGCCATGCCGGCGATGATCAGCAGCATCGCCAGGAACACGAAATCCTGCGGCCAGAAATTCAGGCCGAAGACGTAGAACTTGCGTGCCGGGAGGTCGAACAGCACCGCTTGGCGGTCATCCCAGCGCAGCCACGGGAAGGCGTAGAACATGCCCAGCAGCACCCACACGGCCAGCATGCGCAGGCGCTGGAAGCGTCCGTCGACCGCGCGCGGATGGATGCGCGCTTCGCTGACGTACAGCGCGCTGCTGTCGTCCACCAGCGCGGCGGGAATGCGTTTGTCCACGTCAGCCGCCGGGCGGAGGATTGAAGCGGCTGGCCGGGCGCAGCAGCCACCAGGTGAACAGGCTCGACGCGCCGGTAGCCATCCAGAACAGGAAGAAGCCGAGCGTGTAGCCGGCTTCGCGTCCGATGGCCCAGTCGGGGAAGGTGATGTCGCGCAGCGCGAGCGGATCGACGTGCGCGAAGCACACCATCGTGGCGACGCCGGCCGAGAAGAAGCTCGGCCAGAGGATTGCGCCGAGCCGCTGCGCCAGCGGCCGCGGCGGGTGGTCGAAGGCCGGCGGGCGGGTCATGGTGCCGCCGTGACCGGTGCTGCCGTGATTTGTGCGGCCTGAGCAGTGCGGGTGCTTGCAGCGGTTGCCGGGTGCGACAGCGACCACACGTAAGCCGCGGCCAGCCGCGCGCGGGTCTCGCCCAGCAGCGCGCGGTGCGCGGGCATCGCGCCCTGGCGACCTTTCGCGATGGTCGCGGCGATGGCGTCGTCGCCCGAGCCGTACAGCCAATAGTCGTCGGTCAGGTCAGGCGCGCCGATCTTGGGATCGCCTTTGCCGTCGCGGCCGTGGCAGCCCGTGCAGACGCTTTCGAACAGGCGCTCGCCCTGAACCGCGAGGTAGTCGTTGTTGTGCTTGCCGTCGGGCAGCGAGCGCGTGTAGATCATCGTCGAGAGCACGGCGTGTTCGCCGCCGATGCCCGTCAGCACGGTTTCCCACGGCGGCATCTGCGCGTTGCGGCCGTCCAGCACCGAGGTCAGGATCTGATCGGGCGAACCGCCCCATTGCCAGCTGTTGTCGGTGAGATCGGGATAACCGATGGCGCCTTTCGCCGAGGAGCCGTGGCAGGTGGCGCAGTTGTTGGCGAAGATCGAACGCCCCATGGCGACGGCGCGCGGATCGCGGGCGATCGTATCGATCGGCTGGCCTTTGTAGCGCGCGAAGTTCGCAGCGATGCGGCGGTCGTCCTGCGCCTTCTGAGCGTCGTGTTCGCCGCCGGAGCTCCAGCCGCTGGTGCCCGCGAAGCTGCCCAGACCCGGAAACCACGCCAGATAGGCGATGCCGAAGAGGATGGTGATGTAGAACAGGTTGATCCACCACCGCGGCATGGGTTTGTTGTATTCGGTCAGATCGCCGTCCCAGACGTGGCTGGTGTCGGTCGCGGCCGGGTCGCCCGGGCGACGACGCCCGGTCCACCAGATCAGCCACACGCAGCCGAAGATGTTGAACGCGACCAGCGCGATGATGTACCACGACCAGCCGGCGCTCATCGCGGCGTCTCCGTTGCGTCATCGCCGGCATGCGCGGGCGTGGCGGTGTTCGCATCGATCGAGTCGTTGCGTTCCTGCAGCGGCATGCGCGCCGCGTCTTCGAAAGCGTGCTTGCGTTTCGGGCTCCAGGCCCAGAGGCAGCCGACGACGAACAGCGTCATCAGCAGTGCGGTGATGATCCCCGAGAGCATGTCAGTTCCCCTTGGGCGCGTGACGCCCCAACGCTTGCAGGTAGGCCACGAGGGCGTCCAGTTCGGTGTGTTCGCCGATGGCCTCCGGCGCGGCGTCGATATCGGCCTGTGTGTAGGGGTCGCCGAGCCGGCGCAGCGCGGTCATCTTGCGCTGCACCAGCCTGGCGTCCACCGGCGCATCGGCCAGCCACGGGAAACCGGGCATGTTGGATTCCGGCACCACCGCGCGCGGATCGGCCAGATGCACGCGATGCCAGTCGTCCGAATAGCGGCCGCCCACGCGCGCCAGATCCGGCCCGGTGCGCTTGCTGCCCCACTGGAACGGGCGGTCGTACACCGATTCGCCGGCCAACGAGTAGTGGCCATAACGTTCGGTCTCGAAGCGCAGGGTGCGGATCATCTGCGAATGGCAGTTGTAGCAGCCCTCGCGGATATAGACGTCGCGGCCGGCCAACTGCAGCGCGGGGTAAGGCTTCACGCCCGGCAACGGCTGGATGGCCTCGGCCTGGTACATCAGAGGTACGATCTGCGCCAGGCCGCCGAAGGACACCGCCACGGCGATCAGCACCGCCATCAGGCCGATGTTTCGTTCGATCTTTTCGTGCGAATGACTCATGGTCGGAAGTCCGGAGTGAAGAAGGGGGCGGCGTGGCTCATGCGCGGGCCTCGGCGGCGTGCGGCGGCAACACCGGCTGTTGCGCAAGCGCGCCGGCAGCGCGCCAGGTGCGGATCATGTTCACTGCCATCACCACCATGCCGCTGACCACCAGCAGACCGCCGATCAATCGACCCAGGTAGTAGGGATACGTCGCGTTCAACGCTTCGACGAAGCTGTAGGTGAGCGTTCCGTCGCTGTTGGTCGCACGCCACATCAGACCCTGCATCACCCCGGCGATCCACATCGACGCGATGTAGAACACCACGCCCAGGGTGTGCAGCCAGAAGTGGACATCGATCAGGCGGATGGACCACATCCGCTTCGCGCCGACCAGTGTGGGCATCAGTACGTAGATCGAGCCCAGCGAGATCATCGCCACCCAGCCCAGCGCGCCGGAATGCACGTGGCCGATGGTCCAGTCGGTGTAGTGGCTGAGCGAGTTGACCGTCTTGATCGACATCATCGGCCCCTCGAATGTGCTCATCATGTAGAAACTGATGGCGACGATGAGGAACTTGAGGATCGGATCGGTACGCAGTTTGTGCCACGCGCCGGAGAGCGTCATCACGCCATTGATCGCACCGCCCCACGAAGGCGCCAGCAGGATCAGCGAGAACACCATGCCCAGGCTCTGCGCCCAGTCCGGCAGCGCGGTGTACTGCAGGTGGTGCGGGCCCGCCCACATGTAGATGGCGATCAGCGCCCAGAAATGCACGATCGACAGCCGGTAGGAATAGACCGGGCGGCCCGCCTGCTTAGGCACGAAATAATACATCATCCCCAGGAAACCGGCGGTCAGGAAAAATCCCACCGCGTTGTGCCCGTACCACCACTGCACCATCGCATCGACCGCGCCGCTGTAGATCGGATAAGACTTGGTGAGGCTGACCGGGATCGAGATATTGTTGACGATGTGCAGCAGCGCCACGGTGATGATGAAGCTGGCGTAGAACCAGTTCGCCACGTAGATGTGCTGGACGCGGCGCTTCGCGATGGTGCCGAGGAACAGCACGGCGTATGCGACCCACACCGCGGTGATCAGCAGGTCGATGGGCCACTCCAGTTCGGCATATTCCTTGCCTTGGGTGATGCCCAGCGGAAGCGTGATGGCCGCAGCCACGATTACCGCCTGCCAACCCCAGAACACGAACGCCGCCAGGCGATCCGAGATCAGTCGCACGTGGCAGGTGCGCTGCACGACATGCAGGCTGGTGGCCATCAATGCGCATCCGCCGAACGCGAAGATGACTGCGTTGGTATGCAGGGGCCGCAGGCGGCCATACGACAACCAGGGCACGTCGAAGTTGAGCGCCGGCCAATAGAGTTGGGCGGCGATGAACAGACCCACCAGCATGCCGACCAGGCCCCACACAACGGTCATGACCGAGAACTGGAGAACGACCTTGTCGTTGTAGGTTTCGGCGATCGCTTGGGGCGGCGCGATCGGGCTGGAAACGGTGGCGGCGAGGGCCATGGCGGCGTCCGGAGCGGGGATGCGCGCATTCTCGGCATCCAGTAAAGATGCACCTTGATCCAGATCAAATGCAGCGGCGTCGACGTGCGGCGCGCACGCGCCTCGGCCCGGGCAGCCCGACGCCATGGGAGCCGATGCGATTCGATCGCCGGAACGAATAGGCGCCTCGATGGGTCGGTACGGCTTCTGTTCGGGCGCCAACGCCGCATGTCCCTTGCGAGGACGGGTGCCTTTCTGGCATCCTACGGCCCGGATACTTCATGGCTTACCGCCCAAGAAGTCCATTTGCATCAAAGAGTTAGAAGTCGAAAAGTCGGGTCGTCGCAGGCGACCTTCTTCACGTTCCGTCATACGTTGTCCATGCTGTCGTCGTACGCGATTCGATGCGAACGACCATGGTCCGCAACGTGGGTAACGCCGAAAGCGCCGGATTCATTGCATCGAATTCATCGCAAGGATTGACCAAGCCGATCAGGATTGGCACAATTCCGCTTCTGCAATACGTTCTTCGCAACACGCGCCCGTAGCTCAGTTGGATAGAGCACCAGGCTACGAACTTGGGGGTCGGGAGTTCGAATCTCTCCGGGCGCACCATCTACCGAAAAAGCCGGCAACTCGTTGCCGGCTTTTTTATTGGCCGCGCAAGGGTCGCACTCGTTGCCGTTATTGTTTATTCGTTGCGGAAAGCCGGCATTCGCTGCCGGCTTTTGATTGTCCGTCGCTTGTCCACGCGATGCGCCGGGCACTTTCCTTGCGAGGATGCCCTGCGCGTATCGCGACTTTCGCGATATCGCGATATCGGAATCGTCCTACGCCGATCAATCGAGGAACTGAAGCCTCGCCAGCTCCGCGTAGAGCCCGCCTTCCGCCAGCAGCGCTTCATGCGTGCCTTCGGCCACGATCCGGCCACGATCCATCACCACGATACGGTCGGCCTTGAGGATGGTGGCGAGGCGATGGGCGATGACCAGCGTGGTGCGTCCGCGCATCAGGTTTTCCAGTGCGTGCTGCACCGCGCGCTCGCTCTGCGCGTCGAGCGCAGAAGTGGCTTCGTCCAGCAGCAGGATCGGTGCGTCCTTCAGCAACGCGCGGGCGATGGCGATGCGCTGCTGCTGGCCGCCGGAGAGGCGCACGCCGCGTTCGCCGAGTTCTTCATCGTAGCCTTCCGGCAGTTCGCTCAGGAATTCGTGCGCTTCTGCCGAGCCCGCCGCGGCTTCGACTTCGGCATCGGTCGCTTCCAGCCGGCCGTAGCGGATGTTCTCGCGAGCGCTGGTCGCGAACAGTGTCGGCTGCTGCGGCACCAGTGCGATGCGTTCGCGCAGTTCGACCGGATCGCATTCGCGCAGATCGACGCCGTCGACCGCGATCTTCCCGCCCTGCGGGTCGTGGAAGCGCAGCAACAGCGAAAACACGGTGCTCTTGCCGGCGCCGGACGGACCGACCAGCGCCACGGTCTCGCCGGGCTTCACACGTAGCTGGAAATCCTCCAGCGCCGGTAGATCCGGACGCATCGGATAGTGGAAGCTCACCGCGTCCAGCGCGATCTCGCCCCGCAGCGGTTGCGGCAAGCGTGTCGGATTCGACGGCGCGACGATGCCCGGGGTTTCCTGCATCAGTTCGCCGATCCGGCTCATCCCGCCGGCCGCGCGCTGCAGTTCGTTCCATGTTTCGGTGAGCGCGGCGACCGAACCGCCGGCGAAGATCGCGTACAGCACGAATTGGATCAGGGTGCCGGCGGTCATCCGGTTCGCGAGAACATCGTGCGCACCCGACCACAGCACCAGGGTGATCGCGCCGAAGAACAGCACGATGACGGTCGCGGTCATCACCGACTGCGCGCCGATCCGTTTCAGCGCGGTGCGCACCGCCACCTGCACCGCGCTGTCGAAACGCCCGCGTTCATAGGACTCACGGGCGTGCGCCTGCACGGTGCGGACCGCGCCGAGGGTTTCGGTGGCGAGCGTGTTGGCGTCGGCGATGCGGTCCTGGCTGTTGCGCGAAATTTTCTGCAGGTAGCGCGCCCCGATCATCACCGGCAGCACCGCCAGTGGAATGCCGACCAGCGCCCAGGCCGCCAGCCGCGGGCTGGTCGCGAACAGCATCGCCAGCGCGCCGACCAGAGTAATCGTGCTGCGCAGCGCCACCGACATGCTGCTGCCAACCACGTTGCGCACCAGTTCGACGTCGGCGGTGAGCCGCGACACCAGTTCGCCGCTGCGGTTGCGGTCGTGGAAGCCGAGGTCGAGCCCGATCAGGTGGGCATAGAGTTTTTCGCGCAGGTCGGCGACCACGCGTTCGCCCAGCAGCGAGACGAAAAAGAACCGTGCCGCAGTGCCCAGCGCCAGCACCAGCGCGACGGCGAACATCAGCAGGAAGGCGCGATCGATGTCGCTGCCGCTGCTGCTGCGGAAACCTTCGTCGATCATCGTCTTGATCGCGAGCGGCAGGGTGAGCGATGCGGCTGACGAGATCGCCAACGCCAGCAGCCAGGCGACGACCAACGGCCGATGCGTACGGACGAAGGGCCACAGCGTACGCAGGTTGCCGATGGCGGCTTTGGGCGGAGTCGGATCTGGGGAGCTCATGTTGCGGCCGGTTGGGATGGGAGGTGATCGGACCATCACGCCTCGCCGACGGCGCCCGGAAAGACGTCGCGTTCAGCCAGGCGCTGCGAACCGCACCCGGTCACGGGTGGCGTCGCGCAGGCGGGTTTTCAAGTCGTCGACGCGATCCGCGGGCAGGCGCACCCGCAGCGTTACGCCATCGGCATCGAAGGATTCGCCGGATTTGTTCGCGCCCGCCGCGTTGAGCGCCGCGTGGGCATCGCCCAGATGCGCAAACGGACAGGCGAATTCGAGTTCGGCGTACACGATCAGCGGGCGCTTGTCGGCGCGGCGCAGGCATTCGGCCGCGGCACCGCCGTACGCGCGCAGCAGGCCGCCGGCGCCGAGCTTGATGCCGCCGTACCAGCGCGTTACCACCACCAGCACCTGGTCGCAGCTCTGGCCGTCGACGGCGGCGAGGATCGGGCGGCCGGCGGTGCCCGCGGGTTCGCCGTCGTCGCTGGAGCGGTACTGATCGCCGACCCGCCAGGCCCAGCAGTTGTGGGTCGCGGCGAGGTCGCTCAACGATGCCAGTGCGGCCTGCGCCGCGTCGGCGGAATCGACCGCCAGCGCCTGGGCGAGGAATCGACTGTGTTTGACTTCGATGACGTGCGTCGCCGGCGCGGTCAAGGTATGCAGCGGCGCCGCCATGCTCAGGACGTCTTCAGGGCGTGGGCGGCGGCAGCGTCGCCGCCAGTTTCCGCAGGTCTTCCGGCAGTTCGACACCGGGATAGCGGCGACGGAATTCCTGCAGACCGTCGCGCGCGGCATCGGTGTCGCCCTTGGCGATGTGGACGCGGATGCGCTGCAGCCAAGCCTGACGGAATTCGGGCGAATCCGCCGACACCGGCGGCCGGTCGTCGTAGCCGGAACTGTCGCGGGCCTTGTCGTGAAACTTGTGTTCTTCCGCATCGCTTTCGGCGTTGCCGGAGAAGTTGTTCACGCTTCCGCTCGATGCGGGTGCCGCCGGCGCGCTTGCCGCGCGGCCGGGGCCGGCGGCGGCCGGCGGCGAGGACTTGGCTGCCAGCGCGGCCTGTTCGCGACGTTCGTTGAGCGGGGTGCGGGTGTATTCGGCGGCGCCGGTCGCGCGTTCGCGCGCGATGCGAGAGCCGGTGACGGTGACTTGATCGAGGCTGTCGTCGGCGGCCGGACTGCCGCCGATGGCCGCAGCGACGGGCGCCGGCGGCGCTGGCGGCGGGGCTTCGGCCATCACGCTCTGCGGCGCGGCGGCGGCATCGGCGGCTAATTCCGGTTCGCGCGGTGCGGACGCAGCCTTCGCTGCAGGCGCTTGAGCCATATCGGCGCGGCGCGCGAGCGCATCCGCTTCTTCCAAAGGCGGCGGCGGGGCCGGCGGTGTCCGCTGCAGCGGCGGATCCAGGATCACCGCTTCGGTCGCTTCGTCATGGAAGACCGCGGCGGGTGCGCTGGCCGCCTCGGAATGGGCGTCGCCGTCGATCTGCAGGCGCCAGCCGATGCCGGCGGCCAGCACCACCGAGGCGGCCAGACCGAACCCCATCGGCCAGCGCGGCGCGGGTTTGCGCGGGCGCAGCGGTGTGACCTTGGGGTTGGCAGGCGGCTCGGCTTGTGTCCCGGCGGGCGTTGCGACGGCGGCTGCGGCCGTTTCGGACACCGCGGCGCGCGCCGCGGCCAGAATCAGGGCGTCGAGCGCAGCCGCGGGCTCGCGCGGGCCACCCAGGCGCGCGAGGCGCTGGGCGAGGTCGCGTTCTTCCGGGTTGAAGGGTTCGCTCGGGCGGCTCATTGATTCAGTCTCTGGCGGAGTTTATCCATCGCGTAGCGCAGACGGGATTTCACCGTTTCCCGGCCGACGCCGGTCATTTCGCCGATTTCCTCCAGGCTCAGCTCCTGCTCGAGTCGCAGCAGGACCACTTCGCGCTGTTCGTCCGGCAATTCGTCCAGCGCCATCTGCAGTCGCCGGCGTTCCTCGAATTCCGACAATTGCCGCTCCGGCGTGTCGTGGTCGGGCATGCGCTCGGTGCGTTCATCAGCGTCGGCCGGCGCTGGTGGCCGGTGCTGCAGCGACCGCCAGTGATCGGTGAGGCGGTTGTGCGCGATCCGGTAGAGCCAAGTGGAGAACGCTGCGTCGGGTTTCCAGTTCTGGCGGGCGGTGATCACTCGCTGCCACACGTCCTGGAAGAATTCGTCGGCCAATGCGCCGTTGCCGTGCAGTTGCCGGGCCAGGAAGCGGTAGAGCTTGCCGCGATGGCGCTGGTAGAGGCGCTCGAACGCAGCCACATCGCCCGCCGCGTAGGCGAGCATGAGGCTTTCGTCGCTGACCTCTGCCACATCATTCATATGTATCAGGTTAAGGGTTGCGGCAGGCTTCGTGAAGCCTGTCGCGTTTTCCAGCCTGGTCGACCGCGACTTTGCGGCGCTTCGCGAGTCGGGGCGGGGCATCGGTTGGCGTAGCGCGAGGGTCATGGCGGCGGGACCGCTCCGGGCGACGACGGCCGCGAGGCCGCCGCCGCGCGCGGAATCAGTCGGCGATCATCCCGATCTGCGGGGTGTCGCCGGCGGTGAGGCGACGCGCGCTGTCCACCAGTTCGATGAACTCGGCGCGCTGCCGCCACGGGTCGTTGCCGGTGGTCTGGCGTGCGGTGCGGGCGATGTCTTCCCACGTCCACTGCTCAAGATGCTTGCCGCCGCGCAGGGCGTCGGCATAGGCCGCGACTGCGGAGGCGAAGCGCATCGATGCGCTGGGCGCATACCGGCGCGGCTCATGCACCGGCAGGATCGGACGTTCGATCAACCGGCTGGTGTCTTCGCCCGGACGCTTGTAGCGCAGGCGCAGATGCGCCAACTCGCCGGCCGCGGCGCCGACCAT
This sequence comes from Lysobacteraceae bacterium, assembly GCA_046598445.1. Lineage (GTDB taxonomy): Bacteria > Pseudomonadota > Gammaproteobacteria > Xanthomonadales > Xanthomonadaceae > Lysobacter_I. The sequence continues at coordinate 28,187 of JBKJHV010000001.1, forward strand.
CGCTTTGGGCTTCTCGTCGCCGTAGCGCAGCGCGGGCAGGCGTTCCGCGCCCGAGCCGACCAGGGTGATCTCGTACAGCGCCGTCACTTCATGGCCTGCGCCGATGTCGCCGGCGTCGACCTTGTCGTTGGCGAAATCCTCGCGGCGCAGCATGCGGTTTTCGTAGCCGATCAGACGGTATTCCGCGACCTTGGCCGGGTTGAATTCGATCTGGATCTTCACGTCCTTGGCGATGGTCAGCAGGGTCGACTGCATTTCCTGCACCAATACCTTGCGCGCTTCCTGCAGGGTGTCGATGTAAGCGTGATTGCCGTCGCCGACATCGGCCAGTCGTTCGGCCATCGCATCGTTGTAATTGCCGCGGCCGAAGCCGAGCGTGGTCAGCGCGATGCCGTGCTTGCGCTGATCGCCGACCAACGTTTCAAGTGTTTTCTGGTCGGTGGTACCGACGTTGAAATCGCCGTCGGTGGCGAGGATCACCCGGTTCACGCCGTTCTTCACGTAGGCCTGCTTCGCCATCGCGTAGGCAAGCTGGATGCCGGCGCCGCCGTTGGTGCTGCCGCCGGCGCCGAGATTGTCGAGTGCGGCGAGGATTTTTTCGCGCTGGCCGCCGGGCGTGGGTTCCAGCACCAGACCGGCCGAGCCGGCGTAGACCACCATCGACACCCGATCCTGCGGACGCAACTGTTCGACCAGCTGCGCAAAGGATTTTTTCAGCAGCGGCAGTTTGTTCTCGTCGCTCATCGAGCCCGAGGTGTCGATCAGGAACACCAGGTTCGCCGGCGGCAGTTCGGCCTTCGGCACGTCGTAGCCTTTGATGCCGATCATCAGCAACTGGCGCTTGCCGTTCCACGGCGCCGCTGCGAGTTCGGTGGTGACCCGGAACGGCGTGTTCAGCGATGTCGGCGCGGCATGGCCGTAGTCGAAGTAATTGATCATTTCCTCCGCGCGCACCGCGTCGGCCGGCGGGCGCTGGCCGTTGCGCAGCAGGCTGCGGACGTTGGCGTAGCTGCCGGTGTCGACGTCGATGGAAAATGTGGACACCGGTTCTTCGCCTGCGCGACGTACCGGGTTCTCGTCGCGGCCTTCGTATTTCTCGGTGTTGGCGAGTCCATCCATCGGCATCGGTTCCGCGGCGATGCTCATCGGCGGCGCCGGGGGCGGAGGTGCGGCCGGTGCGAAGGCATAGTCGGCGGAGACGTTGCCGCTGGGGCGTTTGGCGGCCTGTGCCTGCGGCCGCGCAAGCCGCGAACCGGTGACAGTGACCGAGTCGAGTTCGGGCGGAGCGATACCGGCAGTGGCGGCCGCATCGCCTCGGGTGGCCGGGGGGGATTTCGCGGTCTCCTGGCGCACGCGACGCACTTCACTGCTGGTGATCTCGAGAACTTCTTGACCGGCGACGGCTGCCGGCTGGTCGCGCTGTACGCCGACGTTGGCCTCGGCAGGTTTGTCGTCCAGCGTGGTCGTGCGCTGGCAGCCGGTCAGCGCGAGCGCGCAGAGCACGGCGGCGGTGAGGGCGTGTTTGGCGAAAGTGCCGGGGATTGGGCGGGACAGCGGACGGGCGGCGGTGCGGTGCATGGCGGGTCTCCGTGAGTGGACAGACCTGCAAACGCGCCATCTCCCGTGATGGGGTTGATCTTGTTGTAGGAGGGCCTTCAGGCCCGATGTATCTGACCGGGCTTCGTGGCCGAGGGATCGGGCCTGAAGGCCCTCCTACGAGAGAAGGGGCAAAAGAACGGACGGCTTTCGCCGTCCGTCCGTGCCGCCGTTTCGAGTCGCCGAAGCGGTCAGAAGCGGTAATCCACTTTGGTGTAGAAGTACGCGCCATTGATGCCGAAAGGCAGGGTTTCCCAGCCTTAGGCGAAGCCGAGCTGCGAGAACCGGAAGGCGTTGACCGCATCCCTCCGCGCATGGCCATCGCCCATGACGTGTCCCATCAACGACGATGCCCTCGGGAATCCGAGGGCATCGTGGTGGCTACGAACGCTCAAGCGGGTTTCGACGCCGGCTCCGAAGCCGGGTCATTGTCGCCCGGCTCAGAACTTCCAGCCCACGCGCACGTATCCGAAGCCGCCATTGAAGCCGTACGGCGTATGTACCGGATAGGCGGCACCGGCCACCGCTCTGCCCCATGGATTCTCGTCCGGCACCTTGTCGAACAGGTTCTGCGCGCCCACATTGACATACAGACCGGAGGCGAATTTCCAGCCGATCTCCGCATCCATTGTCACCGCACTTTCGCCATTGATCGGCAGGCCGCCGTCGTCGAGGTGGTCCTCGAAGAACGAGCCGTAGTAGTTCACGCGCACATTGGCGTGGAACACCTGGCGCTGGTGGTTGACGCTGAAGTAGCCCTTGGTGCGGGGCAACGATTCCTCCAGCTTCTTGATCCGGATCGGGGTGATGATGCCGGGGGTGAAATCGTCGACTTCGGTCTTGTTCCAGTTGGCCGCCAGCGAATAGGTGGTCTTGCCGCCGAAATGCTCGCTGTCGTAGCTGGTCACCACGTCGATACCGGTGGTGGTGGTATCGAAGTCGTTGACGAAGAACTGCACCTCGCTGATCGACGCCGCCTCCGGATGTCCGGCCGCGATCAATGCCGCGCGATCCGCGGGGGTCACCGTGAAGAAGGTGCTGAGGGCGATGCGGTCTTCGGTCTTGATCTGGTACCAGTCGACCGTGGCCAGCCAGCCGCCACTATTCCAGACCAGGCCCAGCGAGGCGTTCTTCGATTCCTCGGGCGTCAGCGGCTCTGCACCATAGAACTGGGCGATCGCGTTGTTCGGCGACAGTACCGCGGTGTCGCGCAACTGACCTGCGATGAAGGACGTGGTCACCTGCTCGGCGTTGGCCTGGCCCGGGGTCGGCGCGCGGAAGCCGGTGCTGACCGCGCCACGCACGGCGAACGTGTCGGTGAAGTCGTAGCGACCGGTCAGCTTCCAGTTGGTGGTGCCGCCGAAGTCGCTGAAGTCTTCGTGACGCACCGCCGCGGCCAGCAGGAACTGGTCGGTGAAGTGGGCTTCGACGTCGGCGTACACCGCCCAGTTGTCGCGGCTGTAGCTGCCGGCCGTGCGCGGATTGAAGCCGTTGAAGCCGTTGGAGCCGAGGGAGAAGCCCTGCGGAACCAGCGGCCCGATCGCGAACGAGGATGGATCGCCGGCACGGATCTCGAACTCTTCCTTGCGCCATTCCGCACCCATCGCCAGGCTCACCGGCCCGCTGGTGAAGCCGGTCTCGAAGTCATGACCGATGTCGAAGTTGAACGTGGTCTCGGTCTGGGTGTTGCCGCCGGGAGCGAACTCGTTGTCGCCCGGCTGGTTGGGCCCAAGTGAGGCGTTGACCGTGTTGAGCATGTAGAAGTTGATTTCGTTCTTGCCGTGGCTGCCGCTCAGGTCCCAGTGCCAGCCGTCGCCCCACACGCCCTTCAAGCCAAGCACCAGCGACTGGTCTTCCATCGTGCCGCCGAACTGCGGGGTGAAGCCGCCGGGGAACTGCCTCAGGAAGGTGAAGCACTCCGCCGGCAGCGCGTTGACCGCGGCGGCAACGCCCGCGTACGGCAGCAGGTTGCCGCTGCCATCGCGCAGGGCGATGGTCGGGCAGGTCACAGCGTTGGCGGTATTCAGATCGCCGATCAACAGGGTGTTGCCGCCGTCGTTCGAGAACACACCGTTGCGCGTGGTCGGATTGCGGTAGTAGAAGCCCCCTTCGACGTCGCGCTTGGCATAGTTGCCGAAGCCGTAGAAGCTGACGTTCTCGCCGTCGATGCCGAAGTTGGCGATGAACTTCATGTCCTCGTGGACCTCGGGCGAACCCCAGATCTGCGCCGGGTTGCGCACGCCCGGATAGCCGGCGGCCACGACGGCTGCGGCATCGTTGCGCTGCACGCTGCGCGAGGTCGGGTCGGCGCTGCGCCATTCGGCGGTCAGGGTAGCGAAGCCGTTCGACGTCAGCGGCAGACCGACTTGGGCGCCGTACTGCTGGGTGAAGCCGTCGCCTTCGTAATGTTCGCCGGCGAACACTTCCACGGCGCCGCCGTGGTCCGATCTCTTCAGGCCGAAGTTGATAACGCCGGCGATGGCGTCGGAGCCGTACTGCGCGGCCGCGCCGTCGCGCAAGACTTCCACCTGCTCCAGCGCCATCGACGGGAACACCGAGATGTCCGGGCCCTGCGCGCCGTCGGACAGGCCGTGGCCGAGGAAGGTGATGACCGCGGCGCGGTGGCGGCGCTTGCCGTTGACCAGCACCAGAGTGTTGTCCGGCGGCAGGCCGCGCAGGTTGGCCGGACGCACCAGGGTGGCGGCGTCGTCGATCGGGATGGTGCTGACGTTGAACGAGGGCACCAGCGTGCGCATCTTGTCCAGCAGGTCGACCGACGGCTGGTTGTGGAATTCCTCGCCGCCTAAGATGTCGATCGCAACCGCCGAACTGGCTTCGGAACGGGGCTTCGTGCGCGAGCCCAGCACCGACACCGTTTCCAGCGTTCCGGCTTCCGGCTCGGCGGGTGCGTCCTGGGCCATGGCGGGCATGGCGACAGCCACTGCGAGGGCGAG
>JBKJHV010000095.1:0-53308 GCA_046598445.1 Lysobacteraceae bacterium
CGTCATCATCAACGACAGCAATCGCGAAGCCGATGCGGCGGTCGCGGCCTATTTGCAGCAGCACGAACACAAACAACTGCTGCGTTTCATCACCTGCGGCAGCGTCGACGACGGCAAGAGCACGCTGATCGGCCGCCTGCTGCACGACACAAAATTGTTGCTGGACGACCGGTTGGCGGCGCTGGAAGCCGACAGCCTGCGTCACGGTACCCAGAACGGCCAGATCGATTTCGCGCTGCTGGTCGACGGCCTGCAGGCCGAGCGCGAGCAGGGCATCACCATCGATGTCGCCTACCGGTTCTTCAGCACCGACCAGCGCAAGTTCATCGTCGCCGATTGCCCCGGCCATGAGCAGTACACCCGCAACATGGCCACCGGCGCGTCCACCGCCGATCTGGCGATCGTGCTGGTCGATGCGCGCAAGGGGCTGCTCACCCAGACCCGCCGTCACAGCTACATCGTCTCGCTGCTGGGCATCCGCCATGTGGTGCTGGCGGTGAACAAAATGGACCTCGTCGATTACGACGAAGCCGTGTTCGCGCACATCGTCGAGGACTACCGCGTGCTGGCCGAACAACTCGGCATTCCGCAAGTCACCGCCATCCCGCTGTCCGCGTTGAACGGCGACAACATGCTCACGCCTTCGACGCGGATGCCCTGGTACACCGGTACCACCTTGCTGACGCATCTGGAGACCGTCGAAACCGTTGATACAGTCGGCGCCGGTGCCGGTGAAGCGGACAACGCCGCGCTGCGCCTGCCGGTGCAGTGGGTCTGCCGCCCGGACCAGAATTTCCGCGGCTTCGCCGGCACCATCGTGTCCGGCTCGGTGGCGCCCGGCGACGAGATCGTCGCGCTGCCTTCGGGCCGGCGCTCGCGCGTCGCGCGCGTGCTCGGCGGCGATGGCGATCTGGTGCGCGCCGGCAAGGGCCGCGCGGTCACGCTCACGCTGGAAGACGAAATCGACATCAGCCGCGGCGACGTGATCGCCGCCGCATCGTCGCCGCCGGAAGTGGCCGACCAGTTCGCCGCGCATGTGCTGTGGATGGGCGAACATCCGCTGCTGCCGGGCCGCCCGTACTGGCTGAAGGTCGGCGCGCGCACGGTCGGCGCCTCGGTCACCGAGATCAAACATCGCGTCGACGTCAATTCGCAGGAACATCTGGCCGCGAAGTCGCTCGATCTCAACGAAGTCGGCTACTGCAACCTGCATCTCGACCAGCCGATTCCATTCGAGGCGTACACCGACAGTCGCGAACTGGGCGGCTTCATCCTCATCGACCGCCAGACGCATGCCACGGTCGCGGCAGGCACGCTGGATTTCTCGCTGCGTCGCGCCGCCAACATCCACTGGCAGCACTTGGAAGTGGACAAACTCGCGCGGGCGCGCGGCATGGGCCAGTCGCCGCGCTGCCTATGGTTCACCGGCCTGTCGGGTTCGGGCAAATCCACGGTCGCCAATCTGGTCGAGAAGCGGCTGATGGCGATGGGCCTGCGCACCTATCTGCTGGATGGCGACAACGTCCGCCATGGGCTCAACAAGGATCTGGGCTTCAGCGACGAGGACCGCGTGGAGAACATCCGCCGCGTCGCCGAAGTCGCGAAACTGATGGTCGATGCCGGCCTGATCGTGCTGGTCAGCTTCATCTCGCCGTTCCGCGCCGAGCGGCGGATGGCGCGCGACCTGTTCGAAGGCGGCGAGTTCATCGAAGTCTTCGTCGACACGCCGCTGGCGGTGGCCGAGGGCCGCGACGTGAAGGGTCTGTATGCGAAAGCGCGCGCCGGCAAGATTCCGAACTTCACCGGCATCGACTCGCCGTACGAAGTGCCGGAAGCGCCGGAAATGCGGCTCGATACCATGGTGCAGACGCCGGAAGTGTTGGCCGAAGCGGTGGTGGGGCGGTTGCTGGCCGGTTGACGGCTGAAACAAAACGCCCGGCGATGTGCCGGGCGTTCGGTCGTGCTGAACAGGGTTCCGCGCGGCTGCGCGGGCGCCTTATCTTTTCTTGCGGATCATCTCGAACACGAACAACAAGCCGATGGCGCAGACGATCGATACGATGAAGCCGGTCATGCCGCCGGAGAGGCCGAGCATCGGCGCGATGTAACTGCCGACCCAGGCGCCGGCGATGCCGAGCAGAATGGTGAGAATCCAACCCATCGAATCCGCGCCCGGTTTGATGAACCGCGCAAGGATGCCGATGACGGCGCCGATGATGATCGTATAAAGAATGCCGGTCATGACTGTCCTCTCGTCAGTGGATGGAGGTTGCGGCCGTTTTGAGACCGCAATCGCATCCTAGCAGGCGGGGGCCTTGTAGAAAGGCCTTCAGGCCGCTGCTTTTGAATATCCGTCGATCCGCAAACAAGACAGCGGCCTGAAGTCCGCTCTACAGGAACGGCCGGCGTTTCGTTTCCGTCGGCCGTGGGCACGGCTTGAAGATCGTCGCTTCTCGGGTTCTGCCTGGGCCCTATCCTGTCTGGACTGACCTTCAGCAGCAGCCGTGATCGCCATGCTGCTCACCGCCCGCCACTGCGGCCACGCCGGTGGTTTCGCCGCGGACGCTGGCGTTGCGGTGTTCGGCCAGCACTTTGGCCACGCAGGCGGTGACGCGTTTGCCCATCGGGATATCCAGGAATTCATTGGGACCATGGGCGTTGGAGTGCGGGCCGAGCACGCCGGTAATCATGAACTGCGCGCCGGGGAATTTTTCGCCGAGCATGCCCATGAACGGGATGGTGCCGCCTTCGCCCATGTACATCGCCGGCTTGCCGAAAAAGGCCTGGCTGGCGTCGTCGATCGCCTGCTCCAGCCACGGAGTCATCGTCGGTGCGTTCCAGCCGGTGGAATCCTTTTCCAGATGCAGGGTGACTTCGGCACCGTACGGCGGATCGCGCAGCAGCGCTTCGGTCAACAGCTCACCGGCGCGCTTGCCGTCCAGGATCGGCGGCAGGCGCAGGCTGAGTTTCACCGAAGTGAAAGGACGCAGCACGTTGCCGGCCGACGACAGCGGCGGCAGGCCTTCCGCGCCGGTGATCGACAGCGCCGGGCGCCAGGTGCGATTGAGCACCAGTTCGGTCAGGTCCGAGTGCATCGGGGTCATGCCGGGCAGGAACGGAAACTTGTCGAAGATCGCGGTATCCAGCACCGCCGCACAGGTTTTCGCCTGCACCATGCGGTCGGCCGGCACCTCAACGTGCAGGCCATCGAGCAGGATCCGGCCACTGTCCTGGTCTTCGATCCGCGACAGTAGCTGACGCAGGACGCGGAAACTCGACGGCACAACGCCCGAGGCGTCGCCCGAATGCACGCCTTCGCTCAGCACCTTGACGGTGAGGTTGCCGCCGGCGAGGCCACGCAGCGAAGTGGTACACCACAGTTGTTCGTAATTGCCGCAGCCGGAATCCAGACAGACCACCAGCGACGGCTTGCCGATGCGCGCGGCCAGATGGTCGACGTAAGCGGGCAGGTCGTAGCTGCCGGATTCTTCGCAGGCTTCGATCATCACCACGCAGCGTGCGTGCGGCACGCCCTGTTCCTGCAAGGCCTGCACTGCGGCGATCGAGCCGAAGATCGCATAGCCGTCGTCGGCGCCGCCGCGGCCGTACAGGCGGTCGCCCTTGATGACCGGCGTCCACGGGCCCAGGTCGTCGTCCCAGCCGGTCATTTCCGGCTGCTTGTCGAGATGGCCGTACAGCAGCACGCAGTCTTCGCCGGTCTCGGCATCGGCGCTGGCCGGGATGTCGACGAAGATCAGCGGCGTGCGGCCTTCCAGGCGCACCACTTCGACCTGCATGCCCGCCACGTTCTGCGCCCGCGCCCAGGTTTCCATCAGCTTGACCGCATCGTCCATGTAACCGTGCGCGGCCCAGTCGCTGTCGAACATCGGCGACTTGTTCGGAATCCGGATGTATTCGACGAGCTGGGGGACGATTTCGTCGTCCCATTTGGTGCCCACGAATGTCTGGATGGAAGCCGGATCGACGTTGCGGATAGCCATGGCGCTGGGAACCGATATTGAAGAGTGCCGCCATTGTACGCCCGCGAACGGGCCGACCCGGCCGATCCGGCCCGGCCAGCGCCCGGCTGGGGCTTTGTAGGAATTTTCCGACACGTGCGTGAGGCATCCGCTGGCCCCTGTCCGGGTGGTTCGGCGATGTGGCCGGGCAGGGCGAATCCGGACACTGTCCCTGTCGACGCAACGCACTGGCCGCATCGAAAAGGCCGGCAGCGTCAACAACCCGGTCGGAGCGAACCGACGCACTCAACCCACCACATTCCGATCCAATCCAACCCAGGAGCAATGCCATGAAACTCTTCAACCTCAAGTCCCTGATCGCCGCCACCGCCCTGTCGCTGGCCCTCGCCGGCAGCGCCTTCGCCGCAGAGAAGGTCAACATCAATACCGCCGACGCCGCCACCCTCGACCGCGTGTTGGTCAACGTCGGCCCCAGCAAGGCGGAAGCCATCGTCGCCTATCGCAAGCAGCACGGCGCTTTCCGCAGCGCCGAGCAGCTGGCGCAGGTCGACGGCATCGGCCTGAAGACGGTCGAAAAGAACCGCGAGATGATCGTGGTGGGCGGCGGCGCGGCACCCGCCAAGCCGGCCGTCGCGAAAGCGCCTACCGCTCCGGCGAAGAAGCGCTGATCCATTCGCTCTTCCCCACGACGACGACGGCCGCGAACGATCGCGGCCGTCGTCATTCGTGTGAGCACGCTCGGCTACACTCGCCCGGTCCATCCCGGAGGTCCGAATGTCCGCCCGCCTGCGCCTGATTGCCGCACAAGATTACCGCCGCGAACGCTGGCGCAACGGTTTCGGCTGGACCCGCGAGATCCTGCGGTTCCCGGAGATGGGAGACGACTGGGATTGGCGCTTGTCGATCGCCGAGATCGAGCGCGACGGACCGTTTTCCACGTTCGCCGGCATCGACCGCGAACTGGTGCTGTTGCAAGGTAACGGCGTGCGCCTGCGCTTCGACGACGGCGAGGTGCGCGATGTCGAGCCGCCCCACGGGCGCGCACGCTTCGCGGGCGAACGCGCGGTGGCCGGCGAACTGATCGACGGCACGACCCACGATTTCAACTTGATGTGGCGCCGCGACCGCATCGACGCCGAACTGTGGCATCGCCCGCTGGTAGGGTCGGTGGTGCTGTTCGTCGAACCGGGCGAAACCTGGGCCGTGCATGTGCTGTCCGGGCACACGCAGGCCAGCGACGGCAGCGACTGCGAGGCCGCAGCGATGGGCGACACATTCTTATTGACTGCGACCACGGCGCGCGCGCGTTTCGCGCTGGACGGCGGCGGCGAAGTACTGGTGATCCGGCTGCGACCGCGCTGAGCGGCCGGGTGTCGGGTCGGAGAAACCGTCGCTCTGCAGGCATGGATCGGCCTTGCATGGCTCAGCGGGGGCAGTTCGCGGATTGCTTGGCCGCTTGGCGTGCGTTGTACGTTGGAGTGAACGTGGCTTCAGGATTTTCGGAGCATCACGACTACGGACGTCAACGACATGGCAACGATATGCAAGACCTATCAGTCGCGAATCGAAGAGGAATTCTGGGAACCGTTCGACGACTGGATACGGACAACTGAAGAGAAGTGCGAGGAGTACGACTGGTGGAATCCGATCGGCTGGTTCTGCTGGCTGGTGACGATATTCGTCAAGATCGTGAAATGGGCGGTTCGCATCGTTGTGACCATCGTGTTCCGCACGATTTGCGAAGTCGTGAATCTGTTCGTCAATGTCGCCGCGGCGGTCCTCAATTTCGTTCTCGCCATTCCATTTGTCGGCCCGTTCCTCAAGGCGCGTTGGCGCACGATAGTCACCGCCTTCAGTTACGTGGTCGGGTTGGCCGACGGCTTCGCGCGGATCATCGGCATTCGCATCACCAAGCATCTGCGCGTCCATGTGGTCCCGCTCTGCGAAGGCGACATTCCTCTGGCGAACCGGCAGCATCTCGAAGCGGTCATGGCTGAGACAGCGCGTATTTTCTATGCGAGAGCGCAGATCAGGGTTCACACCACATTCCATGAGCCGATCCGGAACGCGCCCGAGCATGCCCTGCGAATAGGCACTGGGGGCGAGCTCTTCAAGGACGAACTTTGGATCAACGGCAGTTGGCACCAACTTCAAACGATCAAAATATTCGAGTCGAATGTCTGGTCTTTGTTGGCGGTGGGGCACCCGATCATCGTGTACGTCGTACGCGAGGTCGGCGACGACGGTCCGGGCAATGTGATAGGCGCTTCCGGAGGGCCTTTCGTGGATTGGGTTGCGGTTGAGCGCGACTCGGTTATTTCCGAGGTCGTTTTCAACCCCGTTGTTGATGCGCCGACGCTGCCATTCCCTCCCACGGTCGCGTCGGCTCCAAACGTGACGGGAGTTCGGAATCCGAAGTTTACGGATGGCGGAAAGTATGTGGTGGCGCATGAACTCTGCCATGCGCTCGGTTTGATGCTGCATATCAACAGCGGCGACGGCGAGTTGATGGATGCCGGCACAATCCGCGGAGATGCACTGTCGCCGTTCCAGGTGGGGATCATCCGCAACAGCGCGCCCGTCACGTTTCTCTGATCGCATTTCGAACGGATGGCTTGTGACTGGCCGGGTGGGCTGGGTAGGATGGCGCAGACGCTCGATTGGACGCCTCTCCTTGGATATCGCTTTGCTGTTCGGCATAACCCTGGCCGGGAACCGGTGTCCGCACGAGGGTTTACCGCAGTGACCCTGCTGCTGGTCCGCCACGGACAGGCGAGCTACGGCGCCGCCGATTACGACAATCTGTCCGAACGCGGGCGAGAGCAGTCGCGCCGGCTCGGCGACTGGCTGGCGCGCGGCGGCCACCGGTTCCAGTCGGTGGTAGTGGGCGGGATGCGTCGGCACCGGCAGACCGCCGAAGGCGTGGCCGAGGCTTTCGCAGCGCAGGGTTTGCCGCTGCCCGAGCCCGTGGCCGATGCCGGCTTCGCCGAGTTCGATCATGAGGCGGTGTTCGGCGCCTACTTGGCGCGCGATCCGGAACACCCGATCGCTGCTGCCAGCCGCAGCGGCCAGCCGCGCGATGTGGCGGCGATGCTGCAGGCCGCGCTGTTGGCCTGGGCGAACGACGAATTGCCGGGCCTGCCGGAAAGCTGGGCCGCGTTCGGCCAGCGCGTGCAGTCGGCGGGCGAGCGTCTGGAGGCTCTGGCGGGCGACGGCGAAGTGCTGGTGCTCAGCTCCGGCGGCGTGATCTCGCGTCTGGCGCAGATCGCGCTGGACGTGCCCAACGCGCGCGCCGTTGAGCTCAATCTGTCGCTACGCAACAGCGCACTGTCGGAGTTCCATCCGCACGGCAGCCGCTTGAGGATGAGTTCGTGGAACGCGCTGCCGCATTTGCACGGCGAACGCGAGCTGTGGACGTACTACTGATCCGGTACGAAATCGATCCGGTACGAACATGTTTGGATCCGTAGATGTGCCTGCGCAGGAGGGGTTTCAGCCCCGAGATTTTTTCGCAGAGCTCGGGCCTGAAGGCCCTCCTGCGCAGGGATGCACGGTCCAAACTACTCTTGGGCGGCATCAATACCGATGCCGTCTTCACGCAAGCTTCCGAGTACACCATGAGCAACGCACGATGAGCACCGAACGCATCGCCACGCTGTTTCCCTTCTCGGATCGCTCGCGCGCGCTGCAGTCCGCGGTCGCGGCTTTCGTCGCCGAGAGGATCATTCCGGCGGAAATCGCATTCCACGCGCATGCCGCCGATCCGCAGACGCGCTGGACGATTCCGCCGCTGCTGGAATCGCTGAAGGCCGACGCCAAGGCACAGGGGCTGTGGAATCTGTTTCTTCCGGATCCCGCGCACGGCGCTGGCCTGAGCAATCTCGACTACGCGCCCATCGCCGAACTCACCGGGCGCAGCCTGTTCGCGCCTGAAGTGTTCAACTGCAGCGCGCCCGATACCGGCAACATGGAAGTGTTGCTGCATTTCGCGACGCCGGAGCAACAGGCACCGTGGCTGCCGCGTTTGTTGGCGGGCGATATCCGATCCGCGTTCGCGATGACCGAGCCCGATGTCGCCAGCTCCGACGCCACCAACATCGCGCTGCCGATCGTTCGCGATGGCGACGAGTTCGTCATCAACGGCCGCAAGTGGTGGACCACCGGCGCGGGCGATCCGCGCTGCGAGATCATGATCGTGATGGGCGTGACCGACCCGGACGCACCGGCGCATCGGCGCCAGTCGATGGTGCTGGTACCGATGGCGACGCCCGGCGTGCGCGTGCTGCGGCCGCTGACGGTGTTCGGTTACGACGATGCGCCGCACGGCCATGTCGAAATCGAATTCACGGACGTGCGCGTGCCGGCCGCCAATCTGTTGCGCGAATCCGGCAGCGGTTTCGAGATCGCGCAGGCGCGGCTGGGGCCGGGACGCATCCATCACTGCATGCGCCTGATCGGTCTGGCGCAGCGCGCGCTGGAACTGATGGTCGCGCGCGCGCGCAGCCGCGAGGCCTTCGGTCGTCCGCTCGGCGGGCACGGCATGGCGCAGGAAGCGATCGCGCTGTCGCGCTGCGAGATCGAACAGGCGCGCCTGCTCACGCTGCAGGCGGCGGCGGCGCTCGACGCGCACGGCAACAAGGGCGCGAAGGATCTGATCGGCATGATCAAGATCATCGCGCCGCGCATGGCCTGCACGGTGATCGACCGCGCGATGCAGATTCACGGCGGCGGCGGTCTGTCGCAGGACTATTTCCTGGCCCAGGCCTATGCCGGCGCGCGTTCGCTGCGTCTGGCCGATGGCCCGGACGAAGTGCATATCGCTTCGCTAGCGCGCTCGATGTTGAAAGACGGCTGATCGAAGACGACTGTAGGAGGGGCTTCAGCCCCGATGCTTCTCCTTCAAACGCGTCATCGCAAACGCATCGGGGCTGAAGCCCCTCCTACGGATTTTCGTGAGATATGGACATGACCCATCCGCTCGACCTGCCCGCAGAATCGCTGGCGACCTATCTCGAAGCGAACGTCGCCGGCTTTCGCGGCCCGTTGACCGCGACCAAGTTCAAGGGTGGCCAGTCCAACCCGACCTATCGCATCGATGCGGCCAGCGGCACCTGTGTGCTGCGCCGCAAACCACCGGGACAACTGCTGCCGTCGGCGCATGCGGTGGATCGGGAATTCCGCGTGCTGCAGGCGCTGCACGGTACCGCAGTGCCGGTCGCGCAGCCGCTGCATCTGTGCAGCGACGCGTCGGTCATCGGTTCGATGTTCTATCTGATGTCCTTCGTCGACGGTCGGATCCTGTGGGATCCATCGCTGCCGGACATGGATCCGGCCGGCCGCAGCGAGATCTACGCCGGCATCATCGACGCGATGGCGGCGTTGCACACGGTCGATCCGGAAGCGCTCGGTCTGGGCGATTACGGCAAGCCCGGCAATTATTTCGAGCGCCAGATCAAACGTTGGACCGAACAATACCGCGCCAGCGAAACTCGGTCGCTGCCCGCGATGGATGCGCTGATCGACGCACTGCCGGCCCGTTGTCCAGCAGACGACGGCGTTGTCGCGTTGGCGCACGGCGATTTCCGCATCGACAATCTGATGTTCCATCCCGGATCGCCGCGCGTCATCGCCATCGTCGATTGGGAACTGTCGACCTTGGGCCATCCGCTCGCGGACCTCGGCTATTTCTGCATGGCGCTGCGGCTGCCGCGCAATCCGGCGCTGCCGGGTCTGGCGGGATTGGATCGTGCGGCGCTTGGGATTCCCGATGAAGCCGCGTTGCTCGCGCGCTATTCGCAATTGACCGGCCGGCCGATTCCGGCGGACTGGCCGTTCGTGTTGGCCTTCAGTTTCTTCCGTCTCGCCGCGATCGCGCAGGGCGTGGCCAAACGTGCGGAGCAGGGCAATGCGTCGAGCGAGCAGGCGATGCAGGCCGGGCGCATGACCGGAATGTTGGCGATGCTGGGGATGGACGCGCTGTCGATCCCGTAGGAGGGCCTTCAGGCCCGAGCTCTGTAAAAAAAGCTCGGGGCTGAAGCCCCTCCTACGAGGCATCTGCCGTGCAAACCCGCTCGACCGGATTCGGTCTAGCGATCGTCGCGCACCCAGATGCCGCCGTGTTCGATCTTCACCGGGAATTTCGCTACCGGCTCATAGGCGGGCGCGCACAGCGCAGTGCCTTCGCGCAGATCGAAGCGCGCGCCGTGCAGCACGCAGGTGATGCTGCCTTCCACCGCATCGACTTCGCCGGAAGACAGCTCGAATTCGTCGTGGCTGCAGCGGTCTTCGAGCGCGTAGAGTTCGCCGTCGAGATTGACGACCAGGATCGGGGTGTCGTCGGCCCAGGCCACGGCTTTCTCGCCCGGTAGCAATTGGCCGGTCGCGCAGACGAAGGTCCAGTCGCTCACGGCTGCCTCTCCAGTGGTTTCTCGAGAATTTCGAACTGCAGATCGTCGCGTTTGGGCAGACCATAGCGCGGGTCGCCGTAAGGAAACGGCTTCTTGATGCCGGTGCGGACGTAGCCGCGACGTTCGTAATACGCGATCAATTCCTCGCGGCTGTCGATCACCGTCATGCGGATGCGCGCACAGCCCAGCGTGTCGTGCGCGATGCGTTCGGCTTCTTCCAGCACGAGTCTGCCGATGCCGCCGCCCTGCAGATCGGGATCGACCGAAAACATGCCGAAATAGGCGGTGGGGATGCCGTCGTCGCTGGTCTGCGTCGCGATATTGGCGCAGGCGACCAGGCGCGGTCGATCCTCATCGCCACTGTCGGTCGCCAGCAGGATCACGCTGCCCGGCGTCTCCAGATCGGTGCGCAGCATCTGCGAATCGATACGCTGGCCATCGAGCAGATCGGCCTCGGTGGTCCAGCCCTGGCGGCTGGCGTCGCCGCGATACGCGGCGGTGACCAGCGCGATCAGCGCCGGAATATCGTCGTGGCTGGCGTTACGGAAACTGATCATGACGGTCAAACGGCCATTCCTTAACGAGCTATGTTTTCTGGGCAATTGCTTCTGCGCGACGGCGGCGATCAGCCGAGCAGGCGGCGGACTTTGACGAGGGCGGCGATGAAACGTTCGATCTCTTCGTGCGTGTTGTAGAACGCGAACGAGGCGCGGCAGGTCGCGGCGACGCCGTAGAAACGCATCAGCGGGTGCGCGCAGTGGTGGCCGGAGCGCACTGCGACGCCTTCCAGATCCAGCAGCGTCGCCAGATCGTGCGCGTGCGCGCCGTCGACCAGGAAACTGATGACCGCGGCTTTCTCCGGCGCGTTGCCGAGGATTCGCAGGCCTTCGATGCGCTGCAGTTCTTCGCTGGCGTGCGCCAGCAGTTCGGCTTCGCGCGCTTCGATCGCGTCCATGCCGATCGCGGACAGATAATCGACCGCTGCGCCGAGACCGATGTGGCCGGCAATGTTCGGCGTGCCCGCTTCGAAACGGTGCGGGCCGTCGTTGAAGATCGTGCCTTCGAAGCGCACTTCCTTGATCATCTCGCCGCCGCCGAGGAACGGCGGCATCGCGGCGATGTGTTCGCGTCGCGCCCACAGCGCACCGGTACCGGTCGGGCCGCACATCTTGTGGCCGGTGATCGCATAGAAATCGCAGCCGAGCGCTGGCACGTCGAGCGTACGATGCGGCGCCGCCTGCGAACCGTCGATCACGCTGACGATGCCGCGGCGTCGCGCTTCCCGACAAATTTCGCGCACTGGATTGACCGTGCCCAGCACATTGCTGACGTGAGTCAGGCCAAGAATCTTCACGTCCGGCGTCATCGCGGCGTACAGAGCGTCGAGGTCGAGCGTGCCGTCTTCGCGGATCTCGGCGACCTTGATCGTCGCGCCGGTGCGTTCGGCGACGAGCTGCCACGGCACGATGTTGGCGTGATGCTCCATGCGGCTGAGCAGGATCGCGTCGCCGGCTTTCAGCCGCGGCAGCGCCCACGAATACGCCACGAGATTGAGCGCGAACGTGGTGCCGCTGCACAGCACCAGTTCGTCGCGATGCGCGCCGAGAAAACCGGCGAGTTTCGTTCGCGACGCTTCGTAGGCTTCGGTGGCTTCGGTGCCGAGCGCATGCACAGCGCGACTGACGTTGGCGTTGTGATGGCGGAAGAAATCGTCGACCTTGTCGATGACCTTCGCCGGTTTCTGCCCGGTGTTGGCGGAATCGAGATAGATCAGCGGTTTGCCGTGGACTTCGCGCGCGAGCAGCGGGAAATCGGCGCGGATCGCGTTCCAGTCGCGAATGGTATCGGCGGGCTGGATGCTCATGCCGTCGTTACCCGCACAAGATGGGCGTCGAGCACGACGGCCAGCGATTCGCGCAGCGCGACGTCGTCGATGCCGGCCAGCACTTCGCGGCAGAATGCAGCGGTGAGCAATGCGCGCGCCTCGGCTTCTGGCAGTCCGCGCGTACGCAGATAGAACAGCGCGGTCGGGTCGAGCTGGCCGACGGTGGCACCGTGCGCAGCCTGCACTTCGTCGGCATGGATGACCAACACCGGCTGGGTGTCGATTTCGGCCTGCGCCGACAGCAGCAGATTCTTGTTCGACAGATTGGCGTTGGCGCCATCGGCGCCTTCGCGGATGACGATGCCGCCGTGGAACACCGCGCGGCCGCGGCCCGCGCCGAGTCCGCGCCACAGCAGCGAGCAGGACGTGTCGCGGGCGATGTGTTCGATACCGAGACGCGTATCGAGATGACGTTTGCCGTCGGCGAACAACACGCCGTTCGCGGTGAGCGTTGCGCCTTCGCCTTCGAGGCGGACGTTCAACTCGTGTCGCGACAGTGCGGCACCGAGTTCGAGGTCGGTGCGTCGATAGTCGGCATTGCGCGCCAGCACCGCATCGGTGCGCGCGAATCCGCTGGCGCCTTCGGCCTCCGCCTGTACGCGAACGTGGGTCAGCTGTGCGCGCTGGCCAAGATGCACGTGGGCGACATGGTTCGCGAGACCGCGATGCTCGCCGAGCGCGATGTGGTGTTCGACCAGATGCAGGGCCGCGTCGTTGCGCAGGTCGATGAAGTGGCGCAGATGCACGCCGCTCTCCTGTGCCGTGCCGCTGGCGACGAAAACCAGATGCAGCGTCGTCGAAGTGTCGCGCGCAGCATGTTCGACCCGCACGACTGCACCTTCTTCGGACAGTGCGGCATTGACCGCGGCGAACACTTCGTCGGCGCCCTGATAGCGGCGGCCGAGAAAATTCGCATCGCGCGGTTCGTTCGCGAGCAGCAGTCGTGAAAGCGGCTGTGCGTCGATGCAGGCGGGCAGGGATGCGATGTCGCTGTGCGTTTCGTCATGACGGCCATCGACGAAGACCATGCGCGGAAAGGGAATGCCCGCGAGTGCCGCAGCCAATGCGCCGGTGTCGGCAGCGACCTGTGCGGGAACGAAGGCGCGTCGCTCCAGCGCACGCAGCGGCGTGTATTTCCAGGCTTCGCTGCGCGGCCCGGGCAGGCCGTCGCGCAGCGCAGCGTCCAGAGCTTCGCGCCGATGCGCGCCGAGACCTGCGGCCTCGCGCCGGGCGAGTCCGTCAAACGCGGCCGCGAACGAGTCGAGCAATGCGCTCATCGTGCCGCCGCCTCCGGCGTCACGCGGTCCTTGATCCACGCGTAGCCGTGTTCTTCCAGTTCCAGCGCCAGTTCCGGGCCGCCGGTTTCGACGATGCGACCATCGGCGAGCACATGCACGACGTCCGGCTTGATGTAATCGAGCAGGCGCTGGTAGTGGGTGATGACCACGAACGCGCGATCCGGGCTGCGCAGTGCGTTGACGCCGTCGGCGACGGCCTTGAGCGCGTCGATGTCTAGGCCGGAGTCGGTTTCGTCGAGAATCGCCAGCTTCGGCTCCAGCACCGCGAGCTGGAAGATCTCGTTGCGCTTCTTCTCGCCGCCGCTGAAACCTTCATTGACGCCGCGATGCAGCAGTTCGTCTTTCAGATGCAGCACCGCCAGTTTCTCGCGCACCAGCTTGAGGAACTGCATCGAATCCAGCTCGCCTTCGCCGCGCGCCTTGCGCTGGGCATTGAGCGCGCTGCGCAGGAAATAGGTGTTGTTCACGCCCGGGATCTCGACCGGATACTGGAAAGCGAGGAACACGCCGAGTGCGGCGCGTTTTTCGGGTTCAAGAACAAGCAGATCCTGTCCTTCGAACGACACCGTGCCTTCGCCGATCTCGTAGCCGTCGCGGCCAGCGATGATATTGCCGAGCGTGGATTTACCGGCGCCGTTCGGACCCATGATGGCGTGGACTTCGCCGGGTTTCACGTCGAGCGTGAGTCCTTTGAGGATGGCTTTTCCGGCGACGCTGGCGTGGAGGTTTTCGATCTTCAACATGATGGGTTCTTCGTGCCGGGACGGCATTCGTATGGATGCGTGTAGGGAAAGGCGGAGATGTCAGTCTTCGGTGGCCGGCGACCAGCGCAGCAGCCCCCAGGCGGCGAACAGCGCCCAGACGGTTTCGAGCACCACGAACGGCATGAAGCGCACCAGCCAGGCCGAGTAGCCGCACAGCAGGGCGCCGATCATGTTCATCACCAGGAACGCGCGCGAATGCTCGGAGATCGTGCGCCGTTGATTCAGCACGAACGCAATGAGCAGGAGGGACACGCCGAGCGTGCCGATGATGTCGCTGGGGGTCATGCGGTCTCTCCGGAAAGTGCTTGCAGTGCTGCGATGGCGTCGTCGCGCCGCGACCACGGGACGAACAGATGGTCGTGGTAGTAAGCGGACACGGCGTTGCAGGGAATGTCGCGCGCGGCGAGGGCCGCTGCGATCGCGGCCATCATCCCGACCGCTTCGAGGCTGGAATGGATGCGCAGGGTGATCTGCGCCCACAGCGGCTCGCCCGGGGATTCGTCGACTTCGACGACTGTGGTGATGCCTTCATCTTCGCGGAACAGCATGATCGCTTCGGTCGGAACGGATGCGCCCGCGGCCTGCGAACGGATCGCGCGTGGACGCGCCACCAGATCGGGCGCGAGCCCGCTCAGCAGCCGCTGCAGATCGGTTTCGCCGACGGCCACCGCGTTCATCCGACCGAACCTTCCAGCGAGACTTCCAGCAGTTTCTTGGCTTCCACCGCGAATTCCATCGGCAGTTCACGGAACACGGTCTTGCAGAACCCATCGACGATCAGCGACACCGCGTTCTCTTCGGAAATGCCGCGGCTGCGGCAATAGAACATCTGGTCGTCGCTGATCTTCGAAGTGGTGGCTTCGTGCTCGACGGTCGCACTGGGGTTCTTCACTTCGATGTACGGAAACGTGTGCGCGCCGCAGCGTTTGCCGATCAGCAGGCTGTCGCACTGGGTGTGGTTGCGCGCACCGTCGGCGCCGCGCTCCACTTTCACCAGACCGCGATAGGTGTTCTGGCCGCGGCCGGCGCTGATGCCCTTGCTGACGATCTTCGACTTGGTGCGCTTGCCGATGTGGATCATCTTGGTGCCGGTATCGGCCTGCTGGCGGTGGTGCGTCAGCGCGACCGAGTGGAATTCGCCGGTGGAATCGTCGCCGAGCAGCACGCAGGACGGGTATTTCCAGGTGATCGCGGAACCGGTTTCGACCTGGGTCCAGCTGATCTTGCTGCGCGCGCCGCGACATTCGCCGCGCTTGGTGACGAAGTTGTAGATGCCGCCGACGCCGTTTTCGTCGCCGGGATACCAGTTCTGCACCGTCGAATACTTGATCTCGGCGTCGTCCAGCACCACCAGCTCGACCACCGCCGCGTGCAGCTGGTTTTCGTCGCGCATCGGCGCGGTGCAGCCTTCGAGATAGCTGACGTAGGATTTTTCCTCGGCGATGATGAGCGTGCGCTCGAACTGGCCGGTGTTGATCGCGTTGATGCGGAAGTAGGTGCTGAGCTCCATCGGGCAGCGCACGCCCTTGGGGATGAACACGAAACTGCCGTCGGAAAATACTGCAGCATTCAGCGCCGCGAAATAGTTGTCGCCCGGCGGCACCACGCTGCCGAGATACTGGCGGACCAGTTCGGGATGGTCGTGCAGGGCTTCCGACATCGAACAGAAAATGATGCCTTTCTCGGCCAGTTCCTTGCGGAAGGTGGTGCCGACGCTTACCGAGTCGAACACCGCGTCCACCGCCACGCCGGCCAGCCTCGCGCGTTCGTGCAGCGGCACGCCGAGTTTGTCGTAGGTGTCGAGCAGTTCCTGCGGCACTTCGTCGAGCGACGCGTACTTGGCTTTCGGCGCCGAGTAGTAGCTGATCGACTTGAAATCGATCGGCGCGATGTCGAGCTTGGCCCAGTGCGGCGGCGTCATCGTCAGCCAGTGGCGATAGGCGGCGAGCCGCCATTCGGTCATCCACTCGGGCTCGTTCTTTTTCGCCGAGAGGAAGCGCACGACGTCTTCGTCCAGGCCCGGCGGCAACGTGTCGGACTCGATGTCGGTGACGAAGCCGGCGTCGTAGCGACGGCCGAGCTGTTCGAGGATTCCGGCGTTCTGCACGTGCGGAACGGACGGCGACGGGTCGGTTCGGGGAGCGGTAGCGGTCATCGTCGTTCTCAGTTGGCCGACAGCGAAACGGGAATGGTTCTGCGCGCATCCGTCGCGGGGGTCGGCAGAATCATGTCGGCCAGGGTGACGCGACGCAGGGCGTCGGAGACGACATCGTTGATCCGCCGCCAGTTGGCGCGCGCGCTGCAGGAGTGTTCGATGCCGCACTGGCCTTCGTGGATGCTGCACTCGGTCATCGCCAGCGGGCCTTCCATCGCTTCGACGATCTCGACCAGCGAAATCTCGCCGGCCGGGCGGGCCAGACGATAGCCGCCGGTCGCGCCGCGGAAGGCCTGCACCAGTCCGGCCTGGGCCAACGGCTTCAGCACCTTGGCGACGGTGGGCGGCTCCAGTCCGGCGCGTTCGGCCAGCCCGGTCGCGCTTAGCACGGTGTCCGGCGCGCTGGCCAGCACGGTCAGCACCACGCTGGCGTAATCGGTGAGTTTGGTGACCCGAAGCATGGCTTGGTTGGGGCGCCTGGCGGCGTCTCGATCGAAACAGGACCGAAATTGTACGCTTTCGGCCGGCTGGGCTCAATCCGTGCGCTTTCCGAAGGCGACATCCGGGTGACGACTGTCACCGCAGATGGCTGACGGTCTCCAATGGCCGGGCCGGCGGTGCTGAGGACGAGGGATCGTCCACTCCCGGACACAGGAGCAAGCCATGAGCACCACCCACAGCATCCCGTCGTCGTTCCAGAGCAGCGTCGAGCGTCTAGCCGAGCGTGCGGCGTCCGCCGCTTCCGCCACCGAACGCTCGCAACTGCTGCGCCGGCTGCTGGCTGCCGGCGCAGTGTTCCTGCTCTGGAAGGCCTGGCGCGGGTTGAAGTCGCTGTTCTGGACGGCCTTCGGCCTGGGTATGGCGCTGTACTGGAGCGGCGCCTGGCGCGGTTGGTTCTGATCCTGTCCCGAGGCGCGCGCGGCCACGTCTTGTGTTGCGCGCCGTCGCGTACACGGGCAAATAGGCCATAATCGCCCTCCACGCATCAGCCGCCGGAATCGTTCACGCCATGTCGAAGAAGAAAATCGTCGCCCGCTTGTCGCCCATCCACGGCAACGGCGTGTTCGCCGACGAATTGATCCGCAAGGGCGAGCGCGTCGTGCGTTACAAAGGCGAAGTGCGCAGCCACGCACAGGTCGACGAGGCTTACGGCGAAATCGACGAGAACGGCCACACCTTTCTGTTCACCCTCAACGACGACTATGTGATCGACGCCAACGTCGACGGCAACGTCGCGCGCTGGATCAACCACAGCTGCGCGCCCAATTGCGAGGCGGTGCTGGAAGAGAACACCAAGGGCAAGCCGCGCAAGGACAAGGTGTTCATCGAGGCCATCCGCGATATCCAGCCGGGCGAAGAGCTGACCTACAACTACGGCATCGTGCTGGCCGAGCGGCATACCGCCAAGATGAAGAAGATCTGGGGCTGCAAGTGCGGTGCGAAGAAATGCACCGGCACCATGTTGCAGCCGAAAAGCTGATCGTCATCGGCGGCGGTGCCACCAAAGTCCGCACATCGGGCGCGTGACAGACGATACAAGCGCGGCAAAAGTTCCCATGACTAAAGACAGGCGCCGCGTGCCGGCGCTTGTCGCAGGATGCGCGCAACTTCTCAACGGGATTGCCGCCATGCGCGCCTTGCTCCTTGCCGCGGTCGTCTCGACACCTGTGCCGGCCTTCGCCATCGAGATCGACGGCAAGGTCGATCCGACGGAATGGGCCGGCGCGCAGCGGATCGACGACTTCCGCATGACCCAGCCGCTCACACGCGAGCCAGGCCGGCACACCACCGAGGCCTGGTACATGGCCACCGCCGATGGTCTGGCGGTGGCGTTCCGAAACCTGCAGCCCGCGGACGTTCCGCGCACCCGGCAGCGGTTCCAGCGCGACAACAACGGCAACGTGGACCGGGTCAATGTTTACGTCGACTTCGACGGCGACGGCCGCAGCGGCTACAACTTCATGGTCGCGCTGTCGGACGATATCGCCGACAGCACGATCAGCAACGAAACCCAGTTCAACGGCGACTGGGACGGCAACTGGTCGCATGCGGTGTCCGAGGACGAAAACGGCTGGTCCGTGGAAATGCTGATTCCCTGGCACATCGCGCCGATGCGCAGCGGCAACGGCGGTACGCGCACCATCGGGCTCGCGCTCGACCGGGTCGTCGGCAACAGCAACGAACGCATGACCTGGCCGGCGATCAGTTTCAACGACCAACGCTATCTCAGCGCGTTGAATAAAGTCGAGGTGCCGCAGTTCAGCCAGTCGCTGCTGGCGATCACGCCCTATATCGTTGGCCTGTACGACAACGTCGGCGGCAAAAGTGATTTCGATGCCGGCGTGGATCTGTTCTGGAAGCCGAACGGCCAGTTCCAGCTCAGCGCCACGGTGAATCCGGATTTCGGCCAGGTCGAGAGCGACGGCATCGTCGTCAACTTCGGCGCGATCGAAACCTTCTTCGGTGACCGGCGTCCGTTCTTCACCGAGAACCAGGGCTATTTCGAAGTGCCCTTCGGTTCGCTCGGCAATGCCCAGCAACTGATCTATACCCGCCGAGTGGGTTCGCGCGCCGACGACGGCAGCGGCTCCGGCGATGTCACCGCCGCGGTCAAGATCAACGGCAGCGCCGGCGGTTTCGGCTACGGCGTGTTCGCGGCTACCGAGGGCGACAGCGTCGGCCGCGATTTCTACGCGCTGCGCGCGACCCGGGGATTCGAGGGGCATAACGTCGGCGCGATGGTGACCCACGTGAGCCGCCCGTTCCTTGACCGAGAGGCGACCGTGCTGTCGCTCGATCACCAATGGGCGCCGAACGCGCAGTGGAATGTCCGCGCCAACCTGGTCGGTTCCAGCATCGATCAGCGCGGCGACACCAAGCGCGACTCCGGGGCGCAGGTGCGGATCGATCACGACATCGGCGACGGCTGGCGGCAGCAGTTGTATCTGCTGCACACCGGCGGCGACCTGCAACTCAACGATTTCGGTTTCCTCGACCGCAACAACTACAACTACGCGCGCTACGAGGTCTCGCGACGTTTTACCTCGCTGCCGGAGACGTCGCCGTACGCCTCGCACCAGTGGCGATTCGCGACTTCGCGGCGCACGAACGACAATGGCGTGCATATCGGCGATGCGTTCGCGGTCAACCGCGGCAGCGAGCGACGCGACGGCGGCAACCAGTTCTTCGAGATCGCGGGCTGGACGCCAGGCCATGAGGATCTGATTACCCGCGGCAACGGTGTGGTCGATCATCCCGGCCGGCTGTTCGCGTTTGCCGAGCGTTTTTTCCCGAAGAAAAAACACTGGTCGTTCTATACCAATCTGCGTTACAACGCCGAAGGTCTGGGTGGCATCGACCGCGGCGCGTGGAGCGTCAATCTCGAGCCGACGTACGCGGTCAACGACAACCTCAGCTTCTTTCTGGGGCTGGAGTTGCAACGCAACCCGGACTGGCTGATCTGGGACCGCGACACATCGCGTCTCGTCACCTACGGCTCGGAGCAGGCTTTTCTCAATGCGGGTTCCGTGTGGCTGATCGACAGCAAGCAGGAATTGCGCGTGCGTCTCGAAGCACTGGGCCTGGACGCCGATGCCAAGCGCGCCTGGGTCGTCGCGCCCGACGGCACGCCGGTGCGCAACAACGATCCGGTCGAGAGCTTCGCCCTGCGCAATCTCGGCTTCCAGGTGCGCTACCGCTATGAATTCGCGCCGCTGTCGTATCTGTATCTCGCCTACGTGCGCGGCGGTTCGCTGTTCGATGCCGGCGCCGGCCCGTATTCGGTCGGCGATGAAT
This sequence comes from Lysobacteraceae bacterium, assembly GCA_046598445.1. Taxonomy (GTDB): domain Bacteria; phylum Pseudomonadota; class Gammaproteobacteria; order Xanthomonadales; family Xanthomonadaceae; genus Lysobacter_I. Next base: position 20,285 of record JBKJHV010000095.1, read on the forward strand.
TCAGCGGTGCGTTCGATCTGCGCGACAGCGAACAATTGCTGGTGAAGCTGTCCTACCGGTTCGAGATCTGAAAATCCGTCGAAATTTCCGCAGGCGCGGCATCGCGTTTCGTAGGAGGGGCTTCAGCCCCGATGCCTCATCTTCGTGCTTCAGCATTGATGTAGCGTACGAATCTTCGCTGTCATTCCGAGAAACTTGGGCCTGAAGGCCCTCCTGCGAAGCTTTCATCTGTCGAGTTTGATGACCACGCGGCCGTTCTGGATCAGGGTGCCGGCAATCCGCCGCGAGCCGAGCGTGTCCAGCATCTCCTTGTCGAGCTTGTACACCGGTTCGCTGCGGGCGTAATCGCGCAGCCAACCGTTGATGAGGTCGCGGCCGGTGGCGTTCATGCGGCTGCCGATCAGTGGAAGTTCCGCAGATTCGAGTTCGGGCTCCTCCAGATACAGCGCGTTGCTGGCCACGTCGTAACGCAGGCCACTGGTGATCGCGATATGCCCGGCGGGCGTGTCGCTGCGCATGCCCAGACCGTCGATGCCGACGTCGAAATCCAGATGCAGGCGGGTGCTGTCCGGCGGGATCGCGACCTGCGGATTGCTCACGCTGAGCTTGAGCAGGCCGCCGAGCTGGTCGTACTGCTGCGGATGATGGCGATCGAGATAGGCCTGCAACTGCGGTGCGGTGAATGCGACCTGGTTACTCAGCAGGGCGGTGGCGGTGTTCACTGCGCCGCAGCCCGACAGGGTGGCGACGACGGCGAGAATGGCAGCGGAGCGCAGGAAGGCGCGGCGGCGCGTGTTCGACGTGGACATATCGGTCATGGAGGGGGCTCGTGGGCGTTGGCCGCAGCTTAGGCCAAGGGCATGAATGGCGGGTGATCCGGTTGCCTGTAGCGCATGCTTTGATTGATGCCCTTTGATCGATGCCTCCCGATCGACGCGCTCAATCGTCGCCCAGGGCGTGCTTGCGCTGCGCGGTGTAATGCCACCAAGGGCGCGCCGGCGCGCCGTTCATGAAATCGATGACCGCCAGGAAGACATCGATGACGCATGGGTCGTGACGGACGCCGGTGAGCGTGCAGAGGCGGCGGTACAGCACGTAGGCGTCGCATTGCGCGAGTTCTGCCGGCGAATCCAGGCCGAGCGTCTCGAAATCGCCGGCGGTGGCGGGACCGACGTTCGGGATATCGGTGAAACGACGGACTTCGGAGGCACGGGTCGCTTTGGCCATGACGTGTCCTGATGGGCGTGAACGAAGCACTGGAAACGAAAAAGCCGGATTTCCTGGGAAATCCGGCTTTTCGCGTACCGCTACGGGCGAACCCGCAGCGATGGCAACGGCTGAATGACTCAGGCCGTGGCGGCGTCCTTGAGCTTCTTCATCGGACGGACCTTGACCTTCACGGTCGCCGGCTTGGCGGCGAAGGTGGTTTCCTGACCGGTGAAGGGGTTGATGCCCTTGCGCTTCGGCTTGGCGGCGACGCTGACGGAGGTGATCTTCAGCACGCCCGGCAGCACGAATGCACCTGCGCCTTTCTTGCCGATCGATGCGTGGATGGCGCCTTCCAGCGTCGCCATCACGGCGCGCACGTCCTTGGCGGCGACTTCGGTGGCGGCGGCGATGTGCGCGACCAGCGCGGACTTGCTCATTACTTCTTTGATCGGCTTCGGCGCGGCCGGCTTGGCAGCGGCCTTCTTCGCGGCGGCTTTCTTTTTCGTTGCCATGAGAATTTTTTTTCCTCGTCGGATGGTTGAACTGTGTCTGGGCCGGTACGAGCCGGCATGCGCACTGTAGGCCAAGGTGGTGCCGTCGCCAAGCCCCTTGAAGGCTTTTTTCAGGCTTTTTTCCGATGATTTACGACTATGGACGGGGGAATCGCCGCTATCGGGCCGAAATCCGGCGTTCGTCGCGATCCGGAAGCGAAAAAAACGCTATCAGGCACACGAAGCGGACAGCATGCGCGACGCATGGTGGAACTCAGCGGCGGGTGCACTCGATCGGTCGCAATCGCGACAAAGCCGCGGCAGCGGTCCATTCCGGGCCGGTTTTTCCGAGCTTTTCGACGGCCTTCGCGTAGCGCCGCTCGAAGCGTTCGCGGTTGCAGATCGGGTCGTACCAGCTCGGGCCTTTCAACAAGGCGACCAGTGCCAGGGTTTCCTGCGGCTGCAGTTCGGCGAGAGGGGCGCCGAAATAGAATCGTGCGGCCGCTTCGATGCCGATCACATCCCGCCGGTACCAACTTTCGGCGAGGATCGTGTTCGCCGCCTCGTCCAGCGTCCATTGACGGCTGATCTTGATCGCTGTCGCGATCTCGGGGAGGTGATGACGGCGTGGATGTACCGCAACACGGTCGCTGTACAGCACGATGCGAGCCGTAAGCATCAACACCTGATACCCGTCGCTCGTCCTCATGTCGTCGTCCATATCGTGAAGAACGTAGGGCACGAAGGTCAGCGGATTGAGTTTCGGCAGCGATTTTGCGTTCGATGCCGCGACTGCCAGATATTGGCTGCGAATCGTGGCCGGCGCCCGATACGCACTGGGCGACAGCGTGTCGGGAAGATGCCGTGCGCCGGAGGCATACGCCAGCAGGCACAGTGCGGAATAGGCGCAAACCAGCGCGACTGCCGTACCCAGGAGACAGAACGGCGATTGCGCACGTACGCTCATGATCGCGTCCGCGGGTCGGTGGAATTATCGCAATCTGTGGACACGCCACGCTCCCGTGTTGAGATCGTTGGAGTGCGAGGCTAAGGCTGTCCGCGCCGCCGCGGCAATCGTGAGCGGGTGTCACCTGTGTATCGGTGGTATCTGTCTGCTGCGCTGTGCGCTTGAGGTCACGCCTTGTTATCTTTCCTGGCCCATCGCATTGGTGTTCGGCAGTGGGGGAGGTCAACAGGAAATCCCCCCTTCCCCCCTTTTTCAAAGGGGGGCTGCAGCAGGGTTGGGCGCATCGAGTACTTCACGCCAAGGCAGGGCGCATCGAGTGTTTCACGGCAAGGCAGGGCGCATCGAGTGCTTCGGCTCACAGCAGGGCAAAGCAAATGCAACTGCTTCGCCCCCTCTGGAAAAGGGGGCTACGCGGGATTTGCTCTGGCTGCCCCGGGTCGGGACATTCGGACAGCGCACGCGGGACGTCATGTACCCCGCGCCGGATCGCCGGCGAAACAAGGTCAGTCAGTCGGCTCAGGCCGCTTCGTACGCGCCGTAACCGCGCAGGCGCCTGTAGCGGCGGTCCAGCAGGTCTTCGATGGGCTGTTGCTCCAGCGCATCGAGTTCGTTGATGAGCACGGCTTTGAGGCGCTTGGCCATCTGCACCGGGTTGCGGTGCGCGCCGCCGGTGGGCTCGCGCACGATCTTGTCGATCAGGCCGAGGTCGCGCAGGCGTTTGGCGGTGATCGCCATGGCCTGTGCGGCTTCCTGCTTCCTGTCGGCGGTTTTCCAGAGGATCGACGCGCAGCCTTCCGGCGAGATCACCGAATAAGTGCTGTATTCCAGCATCAGGGTGCGGTCGCCCACGCCGATGGCCAGCGCGCCGCCGGAGCCGCCTTCGCCGATCACGGTGCAGATGATCGGCACCTTGAGTTCGGCCATTTCGATCAGATTGCGGGCGATGGCTTCGGACTGGCCGCGTTCTTCGGCGTCGATGCCCGGCCAGGCGCCGGCGGTGTCGATGAAAGTCAGCACCGGCAGGCGGAAGCGTTCGGCCATCTTCATCAGCCGCAGCGCCTTGCGGTAACCCTCGGGCTTGGGCATGCCGAAATTGCGGCGGACCTTGGCCTTGGTGTCGCGGCCCTTCTCGTGGCCGATCAGCATGACGCTGCGGCCGCCGATGCGGGCCAGGCCGCCGACGATGGCGCTGTCGTTGGCGAAGGCGCGGTCGCCGGCCAGTTCCTGGAACTGGTCGCACATCACCCGCAGGTAATCGAGGGTGTAGGGCCGCGCCGGATGGCGGGCCAGCTGCGACACCTGCCAGGCGGTCAGGTCGCGGAAGGTCTGCGCGGTGCGCAGCCGCATCTTGTTTTCCAGCGCGCGGATCTCGGCGTCGATGTTGACCGCGGGTCCGGTGCTGGCCTGGCGCAGCTCGCGGATCTTGGTTTCAAGGTCGGCGATGGGTTGTTCGAAATCGAGGTAATTGGGGTTCATGCGGCGGGGGCGATCCGTGGCCTGAAAGAGCGCCAGTCTAGCCGACGGAAGTGCTGAATCGCCGTACGGGCAGGTATGGCGATTCTCTGTAGCGGCCTTCAGCCGCTGCTCTTTCGCGATGGGCAAGCAGCGGCCTGAAGGCCGCTACAGAGTCCTTAAAGCCAGGGTTTGGTCATCGCGACCTTGACGGCACGCACGCCGGGCATGGCGCGCAGGGCGCCGGGCAGGTCGGCTTCCACGCGTACCGATTCGCCGCCGTTGACATCCAGCGTGCCGGCGGTGCCCTGCGGCAACAGCAGGTCGTAGCGCAACGGCGTCTGCCCGGGGCGATGCTGGCCGAGCAGCGCCTCCAGGCTGCGCATCAGCCCGGGTTCGCGCAGGTCCAGGCGCATCGACAGCCGTTGCGCCTGCTGCGCGCAAATCACGCGATAGTCCCAGCAGCGTTTTGCGCGCAGCGAGAAGCCGCCGCTGAATTCGTCCTCGCGCAGGCCGCCTTCGACCACCAGGATGCGGTCGCGGGTCAGGAGTTGTTGATACTCGAAGAATGCGTCGGCGAAGAACGCACATTCGATCCGGCCGCGACCGTCTTCCAGTTGCACGAAGGCCTGCGAGTCGCCGCGTTTGCGCATAGCCACGACTTGGCCGGCCAGAATGACGGTCGCTTCGGCGCGCCATTGGCGACGGCCGTCGTCCTCGCCGCCGGGCCGAGGCGCGCGCGCTGGCGGTGTGTTGCTTTCGTAGAGTTGATCGAGCCTGCCCAGATCAGTGCCGACCAGCGCCTGCAACTCCTCGCGATACGGGTCCAGCGGGTGTCCGCTGAGGTAATGGCCGAGGGTTTCACGTTCGCCGGCGAGTTTCTGCGACAGCGCCCAGTCGGGTTCTTCCGGCAGTTCGATCTTCAGTTCGGGCGCCGCCTGCGCTGGGCCGCCGAACAGCGAGACCTGCCCGGCGTCGCGCTCGCGCGCGAGCTGTTCGGTGGCTTTCAGCACCTCGGGCAATTGCTTGAGCAGCGACGGGCGATTGGTGCCCAGCGCGTCCAGCGCGCCGGCCTGGATCAGGGCTTCCAGCGTGCGCTTGTTGAGCTTGCTGCTGCCCACCCGTTTGCAGAAGTCGAGCAGATCGGCGTAACGCCCGCCGTTGCGGCATTCATCGGCGATGGCGTCGCAGGCGCCGCGACCGACGCCTTTCACCGCGCCCAGGCCGTAGCGGATCGTTTTGTCGTCCATCGCCTCGAACATGTAGCCCGACGCGTTCACGTCCGGGGGCATCACCATCAGGCCGATGGTCCGCGCTTCGTCGAGGAAACTCACCACTTTGTCGGTGTTGTCCATGTCCGACGACAGCACCGCGGCCATGAATTCGGCCGGGTAATGCACTTTCAGCCATGCGGTCTGATACGCGACCAGCGCGTACGCGGCCGAGTGCGACTTGTTGAAGCCGTACTCGGCGAATTTCTCCATCAGGTCGAAGATCTGGCTCGCGGTCTTCGGGTCGACGCCGCGTTCGGCCGAACCGGCCTCGAACTTGGCGCGTTCCTTGGCCATTTCCTCGGCTTTCTTCTTGCCCATCGCGCGCCGCAGCAGGTCGGCGCCGCCCAGCGAATAGCCGGCCAGCACCTGCGCGATCTGCATCACCTGTTCCTGGTACACGATCACGCCGTAGGTCGGCTTCAGCACCGGCTCCAGCGCGTCGTGCGGATAACTCACCTCGGTGCGGCCGTGTTTGCGGTCCACCCATTCGCGATCCATCCCCGAGCCCAGCGGGCCGGGGCGGAACAGCGCGGCGAGCGCGATGATGTCTTCGAAGGTGTCGGGCTTGGCGCGTTTGAGCAATTCGCGCATGCCGCGCGATTCGAACTGGAACACCGCGACCGTATCGCCGCGCGCGAACAGTTCGTAGGTCGGTTTGTCGTTGAGCGGCAGATCGGTGATGTCGAGCGGCGCCTCGCGCGAGTGCTGGTCCGTGCCTTCATCCGCCCTTCGGGCACCTTCTCCCGCAGACGGGAGAAGGGAATTCGGCGCGGCCTGCGGCCGCCGCTTGTTGATGGCCTTCACCGCCCAGTCGATGATCGTCAGCGTGCGCAGGCCGAGGAAGTCGAACTTCACCAGGCCGATCGTTTCGACGTCGTCCTTGTCGAACTGTGTCACCGGATTCTTGCCGCCGCCCTGGCCGTCGTGTTCCGCGAACAGCGGGCAGAAGTCGGACAGCGGTTCGGGCGCGATCACCACGCCGCCCGCATGCTTGCCGGCGTTGCGGGTCAGGTCTTCGAGCTGCAGCGCGAGGTCGATCAGCTCGCGGAAATCGTCTTCGCTGTTGTAGCGTTCGACGAATTCGCCGATCGCACGCTCGGGGTCTTTCTTCGCGCGGTCGCTGCGGCCCAGCACGTCTTCCAGCGACAGCGGATCGGCCGGCTGCAGCGGGATGAGCTTGGCGATGCCGTCGACGAAACCGTAGGGATAGCCGAGGATGCGGCCGGCGTCGCGCACCACCGCCTTCGCCGACATCGTGCCGTAGGTGATGATCTGGCTGACGCGGTCGCGACCGTACTTCGCGGCGACGTAATCGATCACCTCGTCGCGGCGGTCCATGCAGAAGTCGATGTCGAAGTCGGGCATCGACACGCGTTCTGGATTGAGGAACCGCTCGAACAGCAGGTCGTAGGGCAGCGGGTCCAGATCGGTGATGCCCAGCGCCCACGCGACCAGCGAGCCAGCGCCGGAACCGCGGCCGGGGCCGACCGGAATGCCGTGTTCCTTCGCCCAGTTGATGAAGTCGGCCACGATCAGGAAGTAGCCGGGGAAGCCCATCGATACGATCACGCCCAGCTCGATGTCCAGGCGTGCGTTGTAGCTGGCGCGGTCGTGGCCCTGCGCCATCGGGTACTTCTGCAGGCGCTTTTCCAGCCCGTCGTGGGCTTCGCTGCGGATCCAGCTGTCGAGGGTGTGATCGCTGGGCACCGGGAACGCGGGCAGGTAGTACTTGCCCAGCGACAGTTCGAGATTGCAGCGTGTGGCGAGATCGACGGCATTGTCGATCGCGTCAGGCGCGTCGTGCGCGAACAGCGCCGCCATCTCCTCGCTGGTCTTCAGATATTGCTGCGCGGTGTAGTCGCGCGGGCGTTTCGGGTCGTCGAGCACGCGCCCGGACGAGATGCAGACGCGCGCCTCGTGGGCCTCGAAGCCGTCGGCATCGAGGAAGCGCACGTCGTTGCTGGCGATCACCGGCAGGCTGCGCTCGGCCGCCGCGTGCAGGGCGAAGTTGTTGAACGGGGTTTCGCCCTCGAAGCCGCATCGGGTGAGTTCGAGGTGGATGCGGTCGTCGAAATGCCGCTGCCAGTCGGCGAGCGACTGCAGGGCCAGATCGGGACGGTTGCCGGCGAGCAGTTGCCCGGCCTGGCTGTGGCGGCCGGCGATGGCGAACAAGCCTGTGTTGGCCTCCTGCAGCCACTGCGGGCGCACCACCACGCCGTCGTGGCGCTGGCCTTCCATCCAGGCGCGGCTGAGCAGCCGGGACAGCGACAGGTAGCCGCTGCGGTCGCGGCAGAGCAGGGTGAGCTTCCAGGGCGTCTCATCGCCCTCGGCGACGCTGATGTCGGCGCCGGCGATGGGTTTGATACCGGCGCCTTCGCAGGCCTTGTAGAACTTGACCAGGGCAAACAGGTTGTTGCGGTCGGTCATCGCCACCGCTGGCTGCCCCTGGGCCACGCTGCGGCCGACGAGTTCCGGGATGCGGATCGTCGAATCGGCGAGCGAATACTCGCTGTGCAGGTGGAGATGGACGAAGCGGGAGGACATCGGAGGACCGCGAATTGCAGCCCAGCAGGTTAGGTTGCGGGGGGCGTTCCGGCAAGGCTTGACGACGCCGTTTCGGCACCGGCCGAACGCGAGGGAGCCGGAGCCCCCTCGCGGTGGTGGCTCAGAGAATGACCGGGCCGCCGCGGCAGAGCGTGCTGCGCGAGACCCGCGAGGTCGAGCCGGAGGCGTTGGTGATCGTCACGGTGACGGTGAACGTGCCGCCGATGCTGCAGTGGCCGTAGAAATCGCTGTGGCCGGGGTCGTTGATGGTCGTGCCGCTGCCCGACCACGACACCGTGGCCGAGCTGTCGGAGCTGTAGTCGACGAAGCAATAGAAACGCCCGCCGCCGTTGTCCAGCGGACAGGCGAAGACGGTGATGGTGGGCGATGCGGCCTGCGCAGGGGCGGGCGTCATCAGGCCGGCGGACAGGGTGGCCATCAGTGCGGCGGCGAGAGCGGCGGTGCGGGTCAACACATGTTGCATGATCATCTCCTTATGGGTGCGGTGCGTTGGTGGCGTGCGATCCGGTTGCCGAATGCAGCGGGCATCGCAGTCTGCAGCACGCGTGCGTCCGGCACCTGACGGTTGGACGACACGCGTCGCCCTGGAATCCGCTGCAATGGATCGATGGTATCAATCGTGCGGGGCGTGCGTGCGGGGTGGGAACGCCTGAATCGACCCGGTGCGGGTATTCGCGTGAAGCCCATCACGCAGTGCGCCGACGGATGGGCGTTCAGTCAGCATCGTTGGTGCGGCGCGCAGCGATGGCATCGCGCACCGGGGCATAACTGCGGCGATGTTCCGGGCATGCCCCATGCGCTGCGAGCGCCGCGCGATGCGCGGGGCTGGGATAGCCCTTGTGGCGGTCGAAGCCGTATTGCGGATAGCGAAGATGCAGCTCGAGCATGTGCCGGTCGCGCGCGACTTTCGCCAGGATCGATGCGGCCATGATGGCCGGTTCGATCGCATCCCCGCCGATGATCGCTTCGGCGGCGCAGGGCAGGCCCGACGGCAGGCGGTTGCCGTCGATGCGTGCGCAGTCCGCCGCCGGCGACAGGCCTTCCAGCGCGCGGCGCATGCCGGTGAGCGTGGCCTGCAGGATGTTCAAGGCGTCGATTTCGTCGGCCTCGACAAACTCGATCCGCCACGCCAGCGCGCGTTCGACGATCAGCGGATAGAGCGCCTCGCGTCTGGCTTCGGTGAGTTTCTTGGAGTCGTTCAGGCCATCGATCGGGCGTTCGGGATCGAGGATCACCGCTGCCACCGTCATCGGGCCGGCCAGTGGACCGCGGCCGGCTTCATCGACACCGGCGATGCGCAGCGTCCGCGTGCGTGCGATGGCATTAAATGGATTCTCGAACAGGCCGTCGGCATCGTTGGGGGCAGGCGGGCGGCGCCTGCTCATGCAGACGTGCTCATGGTGGCTTACTGGGCGGCGTCATCAACTCGGCAACGGCGTCGGCGGCGCGTGCCGAAGCATCGCAGCGCAGTTGTCTGTGCAATTCGATGAATTGCGGCAGCAGCGCTTCCACGGTCTGCGGCTGGCCGAACCAGCGCAGACAGGCAGCGGCGATTTTTTCGGGAATGCAGTCGTGCTGCAGCAGCTCGGGAATCAGCTGTGCATTGGCCAGCACGTTCGGCAGGCTCACGTAGCGGCTTTTCAGCAGGCCCAGTCGCGTGACGATGCGATAGGTCGTCGGCGAGATGCGGTGGCCGACCACCATCGGCCGCTTGCACAGCATGCCTTCCAGCGCAGCGGTGCCCGAGGCCAGCAGCACCACGTCGCTGGCGATCATCGCGCGCTGTGCGTTGCCGTCCAGCACGCGCACGCGCGCGGCCAGTTCCGGCAACGCCCGCAGTTGCTCGCGGATCGCCGCATCGCACTGCGCGTTGGCCGCGGGCAGCAGGATCTGCAGCGCCGGGATGCTTTGCGCGATCAACGCCGCGGCATCGAGGAACACCGGCAGCATCTTCGCGATTTCGCCCAGCCGGCTGCCCGGCAGCATGGCCAATACCGGCGCGTGGCCGACGATCGCCAGCGCATCGCGCGCGGCTGGGCGGTCGGGTTCCAGCGGGATGGCGTCTGCCAGCGGATGGCCGACGAAGCGCGCGTCCACCGCATGCTTCGCATAGATCGGCGGTTCCATCGGGAACAGGCACAGCACGCGGTCGGCGCTGTCGCCGATCTTCGCCGCGCGATCCTCGCGCCAGGCCCAGACCGACGGGCTGACGTAATGCACCGTGCGGATGCCGCGACGCTTGAGCCACTTCTCCACGCCGAGGTTGAAGTCGGGGGCATCGATGCCGATGAACACATCGGGCTTCCACGCGAGCAGGCGCTTGCGCAGGCGGCTGCGCAGGCGCAGCAGTCGCGGCAGGTGCGCCAGCACTTCAGCCAGCCCCATCACCGCGAGTTCCTGGCTGTCGTGCCACGCATCGAGGCCGGCGGCGCGCATGCCCGGTCCGCCGATGCCGGCGAATTCGGCGTCGGGAAAGCGCAGGCGTAATTCGGCGATCAGGCCCGCGCCGAGCAGGTCGCCGGAGGCTTCACCCGCGACGAGTGCGATCCGCATACCGGATCAGCGCAACAGCGGACGTTCGCCGCGTTCGATGAAATCGAGGAAGGCGCGCACATCGGCGCTGCCTTCGGCCAGTGTGGCCAACTGCTGTTTTGCATCGGCGAGATTCGCGCCGGACATGTACAGCGCGCGATAGGCGCGCTTGATCGCCGCCACGCGTTCGGGCTCGAAGCCGCGGCGTTTCAGACCTTCGCTGTTGATGCCGCGCGGGCGGCCGTAGTCTTCCTGCGCGATCATCAGGTAAGGCGGCACGTCGCCGTTGACGAACGCGCCCATGCCGATGAACGCGTGCGCGCCGATGCGGCAGAACTGATGCACGCCGGTGAAGCCGCTGAGGATCACGTGGTCGCCGACCTCAACGTGGCCGGCCAGCGTGGCGTTGTTCGAGAACACGCAGTGGTCGCCCACCTGGCAGTCGTGGGCGATGTGGGTGTAGGCGAGGAACCAGTTGTGGCTGCCGATGCGGGTGACGCCGCCGCCGCTGCCGGTGCCGCGGTTGATGCTGACGAATTCGCGGATGGTATTGGCATCGCCGATCACCAGTTCGGTGCGCTCGCCAGCGAACTTCTTGTCCTGCGGCTCGCCGCCGATCGCGGCGTGTCCGTGGATGTGGTTGTCGCGGCCGATACGGGTCGGACCGTGGATGCTGCAATGCGGGCCGATGCGGGTGCCGTCGCCGATTTCGACGCCCGGGCCGATCGCGGTGAACGGGCCGATCTCTACGCCTTCGCCGATGATCGCGCCGGCATCGACATGCGCCAAGGGATGGATCGCTGCACCGCTCATGTCAACTCTGGGCTTCGGCGCAGAGGAATTCGGCGCGCGCGGCTTCCTTGCCGTCGACCCGCGCGATGCCTTCGTACAGGGCCATGTTGCGGATGCGACGCTTGATCGACACTTCCAGTTCGAGACGGTCGCCGGGCACCACCATTTTGCTGAAGCGCGCGTTCTCGATCTTGACCAGGTAGAAGAGTTTGTTCTCGATGCGGCCGTCGTTGTTGATCTGGTTGCTGAGCTGGTAGAGCACGCCGCCGGCCTGCGCCAGCGCTTCGATCACCAGCACGCCCGGCATCACCGGCTGCGCCGGGAAATGCCCCTGGAAAAACTCTTCGTTGGAGGTGACGTTCTTGTAAGCGAGGATGCGTTTGCCGGCTTCGAATTCGATCACCCGGTCGACCAGCAGAAACGGATAGCGGTGCGGCAGCAGCTTCTGGATCTCGCTCGTGCCCATCGGGAGTAGCGGTTGATAGGCGGCGGGCTGACAGCTGGACTCGGTCGACGTCATTGCGATTCCTTGTTGCGCCCGCCGACCTGGCGCACCAGAGCGTCGAGCTGTTTGAAGCGGGCGGCGCTCTTGCGCCAGCTGCGGTTGTCCATCAGCGGTGTGCCGGACGAGTATTCGCCCGGTTCGCGGATCGAGCTGGTGACCAGGCTCATGGCGGTGATCACCACGCGATCGCAGACTTCCAGATGGCCAAGGATACCCGCACCGCCGCCGATCAGGCAGTAGCGACCGATGGTGGCGCTGCCGGCCACGGCCGAACAGCCGGCCATCGCGGTATGCGCGCCGATGCGCGCGTTGTGACCGATCTGGATCTGGTTGTCGAGGCGCACGTCTTCTTCGAGCGTGGTGTCGTCCAGCGCACCGCGATCAATGGTGGTGTTGGCGCCGATCTCGCAGTCGTCGCCGACTACCACGCCGCCGAGCTGCGGCAGTTTGAGCCAGCGGCCGTGCTCCATCGCCAGCCCGAAACCATCGGCGCCGAGCACCGCACCGGGATGGATCAGCACGCGCTGGCCCAGGCGCACGCGGCGCACGAGGGTGACGCGCGAGCTCAGTTCGCTGCCGGCGCCGACCACGCAGTCTTCGCCGATGATGCAGCCCGGACCGACGACCGCGCCGGCGTCCACGCGCGTGCGCGGGCCGATGCAGACGAAGGGGCCGATGCTGGCGTCGACCGAGATATCGGCGGACGGATCGACGACGGCGCTGGGATGGATGCCGGCAACGGCCGCCGGTCGATGGTCGAACAGCGCTGCGATCTTCGCGAACGCGGCGTAGGGATCTTTCGCGATCAGCGCGTCGCCGGCGTAGCCTTCGGCGTCTTCGGCCCGCAACACCACCAGGCCTGCGTCGCTTTCGACGAGCTGGCTGCGGTAGCGCGGGTTGGCGAGGAACGCGAGCTGGGTGGCGCCGGCCCGCGCGAGCGTGGCGACGCCGTCGATGCGGCGCTCGCCGTCGCCCTGCAGCGTCAGGCCGAAGCGTTCGGCCAGCGCGGCGGCGGTGTGGTCGGAAGTCTGCATCCGGGGGCGCTCCGCACGAGTCGGTGCGGCGCGATCAGAGCGCGCCGCCGAAGGTGAACTGCAGGCGTTCCAGATCGTCGGTATCTTCGCTGCGCAGCGGGAATGCGTAGCTGATCGAGATCGGACCCACCGGTGCGCGCCACAGCAGCGAGATACCGGTGGATGCGCGCAGTTCGCCGGCATCGAAACTGTCGACGTTCTTGAAGACGTTGCCGACGTCGAGGAATGCCGAGACGCGCGCCGCGGGCGTGTCGAGCAGGGTCGGGAAATACATTTCCAGTGAGCCGATCGTCTTCACCGCGCCGCCGATCGGCTGCCGGAACGTGCTGCCGGCCGAGAAGTCGGCCGGGCCGAGGGTGTTGTCGCGGAAGCCGCGCACCGTGCGCACGCCGCCGGCGTAGAAGTTCTCGAAGAACGGCAGGCCGGTGCCGATCAGCGCGCGGTCCAAGGTGGTGCCCGGGGCGCAATTGGCATCGCTGTAAGCTTTCGGGACCGGCGGCTGGCTGCCTTCGGTACGGCAGATGATCTGGACGGCGTCGCTGCCGTAGCTGTCGCCATAGCCAAGCTGGAAGCGGGTGTTGAGCACCATGGCGCGGTTGATCGGCCAGTATTTCGAGAATTCGTAATTGAGTTTGAAATATTCGGCAGTGGAGCCGGGCAGGGTGACTTCCGCCGACAGCCGCTGGTAGGTGCCATAGGTGGGCGTGAAAGAATCGTTTCTGGTATCCCGCGCCCAACCCAGTTCCGCGCGCCACGAATGGAACGTGCTCTGGCCGAAAGCGTCGACGTAATCGACGACGGTGGCCGGTGACGAGCCCGGGGACACAAGGATCTGGTTGCGGTCGATGCCGAACACCAGCGACACACTGTCGTTTTCGGTCAGCGGCAACCCGAACACGGCCTGGGCGGCGGCGCTGGTGCTGGAATACTGCGCGGTGTTGAAGTCGGAGTTGTCGAACTCGCGCCACCACATGTTGTAGCCCAGCGACACGCCCTCATCGGTGAAGTACGGATTGAGGAACGAGAACGAATAGCGCTGCTGATAGACGTTCCGCTGCACTTCCACGCTGATCTGGTTGCCACTGCCGAGGAAGTTGTTCTGGGACAGTTGCAGGGTAGTGGTGAGGCCGGCGAGCTGCGAATAGCCGAAGCCGAAGGTGAAGCTGCCCGAGGTGGTTTCCTTGACGTTGAAGACCACGTCGACCTGGTCGCTGCTGCCCGCCACCGGCGCGGTTTCGACTTCGACCGAGCCGCTTTCGAAGAAGCCCAGACGCTGCAGGCGGACCTTGGAACGATCGATCGCGGCCTGCGAGAACCAGGCGCCCTCGAACTGGCGCATTTCGCGACGCAGGACTTCGTCGGTGGAGCGCGTGTTGCCCTTGAACCGGATCTGGCGGACGGTCACGCGCGGGCCGGGTACCACCTGCAACTTGATGGCGACGGTACGCTTCTCGCGATCGATCTCCGGCACCGGATTGACCTCGGCGAAGGCATAGCCGATGTTGCCGAGCGCGGCGATGATCGAGTCGGAAGACAGTTCCAGGAAGGTGCGCGAGAAGGTCTGCCCGGCTTTGACCAGCACGTATTTCTCGATCTGCTCCTTCGACAGCACCGTGTCGCCGATGATCTCGACGCTGGAGAGGGTGTAGATCTCGCCTTCGGTCATGTTGGCGGTGACGAACATGTCCTTCTTGTCGGGGCTGATCGACACCTGGGTGCCGTCGACGCTGAAGTCGACGTAGCCGCGGTCGAGATAGAACTCGTTGAGCTTCTCGAGGTCGCCGGTCAGCTTTTCGCGCGAATACTGGTCGTCGCGGCGGTACCAGCTGAGCCAGTTGCTTTCGTTCGATTCCCAGCGTTCGCGCAGATCCTTTTCCACGAACTTCTCGTTGCCGATGAGGTTGATGTGGCGGATGCGCGCCGCTTTGCCTTCGTTGACGTTGATGGTCACGTCGACGCGGTTGCGGTCGAGACGGGTGATGGTGGGGTTGATCTCGACGTTGTACTTGCCGCGGTTGTTGTAGGCGCGATTGAGTTCGAGGGTCACCCGGTCCAGCGCCAGGCGGTCGTAGGTTTCGCCCTCGGAGATGCCGATTTCCTTGAGGTTCTTCATCAAGTCTTCGGTCTTGATGTCCTTGTTGCCCGACAGGGTGAGGGTGTTGATCGCCGGACGTTCGGTGACCGAGACCACCAGGATCCCGCTGGCGGGATCGGAGCCTTCGCGGTCGACGCGGATGTCTTCGAAGAAGCCGGTCTTGTACAGCGCGCGCATGGCTTCGGCGATGTTGCTCGAATCGATGGTGTCGCCGCGCTCGATCGGCAGGTAGGTGAAGACGGTGCCGGCGCCGATGCGCTGCAGGCCGTCGACGCGGATGTCGGATACCGTGAAGCGTGAGGACGAAACAGGGGACGCGGTTTGCGCCAGCGTGGGCGCGGTGTGGAGCGATGCCAGGCTCGTGGCGAGGGCAAGGGCCAGCAGGCGGCGGGTTGGCGTGCGCGTCATCAAATACGTCCGGTTATTGGGGCTAGCGAATCGGTGGGGCGGAGCAGAGCGGTATGGAGCGGAGCGGTGCAGCAGGGTGGAGCGCATCCGTTGCGTCCTGTACAAACCCATACAAATCAGGTGTCTACGCGCCGGGTGGCCTGCCCATGGTCTGGCGGCCGCTGGCGGGTGGCGCTGGCTTGCATCATTGGATCAGCCTTTGCAGATCGTTGTAGAAGGCGAGGCCCATGAGCCCCAACAGCATTGCCAGCCCGACATATTGCCCGGCGGCCATCGCACGTTCGCTTAACGGCCGGCCTTTGGCCAACTCGATAAGGTAATACAGCAGGTGCCCGCCATCCAAGACCGGAATCGGCAACAGGTTGAGGATACCGATGCTCAGGCTGAGCACCGCGAGCAGGCTCAGGTACCAGGCCAGCCCGTTCTGGGCATAGGCATTGGCGGCGCGGCCGATGCCTATCGGCCCGGAAATCGTGTCTTTCACGGCCAGTTTGCCGGTGAAGGCCAGCTTGAGCATGCCGAACAGCTGGCCGGCCTGAAATCCGGCCTCGCGGAGGGACGCGGGGATGGCTTCCAGCGGTCCGTAGCGCAGCACGGCGTCCTTGACGGCCTTGGCGGGCTGCGCCTGCGCGACGCCCAGCAGCCAGGAGGGCTCGCTGCCGGCCGGGGCGTTGGGCTGGCGCTGCAGCTTCGGAGCCAGCGTCACGGTCAGCGGGGCGCCGTCGCGAAGCAGCTCGACCTCGCCGCCGCCAGCGGCGCCGATCCGGGCGACCAGTGGGGCGATGTCGGCCCAGAACTCCACGGGCGTGCCGTCGATGGCGACGATCCGGTCGCCGCTGCGCAGCTTGCCTTCGCCCGCCGAGCCGGGGGTCACGGACGCAACCACTGCAGGGCGCATCTCGTGCCGCGGCACGATGCCGATCCTGCCGAATACCTTCTGCAACGACTCGCCCTTGGGCACGCCGCTGAAATCGAACTGGCGGGTGATTTCGACGCCGTCGGCGGTGCGGATCCGCACCGGCACCTGGCCCCGGTCGATGGCGGAGACGGCCAGCGCCATGCTGGCCTCGGTCCAGGTGGGCGTTTCGCGTTCGCCGATGGCCATCAGCGTGTCGCCGCGATGCAGTCCGCCCTGGGCGGCGACGCCTTCGACCTGGCCGACCACCGGCGCATAGTCCGGGCGACCGATCACGAACATCAGCCAGAACAGCGCGATGCACAGGACGAAGTTCGCGAAGGGGCCGGCGAAGCTGATGAGCATCCGCTGGCCGACCGGCTTGTGGTCGTGGGACTGGGCGCGTTCGTCGGCGGAGACTCCGGTCTTGCGGTCGGCGAGGTCGTGCTCGCCCAGCATCCGCACGTAGCCGCCCAGCGGTATTGCAGCAACGGCCCATTCGGTGCCGTGGCGATCGCGGCGCATCCACAGCGGCTTGCCGAAACCGACCGAGAACCGCAGCACTTTCACGCCGCACCAGCGCGCGGCCCAGTAGTGGCCCAGTTCGTGGAAGGTCACCAGTACGCCCAAGGCGACGATCAGCCACCATGCGGAACCGAAGAATTCGCTCATGCGTTCACCTTGCGGGGCTTCCCGTTACGAAGAATGCTATCGACGGTGGCGGCGCGGGCGGCGGCATCGGCGGCGAGCAGGGCATCGAGCGAACCGGCGTCTGCATGCGGCATGCGTGCGAGAGCGTCTTCGACCAGTGCGGGGATGGACAGGAAACCGATCCGGCCCTGAAGAAAAGCTGAAACCGCTTCCTCGTTCGCGGCGTTCAGCGCCGCGGGCGCGCAGCCGCCGGCGGCGAGTGCGGCGTAGGCGAGGCGCAGACAGGGGAACGCGTCGAGATCCGGCGGCTCGAAATCGAGCCGGCCGTGCGCCAGCAGGTCGAGCCCGCCGACGCCGGAGACGATGCGTTCCGGCCAGGCGAAACCCACCGCCAGCGCGGTGCGCATATCCGGCAGGCCGAGCTGGGCGAGGGTGGAGCCATCGACGAATTCCACCAGCGAATGCACGAGACTCTGCGGATGCACCAGCACGTCGATGCGCGCGCCAGGCACACCGAACAGATGATGCGCCTCGATCACTTCGAGGCCCTTGTTCATCAATGTCGCCGAGTCGACCGAGATCTTCGGACCCATCGACCATTTCGGATGCGCCACCGCTTGCGCTGGCGTGACTTCGGCCAATTCGGCGCGTGAACGACCGCGGAACGGGCCACCGGACGCGGTGAGCTGGATCCGCTTGAGACCGGCGTGGGCGTGGGCATCCGGCAGGCACTGGAAGATCGCGTTGTGCTCGCTGTCGATCGGGACGATTGTCCCGCCGGCTGCGCGCGTCGCGGCGATCAGCAGCTCGCCGGCCAACACCAGCGACTCCTTGTTCGCCAGCAGCAGGCGCTTACCGGCGCGGGCGGCGGCGAGGGTGGACGACAGCCCGGCGGCGCCGACGATCGCGGCGACCACGGTGTCGCTGCCGGCATCCGCGGCCAGCGCGTCGATCGCGGCCATGCCGGCGTGGGCTTCGGTCGCCAGCCCGGCCGCGCGCAGCCCGTCGCGCAGCGCGGCGTAGCCGGCTTCGTCGGCGATGGCGGCGTGGGCGGGGCGATGGGTCCGACACAGCGCGAGCAGCGCCTCGACGTTGCTGCCGGCGGCCAGCGATTCCACCCGCAGACGATCCGGGTGGCGGCCGATCACGTCCAGCGCCGAGCTGCCGATCGAACCGGTCGCGCCGAGCACGGCGACGTGCCTCACCGGCATGCTCCGGGGCGGCATGCTTTGGCGTGGAGCGTGGGCGAAGCCAAGGTCGCGGCGGGCATGGCGGTCATGGACCGTATCGCGGCCTCGAAGTTCAGGACGCTCAAGTTCAGAATCCGAACAGCAGTTTGCCCAGCGCGAACACCGGGAGTGCTGCCAGGACGCTGTCGATCCGGTCCAGCACGCCGCCGTGGCCGGGGATCAGGTGACTGGAATCCTTGGCCCCGACATGGCGCTTGAGCAGGCTTTCGTAGAGATCGCCGACCACCGAAAACAGGATGGTCCAGATCGCGACGATGGCGACATACGGCAGTTGCTTCACGCTGGCGCCCGCCAGCGGCGCGGCGGCCAGGGCCACGATCATGCCGGCGATGACGCCGCCGACCAGGCCTTCGACCGTTTTGTTCGGGCTGATGCGCGGGCTGAGCTTGGTCTTGCCGAACTTGCGCCCGGCGAAATAGGCGCCGCTGTCGGCTGCCCATACGATCATCAGCGCCACCAGCAACCAGCGGTTGCCGTGCGGCTGGCTGGCGTGGATCAGGGCCAGCGCGCACCAGGCCGGGATGATGCTCAGCGTGGCTGCGGCCAGTTTGAAGACCCGGGCGTGGGTGTTGTGGTCGGAGGCGAAATCGTAATGACGCAGCCAGATCACCGCCAGCAGCCACCAGATGACGCCCAGCATCACCATCAACTGGAACAGGATCAGCGAGCTGCCGGTGGTCGATCGCGAGGCCCAGACCAGCGCCACCATCAGCAGCAGGTTGACCACCAGCAGCACGCCGCGGGCGATCGGGTCGTCTATTTCGGCCAGCCGCAGCCATTCCCACAGGCCGATGAGGAACGCGGCGGCGCTCAGCGCGGCCATCCACGGCGTGGACAACAACAGCACGGCGGCGATGGCGAGGGGAGCCATGACCAAAGCGGCCAGCAAGCGCGTTCGGGTCATGCGTCGTTCCTGTCGGGCAGAGGGGATGGAACGGGCGCGACCTGGGCGCTGGTCAGGCCGAAGCGGCGCTCGCGCCCCGCGAAGTCGTCCAGCGCGCGGTCCAGCGTCGCGGCATCCAGATCCGGCCACAGGGTCTCGGTGAACCACAGTTCGGTGTAGGCGAGCTGCCAGAGCAGGAAATTGCTGATGCGGTGGTCGCCGCCGGTGCGGATGAACAGATCCGGCGGCGGCAGGTCGGCCAGCGCCATGCGCGCGGCGACCGCTGCTTCGTCGATCTCATCGGGCCGCAGCCGGCCCGCGGCCACGTCTTCGGCCAGCGCGCGCGCGGCCTGGGCCACGTCCTGGCGGCCGCCGTAGCTGGCGGCGATGACCAGATGCAGGGTGCGGTTGCCGGCGGTGCGCTGCTCGGCGTCGCGCATGCGCCCGAGGATCTCGGGCTGGAAGCGGCCGCGTTCGCCGATGAAGCGCAGGCGCACGCCGCGGCGGTGGAGTTCGTCCACTTCGCGCTCCAGCGCGTTGAGGAACAACTTCATCAACGCCCCGACCTCGTCCTCGGGCCGGCCCCAGTTCTCGCTGGAGAACGCGAACAGGGTCAGTGCCTCGATCCCGCGCTGCAGGCAGTAGTCGATGCACAGATTCACCGCGCGTGCGCCGGCCCGGTGGCCGATGACGCGCGGGCGGCGGCGGCGCTCGGCCCAGCGGCCATTGCCGTCCATGATGACGGCGAGATGGCGCGGAATGCGCGGCGGTTGCGGGTCTTGCGGCAGGCTCATCCGGGTGGCCTTAGACGGCCATCAGTTCCTGCTCTTTCGCCTTCACCACATCGTCGACGTCCTTGATCGCCTTGTCGGTCAGCTTCTGGATGTCGTCCTCGCTGCGGCGCTCTTCGTCTTCGGTGATCTTCTTTTCCTTCAGCAATTCTTTGACCTGCTGGTTGGAATCGCGGCGGATATTGCGGATCGCGACCTTGCTGTCCTCGCCCTCTGCGTGCACGTGCTTGGACAGCTCCTTGCGGCGCTCCTCGGTGAGCGGCGGCAGGTTGATGCGGATCGTGGTGCCGGCGGTGTTGGGGGTCAGGCCGAGGTCGGAGGCGTAGATCGCCTTTTCCACCGCGGCGACGACGCTCTTGTCCCATGGGGTGATGACCAGCGAACGGGCATCGGAGACAGCGATGCTGGCGACCTGCGACAGCGGCACTTCCGAACCGTACTGGCTGATCCTGAGGTGTTCGACCAGCGACGGCGAGGCGCGGCCGGTGCGGACCTTGGTCAGGCTCTGGCGCAGCGTGTCCACGCTCTTGGCCATGCGTGCCTGGGTGTCTTTCTTGATGTCGTTGAGCATGCCGGGTTCCTGTTCGATCGGGTCGCGTTCGATTGAATCGCGTTTGATTGAGTCGTGGGCCGCGGGCGGAAGCACCTGCGCGGCCGAAACGCCAAGACCGGCGATTATATGCGATGCCGGCTCCGGAGCTGTCCGGGCTGATCCTGGGGGCCGGCTCAGTGCCCGCCGCCGTGGGGCGCGCGGTCGTGGCGGTCGTGATCGCAGGCCTTGCCGTGCTCGATCTGCAGGGTCGGATGATTGATGCCGAAGCGCTGGTCGAGGCCTTGCACCAGCGCGTCGAGGAAGCGGTCGTGGTCGTCCGTGCCGGGCCGGACCAGATGCGCGGTCATCGCGATTTCGCCTGCGCCCAGCGACCAGATGTGCAGATGGTGGACCGCTTGGACGCCGGGCTGTCCGGCCAGGAAGGCCTGGACATCGGCCTGGTCGATGCCGCGCGGCACCGCATCCATCGCTGCCTCGAAGGCGTCGCGCAGCAGCCGGAACGAGCCCAGCGCCACCGCCACCGCCACCAGCAGCGCGGTGGCCGGGTCCAGCCAGCGCCAGTCCAGCCACAGCATGCCCACGCCGGCCAGCACCGCCGCCAACGACACCGCGGCGTCCGCTATCAGATGCAGAAAGGCGCCGCGACGGTTCATGTCCTGGCTGTGACTGTGCCCGTCGCCATCGCGCATGAACCAGGCCGCGCCCAGATTCACGGCGATGCCGATGGAGGCGATGATGATGACCGGCAGCGCCGGGATCTGCGGCGGATCGGCGAAACGACGCACCGCTTCCCAGCCCAGCGCGCCGCTGAAACCGACCAGCAGCAGCGCATTGCCCAGCGGCGAGAGCAGGGTGGCGCGGCGCCAGCCGTAGGTGTGGCGGCCGGTGGGTGCGCGTTTGGCCATGGTAGCGGCGCCCCAGGCCAGCGCCAGGCCCAGCACATCGCCGAAGTTGTGCAGCGCATCGGACAGCAGTGCCAGCGAATCGGTGTAGAAACCGTACCCGGCCTCGAGCGCGGTGTAGGCGAGATTGATCAGCGTCGCGACGGCGAACGCGCGGGTACCGGTAGCGAAACCGTGGTTGTGGCCATGGGACACGTGGTCGCGCCCGTGGTCGCGTTCCTTCGGATGCGCGTGATCGTGGGCATGGCTGTGGTCGTCGTGGTCGTTGTCGTGCGAAGTCATGCGTCGATTCTCACACGTCTGCGAAACCGGACACTATTGCGGATCGTGCCGTTGCAACGCGGTGACACGCTTTTATGTAGAGCGGGCTTCAGGCCGCTGTTTCGCTAGTGCCGCCCCCACCCCAACCCTCCCCCGCTCGCGGGGGAGGGAGATTCGCGCGTAGCGCGAATGGGAGGGGGCGTGCAGCGGCCTGAAAGCCGCTCCACAGAAGCCGCTACCTCACTCCGTGCATCATCCTGCGCAGCAGTGGCGATACCGCGAACGCGACCACCGCGCAGCCGACGCCCATCGCCAGCAGCAGCCAGAACAGATCCGCGTACTTCGCGCCGGCCTCGGCCATTTTCACCGCCTCGCCTTCCGGAATCTCCAGCGCGGCGAGTTTGCCCAGCAGCGCCGCCAGCGTTTCCGAGAACGCGGTGGCGAGGAACCAGGTGCCCATCATCAGACTGACCACGCGCGGCACCGACAGCTCGATCACCGCCGACAAACCCACGGGGTACAGACACATTTCGCCGAGTTCCAGCAGCAGATACGCGAGCACCAGCCACCACACGCTGGCCAGTTCGCCGGTCGCGCCGGCCTGCTGCGCCGCCAGCGCCAACGGTAGGAAGCTCAGGCCGCCGAACAGCAGACCCAGCGATGACTTCACCGGCTTCGACGGATCGCGCCCGCGTTTGCCCAGCCAGCCCCACAGCACCGAAAAGATCGGCGCCAGCAGCACGATGAACATCGCGCCGAGATAAGTCAGCGAGCCGGCGGTCTGCGGCAGGATAATCGTGTCGCGCAGCAGCAGGGCCAGCATCAGCACGATGGCGAAACCGAACAGCAGTTTCGGCAGCGGCGAGTCCGGATCGCGGTCGGACACGCGGGCGGAGACCACGAACGCCAGCGGCGCCAGCAGCAGCGAGACGATCGACCACGGCGCGCTGCGCGCGAACATCGCCAGATCGCTGCCGAAGCCGCCGCTCCAGTCGGGTGCGACGACCGTGCTGACCAGTGCGGGTGCGATGTCCTTCGTCAGCATCCGGTCGGTGAAGGTCACCCATGAGCCGTAGCTCTGTTCGTACAGCGTGTAGAAGACCAGCGCGGCGAAGATCATGACCATCAGCGCGCCCATGCGCTGCGCTTCCGCACGCGAGCAGTCGCGGGTCACGAAACCCACGTACCAGATCGCCACAAGAAGAAATACGGCAGACATCAGCACCAGCGCAAGCGTCGATTCCTCGATGAAGAAATCGAGCACGCCGTAGCGGCCGGCCAGCCAGATCGTCGCTGCACCGATCAGCGCGAAGACCGCGATGGAAGGCGCATGCGCTGCATACGAACGACGATTCGCGTCGTCGCGGCGTGCGGACTGCCACATCGTCCAGGCGATCGCGGCCAGCACCATCACCACGATCCAGAACGTCCAGCGCACCACGTCCGGCCCCAGCTTCAGCGTCGTCACCGCATCCATCAGCCAGGCCAACGGGAACAGGCCCACGATGGCGAGCGCATAAATGCCCCATTCGCGCTTGCGTGCAAGCGGCGCGGGCGGTTCTCCGACGCCACGCAGATACTTGCGACCCCATACGAACTGCAACAGGCCCAGCAGCATGCCGACGCCGGCCGCGCCGAAGCCGTAGCGCCAGCCGAGCGTCTGCCCGAGGTAGCCGCAGATGATCGACGCGAACAGCGCGCCGAGATTGATGCCGGCGACGAACAGCGAAAAGCCGGAGTCGCGCCGTGGGTCGCCTTCCGGATACAGCTGGCCGACGATCGTCGATACGTTCGGCTTGAGAAAGCCCACGCCCATGATGATGAGCGCCAAGGACAGATAGAAGATGCGCAATGCGTCTTCGTCGCGGACGATTTGGCCATTCACCATCGTCGCGGCATGGCCTTCGAAGGTCATGCCGGCATGACCCAGCACCAGCAGCAGCCCGCCGAAAATCACCGCCTTGCGCATGCCCAGGTAGCGATCCGCGAGCAGGCCGCCGATCACCGGCACGCAGTACACCAGCCCGCCGTAGGCGCCGAGCACGTCGAGGCCGGATTTGTCGCCGAACTTGTGGTGCTGCAGCAGGAACAGCAGCAACAGCGCCTTCATGCCGTAGAACGAGAACCGCTCCCACATCTCGGTGAAGAAACAGACGTAGACGCCTTTGGGATGCCCGAACAATTCGTCGCGCGGCGGTGAGGCGGATGCGGCGGCAGTGGCCAAGGCGGGCTCCGAGAGCGTTGGTGAATCAGCGGGGTAGTTGTGGACGAGTATAGCCACGGCTTGTACTTGACCATCGGCGCATCTCCGCAGCCATGCCCCGCCGTATCGATCATGCGGTTCGCATCGATCCGCGCGAATCGCCAAGCCTCGGCTGGACTTGGGGGCGGGCGGAGGGTAGCGTAAGAAAGATGCACATCCAGACCAGCAGGGCCGCCCGATGAGTTCGTCACCTCCGCAATTAACGTTCCGCGCCGTACTCCTCGCCATCGTGCTGGCGATGATCTTGTCCGCGGCGAATGCGTATCTAGGGCTGTTCGCCGGCCTGACCATCGCCACCGCCATTCCCGCGGCGGTGGTCTCGATGGGCGTGCTGCGTCTGCTCGGCGGCGGCACCATCCTCGAAAACAACATCGTGCAGACCGGCGCATCGGCGGGGTCGTCGATCGCTGCGGGCGTGATCTTCACGATTCCCGCACTCATCATCCTCGGTTACTGGCAGGACTTCCGCTATTCGTGGGTGCTGGCCATCGCCGGTCTCGGCGGCCTGCTCGGCGTGCTGTTCTCGGTGCCGCTGCGTCGCTCGATGATCGTCGAAGATCCGCTGCCGTTCCCGGAAGGCAAGGCCGCGGCCGAAGTGCTGAAGGCCGGCGAAAATCCCGGCCCCGGTCTGAGGATTCTTGCGGTCTCCGCAGCGTTGGGGGCGGTCATCAAGGCCGCCGCCGCCAGCGGCATGCGGCTGATCCCCGATACCGCAGCGGGCGCCGGTTTCTTCGGCAAGTATCTCGGCTACATGGGCACCAATCTTTCGCCGGCGCTGCTCGGCGTCGGTTATATCGTCGGGCTGAATATCGGCATCGTGGTGCTCTCCGGCAGCATCCTGTCGTGGCATATCGCGATTCCGATCTATCACGCGTTTTTCCTCGGTTCTGACCCCGGTCTGGCGTCGTCCATCGCCGGTGCGGGTGCGGAAGACGCAGCCGGCGCGATCTGGTCGACAAAGATCCGCTACCTCGGCGTCGGCGCGATGTTGATCGGCGGCGTCTGGACCCTGTTCTCGCTGCGCAAATCGCTGCTGTCGGGCGTGCGCAGCGGCATCGCCGCAGCGCGTAAAGGTTCTGGCGAAAAAGTCGCCGAGACCGACCGCGACCTGCCGATGAAGTGGATGCTGATCGCGCTGGTCGCGTTCGTCATTCCGCTGGCGTTCCTGTATCAGGCGATCGTCAACGACTGGACGGTCAGCATCCCGATGACGATCATCATGATCGTCGCCGGCTTCCTGTTCGTATCGGTGTCGGCGTATCTCGCAGGCCTGGTCGGCTCCTCGAACAATCCGGTCTCCGGCATCACCATCGCCACCATCCTGTTCGCCTCGGTGGTGCTGATGTTCCTGCTGGGCAAGGATTCGCCGATCGGTGCGGTCGCCGCGATCATGATCGGCGCAGTGGTCTGCTGCGCGGCGGCGGTCGGCGGCGACAATCTGCAGGATCTCAAGGCCGGTTACATCGTCGGCGCCACGCCGTGGAAACAACAGCTGATGCTCGGCATCGGCGCGTTCTCCTGCGCGCTGATCATGGCCCCGGTGTTGAATCTGCTGTCGCAAGCGTACGGCATCGGTCCGCCAACGCCGGAACATCCCAACTCGCTGGCCGCGCCGCAGGCGACGCTGATGGCCTCGGTCGCGCGCGGCATGTTCGGCGGCGAACTTCCCTGGGACATCATCGCCATCGGCGCGGTCGTCGGCGCTTTGATCATCGCCTTCGACGAAATCCTCAAGAAGCGCGGCAGCAAGTTCCGCGTGCCGGTGCTGGCGGCGGCGATCGGCATCTACCTGCCGCTCGAGCTGATGGTGCCGATTTTCCTCGGCGGTCTGTTGTCATACCTCGTCGAGCGCCGTCACGGCATGGTCGGTGCGGACGACGATGCGCGCGACCGCCTGCACCGCCCGGGCACGCTATTCGCGGCGGGCCTGATCACCGGCGAAGCGCTGATGGGAATTTTGATGGCGATTCCGATCTGGTATTACAAAGATGCCGCAGTCCTTGCGCTTCCCGAAAAATTCCAAATGGGTGAAGGGATTGGTCTGGTCGTACTCGCACTCGTCGCTTGGCTGATGTTCCGCACCGGCGCGAAATCGAATCCGGCGCCGGCGGGTTCCTGATCCCAAAGTAGTGCATGCGCTGCGGGCCCAGGTTCGGCCCAACTGCAGCGACGATCCATCGAAGCCGTGCCGCCCGCGGCCGGCTTCGCGAATCCACATCATTCCGGAGTTGCCATGAATCTGCGTCCTGCCGTATTGCCGCTCGCCCTGTTCTGCGCATTGTCGTCCCTGCCGGCTCTCGCCCAGACGCCGCGCGGTCTGCAGCCCCGCGATCTCGTCGCATTGGACCGCTATTCCGCGCCCACGCTGTCGTCGAACGGCCGCGTGCTGGTCTTCGCCAAGCGCAGTGTGGACATGGCCGCAAACAAGTCCTCGACCGCGCTGTGGATCGAGAATCTGGTCGCGCGCGATGCCGCGCCGCCGAAGCGCTTGACGCCCGAGGGCTGGAACGTCAATTCGCCGGCATTTTCCGCGGACGGCAAAACCGTGTATTTCCTCAGCGCGAAATCGGGTAGCCAGCAGTTGTATGCGATTCCGTCCGTCGGCGGCGAGCCGAAACAACTGACCGATCTGCCGGTCGATGTCGGCGGCTACAAGCTGTCGCCCGACGGCAAGCGCGTCGCGCTGGCGCTGGAAGCCTTCGTCGATTGCAAGTCCGATCTCGGTTGCACCAGGAAGCGCCTCGATGATACCGGTGCGCGCAAGAGCAGCGGCGTGCTCTACAACAAGATCTTCGTCCGTCATTGGGACACTTGGGCCGATGGCCGCCTGAATCGCGTGTTCGCCGCGACCCTGCCGCAGGGCAAGGAAAAGCCGCTGAAAACGGCGATGCTGATCGGCGCCGACGTGATCGGCGACGTGCCGTCCAAGCCCTTCGGCGATACCGGCGAATTCGCCTGGTCGCCGGATGGTCGTTCGTTCGTGCTGTCCGCACGCAAGGCCGACCGCACCGAGCCGGCCAGCACCAATTTCGATCTGTATCTTGTCGCCGCCGATGGCAAAGGCAGCGCGCGCAATCTCACCGAAGCGAACAAGGCTTGGGACACCGGCCCGGTGTTCTCCGCCGACGGCAAGACCCTGTACTACCGCGCGATGAAACGCCCGGGCTTCGAGGCCGACCGCTTCGCGCTGATGGCGATGGATCTGGCGACCGGCAGCACGCGCGACCTCGCGCCAAAATGGGACGCTTCGGCCGACGGCATCACCCTCTCCGCCGACGGCAAATCGATCTACACCACTTCGCAGGAACTCGGGCGTCATCCGCTGTTCTCGGTGTCGATCGACAACGGCGAAGTGACCTCGATCTTCAAGGACGGCTCGGTCGGCGCGTTCGAACTCGCTGGCGACACCCTGGCCATCGCCGCGAACTCGATGAAAAGCGGCGATGTGATCTACACCACCAGCGCCGACGGCAAAGCGCCGCTGCGCGCGATCACGCCCAGCGCCGAAAAGATGCTGCCGGACGTGCGTTTCGGCGAGTACGAACAGTTCCGCTTCCCGGGCTGGAACAACGAAACCGTGCACGGCTATGTGCTGAAGCCGTGGAATTACCAGGAAGGCAAAACCTACCCGGTCGCGTTCCTGATCCACGGCGGCCCGCAGGGCAGCTTCGGCGACGGCTGGAGCTATCGCTGGAACCCGCAGACCTATGCCGGACAGGGCTACGCGGTGGTGATGATCGATTTCCACGGCTCCACCGGTTATGGCCAGAAGTTCACCGATGCGATCAGTGGCCACTGGGGCGACCGCCCGCTCGAAGACCTGCAGAAAGGCTGGGCCGCGGCGCAGAAGAAATACGCGTTCCTCGACGGCGACCGCGCCTGCGCGCTCGGCGCCAGCTACGGTGGCTACATGATCAATTGGCTCGCCGGCAACTGGTTCGACAAGAAGGGCAAGGCGCCGTTCAAGTGCTTGCTCAACCACAACGGCGTATTCGACACCCGTTCGATGGGTCTGGTCACCGAAGAGCTGTGGTTCAGCGAGTGGGAGTTCGGCGGCGCGCTGCACGAGAAACCCGAAGGCTACGAACGCTTCAACCCAGCGCGCCACATCAACAAATGGAAGACGCCGATGATGGTGGTCGCCGGGCAGAACGATTTCCGCGTGCCGATCGATCAGAGCCTGTCGACCTTCACCGCCCTGCAGCGCCGCGGCATCGAGTCGCAGCTGCTGTACTTCCCGGACGAAAACCACTGGGTGCTCAAGCCGCAGAACAGCCTGCAGTGGCACGACACCGTGCATGCGTGGCTGGACAAGCACATCGGCAAATGATTGGCGCCGCGACAGCGTTCGCGGCCTCCGAATGCAAAAAGCCCCGGGATGTCCCGGGGCTTTTTTGTTTTCCGCGCGGGAGAGGTGCGCGTCAGTTCAGCGGGCAGCCCTGGTTGTTGTAGGCGTCCAGAGTCGCAGCCAGGCCGAGCATCACGTCGCGGTCGTTGCTGTTGAGCGCGAAGGTCACGAACTGCTGCACTTCGCTGCGGCTCAGGCGGTAGTCGACCTGCGACGAGCCGGCGTTGAGCAGCGCGGCCACGGCCTGCTTCTGCAGCAGGCGCTTCGCGCCGTCCACGCCCGCGCCACCCTTGTAGTCAAGCGCATTGATCAAAGTATCGGCGTACGCATTCGGGCCGAAATGGTTGCGCAGGCTGTGGCTGGGGGCGATATCGGCCGGCCAGGAATCGAAGTGCTGGCTCTGCTTCCAGTAGCCCAGCGTGCAGCCGTTGAAGTTCTGCTGCGGCACCGAATAGCAGAACGTGGCGCTGTGCAGGGGTTCGTACGCCGGCTTTACCAGCGGGTCCGGCTGGACGACGTTGCCGTGCAGGTTGCGATCGGTGTCGACTATCGGGTCGTAGCTGTAGGTGAAGCCACCGTCCTGGCCCTGGATGATCACGTGATGGATCGACTGACCGGTGCTGTACTGGTACCAGTCGAGGATCGGGCCGTTGGTGGTGTTGTAGTAGATCGTGGCGAGCTGGAGCGTGCCGTCGGAGTGCATCGCCGGGCCATCGGGCAGCGGCGAGACGGTCAGTTCGCTCAGGATGTGAGCGGTATCGAAATCGCGGCAACTGAAGCCTGCCGGGACCGGCGTGGGCGTGCCGATGGGATAGCCGCTTGCGGCGGCCTGACCGGTGGTCAGCGAGATTGCCAGTGTGGCGACGGCGGCCATGGCATGGATGCGCAGGCGCGCGGACGGTGAAAGCTTCATGGTGATCCCCTGTTTGCGATTGCGCCATCCTGGCAAACTGGTGTGTCCTGGCAAATGTAAACGTGACCATGTTATCAAACCGGACGTGATGGCTCTCATGAAAATTCGGCGTGGGTTTTTGGGCTGAATTTGTCCCGAATATGCGCTCAATGCCGGCTCCTGGGCTCGATCGTTCCGAAAGTAGCGCCTTTTGCCTTTGCGGGACCTTGGCCGCTCGCGCAACCGGCGTGCACCACGGCGCACCCTCGGGCATGATCCGGGGCCGTTCCGCATCCGAGCCCCATCCAAATGGCCGCACCAATCACCGCCGTACCACTGCCGATGATCGCCAACGACGCCGTGGTGCTCGGCATCCTCGCCGTCATCCTGGGCTTCGTGTTCTGGAGTTCGTCGCGGACGGACGGCTTCTGGAAGAAGTTCTACGGCATCGTGCCGGCGCTGCTGCTGTGCTACTTCCTGCCATCGGTGCTCAACTCGTTCGGCGTGATCGATGGCAAGACCTCGGGCCTGTACCCGATGGCCCGCGACTATCTGCTGCCCAGCGCGCTGGTGCTGCTGTGCGTGGCCATCGACTTCAAGGCGATCCTGAGGCTGGGGCCGAAAGCGGTGGTGATGTTCCTCACCGGCACCTTCGGCGTGATGCTCGGCGCACTGGTGTCATTCTTGGCGATGCAGACGATCCATCCTGAAACGGTCGCCGGCGATACCTGGCGCGGCATGACCACTGTGGCGGGTTCGTGGATCGGCGGTGGCGCCAACCAGGCGGCGATGAAGGAAATGTTCCAGGTCGACGCCACCATGTTCGGGCAGTTCGTCGCGGTCGATGTGCTGGTCGCGAACGTGTGGATGGCGGTGCTGCTGTTCCTGGCCGCGCGTCACGCGGCGTTCGACCGCTGGACCGGCGCCGATACATCTGCGATCGACGACATGAAGCAGCGGATCGAGGCTTATCAGGCCGAACACACCCGCAACCCGTCGTTGACCGATCTCATGCTGATCCTCGCATTGGGACTCGGTGCGACCGGGCTGGCGCATGCGATCACCGATCCGCTGGTCTCATGGATCAAGTCGCTGCCGGCCGAATGGCGGCTGCAGGATTACAGCCTGACCGCGCGATTCTTCTGGATCACTATGCTGGCGACCACCATCGGTCTGTTGTTGAGCTTCACCCGCGCGCGCAAGCTCGAAGGCGCGGGTGCTTCGAAAATCGGCTCGGTCATGCTCTACGTGCTGGTCGCGACCATCGGCATGCAGATGGACCTGGGTGCGCTGCTCGAACGCCCGTGGCTGTTCGCGCTGGGCCTGATCTGGATCGTGACGCATGCCGTGCTGATGGTCGGCATGGCCAAACTGATTCGCGCGCCCTTGTTCTTCATGGCCGTCGGTTCGCAGGCGAACATCGGCGGCGCGGCCTCGGCGCCTGTGGTCGCCAGCGCGTTCCATCCGTCGCTGGCGCCGGTGGGCGTGCTGCTCGCGGTGCTTGGTTATGCGCTGGGCACGTACTGCGCGTACATGGTGGGCTTGATGTTGCAGTGGATGGTCTGATCGGGGTTGATGCCGTTCGCGCAATCCTGCGATTGGCGTTGGAGTCGCGGAGTCATCAGATGCCGGGCGTTACCCGTCACCGGGGACTCGTCGACATCGACTCGAAAAAACGGGTCGCAATGCGACCCGTTTCCACTGAAGCCTGAAGCCTCCCGGCTGCTTACTTGCCGGGCTTCGCGGCACCACCGCTGCCCGCAGGTTTTCCGCCGATATGCCGCGCGAAGAAGTTCAGCATCTCGGTGTACAGCTTGAGCTTGTTCTCGTCCTTGTAGAACCCGTGCATCTCGCCGCTGGTGATCATCACGCCTTCGGGCGTGTTGCCCGCAGCGATCAGCGCCTTCTGCATGGCCTCGGTGTTTTCCGGCGGGCAGCGCGGGTCGCGCGTCGGCGGCCAGATACACCGGGGGCCTACCCCAAAACCCGGCGGCCGGGCCTCAGCAGCAGCGCGTCGCCCCGCGCCCGTAGCGCGCTTCCAGCCGGTTGGCGAAAAACGCCTCGCGGGTCATTGGCGGCGTGTCCGGATGCGTGCGGCGCATGTGCGCCACGTACAGGTCGTAGTCGGGCACGCCAACGATCAGTCGCCCGGTCTGCGCCAGGAACCGCCACAGGCTGCGCAGGCGCTCAGCGAACCGCATCGATCGCGACATAATCGTTCTCCAGCACGCTCGGTTGCGGCTGCCGGCGCGCTATCACCGCGGCGCGCACGCCGAAGATCAGCATCAGCGTCACCACGCTCATGAACAGCACGCACAGTGCGGCGTCGAGCTGGTTGTTGAAGACGATCCGCTCCATGTCCTGCAGCGACTTCGCCGGCGCCAGCACTTCGCCGGAGGCCAGCGCCGCGCCGAACTTGTCGGCGTTGGCGAGGAAGCCGATCTTCGGATCGACATGGAAGAGTTTCTGCCAGCCCGCGGTCATCGTGCACACCAGCAGCCACACCGTGGGCAGCGCCGGAATCCACAGATAACGCTCGCGTTTCATCTTCACGATGACCACGCACACGAAGATCATTGCCATGCTGGCCAGCATCTGGTTGGCGATCCCGAACAGCGGCCACAGCGTATTGATGCCGCCCAGCGGATCGACCACGCCCTGATACAGGAACCAGCCCCAGCCCGAGACCGCAAGCCCGGTGCAAACGATGTTCGCGGTCCAGCTTTCGGTGCGGCGGAACGGCGCGTACACCACGCCTACCACTTCCTGGATCATGAAGCGCGCCACGCGCGTGCCGGCGTCGATGGTGGTCAGAATGAACAGCGCCTCGAACAGGATGGCGTAGTGGTACCAGAAGGCCATCATCCCGCTGCCGCCGACCAGCCCGTGCAGGATCTGCGCCATGCCCACCGCCAGCGTGGGCGCACCGCCGGTGCGCGACAGCACCGTCGACTCGCCAATTTCGTTCGCGGTCGCGGTCAACATCTCCGGGGTGATGACGAACCCCCAGCTGGAAATCGCCGCCGCCGCCGATTCCGGCGTGGTGCCGATCATCGCCGCCGGCGAATTCATCGCGAAATACAGTCCCGGGTCCAGCACGCAGGCCGCGATCAGCGCCATGATCGCGACGAACGCTTCCATCAGCATGCCGCCGTAACCGATCACCCGCGCGTCGCGCTCGTTCTCCAGCATTTTCGGCGTGGTGCCGGAACTGATGAGCGCGTGGAAACCCGAGATCGCGCCACAGGCAATCGTGATGAAGAGGAACGGGAACAGCGACCCCGAGAACACCGGGCCGCTGCCGTCGATGAACTTGGTCATCGCCGGCATCTTCAGTTCCGGCATCGCGAACACGATCGCCACCGCCAGCAGCAGCACCGTGCCGATCTTGAGGAACGTGCTGAGGTAATCGCGCGGCGCCAGCAGCAGCCACACCGGCAGCACCGCGGCCACGAAGCCGTAACCGATCAGCATCCACGCCAGTGCTTTGCCGTCGAACGTGAAGCGCGGCCCCCACACCGCCGACGCCGCCACCGCTTCGCCCAGCCAGATCGACGCGAGCAGCAGCACCAGGCCAATCACCGACACTTCCATGATCCGCCCCGGCCGCAGCCAGCGCAGATAGATACCCATGAACAGCGCGATGGGAATGGTCATCGCCACCGTGAACGTGCCCCACGGGCTGACCGCCAGCGCCTTCACCACCACCAGCCCCAGCACCGCCAGCAGGATCACCATGATCGCCAGGATGCCGACCATCGCCGTCAGCCCGGCCGCGTTGCCCATCTCGCTGCGGATCATGTCGCCCAGCGACCGCCCGTCGCGTCGTGTCGACAGGAACAACACCATGAAATCCTGCACCGCGCCCGCCAGGATCACCCCGAACATGATCCACAGCATCCCCGGCAGATACCCCATCTGCGCCGCCAGCACCGGCCCCACCAACGGCCCCGCGCCCGCGATCGCCGCGAAATGGTGGCCGAACAGCACCCGCTTGTCGGTGGGCACGTA
>JBKJHV010000106.1:0-29711 GCA_046598445.1 Lysobacteraceae bacterium
CTGACCGCGGGGCATTGCGTTTCCAGAGGAAACGGTACCTGGTATTCCAGCCTGAACTTCACCGTGGCGCAGAACGGCGGTTATCAGCCATGGGGTACGCGGACGTGGAGCCGCGCAATCACCACCAGCGCATGGCACTACAACGCCAACAGCAACTACGACTACGCGCTCATCGTGCTGACTTCACCCGCCCATGGTGGACATGCCGGGTGGGGCGTCTACGGCGGGGGAACGCATTCGATCACCGGCTACCCCGGCGACAAACCTTTCGGTACGATGTGGACCGGATCGGGCGGCGTATGGACCAGCGGCTCCTACCGGCTCTGTTACACCATCGATACCGCCGGCGGCCAGAGCGGAAGCGGCATCGCCAACGGCGGCGCGGGCGTTTACGTTCGCGGCATCCACACCACAGGTTCCTCGTCGCAGAATTGTGGAACCAGGCTGACGGGTACGGTGTACAACAGTCTTCAAAACTGGATTGCCACATATCCGAATTGATCGACGATAGCGTCGATCGTTGAAATCGCCGTGGCGTTCCACACAGGCGGAACGTCACGGTATCAACGTCATGCACAAGAAAATCAGGCAACGTCCGTAATTCCGTAGGGCGGAACCGCTGAAGGCGATTCCGCCATCTCGGCACGGCCAGCATACCTACGCTTCGACGGAATCCGCTTCGCGGGTTCCGCCCTACAGATTGCAGCTTACGGCCTTGCGCTTACCCCGCACTATGCGCTCACGGCCTTGACTCCACCTTCTCGATCAACGCTTCCGCTTCGCCGTACAGCGCGCGGCTGTCTTTACGTCGGCACGTGACTTTGTAATGCGCACCGGCGGACAATTCGACATCGAGTCTCGGGAAGGAATACAAACTCCCCATCTGGCAATGCGTCACGAACTGATAACGGCCCGGCTGGAGATACACTTCCTTCCAGCGATCCTGCTTGACCCATGAATCGGTGCCGACGACGCGCGTGCCTTCCTCGTCGAAGACCGCTGCGATCTGGGCATTCTGCATATACGTCCCAGTCGCTTCGACGAAAGCCAATTGCGACTCCGGCAACCCGGACGCATTGTAGGACACCGGCATGAAGGTGCAGCCGGACAAGCCCGCACAGCAGGCGGCCAATAGAAGATGCGTCCCCTTACTAATCGACTTATTCATTTTCCCCTCATGACTCGTATTTTCGTAGGCTGGGGTGAGCCGATCTCTGCGTTCGCCGCACGATCCATTCGGCTGCGAGGCAGTTGAGACAGAACCCGAGCCAAGTCACCGTCGCCGCCTCGAACTCGCTGGGGTTGCCGTACATCAGGTAGGCGGGAATGAAATACAGACGCGTCGTCGATAACGCCAGGCCGATCGCGTAAGCACGGACCACCCAGGCGCGATGCAGATCGATCCGGCGCCGTACCGCCGCCCGCCAGGCGAGCGCCAAGGCAACGAGCATCGCCAGCGCAAACAGCACCATCGCCGCACGTTTGGCGTAGCCGCCGCGCAGCGGAAACGCGAACTCCACCCCCAGCCCGGTCGCTGCGGCGATCAACCCGCAGACGATGAAGACGCGCCCCGTAACCCGATGCAGCTTCGGCCAGTGGCGACGGATCGACGGGATGAACTGCAGCGGCCCCAGCAGCATGAACACTATGCCCGCCAGGATGTGGATCGCCGGCAGCCAAGGCTGGTGCACATAGATCATGAAGACCGGGTCGGCGACCGGCTGACCCGTGATCAAGGATTGCCCGGTGATCGCGAAGCGCATGATCCCCGAAAAGACCACGATCCCGCCGTACAGCCATAACAGGATCGGCACCCAGCCGACCGCCAGTTTCCTACCTGTCGAATCCATTCATCAACTCCGCAAACTCCCCGCCGAGCATGCTACTACACATGTTTGACGGCATTGCGGCCGTGGTGCGGGCGAAAGAATGCTTGGATAGTCTCGTAGCTCGTAGGGCGGGTGCAAACCCGCCTTCTGCGTGAACATGGCATTCGCTCGAATCGCTCGGCCTCGTGCTTCGTCATTGCTTGCTGCGCCACCGATTCGGCATGGCGGGTTTCACCCGCCCTACGCGCTTCTACCACTCCGATGTGGCGGATTTCACCCGCCTTACGGCTTACTCCTGCCTGCTTATATCGAAGCCTTCCCGATTTCGTAGGGTGGGCCCCTGGCCTAAGGTCACCCCACCCTACGCGCTACAAATCAATGCCCACCGTCGAGCGCCTTGAGTTCGCTCACCAACGCACTCGCCATCTCAGCCCCATCGCCGTACAGCATCCGCGTGTTGTCGGCATAAAACAGCGCATTTTCGATGCCCGCAAACCCCGTGCCCTTGCCGCGTTTGATGACGATGGTGTTGCGTGAATTGACCACATCCAGAATCGGCATCCCATAAATTGGCGAGGCCGGATCCGTCTTCGCAACCGGATTCACCACGTCGTTCGCGCCGATCACCAAGCTCACATCGGTATTGGCGAACTCGGGATTGATGTCTTCCATATCCACGATCAGGTCGTACGGCACACCGGCTTCCGCCAGCAGCACGTTCATGTGCCCGGGCATGCGGCCTGCCACCGGATGGATCGCGAACTTCACCTTCACGCCACGTTCGATCAGGCGTTGGCTGAGTTCCCAGATCTTGTGCTGCGCCTGCGCGACCGCGAGGCCGTAGCCGGGCACGATCACCACGCGCTCGGCGAAGGCCATCATCGCGGCCACGTCGCTGGCGTCGATGGGTTTCTGGCTACCTTCGATGGCCGCGGCTTCGCCGGTGGCGCCGAAGTTGGAGAACAACACCGAGTTGATCGAGCGGTTCATGGCCTTGGCCATCAAGCGCGTGAGCAGGATGCCGGCGGCGCCGACCATCATGCCGGCGATGATGAGGGCTTCGTTGCCCAGCACATAGCCCTCGAACGCGACCGCGAGGCCGGTGAAGGCGTTGTACAGCGAGATGACCACCGGCATGTCGGCGCCGCCGATGGGCAGGGTCATCAGTACGCCCAGCGCCAGCGCGGCGATGAAGAACGCGATGATGTACGGCACTTCCAGCGTGTATAGCGCCAGCGCGCCCAGCACGATGGCGGCGATGCCGACCAGCGCGTTGAAGATCTGCTGGCCGGGGAAGGTGTAACGCTTGTCCATGCGGCCATCGAGCTTGGCCCAGGCGATGATGGAGCCGGTGAGCGAGACCGCGCCGATCAGCGCGCCAACAACAGCGAGGACCAACGTGATTCGAGACGGTTCTGCACCCAAAACGCTCGCATCGGAATTTGCTATTCCGGCCAAATAGATTTTTTGGGCGCCGGAATACTTGAACAGTTCGACCGCGCCGATGGCAGCGGCGGAACCGCCGCCCATGCCGTTGAACAGCGCGACCATCTGCGGCATGTCGGTCAACGCGACCTTCTTGCCCCAGTACCAGTTGGCGGCGGTGCCGATGACGATGCCGGCGACGATCAGGCCGATGTTGTGCAGGCCGGGCAGAAATAATGTTGCGACGGTGGCGATGAGCATGCCCACGCCGGCCCACTGGATGCCGCTGCGCGCGGTCTTGGGCGAGGCCATGCGCTGCAGGCCGAGCAGAAAGAGTGTTGCGGCGACGAGGTAACTGGCCTTGACCAGCAGCGACAGCAGTTCTTCGGTGGTGAAGCTCATGCCTTGTCTCCCGGCTTGCCGCTGGATTTTGCGTCGGGCTTCTTGGACGACTTGAACATGTCGAGCATGCGTTCGGTCACCACGTAGCCGCCGGCGGCGTTGCCGGCGCCCAGCAGTACGGCGATGAAACCGATGACCTTCTCCAGCGTGGTATCGGCGTGGCCCAGCACCACCATGGCGCCGATCAGGACGATGCCGTGGATGAAGTTGCTGCCGGACATCAGCGGGGTGTGCAGGATCACCGGCACCCGCGAAATGATGACGTGCCCGGCGATCGCCGCCAGCATGAAAATGTAAAGCGCTACGAAACCATCCGCCATCGTCGTTCTCCCAGGGTCTGCCGGCATCATAACCGCCGCGTCGGGACAAACCATCGGGCGGTGGCGCCCCCATCCCGACCTGTCCGGCCAGCGGGGGAAGGAGACAAGCGGGGCGGCGTGAAAGGAGATGGGCACGCGGCATCGGGCCGAGGCATCTGCATGCGGATTTCCGGCCCAACGCTGTCAACCGGGCCGCGGCCTGGGCGTTTCCCTTCCTGCAGGCCTGCCGCCCTCCTCCGACATCTGCTTAGAAGGATTCGCCATGAAGCCCCTGATCTCTGTTCTGCTGCTGGCCGCCGCTCTGACCGCGGGTTCCGCGATGGCCGCCGACCGCGGCGATCGCGTGGAACGCCGCTTCGACCAGCGCGGCGACCGCATCGATACCCGACTCGACCGCAAGGGCGACCGGATCGACGAACGCCTGGACCACCGCGCCGAACTGGCCGAGGACCGCGGCCACGAACGCCGCGCCGCTCATTTCGACAATCGGGGCGACCGGATCGAAAACCGCCTGGACCGCAAGGGCGACCACGCCGACAACCGTCTGGACCGCCACGGCGAGCGTTTCGACCGCCGCTGGGACCGGCGGCACTGAGGTTGGACCGGCATGGCCGACGGCCAATCCACCGATGGTGACCTCTCCCGCTTTAAGCTTGCGCGCGTGAGCTCCGAAGATTTCATCACGCGCGTCCCCTCGGCCGTTCACTCCCCGGTGGCGGCCGAGGGCTTTTCTCTCGACGCATTCCTCGAGGGCATTTCGGCGCGCGCATTCCGGTTCGCCGAACTGGGGTTGCGCCACCGCGAGGACGCCCTGGACGCCGTGCAGGACGCGATGATCCGGATGATGGGCTATCGCGAGCGACCGTCAGCGGAGTGGACGCCGCTGTTCTGGACCATCCTGCGCAGCCGGATCGTCGACATGCAGCGACGCAGCCTGTTCCGGATGCGCTGGCTGGTGGCGCCGAGCGCGAAGACCGCGGACGAGGACACGATCGATTGGATCGACCAGGCGCCCGACGACGCGCCCGGCCCGTCGCGGCTGCACGACAACCGCGAGGCGTATCAATCCGTGGTCTCCGCACTGCGCGCGCTGCCGGCGCGCCAGCGCGAAGCTTTCACCCTGCGCGTGCTGGAAGACTGCGATGTCGCCACCACCGCGCGGATCATGGGCTGCAGCGAAGGGTCGGTGAAAACCCACCTCTCGCGGGCCCGCGACACTTTGCAGAAACAGTTGGAGGATTTCCGATGACCTCGGGCCATACACACGACGACCGCGACGCAAGCACCGGCGACGCGCTCGCGCAGGCTGCGCGCAGCGCGCATGCCGCATCGCTCGACAATCTTTCGCCGCGCGTGCGTGCGCAGCTCGCGCAGCGCCGCCGCGCCGCGTTGGCGGAGCATGCGATGACGAAGCATGCGCGGCCGTCCCGCGCGCGGCGCTGGCCGATGCTGGCGCTGGGCAGCGCCGCCGCGCTGATTCTGGCGATCGGGCTGTTCGTGCTGCGCGGCCCGGGCGTGACAGGCACGCCGGCGCAGGGCGAGGTCGCGGCGACGCCCGCGGGCGTTGCTCCGGACCCGACGCCTGCGGTACCCACAACCGCAACGACGCCGGACATCACGACCACTCCGGCACCTGCCCTCGCCAGTACGGATACGGAATCGCCGGAGCCGGCGGTCTCAAGCATGATCAGCGATGGCGAACTGCCGGCCGAACTGCTCGCCGCCGAATTCTCCGGCGCCGACGCGACCATGGGCTTCGACGCACTGGAAGAAAGTCCGGACTTCTATCTGTGGCTGGGCTCGGACAGTGTCCAGGCCGACACTTCGGAGCTGTTATGAATTGCATCAACCACAGCATGAATCCCGGCATGAACCCGTTGTCCACCCTGCTGTGCGCGGCGCTGCTCGCCTGCGCGGGTATCGCATCCATCGGGATGGCGTCCGCGCAGACGTCGCCGCCGCGCACCCGACCGGCCCAGAACGTGATGCAGCCGCCCGAGTGGGAACGACTGTCGCCGGCACAGCGCGAAGCGATCATCGCCGTGGTGCGCGAGCGTTGGAACAGCAATCCACCGGAACGCGCGCGGATGCTGGAGCACGCCGAACGCTGGCAACGGATGACGCCCGAGCAGCGCCGCAATGCGGAACACGGCAAACGGCGCTGGGAACAGATGACGCCGGAACAGCGCAAGGAAGCGCGCGCGGCGTTCGAACATGGCCGCGGCCTGCCGCCGGCGGAACGGGCGGAACTGCGCGAGAAGCTGAAAGCGATGACGCCGGAAGAACGCAGCGAATGGCTGCGGACGCATCGCAAGCCGCGCGAACGCAGACCGTGAACACTGCGCCGCGCCGTTCCCCGTGGCCGGGGCTGGCGTTCGCGCTGCTGCTGGCACTGGGCGTGGTGTTCCGCCAACCGGCGCCCGCCGCTGCGCAGGCGTCCACGACGCGCGAGATCGCCTACGGCACGCATCCGGCGCAGCGGTTCGATGTGTATTTACCGACGCACCTGAAGGATGCATCGACGATCTTCTACGTCCACGGCGGTGGTTGGCGACGCGGCGACAAAGCGATGCGCGGGCTGATCGAAGCCAAGCGGAAGCGCTGGACCGCCGCCGGCGCGATCGTGATTTCGACGAACTACCGGATGCTGCCCGAGACCGATCCGCTGGAGCAGGCGCGCGACATCGCGCGTGCGCTCGCGAAGGCGCAGAACACGGTGGCCACGCTCGGCGGCGACCCCGACGGTTTCGTATTGATGGGCCATTCCGCCGGCGCGCATCTGGTCGGCCTGCTGGCGGCTTCGCCGAAAATGGCCCGCGAATTCGGCGTGAAACCCTGGCGCGCCAGCGTTTTATTGGACGGCGGCGCGATCGACACCGAAGCGACGATGCAGGGCCGCAACCTGCCGCTGTTCGACAACGCATTCGGCGATGATCCCGCCTATTGGCGTGCAGCGTCGCCGGTCGCCCAGATCGGCGCCAGGACCGCACCGGTACTGGCGGTCTGCGCCATCGGGCGGCGCGATTCCTGCCCGGCCAATCGCGTGTTTCTCGAAAAGGCCGCAAGCCACGGCACCCGCACGCAATTGCTGGCCAAGCCGATGTCGCATATGGAGATCAATCGCGATCTTGGCGAGGACAACGACTACACCCGCGAAGTCGAAACCTTCCTGCGTAGCGTCGGCGTGGCGTTGCGCGGCTGAGGCGCACGCAACGCTTACCGGCAGTTTCCTTCCATCACCAACATCGCCGCGTACTGCGCCAACGGCGCGATCTTCCCGGCGGCGGCCTGGCGCTTGGCGTCTTCCAGATAGATCCGCGGGCGGCCTTGGGCATCGACCGGCGGCGGGGTGTTGTTCGCGGGTTTGCGCCAGACCCGGATCACCGCCTGCTGCGCCGGGCAGGCGGCATTGGGGATGCGGATCAGGTCGTTGAGAATCCAGCCGGCATCGGCCGACGGCTTCGCCTTGAGCGGATCGACCAGCCGCGCCCGCGGCTGGCAGCGTTTGCCGGTGGATGCGGCGCCGTAGCGGTAGGGCGTGGCGGCATCGGCGACGAAACCGCCCTGCAGATAGGTGCAGGTCTCGGGAATGATGCGGATGGTGTGGACTTTCCCGGGCGCCTGCGCCGGGAAGGGCTCGCGCTGGATTTCAGGCTGCGGGCCGGCAGCGGACGCGCTCATGGACAACGCGCCCGCGGAAAACGCGAAGACCGGCAGAAGGATCGCAAGACACCATGAACGCATTCGGACATCCCCACAGTTGATTGAAGCCAGAATTGGTAGTGGCGGCGCTCCGGTCGACATGCGGACCGGAGCGCCGGGTAA
This sequence comes from Lysobacteraceae bacterium, assembly GCA_046598445.1. Lineage (GTDB taxonomy): Bacteria > Pseudomonadota > Gammaproteobacteria > Xanthomonadales > Xanthomonadaceae > Lysobacter_I. Next base: position 7,802 of record JBKJHV010000106.1, read on the forward strand.
CGGGCCTACCCTGCCCCGGCATGGCTGAACCCGGACCGCATCGCCCGATGACCGCAAGCACGTCTCAAGGCCAAGCCCTGCGCTCAGTACCTCAGCGCACGTCCATCGATGCTGCGCCGCAGCATCCGTGACGCCCGTCGTGAAGACCTTGCCGGAACCCCGGCCTCGACCAAATTCCGGGTTCCAACGGAGGCGGCGGCTATGCCATAGTCGGGCGGTTGCATGCGGCCTGGCCATCACGGCAGGCCGCGTGGCTGCAGCATTTCCGCGTGCTGTCTACCGTTGTCACACTTTCGACTCTGGGGAGGGTTTCATGCTTGAGCAATATGGACTGATGATCGCGCTGGTCTGCGCGGTCGTGGCGATCCTGTACGGCATCATTTCGGCACGCTGGATCAATCGACAGCCCGCCGGCAACGCCCGCATGCAGGAGATCGCTGGCGCCATCCAGGAAGGCGCACGCGCCTATCTCAACCGTCAGTACGCCACCATCGGCGTCGCCGGCGTGGTGCTGTTCGTGCTGATCGGATTCTTCCTGAATTGGCCGACCGCGATCGGCTTCCTCATCGGCGCGGTGCTCTCGGGCGCCGCCGGCTACATCGGCATGAACGTGTCGGTCCGCGCCAACGTCCGCACCGCCGAAGCCGCACGCAGAGGCATCGGCCCGGCGATGGACGTGGCCTTCCGGGGCGGCGCGATCACCGGCATGCTGGTGGTCGGTCTGGGCCTGCTGGGCGTGGCCGGTTACTACGTGATCCTGACCCAGTACATGGGCATCACCGGCGAAGCGGCGCTGCACGCGCTGGTCGGTCTGGCCTTCGGTTCGTCGCTGATCTCGATCTTCGCGCGACTGGGCGGCGGCATCTTCACCAAGGGCGCCGACGTCGGCGCCGATCTGGTGGGCAAGGTCGAAGCCGGCATCCCCGAGGACGACCCGCGCAACCCGGCGGTGATCGCCGACAACGTCGGCGACAACGTCGGCGACTGCGCCGGCATGGCCGCCGATCTGTTCGAGACCTACGCGGTCACGGTCATCGCGACCATGCTGCTGGGCGGGCTGATGATGGCCGAAGCCGGCAAGAACGCCGTGCTGTACCCGCTGGTGCTGGGCGGCGTGTCGATCATCGCCTCGATCATCGGCGCGTTCTTCGTCAAGGTGAAGGCAGGCGGCTCGATCATGGGCGCGCTGTACAAGGGCGTGATCGTCTCCGGCGTATTGGCGGCCATCGCCTTCTATCCGATCACCACCCAGCTGATGGCCGACAACAGCCACGGCGCGATGAACCTGTACATCTGCGCCCTGATCGGCCTGGTGCTGACCGGCGTGATCGTGTGGATCACCGAGTACTACACCGGCACCCAGTTCAAGCCGGTGCAGCACGTCGCGGCGGCCTCCACCACCGGCCACGGCACCAACATCATCGCCGGCCTCGGTGTGTCGATGAAATCCACCGCGCTGCCGGTCATCGCGGTCTGCGGCGCGATCTGGGCCGCGCATCTGCACGGCGGTCTGTACGGCATCGCGATCGCCGCCACCGCCATGCTGTCCATGGCCGGCATGATCGTGGCGCTGGACGCCTACGGTCCGATCACCGACAACGCCGGCGGCATCGCCGAAATGGCCGAACTTCCGCCGGAAGTGCGCGCCGTGACCGATCCGCTGGACGCCGTGGGCAATACCACCAAGGCCGTCACCAAGGGCTATGCGATCGGTTCGGCCGCGCTGGCCGCGCTGGTGCTGTTCGCCGATTACACCCACAACCTGCAGGCGGCCAATCCGGGCGTGGTGTTCGCGTTCGATCTGTCCGACCACAAGGTCATCATCGGCCTGCTGATCGGCGGCCTGATCCCGTACCTGTTCGGCGCGATGGCGATGGAGGCCGTGGGCCGCGCCGCAGGCAGCGTGGTGGAAGAAGTGCGCCGCCAGTTCCGCGAGATCCCCGGCATCATGGACGGGACTGCGAAACCCGACTACAGCAAAGCGGTCGACATGCTGACCAAGTCCGCGATCAAGGAAATGATCGTGCCGTCGCTGTTGCCGGTGGCGGTGCCGATCGTGGTCGGCCTGCTGCTGGGCGCCGAAGCCCTCGGCGGCCTGCTCATCGGCACGATTGTGACCGGCCTGTTCGTGGCGATCTCGATGACCACCGGTGGCGGTGCGTGGGACAACGCCAAGAAGTACATCGAGGATGGCCATCACGGCGGCAAGGGCAGCGAGGCCCACAAGGCCGCGGTCACCGGCGACACCGTCGGCGACCCGTACAAGGACACCGCCGGCCCTGCGATCAATCCGCTGATCAAGATCATCAACATCGTGGCCCTGCTGATGGTGCCGCTGCTGCCGGTGAACAAGGTCGAAGGCGGCATGCCCGCCGGCCACCAGGCCGCCGTCGCCGAAGCCACCGCCGCTGCCGAAGCTGCCGCCCAGTCCGCAGCCGCGGCTGCGACTGCAGCAGCCGGTACCGCGCAGAGCTCGGGCCTGGCCACGGCTGCGGAGGTCCAGGCCGCCGCAGCCGCCGCGCAGATCGATCCGGCACGCACTGCGAGAATTTACTTCGCCACCGGCAGCGCCGATCTGCCCACCGATGCCCCCGCCACCCTCGACCGTGTGCTGATGACGCTCAAGGGTAGTCAGGAGTCGAAAGCCATGATTTCGGGCTACCACGACCTCAGCGGCGACCCGGCCAAGAACGAAGCACTGGCCAAACAGCGCGCGCAGTCGGTCCAGAAAGCGCTGGTGGACGCCGGCATCGCCAAAGACCGGATCGAGCTGAAGAAGCCCCAGGCGACCAGCGGCGGCGGCAATACCGACGAGGCCCGCCGGGTGGAAGTGACGGTGCAGTAAAGGCCGGCCCACACCCTGGAGATTCCACGAACGGCGGCCTCAGGGCCGCCGTTCGCGTTCGTGGCCGCCGCCGGTTCAGGGATACGTGCTGCGACGCAACATCCGGCGGCGTAGAATGCGCGCCTCTCCGCATCGATTGGAACCCCGCCCATGGGCCTGGACCTCGTCCCCACCGGCAAGCATCCGCCGGACGAAATCAACGTCATCATCGAAATCCCCAAGGATGCCGAGCCGGTCAAATACGAAGTCGACAAGGCCTCGGGCGCGATCTTCGTCGACCGCATCCTGTCCACGCCGATGCGCTACCCCTGCAACTACGGCTACATCCCGCACACCCTGTGCGGCGACGGCGACCCCGCCGACGTGCTGGTGATCCTGCCGCTTCCGCTGATCCCCGGTTCGGTGATCCGCGTGCGCCCGGTCGGCGTGCTGCGCATGAAGGACGAGGCCGGCAGCGACGAAAAACTGCTGGCGGTGCCGATCGACAGCGTGTTCTCCGGTTACAAGCACATCGCCGATATCGGCCAGGTGAGCGAACACTGGCTGGAGCGCATCGGCCACTTCTTCGAGCACTACAAGGATCTGGAAAAGGGCAAGTGGGTGAAGCTTGACGGTTGGGGCGACGCCGCCGAGGCCAAGCAGCTGATCCTGGAATCCATCGTCCGCTACAACGAGACGCCGGAAGCCGAAAAACCGCATTTTTGAGGTTCCCGCGTCTGCCGTACGCATCTCGAAGAACCCGCGCACTGCGCGGGTTCTTCCGTTTTGGCCGCCTCCGGGCCGCTCGGCGCTTGACATGGCAGCGCCCGCTCCGGATATAGGAAGCTGCGCGCCCGCCCTGATCGCCAGACTTTCGCCAGCCCGGAGAACCATTGATGTTCCGTATCGAAGAATTCATCAACGCCACCGAACAGGAAGCGATGGAGGCCACGGTGCGTCGCGCCTGCGATGCCGCCGTGCGCGACCCGCTGGCGCAGTTCGTCTTCGTCGACCGCTACACACGCTGGAACGGGTATGCCGGCGCGCTGGTGGCCAAGCTGTCGGGCAACATCGGCGAATCGCAGGATCTGTTCCTCGACGCCAACGAACCGGACCGGGCGCAGGCAGTGCGTGGCATGGATGTCGCCGGGCACGTGCTGGACGCCACCGTCGACGAGCATCTGGACAAGGGCCACCGGGTACCGCATCGCACCCTCGCCCAGGCCATGCGCAAGGCCGCCGCCGACTACGCCGGACTGCCGCTGCCGGAGCGCAATGCGCTGTCGGAACCGCCGGCGTGGCTGCGGGACGTCGTCGCGCGCACTTTCGTGTGCTACGGCAGCGTGGCGCACGATGCCGAAGCGCTGATCCGCTCGATCGGCACGCATATCGCTTCGGAATCGATGGCCGACCGCGAATACGCGATCATCGACCGCGTGTTCCGCGCCGAGCGCCACTACGAAGGCTTCTACCAATATCTGCGCGACCGCGATTTCCGGGTCGAACTGGGCGGCAAACTGGTGCATGCCTACGCCTGGATCACGATCCACGCCACCTTCGAATCGCAGGGCGTGGAGGCCGATCATCTGGCCGAAGCGATGAAAGCGCTGGAACTGGCCGCGCGCTTCCGCCCCGAATCGCGCGAACGCATCCTCGAACTGGCGCGCGAGGGCTACCGCAGCTTCGCCGACATCCAGCGCGATTTCTTCGTGCATGCCGAGCGCGAATGCACGGCGGCTGCGGAAGGCCGGCAGCTGGCCGCCTGACGCGAACTCAGGCGAAACCGGACGAAACCGGACGAAACGCACACCGCTCAGGCGTATTCGCCCGCCGCCTTCCCCGCCGCATGCGCATCGGTGGGCGCCACCGCGACACGGTGGATCATCACCATCATCACCTGGAACCACGGCATCTCGTTACGCAGGGTCACGCCCTGCGCAAGCGGGCGCACCGACGCGGCGAAGGCGTCGAACGCGGCGCGGAATTTCGCGCGGCCCTCGGGGGCGTCGCCGTACTGCGCCCACAGACCTTTCCACAACAGGGTCAAGCGGTCGGCGCGCTGGCGCAGCACCGGCAATTGCGCATGCGGCAGGGCTTCGTCGAGCAGGAACGACAGATGCTGGTTCAATTCCCACGGGCTCATCACCGGCGGTACGTTCACCGCTTCGCAGGCGAAGTCGGCCGGCGCCGACGGATCGGGAACAACGCGCTTCGGCATCCAGCCCTCGCGCGGCGCGTCGTGCGCGCGGCCCTGCGCGACCTTGTCCCAGAAAGCGCCGCCGCCGACGGTGTCGCAGACCAGATGGATGCGCGACTGCACCGCATCGTTGAGCACGCGATGCTGGCGCCAGGTGTCGAAGATCCAGCATTCGCCGGCGGCCATATTGATGGTCTGGCCGCCGCACTCGAACTGCACGGTCGGCTGGGTCACGATCGGCACGTGCACGCGCACGCGCTCGGTCCAGTAATAGCCCTGATCGGCGTGGCGGGTCACTTCCGCCTGGCCGGCGAGCCGCATCAGCCGGGTGCGGCCGACGGTGGCGCCGAGGCTGGCGAGCGTCTGCCGCAGATAGGGGCAACGCTGGAGGTGCGGGGTCGGACGCATGACGCCGGAGAACGCCTCGTTGTCCGGATCGCCGCCCACCGCCAGCAGCGGCAGCATCGAATTGCCCGCGAAGCCTTGCGGATGCGGCTTCCAGATCGATTCGCCGAGGGCTTCGATTTCCTGCGCAAGCACGGCCGCGTCGAACAGCAGCGGCAACTGGATGAAGGGCACCTGGAGTTTCAAGGCTCGGACCTGCTTGAGCGGCGTGTAGCGGAATTGTAGGCCGTCGGGACGCGCCGGGTTTGATCCAGGTCGGTCCGGACGAAAAAAAGCCCCGGGGACCGGGGCTTGGAGGCAGGGGCAACCGCAAATCCCCCCTGCCCCCCCCTTTTCAAAGGGGGGATCTTCACCCGACAGCCATCTACACCGACAAACAGACTCGCTCCAACAGCTACAGTTGCTCCGGACACTTCACCCCATGCGTGAAATGCGTTTGGCTTCGCCCCCTTAATGCGTTTAGCTTCGCCCCCTTTGAAAAAGGGGGCCACGGGGGATTTGCTCTCGCTGTCCCCGCGCAGGGCAACGCACAGCGTAGCTCCACCGCAGGGATCAGAACTTCTGCTGGTACTGCATGTAGAAGAAACCTCCGCCCGGCAGGTCGTAGGCGCCATCGAAGGAGTGCGCGAACGAATTGCGGGTGATCGGCGGCTCCTTGCCGAACGCGTTGCGGGCACCCACCGAGACCTTGCCGTTCCACGGCGTTTTCCAGCCCACCTGCACGTCGTGATAGATGCGCGCCGGGATGTGGTTCTCGAAGCGCAGGAAATTGCCGTTCGCGTCGAAGATGTCCTGGTTGCACAATTCCTGCGGCGTGATGCCGTATTCGAAATAATTGCCGCCGGCGCAGCCCTCATCCATGTCGGAGTAATAACGCACCGCCCAGGTGGCGTCCCAGTCGCCCTTGCGCCACGAGGTGGTGAGGTTCGAGCGCAAACGCCAGGCGGGCGCGCCGTTGTAGGTGCCGACGACGCCGAACAGCGTGTTCTCGCTCGAATAGCTGCTGTCCCACTGGAACGCGAACTTGCCCCATGCGGTTTCCGGCATGGCATAGGTGACCTGCAGGTCGTAACCCTCGACCTCGCCTTCATCCAGATTGAACTGGCTCTGGCGCAGATCGATGATGTTGCCGGTGGCATCGCGGGTGATGAACGAGCAGAACAGGTCGCGCTGGGCAGGATTGGCGGCGGCGCCCGGCGAACCCGGCGTGCCGTAACAGGCGGTGAGGATGGCCTGCGAATTGCGGAACGTGATGACGTCTTCCAGTGAGATGTTGTACCAGTCCAGGGTGACGTTCAGACCCGGGAGCCAGCTCGGGCTGTAGACCACGCCGAGGCTCTTGGTTTCGCCGAATTCCGGCTTCAGGCCCGGGTTGCCGCCCTGCAGCGAGCGGATCTGCCCATTGGGCTGGAACACGCCGGCGGCGACAACACCGTCGCCGATGCAGCGGCTCGCGTCGGTGGTGGCCAGACCGATGTTGAGCGTATTGCAGGGGTCGACCGCCGCCGGGAAGCTCTCGGCGCCGCCCAGGAACAGATCGATCACGTCCGGGGCGCGGAAGGATTCGGAGAACGTGCCGCGGAACATCAGATCGTCGTGCACCTGCCACTTCAGACCGATCTTCTTCGAGGTGTCGCCGCCAATATCCGGAGCGACGGTGGTGCCGCCGAAGAAACCGGACGAATCGTAATCGGACTTGCGCGCGGCCACGTTGAGTTCCAGCAGCTTCGCGCCCGGGATGTCGGCCAGGATCGGTACGTTGAACTCGACGTACATTTCGTCGACGTTGACGTTGCCGCTGGTCGGCTCGCTGAAGTTGCTGGACGAACCGCCGCCGGACACCAGCGCATCGGGCGAGTTGTTGAAGGCGGTACGGCGATGCTCCAGACCCACGGCGAAACCGAGCGGACCGGCCGGAAGATCGACGATGGAACCGGAAAGATTCGCGAAGTAATCCTTCGTGGTCATCTCCTGTAGAGCATTCAGCGTGTAGCCGATGTAGTTGTTCATCGCATCGTATTCGGCGCGCGAGATCACGCCTGCCGCCAGGCCAAGATCCGGGCCGCCGAAGATGTTGTACGGCACGCAGCCGGCGATGACCGCACCGGCGCCGTCCAGGCATTCCAGCGCATTCGTGGTCGGGTTGCGGCGCGAGTCGCCGACGGCGCGGCGCAGGTTGAACAGATTGATGAAGTTCTCGCCGCGCACGCTGGTCCGCGAATTCAGGAACGAATAGCCCGCGTCCCAATACATGTCGCGACCGGCCAGATCGAACGAACCATCGAGCGACAGCGTCACCGCAGTGTTGTCGTTGTCGAAGTACGGCTTGCGCGGGCCGACCGCGATCGCGCGGAAGTTGGCCTGGCGCAGATTCTGGCCGAACGGATTGAACACACTGCCTGCGGTCGGCGCGAACGCCCATTGCGGGCCGGCGAGGCCGCGCGTATCCATGGTCAGCGGCACTTCCGCCAGCTGCTGGTCGGAGTCGCGTTTGACGTAGACCGCCTGCACATTGGCATTGATGCGGTCGGTCAGGCGCAGGCTGCCCTGTCCGTAGATATTCATGCGCGCGATCGGCTGCAGCAGGTAATTGACCGGCGCGAAGTTGTAGCGGTCGGAGCTGCCCGAGCCGTCGACGGTGTAGTTGACAAACGGACGGTAGTCGCTGGCCTGGCGGCCGTCCTGGCCCGGGTTCAGCGTGAACGGACCGCCTGCGACCGGTGTGCAACCCCGGAATCCGGCTGGATTGGTGGTGAAGGCGCCGGCGCAGCGGGTGAAGTTGCCGTAGGCATTGGTGCCCGAACCGAAGAGCCCGCCCGACGCCAGATCGCCGCCGCCGAAGTTCGGCACCGACGCGATGGTGCGGTCGCCGGCGTAGACCGGCTCCTGGTCCTGATAGGCGATGTTGACCACGGCGTTCCAGCGGTCGCTGGAGGAGCCGACGGTGAAGTCGTAGGACTGCTGGAAACCGTCGCCCTTGCTGTAGCCGCCGAAATAGACGTTGGCTTCGGCGCCCTCGAAATTCTTGCGGGTGATGACGTTGATGACGCCGGCGATGGCGTCGGAGCCATAGATCGCCGAAGCGCCGTCTTTCAGCACTTCGACGCGCTCGATCACAGACACCGGGATGGAGTTGAGATCGACGACGGCATTGTTGGTGATGCCTGCGGTGACCCAGCGCCGGCCGTTGACCAGGATCAGCGTGCGGGTCGCGCCCAAGCCGCGCAGCGAGACGTTCTGGGTGCCGTCGCTGCCGTTGGTCGCGGTGGTGACATTGCGCAGCGCGCCGCCATCGCTGGCGGTGATGGTGAACAGGATGTCGCCGATCGACGTCATGCCGGACGCATCGATCGCGGCGCGATCGATGACCAGCACCGGCGAGGTGCCTTCCACTTCGGAACTGCGCGGGATGCGCGAACCGGTGACGACGACGGTGTCGAGATCGTCCTGCTGCGCGTCCTGCGCTTGCGCATCCTGGGCCTGACCGATCATGGGCATCAGCGCGGCCATGACGGCCATCGGCAGTGCGGCCGGTTTGAATACATGCTTGTATGGCGGGTAGCTCATCGTCGTCTCCGTTGTGTGTGGTTGCGGCGCCGGGAAAAACTCCGCGTGCGCCGCGTTCGGCATGGCGTTGCAGGCCGTGGCGCGAATGCGATCACTGTGCGTTGCGTGTTGTGCGGCGTCTTGTTAGCGCACCGTTAAAGGCCAGACCACATTACGTTTCGCGTCGCGTACGCGCTTTGCGCGGAGGGTTTCGTGCCTGTGCCGACCTTGGCGCGAGTCCGCGCGGCTTCGCGATATGCGGTGGCGGTGCTGAAAAAACGCGCGCGGAATGCGCGGGCGAAACTGCAACTGTTCTCGAAACCGCAGGCAGCCCCGATCTCGCTGATCGAATAATCGGTGGACGACAACAGATCGCAGGCATGTTCCAGGCGCAGCCGCACCGACGCGGCCTGCGGGCTTTCTTCGTAGATTTCGTGGAAGGTCTTCGACAGATACCAACTGGAGAAGCTGGTCAGCTCGGCCAGTTCGGTCAGACGCACGACGCGGTTGCGATGACCGTCGAGGAACAGGCGCGCGCGCTGCAGGCGACCGAACACCTGACGCTTGCGGCGTACCGAACGCCCCGGACAACGCGAGATGCCGCCGTCCAGTTCGCGCTGCAGCGCGCACAGATGCGCCAGCATCGAAGGCAACGCGCGCGCCGCCGCTTGGCCGTTGTTGTCGCCGCTGTTGCTGTTGTCGCATCGTTCGCCATTCGCTGCGCCCGCGGCCGCATCGCGACCGTTGCGCCACAGCCGGATCGCGATACGCAGGTCGCGCAGACTCATGCAGCCGCGACCGGGCAGCAGTTCGCCGCGACGGCCGCCGCCGGGGTCGGCCGGCAGCAACACGCCCAGGGTGGCGCCGGAGCGTCCGGCCTGCAGCTCGGGGGCGGAATCACGGTCCAGTGCGATCCACTCGCCGGGCATCAGCTTGAAACTGCCTTCCCGCGCCGCGACCTGCGTCTGTCCGCGCAGTTGGATCCAGATCGAAAACCCGCTGCCGCCGGTGCGCAGGCTGCCCATGCGGGCGACCGCCAGCCAGCGCGCCGTGGCGTCGCCCATGCCCTGCTGGAGCATGCCCTGCTGGAGCATGCCCGGTTGGGGCATGCCGTGCTCCGACACGAAGTGTCCGAGGTCGACCGCGCTGCCGCGGTCGGCGAATGATTGAATGGGGTTGCCCTGCATGTCCTTGCTCCGTGCCGAATCGGACCTCCGGTGTGACCGGATCGCGGCAGAAGCACCGGAAATTGTGCGGAGATTTCGCCTAAATCAGCGCGAACGACTTCCGAAATCGTTCCGAAACCTTTCGGATCAATGGCTTGCGGACAGCAATGCCGCGGTCAGGGCGCGCGGTCGGCGAACGCCGACGACGGCATCAGACCAATGTCGGTCTGCATGTTCTCGATCGCGGACAGGTACACCGCATCCTCGCCGGCGTGATACGTCAGCCCTTCGAGGTACCAGTCGACGTCGCCGAGGCAGGGCGCGGGCTGCTGTCCGGCGCTGCCGGCGACACCGACCAGACGCCAGCGCCACAGGCAGCCGGTGCCGGAATCCATCACCCGCACGCCGGCGGGCGTGGCAACGAGGGTGCGGTTGCGCCGCTGGATCGCTACCTGATCGATGGTGCGCAGATCGCCCAGATCCAGATCGGTGCTGCGGATCTCCGGTTTCGACATGGTCGCGAGCACGATACGGCGGTGATGCGGGTCCACCACCGCGACCGCGACATCCGCGACTTCGGCCAAAGCCCGCCATGGCTGGCGACTGCGATCATAAAGCGTCACGCCCAGGCGCCCCTCGCCGCGGTCCGCGACCACCAGCAGGCGGTCGGGATCGGGGTGATAGGCGACATGCACCGGCTGCCCATCCGGCACCGGCAGCCGTGTCATGCGGCCACGGCCCGGCTCCAGTTCGTAGACGCCACTGCCTTCGCCGTTGGCCCTGCCGATGATCAAGGCCCGCTGCGAGTCGGCGTGCCACATCGCCGGATGCCGTGGCATCGGCATGAAGCCCTCGAACGACCGCAGGGTTTCAGGCCGGCGCTGATCCAGCCACCACAGGCGCATGTCGCCGGTGCGGTTGGAGACGAACAGCAGTTGTTGGCCGTCGGGCGCGATGGCGGGCATCAGATTGGAGCCGGTCGTGTCGAACAGCACCTGCGAGCCCGACATCGCTTTCGCGCCCTCGGCAGCCGCGACCCGTCGCGAGCGCGAGCGCACCAGCTCCACCTCGAACGCCACCGCCCCGGTACCGATCGACACCGACGGATACAGGAAACTGTGATCGCCGCCGACGTAATCGGTGATGCGGCCGGTGTCCAGCGCGAGCTTGGACAGCACCACCTTGCCGTCGATGTAGCGCGAGAACAGCAGGTGGCGGCTGTCGGGCGTCCATGCCAGACCATAGATATTGGTGCGCAGATCGGTGAGCCGCTGCGCTTCGCCACCACCGGCCGGGATCCGCCAAAGATCGGCCAGCGACACGTTGCGCTGGAACGCGATCCAGCGCCCGTCGGGCGACACCGCCGGCGTCATGTCCTCATCGGCCGGCGTCTTCGCGTAATCGATGCGTTCCCAGCGGCCGCCTTCCAGCGTCATCCGGTACAGCGCCTTCTCGCCCGCCGATGCCGATACCGGGGCAGAGGGCGAACCGCCCGTGCGCCGCGCAGCGACCAGCGCCTTGCCGTCGGGGAACCAGCCGATCGAATGGACTTCTTCGCCGATACATTCGCCGAGTTCGCGGGCAGCGCCGCCCGCGGCGGGAATCGTCATCACCACACAACGCCCGCCGCTGGAGCGCACGAACGCGATCTGACGACCGTCGGGCGACCATGCCGGCATCAGATCGAACTGCTTCGCGAACGGTTCGGTCAGCGCGCGCGGCGACACCGCCGCCGAAGTCTGCAGCATCAGGCTGGCGCCAGAGCCCTCTGCCGCCGCACGGCTGTAGACCACCACCGCGCCGTCGGGCGAGAGACTGGGATGCTCTTCGGCCTGCGGCAGCGAAGCGATCCGCTGGTAATCCGGCACCGGCGCGGTCATGACGTTGGATGCGGCGGCCACGTTCGGCGTCGACACCGCGGCGGCAGGCGCCCGATCGCGCCATTGCCACGCAGCGGCGGCCGCGAGCAGCGACACCACCGCGACCGCGGCAGCGACCCGAAGCGCGTGCTTGCGCTTGGGCATCGCGGCCGGAGACGCGACGACAGCTTCTACCGGGACTGCGGACGCAGGCGGCGTTTCGATCAGCCATTCCACCGGCGCGATGAGACGGTAGCCCTGCTTCGCCAGGGTTTCGATGTAGCGCGGGTGTTCGCGGTCGTCGCCGAGTGCCTTGCGCAACTGGGTGACCGCCTGGGTCACCACGTCGTCGGTCGGCAGCGTGTCCGGCCACACCCATTCCAGCAGCGCTTCGCGGCTGACCGGCCGGCCCGCGTGGGCCACCAGGGTCAGCAGCACGCCCAGCGATTTCAGCGTCACGCGCATCGGATCGATGCCGGTGGTCGATGCGATCTCGCGCAGCGGTGCGATCTCGCGCAAAGGAATGTCCACGACCCGTTCGCCGATGCGCAGACGATCGGAAGGATGCGGCTCCAGCAGATTCTTGTGCGATTTCAGCATGGGCGGGCGACGGGGAAAGAACGCGCGATGCGACGTTGACCACAGCTTAGCAGGCCATCGCCGCAGCTCTGCGTGCCGAAATGCACGCTCCGCAGCATGGATCGCAGCCCGAAAAGGCAAACTCGGCAAAGTCGCGCAAAGCGATCGCGGCTGTGCATCGAAGACGTCGGCGCGGATGTCGGCGCGCATGTCTTCGATGCGAAGCCGGCCGGCATGCGCGCCGGCATGCGCATCATCTGGCGCGTGCGCGCGCCGCCGACAATCCGATCAGGCGCGAGACGACGATCGCGATGAACATCACGCCCGCGAACATCTCCAGCATCACCAGCGCGCGCGCCGGCGGCGTCACCGGCACGATATCGCTCAGCCCCACGCCGGACATCACGCTGAAGCTCATGAACAACAGCTCCATCCAGGTCCGCGCCGCCTCCGGCGTTGCCGGCGCGGAGAAACTGCCCGGATACCATGTCTGGCAGACCGAATACGCGAACGCCCAGGACCAGGCCAGCAGGGTGAACGTGGCGCCCACCGCGAGCAGTTCGTCCAGGGTGACGCGATGGTCGCCCAACATATAAATGATGAGTCCGACGGCGGCGTAGAGATACAGCGCCGCTTCCAGCATCTGCGCCACCGGCGACAGCGCGCGGAAGCCGCCAAAGTCCGCCAACAGCGACAACACCACCGCCGGCACCGCCATCAGCCACGCCAGCCAGTTGATGGCGGGACTGCGGTTGACCACCCACAGCACCAGCGCCAGCACCAGGATGCCGAAGGCGCCGAACACCGCGCGACCGGTGCTGGATTCGTCCAACAGCGGATACAGCACCACCGCCAGCAGCTGTGTCGCCAACAACAAGCCGGCCGGGTGCCGGCGCAGCTGCGCCATCGTTTTCAACACCGCTTTGTTCATCGGGCTTCCGCACTCCATTCGCGCTCGACATCGAGGACCGCACGCGCCCATGCTGCCATGAACGGAATACCGATGGCGTCGTACTCGTAGCGATCGTCGTTGAAGATGCCGTCGGCGTTGACCTGGATGCTGGCCGCCAGCATGAACTCCGCGCCGGAATCGCGATCGATCACGTACGCCACTTCGCTGAGCGATCCATATGCCATGCCGGACTTGCCCAGCACGCTCAAGCCGTCCTGATAGCGCGCCTTGCCGTCGCCGACGAAAAACCAGCGCGCATGGCCGTCCGGATATGCGCTTTCGGGATAGACCGGCGATGCACTCTCCCGCGGACGCAGCGCCAGCGTGCGCAGCAGGCGTGCGCGCAGGGCGCCTTCGATATTCCAACGCTGCGCCGCCGGCACCGATTCCGGCGACACGAACGCCTGCAGCATGCGCAGGCTGTCGGCCAGCGGCAGGAAATTCGCATGCGAGAAATCGTGTGGCCCCGGAGTCGTGCTGCCGTCGTCGTTGCGCCAGCCTTCGCCTTGCAGCGCGCGGCCGAACGGGAACCGCCGCGCGGCCGCGACGCCCGCAGGACAGCGGCGCAACACCCCACCATCGGCGGAGAGCAGTTCACCGCCGCCGCTGCGCCGGTTCGCCTCGATGTCGGACGAGCCCAGACGCGCGATCACGCGCGCGTGCGGATAGCCCAGTGCGTGAAGCCTGTGATGGATATCGTCGCCGCCGAGCAGCTCGTACCAACGATTGAACGGGCGGTTGTCGCTGACCGCGAACGTGCGGTCGATGCCGCGCGCGAACGTGTCGTCCAGGGGCTCGTCGCCCCACTCGCCGCTCGCCGGTGCGGCATGCAGGCGCAGCACGCTGTCCGGACCTCCGCCCGCAGCCTGCAGCGCCTCGGCCATCAGCAGCGCCATCGGCAATTTGCTCACGCTGGCGGCGGGAAACCACTGCCGCGACATGAGCCCGCGGTCATGGGTCGCGTAACGTCGCGCGCCGTCGGCGTCGCGCACGATCCGGACCCAGCGCAGTTGCACCGCATGCTGCGGATCGTCCACCCGCGCGGCGAGCACGGCCGGCATCCGCGAAAACACCGCGGACCACACCGCCTCCGGGCGCAGCGGAGATTCGGGCATCAAGGCGCGCGATCGATGCGGCAGTACAGCCGACCCCAGACCGAGCGCCGACATCGACAGGAATCGACGACGATCCATCGCGCTCATCGCAGCTCGCCTCGTTCGACGCGGCCAGCATGCTGCAGTGCCGCACTTTTTTGATCCGGCATGCGTGCATGCCTCCTCATGAAGACTCGATCTCAAAATAACCCGGATCAGGTCGACCTGGGGCCGCGCAATGGATGCCCTGCGGACGCTCGGAGGCCGCGTCGGGCGGGGCGTGAAAACGAATGCAAGTTGGCGACGAGCCCGCTCGCGCTGATGCTCGGGATGAATACGATTACAGCGGGCTCGCCCTGAGTCGACGCGCCTCCTAAGCTCCCGGGGTTCAGGCGCCGCCCGCATCCGGCGGTGCCGGCCATTCGCACCGCTCCGAAGGAGTCGAGTCACGCATGACAGTCACAGACCACACGGGCCTCTCCATGACGGCCGGCTCCACGGCAACCGCAGCCACCGGTGCGGCCGATCTGCTGCCGGCGTTCCGCATCGCGCTGGCGCGGACCCGCGACGAGCGCCAGACCGCGCCGGCCGCACGCGCGGTGCTGCGCGCGGCAGCGGATGTCTGTCGCGACGCACTGACCGGACGCTGGGCCGCAACCCAGGCCGAAGACGCGCGCCGGGCGCCGTCCAGCCGTCGCGTGCATTACCTGTCGATGGAATTCCTGATGGGCCGCGCCCTGCGCAACGCGCTGGCGGCGCTGCGGCTGGAGCCGGAACTGCAGCGCGAACTGTCCGCCCGCGGACTGTCGCTGGCCGACGTACTGGAAGCCGAGCCCGATGCCGCGCTGGGCAACGGCGGTCTGGGCCGGCTCGCCGCCTGCTTTTTGGATTCCTTCGCCGAAACCGGCCTGCCCGCGTTCGGCTACGGCCTGCGCTACCGCTACGGCATGTTCGCGCAGGGCACCCGGGATGGCCGCCAGATCGAGCGCCCCGACGACTGGCTGCGCCACGGCGCGCTGTGGGACATCGAACGCCCGGACGTCGAATATGTCATCGGCTTCGGCGGACAGGTCGAGTCCGACGGCATCGGCGGCCGCCGCTGGCAGCCGGCCGAACGCGTGCTCGCGCGCGCCTACGATTTCATCGTGCCCGCGCATCACGGCGAACGCGTGTCCACGCTGCGCCAGTGGCAGGCCAGCGCCGAGGACGCGATCGACTTCGCCGCGTTCTGCCGCGGCGATCACGCCGCCGCCGCGCGTCATCTGGTCGCCGCCGACGCGCTGAACTGGGTGCTCTACCCCGACGACAGCACCGACGCCGGCCGCGAACTGCGGCTGAAGCAGGAAGCGCTGCTGGTCAGCGCGTCGCTGCAGGATCTGATCGCGCGCCATCTCGCCGAGGGCCGCGCGCTGGACGCCTTGGGCCAGGGCAATGCGATCCATCTCAACGACACTCACCCGGCGCTGGCGCCGGCCGAGCTGATGCGCCTGCTGATCGACGACCACGGCCTGGGCTGGGACGAGGCCTGGGCGATCACCCGCCAGGCAGTGTCGTACACCAATCACACGTTGATGCCCGAAGCGCTGGAAACCTGGCCGGTGCGGATGTTCGAGGCGCTGCTGCCACGTCATCTGGAAATCATCTATCGCATCAATCACGAATTCCTCACCGACGTGCGCACACGCTACCCGGACGACCCTGCGCTGGTGCAGAGCGTTTCGCTGATCGACGAAACCCGCGGCCGCCGGGTGAAGATGGCCGCCCTCGCGGTGCTGGCGTCGCACAAGGTCAACGGCGTCGCCAAGCTGCATTCGGAACTGATGGTCGACACCATCTTCGCCGACTTCGCGAAAATATTTCCCGATCGTTTCATCAACGTCACCAACGGCGTGACCCCACGGCGCTGGCTGCAGCAGGCCAACCCGGGTCTGTCGTCGCTGCTGGACGACACCATCGGCAGCGGCTGGCGTCGCGATCTCGCTGGATTGGCGCAGCTGCGCGAACATGCCGACGACCGCGCGATCGGCCAGCGTCTCGCCGACGTGAAACAGACGAACAAACAGCGGCTCGCCGCGCTGATCCGCCATGAGCTGGGCATCGAAGTCGATCCCGCGTCGCTGTTCGACGTGCAGATCAAGCGCATCCACGAATACAAGCGCCAGCTGCTGAATCTGCTGCACGTGGTGGCGCGCTATCAGGCGATGCTGGCGCAGCCGGACGGCCCCGACGGCGCGGCTTCGAACGGCATGGGCTGGACGCCGCGCACGGTGATCCTCGCCGGCAAGGCCGCGTCGGCGTATCACACCGCGAAACAGATCATCCGTCTCGCCCACGACATCGGCCGCACCATCAACAGCGACCCGCGGCTCGGCGGCAAACTCAAACTGGTATTCATGCCGAACTACGGCGTGAGCCTCGCCGAAACCATCATCCCAGCCGCCGATCTGTCAGAACAGATTTCCACCGCCGGCACCGAGGCGTCCGGCACCGGCAACATGAAGTTCGCGATGAACGGCGCGCTGACCATCGGCACCTGGGACGGCGCCAACATCGAAATGGCCGAAGCCATCGGCGAATCGGATCTGTTCGTGTTCGGCCTGCGCACCGGCGACATCGCGAAACTGCGCGCCGTCGGCTACGACCCGCGCTGGATCGCGAGCCAGAACGCCGCGCTGCAACAGGTGCTGGACGCGATCGGCAGCGGCGCCTTCAGCCCCGGCGAACCGAAGCGTTATCGCGCGCTGATCGACGGACTCCTCGGCGCCGACGCGTATTTGCTGCTTGCCGATTTCGCCGATTACGTCGCCGCCCAGGCGCGCGTCGATGCGCTGTACCGCGACCGCGAGGCGTGGAACGCCTGCGCGCTGCGCAACATCGCCGGCATGGGCTTCTTCTCCACCGACCGCACCGTCCGCGAGTACGCCGGGAACGTCTGGGCTGCGCCGAAGCGCAGCGGCCAACGCGGCTGAACATGCTCGCGCAGGTGGACATCGATGCACTGCTGGCGGCGCGACACGCCGATCCGTTCGCGGTGCTCGGCCTGCACGCAGATGCCGCCGGAAAACTGTGGGTCCGCGCCCTGCTCCCGGGCGCCGACGCGGTCGAACTGCTCGACGCCGCCAGCGGCCGATCGCTGACCGACCTGCTGAACCATCGCGACGGTTTTTTTGAAGCGCGCGTACCGCTGCGCCGCAAACGCTTCGATTACCGGCTGAAGGTGCGCTGGCACGATGGCCATGAAGCCGTCTATGCGGACAGCTTCGCCTTCGGCCCGCAGATCCGCGAAGACACGCTGCTCGCGTTCCGCGAAGGTCGCGAGCTGCGGCCCCAGAATTTCCTCGGCGCGCATCCCTGCACGATCGACGGCATCCACGGCGTGCGTTTCGCGGTCTGGGCGCCGAACGCGCGCCGGGTCAGCGTGGTCGGCGATTTCAACGCCTGGGACGGGCGCCGCCATCCGATGCGGCTGCGCCACACCGCCGGCGTGTGGGAGATCTTCGTTCCCCACGCCACAGTCGGCGATCTCTACAAATTCGAACTGGTCGCCGCCGACGGTTCGCAGCTGCCGGCCAAGGCAGATCCCTACGCGCGCGTCGCGCAGCTGCGGCCCGATACCGCAAGCAAGGTCGCCGCCGCGATTCCGATGCGCGCGCTGCCGCCGGAGCGTGCCGCCGCCAACGAGCGACACGCGCCGATCAGCATCTACGAAGTGCATCCGGGTTCATGGCGTCGCAATGACGATGGAAGTTTCCTCGACTGGGACGCCCTCGCCGCGCAGTTGCCGGCATACGCGGCCGATCTCGGCTTCACGCACATCGAATTGATGCCGGTCTCGGAATATCCTTTCGACGGTTCGTGGGGCTACCAGACGCTCGGCATGTTCGCGCCGACCGCGCGTTTCGGTCCGCAGGCAGGTTTCGCGCGTTTCGTCGAGGCCTGCCACGCGCACGGCCTCGGCGTGATCGTCGATTGGGTGCCTGCACATTTCCCCAGGGACTCGCATGGCCTGGCGCAGTTCGACGGCACAGCATTGTACGAATACGCCGACCCGCGCGAAGGCGAACACCGCGACTGGGGCACGCTGATCTACAACTTCGGACGCACCGAAGTGCGCGCGTTCCTCGCCGGCAGCGCGCTGCATTGGCTGGAACAGTTCGGCATCGACGGGCTGCGCGTCGACGCGGTGGCGTCGATGCTGTATCGCGATTACTCGCGTAATGCCGGCGAGTGGGTGCCGAACGTCCACGGCGGCCGCGAGCATCTCGAAGCGATCTCGCTGCTGCAGACCATCAACGCCCGCATCGGCAGCGATGTACCCGGAGCGATCACCTTCGCGGAAGAATCCACCAGCTTCCCCGGCGTCTCCGCACCGACCGACGTCGGTGGCCTGGGCTTCCATTACAAATGGAACATGGGCTGGATGAACGACACGCTGCATTACATGCGCGAGGACCCGATCCACCGGCGCTGGCACCACGACAAGATGAGCTTCGGCCTGGTCTATGCCTTCAGTGAAAACTTCGTGCTGCCGCTGTCACACGACGAAGTGGTGCACGGCAAAGGGTCGCTGCTGGGCA
Source organism: Lysobacteraceae bacterium (assembly GCA_046598445.1). Lineage (GTDB taxonomy): Bacteria > Pseudomonadota > Gammaproteobacteria > Xanthomonadales > Xanthomonadaceae > Lysobacter_I. The sequence continues at coordinate 27,001 of JBKJHV010000106.1, forward strand.
AGATGCCCGGCGATGCGTGGCAGCGTTTCGCCAACCTGCGTGCCTACTACGGTTTCATGTGGGGGCACCCGGGCAAGAAGTTGTTGTTCATGGGCCAGGAATTCGCCCAGCCAGACGAATGGAACCACGATGCCGAACTGCCTTGGCCCTTGCTCGACAGCGCGCCGCACGCAGGCATGCAATCTCTAGTACGGGATCTCAACCACCTGTATCGCGACCTGCCGGCGCTGCACGCGCTCGATTGCGAGGCTGCCGGATTCGAGTGGCTGGTGTCGGACGATGCCGAGCAATCGGTGTTCGCCTGGATGCGGCACGACGGCCTGGGCGGCACGGTACTGGTAGTGAGCAACTTCACCCCGGAACCGCGTCGCGCCTATCGTCTTGGCGTTCCCGCCGGTGTTGGACATTGGCGCGTCGCACTGGACACCGATGAAGCGCGTTACGGCGGCAGCGGCATGCTGGTCGCGTCGGCTGGCCTGGCTGGCAATGCGCACTTTCATGCCCAGACCCGTGCCTGCCACGGCCGCGACCAGTCAATACTGATTGACCTGCCGCCGCTGGCGACCCTTTTCCTGTTGCCCGCTTGAGCTTGCCCGAATGATCGCGACACGACCAATGCAGGAAGGACGCCACGAGCCGATGGGCGCGTCGGCGCGCGACGGCGGCGTCAACTTCGCGGTGTTCTCGCAGCACGCCGACAGCATCGAGGTGTGCGTATTCGACGCTGCAGGTCTGGTTGAATTGTCCCGGCATCGGCTGCACGGTCCGCACGATGGCGTGTTCCATGGCTTCCTGGCTGATGTGGGTCCGGGGCTGGTGTACGGCTTGCGTGCGCATGGTCCCTATCGCCCCGAGGCGGGCCACCTTTTCAACCCACGCAAGCTGCTGCTCGACCCGTATGCGCGCGAGATCATCGGCAAGTTCCAGTGGCATGCCGGCAACCACGGCTACACCCTGGGCGATGCGCAGGGCATCCGCACGCCCGACCCGCGCGACAACGCCGGCATCGCGCTCAAGGCGCGGGTGGCGCAGCCCGGCAGTCCCGCGCCTGGCTGGCTCAATGCGCCGCGGCATCGCGATGCCGACGTTGTCCTGTACGAAGTGCATGTAAAGGGATTTTCCAAAACCTTGTCGGGCGTTCCCGTAAACCTCCGCGGTACTTACGCGGGCTTGGCCCATCCGGCGGCCATTGCGCACTTCAAGTCGCTGGGCGTAACCACGCTGTCGCTGCTGCCGGTGCAGTATTGCGTGGACGAAGGGCACCTGGCCGAGCGCGGCCTGGTCAACTACTGGGGCTACAACACGCTGGGTTTCTTTTGCCCCGATCCGCGGCTCGCGCAGCAGCCTGCCGACCCGACGGCGGTCATCGCCGAATTCCGGCAGATGGTGGACACCTTGCATCAGCACGGGCTGGAAGTGGTGTTGGACGTGGTTTACAACCACACGCCCGAAGGCAGCGAGCTCGGGCCGACGCTCAGCTTTCGCGGACTCGACCACGCCAGTTGGTATCGTCTGATGCACGAAGACCGCAGCCGCTGCGAAAACCTGACCGGCTGCGGCAACACCTTGAATGTTTCGCATCCAAAGGTGACCCAGTTCGTGCTCGATTCCCTGCGTTACTGGGTGCTCGAGATGGGCGTGGACGGATTCCGCTTCGACCTGGCGCCGGTGCTGGGCCGCACCGGGCATGGCTTCGATCCGTGCGCGCCATTTTTCCATGCCTTGCGCCAGGACCCGATCCTGGCTCGCGCACGACTGATCGCAGAGCCTTGGGACGCCGGTCCGCAGGGTTACCAGGTCGGTCGGTTCCCCGGCCGCTTCCAGGACTGGAACGACAAGTTCCGTGATGCAGTGCGTGGCTACTGGCTGCGCCAGGGCGTGGACCGTGGCGTGTTCGCGCGGCGCTTCACCGCGTCCGATGACCTGTTCCACCATCGCAACCCCCAGGCATCGATCAACTTCATCAGCGTGCACGATGGTTTCACCCTGGCCGATCTCACCAGCTACTCGCGCAAGCACAACCAGGCCAATGGCGAGGACAACCGCGACGGCCGCGACGACGAGCTGTGCGGAAATTTCGGCGTCGAAGGCGAAACTTCCGACGCCAACATCCTCGACCGCCGGCGCCGGGTGCGCCGCGCCATGATGGCCACGCTGCTATTGGCGCAGGGCACGCCGATGTTGTGCGCCGGTGACGAGATCGGCAACAGCCAGCAAGGCAATAACAACGCCTACTGCCAGGATAATCCGACCGCATGGCTGGACTGGGAACACGCCGACCTTGATCTCCGGGACTTTGTCGCCCGGCTGGTGGCGCTGCGACGCGACGAACCACTCTTGCATCACGACCGCTGGTTCGCTTCCTCGGCCAATGCGCAATCGGCGTCAGTGCATTGGCAGTTGCCCAACGCCGGGGAAATCCAGATCAAGGATTGGCATGACGTGGGCGCGCATGCACTGGCCTGCGTTGTGTCACCGGCAGCCGACGACGCGTCGATCGCGCGGCCACTGATGCTGCTGTTCAATCCCGATCCTGACGAAGCTAGTTTTGCGCTCGCCCCCGGAACCTGGACGCTGTTGCTCGACTCCGGCAGCACGCTTCCCGGTGAAGGTACATCCTTGTCCGGCTGGGCGCGGGTTCCCGGGCGATCCTTGCTGGTACTGCGACAGGCGAAGGCGCTCAAGACCGGCACACCCTCTCCTCCTTCCGA
>JBKJHV010000100.1:0-4258 GCA_046598445.1 Lysobacteraceae bacterium
CAACTGAACTCGCTGCCCACTGAAAGCGGCGACTGGTTGGCCGAGGTCAGGGCCGCGGAGATCTCGGTAATGAAACCATTCGGGATTTGCACAGTGCCATCGCGATTGAATTTCATCGTGCCGGTGCCGTAAACGTTCACGAATTCGCCGTCGACGCGCATTTCTTTGGTGACCGGGTCGATGCCAACGATCGACGGATCCATGAACGGTGTGCGTACGCAAGCCTGATTTAGCGAGAAACCGTAATTTTCGGTCAAAAAACGCGGCGGCTTCGAATGACCTTCCGCATGACTCGTCTGTTGGGCAAGGCTGGCGAACGACAGCAGCGCAGCCGCGGCGACTGCAACGATGACGAGATTGCGAGGGTGGAAGTTTGCTTCATGCATGGATGTATTCCTGGTTTTGAGTGGACTGGAACCGATCGATGGATCGGAGGAAGGACTTCGATCACAGACTGTTTCGGCCGGAGGGGTCCGCCGCCAATCGCAGCGGGCCGGACGGGCGACGATCATTTGTTAAAACAGAAAAACAGTGGGAAAACGAGGGGCTAGAGTGGGCTTTCCCACCCCAAGCAGACTGTCAGGGTGATGCAGCACATAGGCTGGGCCATCGACCTCACCTACAACGCTGCAATCGATTCCGCCATCGAAACGCCAATAAGTGGAAGCGGACATGTCTGAAGCTGGATCCCGGCCTTCGCCGGGATGACGGCAAGGAAAGCTGCCACCAGAAAAAACGTCAGCCGCACTTTGCTCGGTTCGCACATCTTGCCAACACCCCAACCCTCCTCCGCATGCAGGGGAGGGAGCAAAGCGGCATTCCTCAGCCGCAGGTGATTCGCGACGTTCTCAACCTGATGACACCTCCCGCCTCCGCCCAACGTGCGCACTCAATGACCATGCCCTTCCCTGCCCTCCCCAATCCGAGCGGCCTGCCGATACACCTCATACTCCGCGCGGCTCAACGCAAAACCTTCCAAAGCGAAGATCGCGCGGTTCCGCTCTTCGTCACTGGTCTTCGGGTCGGAGGCAATCGCCAGCAGCATGTCCTTCAAACGATCCGATCGCACATGCTCCGCTGAGATGCCGCCGATCGCGGCCTGGCGTACGCGCGGGTCGGGGTCCAGCATGGCGTCGTGCAGCGTACTTTCGAGGTCACCGCCGCGATCCCACTGCGACGACTGCAGGATGCTGGCGGCGCGCACCGCGGGATCGGGATGTTCGCGCAGGCGTGCGAGTTGGGCGACAAGAGGCGCGGCGTCTTCGGTCGCGACCATGGTCGGCGCCAGCATATCCACGAGCTTCGTGAGCATGGCCGGGTCCTGCTCCTGGTCGATCTGTCCCACCAGAAAGCCGCGTACTGTCGCATCGTCCAATGGGAAGGCCTTGAGCAGTTCCAGCCCTTCCTGACGGGCGGCGGCGTCGCGGCTTGCGGCCAATTGCAGGGCGAATGCCTTCACTGCTTCGTTGGGATTGGCCTGCAGGATCGCCAGCAGCGCGCCGCGCTTGTCCAGTTCCGTTTCCAACGCATAACGGCGCATCAACTCGCGTAGATCGGCGTCGCTTGCCCCTGTGCGTCGATGCTGCCCGTTGTCCGCGGCTCCGTTCGTTCGCGAAGTGTCGTGATCTGTGGCAGCCGAAGGCATCGCAACGCCTGCGGCGGAACCGGCTTCGCCGTCCTGCCGGCCCAGCAGCGCCCACGCACCCAGGATCGCCATGAGCGCAACGGCGACGAGCAGCGGGAAGCGGAATGAGCGCATGTGCATACGGTGAGTATCTGCCGCCTGGCCTGGTGAGATGCCCGGCACTGGATGGCTGGCGAAGCCATCAGTGCTGGACATCATCGTGCCGCGATCAACAATCCGGAGCGACCCGGCCGTCGGACCCCGTGTACGTATAGGCATCCGGAATATACCGGCCGCTGCCGATGCGGTTCCAGAGCGTGCTGGTGCCGTAGGTGCCGGTGATCGACTGCCCGCGGATCTGGCAATAGATGGTCACCGCGGCGCCGTTCGCCAACGATCCCACGACCGAATTATTGGTACTGGGGCCGGAACGCACATTCAGATTGATGCCGCTGGTGCGGACCGTACCGCTGGCCGCGCTGCCACCGCCCGAGCAATTGCGGCTGGTGTAGTTCTGCTTGGCGTAGTACGGGATGGCATTGCCGTTCCAGACGATCTTGCGCACCGAACCGCTGTAACGCTGTTCGTAGTGCAGGTGCACGCCGATGCTCGCCGTGGCGCTGGTATTGCCCACCGCGCCGATCTTCTGGCCCTTGCTGACCGTGGCGCCACGCGACACAGCGCGGGATTGCAGGTGCGCGTAAAGCGTTTCCCAACCGCCGCCATGGCTGATGATGATGTAGTTGCCGTAACCGCTGGTGGTGGAATACGCCGACGTGGTCACCGTGCCGCCCGCGGACGCCACGACCATATCGCCCGCGTCGTCGGGCCGGTTCAGATCGACGGCGTACAGCGGGTTGTGCCCGCTCCAGGTGGAACCGGTCCAGACCTGGTTGCACGGAAACGGCATCTGGAAATCAGGCGCGGCCTGCGCCGAGTGGGCGGCCGCGGCGAGCAGGAAAAACACAGCGCAGGAAAACTTCGTTCTGGAACGGATATTCATGCAATCGCCTCCATTGCGTTATCGGCCCGCGAATACGGGCCTGTAGTGTCGTGTCCATGACGCGCAGACCAGCAAGATTCTGCAATGCGCATTCGCGCTGTAGTACATCCATCAGAATCTTACGGGAAAGACGGTGACGCACTGTTTGAATGGTGGTTACCGTATTGCGATGCGCGATGCTTTTACCGAAGCCCCCTTCAAGCTGCGTACCGACGTCAACAGTATTTATTTATACGCACGACGATCGCCGTTATGCCGGTATCGGCCGAAATAGTCAACCAGCGATATGACGGGCGGAATCATCACCCGACAACGTCCCAGCCGTGGCGCTTCGGCAGCGCTGCATGGTGGGCTCAAGACCGTCTCGCTGATCGCTATCTCGAAACATCCTGCGGCCATCGCTTTGCTACCGGATATATCCTGCAGCTCGTAAAGCGATTGACCGATCCCATGCACGATGCGAAACCGGCGGCGTGATCGAATCGAGCCGCGGAGCGTGGCTCTGGCCCGCGTTGAAGAATCACGGACGCGTGCCGGCGGCTCAGGCGCGCAGACAGGCTTAAGCCGACTTATCCGTGCATTTTTCAGTCATGCCCAGGCAACGAAAAACGGTGCCAAGATCGCCTTCGATGGCTGACATCGGTACCGCACTCCAGCAGTGCATGGTCAGCGTCTCTTTCGTAGCAGCGAGGTATCCGATGAAAAAGCGCTTCCTCTTCGTTCTTTTGCTCCCGCTCGGTTTCTCCCCGCTTGCGCATGCCGCCTGCGGCGGAACGCAGGTCAACATCCCGCCCGTGCTTGGAATCGACGACAACCGGGAATACGGCCGGATCTGGATGAACTACAACCGCGACAACGACACCTACTGCACGACGATGACGTTGCGCGGCCCGCGCGAGAACAAGCCGACGTTGGGTCGCCTCAACCACTACGTCTGCGCGGCCGGGCTCAATTCGAGCGGCAACTGTGCAGGCAATATCACCCGCGTCCCGCAAGAGGCTTACACGACCAGCCGTTTCCAGTTCGGCCCGATTCGGGTCGGCGGCAACAACGGTTGAGTGAAGGCAACAGGAACGTTGAGCTTCCAGATTTCCGGCGACCGAACGCGGTCCGCGTTCGGTCAGACGCCTTGCAAATGCTACCGGCACTGAAAAGGCGCGTAGCCGCGCAGGGCGGCCTAGGGCGGGCTCAAGCCCGCCTTACGAGTTGGCCCGTCAGTACGCGCCCATGAAATCTTTCTTGCCGATCTCCACGCCGTTGTGGCGCAGCAGGTCGTACGCCGTGGTGACATGGAAGAAGAACTGCGGCAGCCCGTACGCCAGCAGGTAGGCCTGGCCGCCGATGCTACGTTCCTTCGGCGTGCCGGGGCGCAACACAACCTCGCGCTCACCGCTGCCTTCGAATCGCGCCGCGTCCAATCCACCGATGAAGGCCAGCGTTGCGGCGATGCGCTGCTGCAGGTCGGCGAACGTCTGGTCGCCCACCTCGTAGGCCGGCACATCCGCGCCCGCAAGCCGCGCCGACACGCTGGTGGCGAAATCGCAGGCGATCTGCACCTGCCGCGCCAACGGGAACATGTCGGGGAACAATCGCGACTGCAGCAGCGCTGCGGGTTCGATCTTGCGCTCGGC
>JBKJHV010000024.1:0-79559 GCA_046598445.1 Lysobacteraceae bacterium
GCGATGTACACGGTGTTCGCGATGACCTGGACCGAACGCCTCGCCGACGTGTTTGCAGCGCTGCAGGATATGGCGCTGGCCGCGCCGGACGGGCTGGGCATGAAACTGAGCGTGGTCGCGAAGGCCGGCGCGTCCGGACTGAAGCTGTCGATCCTCGGTCAGCTCGCGGGGCCGCAGAATGAATTGCAGGCATTGCTTGCGCCGGTGCTGGCGACGCATGCGCCGGACACGGCCATCGTCGAGGAACGCGGCTACTGGGACGCGCAGGAATTCCTCTCGGAAGACGGTACGCCCGAGTACTCGCACGAGCGTTCGCGCTTCGCCAAGGGCGCGCTGTCGGGCGACGCGATCCAGTCGATTCTCGCGAACATGCGCGAATGGCCGGGCACCAGCGTCGCCGGCACCTGGAAGTTCTTCCTGATGGGCGGAAAGATCGACGCGTATTCGCCGACCGACATGGCCTTCGTGCATCGCGGCTATTCGATGATTTCCAGCGTCGAACTGGAGTGGTCGCCCGCCGATCCCCCGGCGGTGCTGGCGAAGAACCAGCAGTGGCTGTCGCGCTTCCACGACCGCATGGAGGAATACACGTCGGCGTATTGCTACCAGAACTTCATCGACCCCAGCCAGCGCGATTATCTGCATGCGTACTATGGCGAGAACCTGTCGCGTCTGCAGGCGGCCAAGCGGCGCTACGACCCGACCGATCTGTTCCGCTACCCGCAGTCGATTCCGGTGTGAGCCTGTCGGCATGCGTGCGGCCATCCGTGACGACAGAAGATCGATTCGATGCGAATACGTTCGAATCGACCGCCGTGCTTGCGTAGGAGGGCCTTCAGGCCCGAGCTCGCTGTTGATCTGGTTTTCCGATCAAGAGCTCGGGCCTGAAGGCCCTCCTACGAATCAATAAGCATCGTCCCACCTTCGTTTTTTTCCTGGAGCAAGCGCAATGGATATCAAGCTGAACCTGATCAACCACTCGAACGATGCCAATAATTCGCAGATCGTGATTTTCCAGAAAAACGTCGCCGAGGATACTCTGGAGACGGCCGTCGCCTGGCAGGTGATCCAGAACCTGGGACTGGGCGAGAACCATCCGTTCAAATATTCGATGGCGACGACCATCTCCGTGGGCGACAGCTGGGGTAATTACTCGCCTCAGCTCCTCGCACAGAACGGTCAATGCTTCAGCATGGCGCGCACCGCTTCCGGCGACACGCTGTCGTTGCAGGGGGCGGCCGTGTCTCCCCACGAAATAGAGTGCCGCAACGATCTGGAGCAGGGCGCGATTTCCGTTGGGCTGTACAAATCCGGAAAGCGGCTGCTGCAGAAAACGTCGGTCGCTCCGGGGCAGAAGGCGGTGTTCGCGCTGCATCCCACGCTTTTCATCGGCGTGGTCTCGCAGGTGGAAGAGGGCGAGGTCATGGATTCGGCGATCATGTCCAACGTCAATACCGAACTTTCGCTGCTGGGCATCGGCAGCGCGGACATCGTCATGACCGGCGGCGGCCCGGGCGCGAACGCCACCCCGTTCCGCTTCAGCCTCGAAAATATAGTGATGGCGTAATGCCGCAAGCCGACGGCCGCCCGATGCCGGAGCATCGGGCGGCCGATGCGTCGCAGGTACGGATCGCCTGCGATGCGTGGTGCTGCTTTGCGGATCAGTTCGCCTGCAGGCCGATGCTGTAGCCGCTGATCGACGCCGCCGACGGGGAAACGTGATCTTTCGACGCGACCGTGCAAGCGGTCTGACCGGTGGCCGGGCTGATCGGTTTGATGCGCCACAACAGATTGCCGGCGCCCGACCAGTTCACGAACGCGCCGCAGCCGCTGAGCGCGTAGCCGGAGCTGAGCGGCTGGGTGAAGGCCGGATGCGAGGCCACGCCCGAGGTGCCGCCGTTGACGATGCTGCTGATGGTGCCGACACCGGCGATGGAGCTGTTGATGCCGATCGCGTACGCGGTGGCGGTGGCGGGCGACGATTGCTCGTGATCCTTGGAACGCACGCGCCAGCCGTTGCCGGACGGCGCCGAGGCGGTGGCCAGGCTGCCGGCGCCGCTCCAGTTCACCTTGATGCCGCCGCCGACCAGCACCTGGCCGGCGGGCAGGGCCGCAGTGACGTCGGGATGCGAGGCGTACGCGCTGGTGGCGGTGTTCACCGAGAGGTTGGCGCGCACCTGCGCGGGCGTGAGGCCGGCGATCTTCAGACCGATGGCCCAGCCGCGCACCTGCACCGGATCGGCGTTGATGTGATCCTTGGTGGACACAAGCCAGGCGGTGAGGCCGGCATTCGGATAGGAAGCGGTGAGCAGGTTGCCCTGCGGCGCGTTCTTGCCTTCGCCGCCGCCGCCGATCACCACGTAATCGTCCGGCACCGCGATTGCGAAATCGGTGTTGTGGCCGGAGGCGGTCGGTGACACGCGCTCGAACACCGCAATGGTGATCTTGCCGCTGAGATCGGTCTGCTCGAAGATCTTGTTGTCGCTGCTGCCGGTGCCTAGGGTGTAGAGCAGCAGGTTCGGCGAACCGGCGCGCGGGTCGCTGACCACGTTCGGCGTGGCGTTGTTGAGGATCGAAGCGGTGACCTGCGCAGGCGTGGCCGCGGGGTTGCCGGCCAGATACAGCGCGGCGGCGCCCGCGACGTGTGGCGACGCCATCGAGGTGCCGTTGATGGTGTTGGTGGCGGTGTTGCCGGTATGCCACGCCGAGGTGATCGCCGTGCCCGGCGCGAAAATGTCGAGGCAACTGCCGAAATTGGATTCCGAACCCGCGCCCCAGATCGAGCGCGCATCGTTGCTGCCGGTGGCGCCGACGGTGATCGCGGAAGGCGCGCGCGCCGGTGAGTTCAGGCAGGCATCGCCGGCGTTGTTGCCGGCCGCGACCACCACCGTCACCCCGGCGTTGTTGAGATTGGCCACTGCGGTGTCGACGGCGGTGTTGGCGCCGCCGCCCAGGCTCATGTTCGCCACCGCCGGCAGAACGCGGTTGGCCGCCACCCAGTCGATGCCGGCGATGACGCCGGCCCAGGTGCCGGAGCCGCCGCAGTCCAGCACGCGCACCGGATGGAGGGTCACGCCCTTGGCGACGCCCCAGGTGGTGCCGCCGACGGTGCCGGCGACGTGGGTGCCATGGCCGTTGCAGTCGTTGGTGCCGCCGCCGACGCTGTCGAAGCCGTTGCCGACGCGCCCGGCGAATTCGCTGTGGCTGGCGAGCAGGCCGGTATCGATGATGTAGGCATGTACGCCCGCGGCGGTGGTGTTGTAGGTGTAGTTGCCGTTGAGCGGCAGATTGCGCTGATCGACGCGATCCAGGCCCCAGGTCGCACCGGTCTGGGTGGGGTTGGCGCGGACATAGCCGTCTTCTTCGACGTAGGCCACGCGCGGGTCGGCGAGCAGGCGGGCCAGCGCGTCGTCGTCGGCTTTCACCACGAAGCCGCGCAGCGCGCGGTTGAAGCTGCGGACCAGTTGCGCGCGATGGGCGGTCGCGATGTCGTTGGCGACGGCGGACACGCGCGCCGCGCGGCTGGTTTCGCCGGTGAGCGCCGCGGCGGATGGCTTGAGTACGACGATGTATTGACCGGCGACCGGGCTTTTCGCGATGCGCAGGTCCGCAGCGACCGCGGAACCGGCCGCGGCGGACAGGACGAGGGATGCGCCGATGGCGGCGGAGAGCAGGGTGAGGCGACGGATCCGTATTGCATTGTTTTTCACATTGTTTTTCACGTTCATTCCGTTGATTTCCATGTGGTGATATCGATGGGGAGGGTTCGGCTTGCACCGAACCGCGCTTCGACGGGCCTTCTGGCGCCCACTTTGTCCGCAGAGCATCGTCGCAACTGACCAATCCCTGGCGCGACAAGTGCGGGCGTGTATCGGCCCGCGCGGCCAACGTAGAACGCATGCGGTGACGGATGCAAGCCGTTGATCGAGGGCAGCGTGCCGACTGTGCCGTCCGTCAAGAAAATCCTGCTCTTCCGATGCTGGCGCACGCATGGCAAGCCGCGCAGGCTCGACTGGAGTAATATCCCCACTCGCGCCCATCGGGCGCTGAGGCAAGTGCTCGAGTCCGGGGGGATTCGAGTCTGGGCCGGTCCAAGGAGGTCTTGTCGCCCGTGGGCGATCCGGTACTTCTTATTGGGCACGACGACAAATACCGGGGGAAGACATGAATCGCAATTCGATGATGGCGCAACTGATGCGCCTGGCGCGCTTGGCCGCGCAAGCAGACAAAACGGGGCAGAGCGCGCAGGAAGTCGTGGAGCGCGACGCCGAGCAGCGCGACGCCAGCGCGCAGGAAGCCCTGCGCGATGCCGGGCGCCGGCGGTTCGCGCAGGTCGCGATCGCGGGTGCGGCCACGGCTGCGGCCGGCGCGATGACGCCCGTGGCCTGGGCCGGGGCCGCGAGAATCCGGCGGATGATCTCCGGCGGCGGCAACGTCGCGGTGGTGGGCGCCGGCATGGCCGGCTTGAGCTGCGCCTTCGAACTGGCGCGCAAGGGCGTGGCCACCCAGGTGTTTGAAGCGGCCGGACGCGTCGGTGGCCGCTGCCACAGCCTGCGCGGGGTGTTCCCGGGCCAGGTGGCCGAGCGCGGCGCCGAGTTCATCGGCAGCTCGCATCACACCATGCTCGGCTACGCGCGCGCCTTCGAGCTGCCGCTCGAAGATGTTTCGATGCTGCCGGGCAACACGTTCTATCGTTTCGATGGCCACACCTATTCCGAAGCCCAGGTCGTCGAGGAATATCGCGCGTTCGCGGACTCGATGCGCGAGGATCTGGCGACGCTGAGTTACCCCTCCGCCGACCGTTACAACGAAGCCGACGAACTGTTCGACCTCATGAGCCTGGACGACTACCTCAGCCTGCAGGGCTCCGGCGGCCTGCTGCGCAAGGTCATCGGCGCGGCCTACGCCGCCGAATACGGCGCCGGTATCGACGAACTGAGTTCGATCAGCTTCCTGCGCTTCATCCACGGCGACAAGCGCGGCAAGTTCGCGCAGGTCGGCGGCGGCGGCGGCGGCCTGCAGGGCGGCGAAGGCTTCCATGTGATCGACGGCAACGACCGCATCGCCTCCGGCCTGGCCGAACGCCTGCCGACGCCGGTGCGCCTCGGCCACAAGCTGGTGGCGGTGCGCAGACTCGCCAACGGCCGCGTGCGGCTGAGCTTCGATGTCGCCGGACGCAGCGTGCAGAGCGATCACGACGCCGTGGTGCTGACACTGCCGTTCAGCGTGTTGCGCGACGTGAAGCTCGACCCCAGCCTGCAGTTGCCGGCGTGGAAGCGTTACGCGATCAACAACGCGGCCATGGGCGACAGCAGCAAGCTGATGGTCGGTTTCAATCATCCGTACTGGTATATCCGCTATGGCACCAACGGCAGCGGCTACGGCGACGGTGCGCGTCTGCAGTCCACGTGGGAAACCAACGGCTTCAGCGGCGACATCTATCGTGCGGTGCTGACCAGCCAGTTGGGCGGCGCGGCGGCGCGGTCGCTGGATCCCCGTCAGTTGCAGTCCGAGGCAGCGATGTTCCTGGCCGAACTGGATGCGGCCATGCCCGGCGCCGTCGCCTCGGCCCGGCGTACCGCCAGTGGCGACGTGGTGGCCTTCGCGCAGAACTGGTCGAAGAACCCGCTGAGCAAGGGTGCCTACACCTGCGCACGTCCCGGCTACTTCACCACCATCGCCCACAACGAGGCGAAAGCGGTGGGGAACGTGATGTTCGCCGGCGAGCACACCAGCAGCTTCTACGAGTGGCAGGGCACCATGGAAGGCGCGGCGCTGTCCGGCCTGCGTGCCGCGGCAGAAGCCTGCACGCTGCTGCGGGTGAGTTGATCGGTACCGGCCGATGCCGGCAGATCATCCTCTGTAGAGCATCTGTCTCTAGAGCATCCTGTTGGATGACAGCGCCAAGGCGGGGCCCGTGAAACGGTTCCGCCTTCGGCTGTACGCGCTGTTATTCGACTGAATTCACGAATCCAGTCAATTCACGCGATTAGGCTTTGAAAACACTTTGAATACGCGGCATCAGCCCGCTGCGGGCGGCGTGCCAGTGTCGTCGGTCGTCGCTTCGCCCGTTCCTGCGGCCTGCTTGGCTGCATCGCGCGCTTCGCGCTTGCGCGCGTCTTTCTCGTCTTTTTCCTTCTTTTTCGCGATCTCGCGCTGACGTTTTTCGAACGAGTAATTGGGCTTGGCCAATGGAGGTGCCTCAGTGCAGGGACCGACAGTGTAATCCCGCAGCCGGAGGCGGACAAACAGGGGGTTGAAAATCAGGCGCTCGGGAACCAGAAACCTGGAAAATCAGGGGTGCATGCCCGACGCCGCCGCCACCCTGCAAGAATCCCCGATTGCATCGCCCGGCGGGGGCGGGCTATGGTCCGTCACGGCCCGATGCGCCACCGTGCGATCTGCCGCCGCGGGCATCGGTTCCGCACGACACGACCGCAGGGGGCGGGATGAGCGGGCTCAAGAACGTCAGCCAGCGTCATGACGACGCATTGAGCCGCATCGGCTGGACGGAGCTGGAGCATCTGCTCGTGGCCTACTACCGCGATGTCGGCTGGTGGGTTGAGCACGCCGGTACCGGCGGCAGCGGCACGCGGTTCGACGGCGGCGTCGATCTCAGAATCCGCCGCGACGCGGAATTCGTGCTGGTGCAGTGCAAACACTGGAACGCGAAGCAGGTGCCGCACAACGCGGTACATGAACTGCTGGGGTTGATGATCAACGAGGGCGCGACCGGCGCGATCCTGGTCAGCAGCGGCGAATTCACCCGCGCCGCGATCGACGCCGCCCAGCGCCACGGGCATGTGAAATTGATCGATGGCGACATGCTGCGCACGATGCTCGGACCGCTGCCGGAGCCGTCCGCGCCGGCTGAGGCGTCCGCGCCCGTGAGGCCTGCGCCTGCGACGCGCCCGCCTGTGTCGCACACCCGCGCGAGCCGCTGGCTGTGGCTGGCGGCGTTGATCTGCGCCATCGCGTTCGCGCTCATCGTCCGCGCCATCCTTGAGCGCACCGCCGACACCGCGATCGAACCGTTGGCGGAGACTGCGCCCCCATCGGTGCAGCCGACCATCGTCGTGTACGCGCCGCAGCCGGCTGCGGCCTCGCCTGAGGCCAAGCTGCAGACGCAGGCGGAGATCCGTGAATCGCAGCGCAAGGCGGATGAAGCGGTGCGGGTGATCGAGGAGAGTACGCCCGAGATGTAGCGGTAATGCGGCAAAGCGCGACGAAGGCGGCGCGCTGTCATCTGGAAGGAACGCGGAGAAGACATGCAGATCGCAATCGCCCGATTCCACCGGACGAGCGGGGATGAGGGATTCGTCACACGCGCCAGGGCAGGCAACGCTCGTTCGTTATCCGATGCCGCCGCGGTGCGATCACGCCAAGGAGAGGGAAGATGAGCACAGAGGACAAGCCGCTGTCGCGGCGCAGATTTCTGGAGATGGTGGGCGCCGCCGGCGGGGCCGCGGCGGTCTACGAAACAATGGTGGCGATGGGCATGCTGGTCACGCCGGAAGCCTTCGCCGGGCCGCCGGACACCAGCGGCGCTCCGGGCAACGGCAAAAAGGTGGCGGTGCTGGGTGCGGGCGTGGCCGGATTGACCGCTGCGTATCGGCTGGCGCAGGCCGGTTGCGTGGTCACCGTGTTCGAGGCGTCCGATCGCCTCGGCGGGCGCAATTTCACCGTGACCCGCGATGCGTCGAAGAAGCGCAACGTCATCGTCGAACAGAGCGCCGCCGGGCGCACGCGACAGGTCTGCAATTTCGCGGACGGCACGACGACGCAATTGTTCGAGGCCGGTGCGGGCCGCATTCCCTATCACCACATTGCAGCGTTGGAGCTGTGCCGCGAGCTGGGCGTGGAGATGGAGCCTTACATCATGGAAACCCGCGCCAATCTGTTCCAGACGCCGGCGACGTTCGACGGCGAGCCGATGCTGAACCGGCGGATCGCCAACGATACCCGCGGCTATATCGCGTCGTTGCTGGCCAAGGCGATCCATGCAAAATCGCCGGACGTCCCGCTGAACGACGAGGATCGCGAAGCGATGCTGGGCCTGCTCGGGAAATTCGGCGACATCCGCGGAGATTCGGATCCGAAGTACGCATATCTCGGCTCGACCCGCAGCGGCTACGTCATCGATCCGGGCGTGGATAGCCCCGGCGCGCGCCCGCAGCAGCTGTCCCTCAAGGATTTGTTGAAATCGAAATTCTGGGAGCATCGTTTCTATCAGGCCGAAGACCATCTCTGGCAGACCACGCTGTTCCATCCGAAAGGCGGAATGTCGATGATCGTCGATGCCATCGCCAAGGCGTTCACCGACAAGGCCGGGCCGGGCGCGATCCGCGTCAAAAGCCCGGTCACGCGATTGGACAATCTCGACAACGGCGTGCAAATCACCATCGACCGGCGCGCGGACACGTTCGATTATTGCTTCAGCACGATTCCGCTGCACTTGCTCAAGAAGCTGCTGGGCAGCGGTTTCGATGCGGATTTCGTGCGCGCGATCGGCGTTCCGGAATATGCGAACACCTGCAAAGTGGGCTGGCAGGCGCGCGAACGGTTCTGGGAAGTGCTCACGCCCGGCATCCTGCGTAACGGGCCGCAGATCTTCGGCGGCATCAGCTGGATCGATCATCCGATCACGCAGATGTGGTATCCGTCCTCGGGTTATTTCTCGACAGGCCCGGCGATTCTCACCGGCACCTACAACTACGATTCCGTCAAAGACGCGGTCGCGAAGAAATTCGGCGACTTGCCGCTGCCGCGGCGTCTGACCCTGGCGATGGAAGGGGCCAAGCGCCTGCATCCGGAATTCGGGGATTACGTGTCGATCAAGACCGGCATGTCGATCGCCTGGCAGAACGTGCCCTACATCGGCGGCGGCTGGGCGGAGTGGAAATCCAGCGATCCTGCCCAGGCGAAGGCGTATCAGCGGCTGCTGAAGGGCGACGGGCGTTTCCATGTCGGCGGCGATCAGGTGTCGTATCTTCCGGGTTGGCAGGAAGGCGCGATTCTTTCGGCCTATCACGTGGTCAATCGCATCATCGGCCGCGGCAAGCTGCTCGAAACCACGATATCCGACAGCCTGCCGGCACCCGACAGCGCCAGCACGACCGGTGCGGATTGACGGGTGCGGATTGAAGGTATCGGCGCTGTTCGCACGCATTGTGGGCCGGGCGATGACCCTGCCCACAATGCGATGCGCCGCAGGATCCGGAGCGAACTGAACGCGGCACCACTGCGGTCGAAGACCCGCCATGAGCGCCGAATCCTCAAGTCGGCGACAATGCCGCTTCATTCACACGGCACCACGATGCAATGAAGACCCCCAAGGGCCTGCAGCCTTTGATCGACGACGGCGTGATCGACGCCGTTTTGCGCCCGTTGAAGAGCGGCAAGGAAGCTTCGGTCTACGTCGTGCGCGTGGGCGAGGAGATCCGCTGCGCCAAGGTTTACAAGGACATGGCGCAGCGCAGCTTCCAGGCGCGGGTGCAATATCAGGAAGGCCGCAAGGTGCGCGGCAGCCGTCAGGCGCGGGCGATGGGCAAGGCCACGAAGTTCGGCCGTCGCGAGCAGGAGGAAGCCTGGAAGCATGCCGAAGTGGACGCGCTGTTCGCGCTGGCCGAGGCCGGCGTACACGTACCACGCGCCTACGGCTATTTCCACGGCGTGCTGGTGATGGATCTGGTGACCGATGCCGAAGGCCACAGCGCGCCGCGGCTGGGCGAGGTGGAACTCAGCGCCGACGAGGCCCGCGCATTCCACGCACGGCTGATCGGCGATGTCGTGCGCATGCTCTGCACCGGCCTGATCCACGGCGATCTGTCCGAATACAATGTGCTGGTGGCGCCGGACGGCCCGGTCATCATCGATTTCCCGCAGGTGGTCAGCGCCGCGGGCAACAACGCAGCACGCGACATGCTGCTGCGCGATGTACACAACCTGCGCGATACGCTCAGCCGTTTCGCGCCGGAGCTGGCCGAAACCTACTACGGCGAAGAAATGTGGGCACTGTACGAAAAAGGCGACCTGCGCCCCGATACCGCGCTGACCGGTCGCTTCAAGTTCGATACCCGTCGCGCCGACGTTGCAGCTGTGCAGATGTCGATCGAGGACGCGCGCCAGGAAGCGATCATCCGCCAGCAGGGCCGCGAAGAAGCCGCCGAACACGATTGATAGCGTTTTCGTCCCGTTTATTGGGCTTTCGCCATGCAGCGGGTGTAGCGCTGATTCACGCGTGTCGCGAACCATTCTGTGGTCAGCTTGCGGGTGATCTTGGGGCTGTGCAGGCGGATGCGCGGCAATGTCGCGCGCGGCAGCGGTTTGCCGTTGCGCTTGTCCGCGATCTCGAACACCCGGGCATACAGCGCGCTGTCTTCAAAAGCATGACGATGGGCGCCGGACAATGCGCGATGGATCTCTCCGGGCGTCATCCCGAGCTTGCCGGCCAGCGTCAGCACCGCGGTTTCGGTGGCGCTGACCTTGCTGCCGTTCTCGCCTTTGCGATAGCGCACCAGGTCGCCGTCGAGATCCAGCGCGATGCCGGTGGCGACTGCGACCGCATTCTGGAACGCGGCGTTGCGGCTGGCGTATCGGCCGGCGTTGAAATCGGCGAAGCGGAACAGCGGTTTCCGGTAGGAGGCCGGGTAACCGAGCAGATGGGCGATGCCGAAATACATGCCGCCGCGACGCGTGAATACTTCGTGGCGGATCGAGCCGTCCGCGGTGTACGGATAAGGGCGCTCGTCGGCATGCGCTTCGGCGAATGCGATGCTGACCTGCATCGGGCCGCCGGTCCGGACCGGATTGGCGCCGGCGAGCAGGCGTTTGCCCATCGGTACCCGTGCGATCATCGATTCGAAAATGTCGCTGAGTTCTTTCTCGGTGCGCACTGCGGTGATGCGGGTGTCCCAGGTCTGGCCGTTCGGGGATTCGAGCTGCAGCGCGGCGCGGACGAGGAACAGCGGGATATGTTTGCGTTCCGCGCGCGTTTCGATCTCTTTGCGTGCGATCCGGCCAAGCCCGGGCACCGCCGGATGGGCGTTGAATGTCGATTCCTGTTCCGTCACCGCCAGCACCGAGCATAGATTCTGCGCCGAGGGTTCGATGTCGAGCGCCGCGAGTGCCGACTGGATGTCCTCGGCCCAGCCGGTGCGATCCTGCACGTTCGCCGGCATCAGCCTTTTGATCTGCGCGCGGACCTGTTCCGGGGTGGCCGGTGGCGGGCTGCTGTCGCAGCCGGTCAGGCAGGCGGCGAACAGTGCTGCGAACAGGAATGGCGGCGCTGTTCGCCGCGGGCGGGGTTTGCGGGCTTCGATCATCCGCGCGACTGTAGCCGGGCGCGTGCGTCGACGGAAAGGGGATGGCTGCCGTCACCGCGGTAACACGGCGATGTATTTCGCAAAAAAATGCTGGAGCTGCCAGTGATACCTGAACGAGTACCCGTGCCGGCAGTGCCGTGGCTGTGCGAGCCGTTATGATCGCCAGGCCCGGCCCGTCGTTGCGGCCTTCTCAGGACTTTTGCCGATGCGTTTTCTTCGATCCTGCCGAGTCGGCATCATCGCCATTGTGCTGACGTTCTCCATGACGGCGCCCGCATTCGCGTCGCAATCGAACAAATGGCGGCTGCAGTTCAGCGGCGCGGCGGAATCCGCAGGCGAGATGGTGCTGGAGATCGTGCCCTCCGGGCGGGCGCCGGTGCGGGTCAGCGTGTTGATCGAACGCAACGACGGCGAGAACCGGGTCGCACGCAAAGTGAAGAGCGCCATCGACCGCCAAGCCGGCAAGTGGGTGGATGCGGAACTCGACGACGGCGAGGATGTACTGGTGAAGCGACATTTCTTCCGGCGCTTCTCCATCGTGCTGGTGTCCAGCACAGTGAAGGATGTGCGCATCAACTTCGATCACGAGTGACCGCTACCGTTGACCGCGAAAATGGCTGTGGGTCCATCCGAATACACGATCGGCCCTGATCGGACCGGGGGATGGCCTGGCAGCGCAGCGTCGACCTGATGCCGGGGAACCCTGTCCAAGTGGCAAGCGCCACGTGGCTCAGCGCAGCAAACCGTGATGTAACAGGATCAAGCCCGGATGGTGCGAGGGCAGCGCGGCAGAGGCCAAAGTGGGCCATGACAAACCGTCGACGGAGGACGAGAATCGAGGGAGCCCACCCGCGTTTCGGAGTTGGGCCGGTCATACCCACTCGGAGATACCTCCATGCGCACACACCCGATCGTTCCGCCGGTATCCCGGTACGTCTGGCCGTGTCTGGCCTTCGCGATGGCGTTGTCCGCCTGCGACAGACAGCCTGCAGGCCGCGATACGGTGGTGCCGGCGCGGGCCGCATCGACCGTGCTTGCGGCCGGCGACAAACCACAGATCACCGGCGGCCCGAACCCGGCGATCGCGGTGACCGCATCGCAGTACATCGCCTCCGGTCTGACGCCTTTCGCGAACGGCTGCGATGGCGTCGCCGCCAGCGGCACGCTGTACCCCAGCGCCGAAGTCGAACCGTTCGTCGCGGTGGATCCGCTCGACCCGGAGACCATGGTCGGCACCTGGCAGCAGGACCGCTGGTCGAACGGCAGCGCGCGCGGCCTGGTCAGCGCAACGACGCACGACGGCGGGCGGTCCTGGCGGCGCACGGTGATGCCGTTCTCGCGCTGCGGCGGTGGCAATGTCATGAACGGCGGCAATTACGGTCGGGCCTCGGACCCGTGGGTCACGTATTCGCCGAACGGCGTGGTCCACTCGATGTCGCTGTCCACGCTCGGCAACACCAATGCCATGCTGGTCAGCCGATCGTTCGACGATGGCCTCAACTGGACCAGCCCCATCGCGCTCATCATCGATGGGCCGGGCGCATTCAACGACAAGAATGCGCTGACCGCCGATCCGCATGATGCCAACTACGTCTATGCGGTCTGGGACCGGTTGATCGATGCCAATAACACCGGGCCAGCCTATTTCTCGCGGAGCACCAACGGCGGCGCGAGCTGGGAAGCCGCACGACCGATTTTCGACCCGGGCACCCGCAACCAGACCATCGGCAACCTGATCGTAGTGCTGTCGAGCGGCGTGCTGCTCAACGTGTTCAACCAGATCGACAGCCCGTTGGGCGGTGTGCAGTCCATGCGCGTCGCGGTGATGCGATCGCTCGATCGCGGCGCCACCTGGTCGGCACCGGTTTACGTCTCCAATCTGCTTGCGTTGGGCACCCGCGATCCGGAAAGCGGTACGGCAGTGCGCGATGGCGCGATCATTCCCGCCATCGCCGCGGCGCCGAATGGCGATGCTTACGTGGTCTGGCAGGATTCGCGGTTCAGCGGCGGCAGCATCGACGGCATCGCGATCTCGCGCTCGGTCGACAGCGGTCTCAGCTGGACCGCGCCGACGCGGGTCAATGCGGTCGCCGCCGTGCCCGCGTTCACGCCGAGCGTGCATGTGAACCGCGACGGCGTAGTCGGAGTGACCTATTACGACTTGCGCAGCAATACGCCGACGGCTGCGCTGTCGACGGACTACTGGCTGGCGCGCTCGGGCAACCAGGGGGCGACCTGGACGGAAGCGCGCGTCGCCGAAGCCTTCGACATGACCACAGCGCCTTTCGCCAACGGCTTGTTCGTCGGCGATTACCAGGGATTGATCAGTGCCGATGGCAGGTTCGTACCGTTCTACGGACGCACCAACACCGGCGACACCGCGAATCGCACCGATATCATGGCCGCACCGCTGGCGGATCTGGGGTTTCCGACCGCACCGGCGACGCAGGCGGCGATGCTGGCGGAAATGCGCGCGCGACAGGTGCCGCCGACCTTCCGGGTCACGCCTGCGCTGCGCCTGCGCGTGGCCGCGAATCTCAAACGCCGCCTCAAACAGCCGCCGGGTTTCAGCAGTGGTTGGATGATGCCGAACGTGACGCGCGCGTTGCAGTTGTAAATGCCGCAGCGTCGGTCCGAAAGAATGCTCAGGCCCCGAACCGCTTCACTATGGACTGGCAGGCCGGTGTCGCGAGCGGTGTCGCCCACGCGATCGCCGACTGTATTTCAGGCTCTATTTCTGCCAAAGCCTCCGGAGCCCAATGTTTTCTTACAGCTCCAATAGGCAACGCATCGATTTCTGAAGAGATCATTGCGAATGTCGAAAAGTCCGGGTCGCTATTTTCGACTCCTACTTCAAAGCGCAAGGCGGCAAGCCAGTGGCATCCGTTCAGAACGGGTTTTTCGCCGGAAAGGATTCCTTTCGCGAGCATCACTGCATGCTCGCGCATCCGGATGACGTGATCTTGATGTGTCCTGTTTGTGTGCATGGGGGCGTAACTCCAGATCAACCCGTCGCCGCGCGCGCTAACCTGTCGTGCACATCGCGCCAGTCTTCATGGATAGGCGGGCGCTCCAGCCAGATCGCGTTCGCGCCCGCCTGATCCAGCGTGTGCAGCGCGTCGTAGAGCGTGCGGGCGAAGCCGGGTTTGTCGTACGGCAGGCGCAGGGCGCGCAATATGCCGGCGGAGACGGGCAGGCTATCGCTGGTGTGGGCGAGGGCGATGCCGGCATCGGCCGGCAATTGCGTCAGCCGCGCGCGCAGCGTTTCGGTCTCGAAAACATACAGCGGCGTGTGCGGCTGGTAATGCACCGCGACATTGCCGGGCACCGCGGCGTCGTGATGTTCCGGGAACTCGACCGCGACCCCCAGCACGTCGCTGAGCTGGCGTCGGGTGATCGGCCCGGCGCGGAGGATCCGCGGGGCGTCGCCGGTAAGATCGACGATGGTCGATTCCAGGCCGACGGCGCAGGGGCCGCCGTCGAGCACCGCGTCGATGCGCCCGCCGAGACCTTCGAACACCTGATCTGCGGTGGTCGGGCTCAGGCGTTTGTAGGGGTTTGCCGAAGGCGCGGCCAGTCCGCCGTCCAGGGTTTCGAGGATGCGCAGCAGTACCGGGTGGTCCGGCACCCGCAGACCGATGCTCGGGCGCCCGCCGGTGACTTCGGACGGTACGGCGCCGGCCTTGTGCAGCAGCACGGTGAGCGGGCCGGGCCAGAACGCCTCGGCCAGCCGCCAGGCGTTGTCGGGAATCTCCCGGGCCCAGCGCGACAACTGCCCGGCGCCGGCCAGATGCACGATCAGCGGGTGGTTCGCCGGGCGCTGTTTTGCCGCGAAAATGGCGCGCACGGCCTCGGGATTGGCGGCGTCGGCGGCCAGCCCGTAGACGGTTTCCGTGGGCACGCCCACCAGCCGACCCGCGCGCAGCAGGCGCACGGCTTCGTCGAAGTCTTCGGGGCGGGCGGCGTCGAGACGACGCGTCTGGAGCGGTGCGGACATCGCGGAAGGGTAGCAAAGCGCCGCCGACGCCGGGCGGAAAGCCTACTGAATGTCCACTTCAAAGCCCACGAAAGACCTACAATCGCCGACCTTTCCCGTCAGGCATCGGCGATGGCGCTCAAATCCACCGTAGTCAAGGTCGAACTCCAGGTCAGCGACATGGACCGGCATTACTACGCCCAGCACAACCTGACCCTGGCGCAGCATCCGTCCGAAACCGACGCGCGGCTGATGGTGAGGTTGCTGGCCTTCGCGCTGTACGCCGATGAGCGCCTGGAATTCGGCCGCGGCCTGAGCGACGACAGCGAGCCCGACCTGTGGCAGCGCGATTATGTCGGCGACATCCAACGCTGGATCGAACTCGGCCAGCCGGACGAAAGCCGTGTCCGCAAGGCCAGCGCGCGCGCGGAGCAGGTGGTGGTGGTGAACTACGGTGGGCAGGCCTCCGAAGTCTGGTGGAAGAAGAACGCTGCCGCCTTGGCGCGCTTCGCCAATCTGACCGTGCTCGATATCGATCCGAATGCGATCGACGCGCTTGTCGGTCATCTGCAGCGCGGCATGCGCCTCACCGCGATGATCCAGGACACCGAACTGCAGTTGATGAGCGACAGTCTGAACATCGCGCTGACGCCGCGGGTACGGAAAGCCGCTTCGACCTGAGTGCGACGCATGCGGCCTGCGCCGCATGCGTACGTGCATGCTCAGCCAATCGTCCAGCGCAGATCGGTCAGCGCAGATCGATCTCGGCCACCTTGTCGCGATAATCCTTCTTCGGGTCCACACCCAACAGCAGCTTCACGCCCGCCACGAGGCTGGATTCGTTGAGCCAGATTTCGAGGTGCTGCGCCTCGAAGCGCAACAGCGCGAGTTTCGGGTCGTCCTTGCCGCCCTCGTACCACGCGGCCACGAAGGGATTCCACAGGCGGTCGATCGCCGCGCGGTCGTTCTGCAGCCACAGCGAACCTTCCACGCAGGCGAACAGGTCGTGGTCCTTCGCCGCGAAGGCGATCGTCGCGCGATGGCCTTCGGTCAGGTGCTGCACCAGGAGGCTGTCGCTCGAACTGAAAAACCAGATGGAGCCGCGTGGTTCCTCGACGAGCGCGGTCATCGGCCGCGTATGGCCGTTTTCGACTCCAATGAGGCCGAGCATCGCGGTGCGGTCTGACTTGAGGGCCTTCCAGAATTTTTCTTCAAGTTGTTCGGGCGTTTTCATGTGGATGTCCTGTGGGTGGTAGTAGATAAATCCGTCTTGCCGCGCTGAGACATCGACCGGTTGAAATGGATGGACGGAAGCGCAGTTGCGCTCCCGTCCATCGGTGAGTCAGCTCTTCTGATGCTTGGCGACCATCGGCTGTGCAAGTCGATGCAAGCGATCAGTGAAAGAAGTCATCAGTGACCGTTCTTGTTGGAGTCGCCGGGGAGCGCGTCTTCGACGCGATTCCATGCGGCGCGAACGGCATGCTTGGCTTTCTCCCAGCCGATCTTGCTGTTGCCTTTCGCCTCTTCCCACTCGTTGCGAAGATTGGATTCGGCATCGGCATAGCTCTGGTCGGCGTAGCGACCGCGACCTTCGACGCCAACCTGGTAGGCCGATTCGAAGTCGGAGAATTGCTGGCCGGACTCGTAGTACGGCTCCTTGGCGAGCTGGTTTTTCCAATAAGTGCGCTCTTCGGCGAAATCCGTCTTGTCCTGACGCTTGGCGTGCGATGTGTTCGGCGTGGTATTCGACGTGTTCTGGTTGGAGGTGTTGGGCGTATTCTGATGAGCCATGTCTATCTCCTGTTTCATTGCGTATCTGCATATCTTCAGTGCGTATCGATGCGCGTGTCGCTCTGCGCCGTACCGATGTTGGTCGGCGTGAACGACCTTACGCCGCATCCGATAAGGAACGCTTAGAAAAATAGAAAGACTTCATTATGCGAAGGATCTTCTTGGGCGATGGTTCATTCGATTGTTCTTCGCAGGCGCTGCCACGCTGCATTCTGCACGGCACGCATGCACTGATGCACGATGAATCACACAAGAGCCGCACCTGATATGCCTCGCGGCGTTATGATGTTTCCTCTATATCTGTAGCAACTATGTCTGCAGACATCATTCCGGAGCATTCCGGGAGGCAATCATGGCAACCGGTTGGGCAGGCGATGGCGCAGTGCAGGACCAGATCGACGCGACCGTCAAAGATGGCATCCAGCGCGTACGCAGTCGGCTTCCGCAGGGCCCGGGCCTGGAGCATTGCGAAGAATGCGATGCGGCCATTCCCGAGGCGCGACGCAAGGCGATTACGGGCGTACGCCTGTGCGTGAACTGCCAGGACATCCAGGACAAGAGTGAGGCCGCGAACAGCGGCTACAACCGCCGCGGCAGCAAGGACAGCCAGTTGCGCTGAAGTCGATCTTCATCGGTTTCGATGAAATCGATTCAACCTGTCAATGAGGACCGCCGCTTGTCGGGTCGCGCTGTGATCGTGATCACGCCATGCCCGGAAAACGCTGTTTTTTGCTGGCCGTTGCTGCCGCATCCCTGCGTTGGAAGGGCTGGCAGTCGTTGACTCGCCAGGCGGTTCGACGGAAGCAGCGCCCGACGGAACACCATGCACTGACATCGAGGCCGGCACCGGATGACGCCGCTGCGCCCGCTGCGCAGGGAAGGCCGCTCCATGGACCGCCTCCATGGATACTCGATCAAAGGAAGAGACGCATGAACGCATACAGAAAAACGGCATTGACGCTGGCTTGTCTGTCGCTGATCCCCTCCGCTGCGATGGCATCGAACTGGGAAATGACCTCCGGCCTGCCCTCTCATCGCGAGGTGCATCGCGGCACCAAGGAAGTCCGGAACTGCGCCAGCCCCGGCGGCTCGATCAGCGTCGGCACGGCCGCTCCTACCGGCGTCAACACCAATATGTTGGCCGAACGCTTGAATGTTTCGGCCGGGTTGATGTTCCGCTTCCAATACGACACCGGCGGCCAGCCTGAGCAGGCGGCGCAGGTGGTCGAGTTCCGCGACGGCACCGGTTTTGCGGTGGTCGGCAGCATTGACCCCACCAGCACCGCCACGCCGACCTCGCGGTTCGTCATCACCAAGATCGGTTGCAACGGCGCGCCACTCTGGCGTTTCGCCTACGGCGATACCACCGACTACAACACCGGTTGGGACATCCTGCAGACCGCCTCGGGCGACAGCGCATTCTCAACTCAAGTCGGCGATCTGGTCGCCTTGGGCAAGTATTACCGGCCCCCGACCGCGGTGGCTGCGGCGGTCTATCGGACGCGGATCGTACGCACGCGCTCGAACGGCACCATCCTCTGGGCGCGCGACTATCAGGCCTCGATCGTGGGCGATTTCGAGCTGCACGCCATCACCGAACTCGTGCCGGTGGCGCCCAGCCTCACCGGCGATCTGGTCGCCGTGGGTCGCATCGGCAGCCAGACCGCGGTGATGCAGGTCAACGGCAATACCGGCGCCGTGGTCTGCACCTCGCGCACCAATGGTCTGGGCGTGGCGCAGTATCACGATGTGGTCGCGGTCAAGACCAGCACCGGTACGCCGGAGTTTCTCACTGTCGGCGAAACCAATTCCGCCGGCGCCTCGTCGCAGGTGTATCTGTCGCGCTTCGTGCCGAACTGCCTGTTGCGCGTGCATACCCACTGGGGCGCCACCGCGGACCGCGAGATCGGTTACGGCACCGACCTCACCCTGGCGACCACGTATGCCGGCGCGCCCGCGGGCGTGATGATGCTGGGCGGCGAAGTCAACGGCCCCTACGGCGGCGTGGCCTTGAGCCAGGACGCCTTCATGCATCTGGCGCACCCGCAGTCGTTGATGCCGTACGTGCTGCCCACAGGCCTGCCGGTGATCGGCAAGCGGTATGGCACCCAGGGCGCGCTGGCGGAGAAGGCATTGACGATTTCCGCCGCGAACAACGGCGCGTACTTCGGGGGCTCCACCTCGACCGACTGGCTGGCGAACGGCGACCCGCTGCACGCACTCACGGTCCGTCCGGACGTCAGCGCCTTCAGAACCATCTGCACCGTGGACTGGGCGCCGCCGGCCACCAACCTCCCGCTGGCCAGCAGCACGTTCGGCGTCGCCGTGACCGTGAAGACCATGAGCCAGGTGCCGCTGCCGACGTTGATCTCGGTTCCCGCGCAGAGCCCGTGTTGCACGATCGTGCCGTGATTGTGTCGTGATCTTGCGGTGATCGCGCAGTAAGCCTTGCGCAATCGAGCCTCGCGTCGCACTCACCCGTGTCCGGTGCGGTTCTCCGCCCCGGACATGGTGCGTCGCGCCCATCCCTGCGTCCCGCTCATGGCTGGTACGTCATCGTCAACGTTGCCGTCGCGCCCTTGTCGATCCAGAGATAGCTCGTCGACGTCTGGTTGCTGGCGAAGCGCAGGCGCAGTTGCGTACGTCCGGTTTTGCTGATCGCGGTGAGCCCCGGTGCGGAAAAGAGATTGCTGGTGCGGGTGCCGCCGGTGAACGGCAGCAATTGTGCGATGGCGCTGGTGGTGGTCGTCGCGGCCCAGTCGCCGGTTTCGATGGTGCAGGCGCCGAGGCAGCCGCTGTGCGCGTCGATCACCAGGCTGTTGCCGGTGGGGTTGCCCCACGGATCGCCCGACGCGCTGCGATAGGTCACGGTGAGCGTGGCCGATGTCACCGTGGCGCCGTCGGGCAGCGATGAAGTATCGAACGACAGCAATGCGCGATTGAATTTGCCGTCGGTGCCGCGACCGATGGCCAGTCCGAGGCTCGATTCCAGCGTGCCGACCGCAGGCGAGCTGCCGCCGCTGGCGGCCTTCACATAGCCGTCGTTGGCATCTTCGTTCGCGAAGCTCACGGTCACCGGCGAGGTGCCGCCACCGGCGCCGCCGCTCACAGTCACATTCACCAACGACGAACTGCCGGTATTGCCGACGAGATCGATCGCACGCGCCTGCAGCGCATGCGCGCCGTTGCTCGCAGTGCTGCTGTTCCAACTGTAGGCATAGGGCGAGGTGGCGTCGCTGCCGAGCAGTGCACCATCCAGCAGGAATTCGACGCGATCCACGCCGATGTCGTCGCTGGCGTTCGCGGTAATGGCGACACTGCCTGTGACCGCTGCGCCGTCCGCAGGTGCGGTGATCGTTGCGGTGGGCGCGATGCCGTCGAGATTGTCGAGACCGAAGAAGCGCGCGATGTAGTAGCTCGAACACAGATTCACGTCGAGGATGTACGCACCGGCGGTGCCGCACTGGGTTTCGCCGGTGCCCGGGTCTACCGGTGTGCCGTGGCCCATGCCGGTGATGGTGTAGGTTTCGACCCGCACCTGTCCCGATGCTGTCTTGTAGACCTTGTGCGGAAAACCGCCGACGGTGTCGCTGACCTCGGCGGTCTGATCGATGCCGTGAACATTGGTCCACTGTTCCATGCTTTCCGTCAGGTTCATCGGGCGCACGACGAAATCGCCGTCGCCATGCCAGATCGAAACAATCGGCCACGGCCCGGTCCAGGTAGAGGACGCGCGCACCTTGTCGCCCAACTGCGCCGGCGTGAGGTTGGTGCCCGGATTCATGCAGTTGAAAGCGGCGCTCTGGCTGGTGGCGCAGCGATGCGGGATGCCTGCGACGATGGCGCCGCCCGCGAAGACATCCGGATATGCGGCAAGCAGGGTCGAGATCATCGCGCCGCCGGCCGACAGTCCGGTGACATAGATGCGCGACGGTGCGATGCCGTGGTCGGCGACCATGCGGTCGACCATCTGCTTGATCGAGAGCGTTTCGCCCTGGCCGCGGGTGGTGTCGCCTGTCTCGAACCAGTTGAAACAGGCGCTGGAATTGTTCGCGTTCTGCTGCTGCGGCAGCAGCAGTGCGAAGCGGTAGCGGTCCGCGAACAGCTGCCAGCCGGTTTCCGCGTCGTAGCTTGCGGCGCTTTGCGAGCAGCCATGCAGCGCGACCACCAGCGGTGCGTTCGTCGGCAATGTGTTCGGTACGTACTTGAACATACGCAGATTGCCCGGATTGCTGCCGAAGCCGGTGACTTCGGATTGCGCGAGTGCAGGCGCGGCGATCGAAGACGCAAGCAGCGCGAGTGCGATCGACGTGCTGTGCGCGAGCGAAACGGAACGGGTGAATCCTGCGATGGCGGACATCGATGGCACCTCCTCTGGAGAAGGTCAGCAGTGGGCCACAGACATCGCATCGACGACATGGGCCGATGGGGCAAGCTGCGCTGCAACATCGACGGACCTCAGTCGGCACTCACAATTGCGCGGTTTTCGCCGGTTTCCACGTCGCGGTCATCGGGCGAAAGCCACCAGCGTTCGCCGGTGGTGGGTGGCGCGCCCGGAACGGCATCGCGACTTTCCACCGCATCCAGTCGGCGTCCGCGAACTTCCGCTTTCCAGCGGTCGATCAATCGCATCACCGAATGCCGGCTCTGCGCGGCTATGCCGATGTTGCGTTCCGGCCGCCATCGATTCTGATCTTCGGCATCGCGCTTGTCATCGTGACGATGCGGAGTTCCATAACTGCAGCGCAAGCAATAGTGCGCGATGCTTTCGGTCCAATTTTCCAGGAATGCGATGCCCGGCACCCGTGCTTCCATCAATGCTTCGAGATCCTTGCGCTGCGGACAGGTTACGAATACGGCGAAGCTCTGATACTCCGAAGCTTTCATCCGCTGCAATGCGTTCAACACCGGTACCATGCTCTGATGGAAGCGGCGTTGCCCGGTGGCAGCGCCATCATGCAGGACGATGTCGCCGTAGCGATAGCCACTGTCGGGAAGCGGCACGTTGATCAACTGCGCGCGTACCGGGTCGATGCGCCGCGCGAACACCGTTTCGCCACAGCCCCAGGCTTCGAGGCGCAGACTGGCGACACCGAAGTTCGTGTCGATCGGGCCGTCTCTGTCCGGAATGTCGATCCCGCAACCGGCCCACTGCCGTCGTGCTTCAGCCCAGTCGCCCAGGGCGGTCGCGGCGATGGCGGCATTCCAGCGCGCCGCTTCGAGTTCGTCGGCGTCCTCTTCCGTATACAGCGCCAGCGCATGCAGGTTGTGATGCAGCGATGCGGGCCATTCACGCAGATATTTGCAGACCAGTCCCAGCATGTAGTGATGACCCGGATCATCCGGCGCCGCGGCCAGCAAAGTCTCGAAGCGGACACGCGCCTCGGCTAGATCGCCTGCGTCGTACGCGGCGTGAGCGCGCTGGGCGAGTGCGTCCGGATCGATGGGGGCGTGGTCGGCGATCATCCAAGTCTCACGCTGACAGGCGTCCACGGCATCCTGCCACGATTGCGACGGATTGTCCGTGGTCGGCGCCGCAGCATTGCTTGTCACCGCGCTGCCGCTTTCCGACAATGCCACTCCGCTCCGCACACTGCCGGCGCACCCTGTCGACAAGGCGCTTCGATGACCGTTCCGTTGCTCTGCCCGCAATGCACCCTGACCAATACATATCAAGACGGCGAGAGTCAGGGCGGTGCGAACTTCGTCTGCGCCGATTGCGGTTTCGAGTGGCCGGCAGCACCTGAAGCCTCGGATGCGGTGCAGGTGGTGCGCGACAGCAATGGCAACCTGCTCGCCGACGGCGACACGGTGGTGGTGATCAAGGATCTGAAAGTGAAGGGGTCATCGATTCCACTGAAGCAAGGCACGGTGATCAAACATATCCGCCTGGTCGATGGCGATGCCGAACATATCGAAGGCCATTCCGACAAGATCAAAGGTCTGGTGCTGAAGACCTGCTTTTTGCGCAAGGCCTGACTGCGCCCTGATGCCGCGCACTTCTGGTACCAGGCCATGATGACCGCGAAGCGGGATCTGCCGAAGAAAGTGTGTCCAGTGTGCGCCCGTGAGTTCGCGTGGCGGAAGAAGTGGGAGCGCGACTGGCCACAGGTGCGCTATTGCTCGGATGCCTGCCGCAAAGGCACGCCGCGTGGACGCGCCGAAACGCCCAGCGATGCGTGAGTACGTGCGCGGCAGTGCGGGTTCCGATCCTGCGCATCTCCGCGTGCATCTGTGCGAGCAGTTTTCTGCTATCGACAGACCTTGATCGCGTCTCCGTGATGGCGGTCGTCTTTGCCTGTAATTGAATACGTATGCAGCAGTTCATGCTGCATTGCGATGCGCCTCTAGCATCCCATTCCAGTCGCGGACGCAATGCCGCGACGACACGTCCGGAGCAGGGGCCGGTCTAGCGTTCGCAGTCGCGATCCGTTCGTGCGTTGTACGCGCGAAGACGGATGCAGGGAATGTCCGTTACGCCGAGAGGCGGGGTTCAATCATCTATTTCAGGAGAATTCAAATGCAGTCTGCATCGAGGAAGTCCGCTTCGCTCCGCGCCCGTGTTCTACGTTTGTGTTCGATCGTGTTGCTCGGCTGCGCTGCGGCCGGGACTGCGCAGGCCGATGCGATTCTGCATGCCTTCAACTGGCGCTATGCCGATGTCGAAGCGCGCGCCGCGGCGATCCAGTCCGCAGGTTACAAGGCAGTGCTGGTCGCGCCGGCCTACAAATCGGCGGGCAGCCAATGGTGGGCGCGCTATCAGCCGCAGGATTATCGGGTGGTCCATCATCCGCTCGGCGACACCCAGGCGTTCAAGAACATGGTCAATGCGCTGAAAGCGCGAGGCATCCATGTCTACGCCGATATCCTGATGAATCACATGGCGAACGAGTCGGGGCAGCGTCCTGATCTGAATTATCCGGGCGCCAGCGTTCTGGGCTCGTATGCCGGAAATACCGCTTACTACAACGGCATTCGTCTGTTCGGCAATCTCGGCTCGAATTTTCTGGGTGCCGGCGATTTCGGCGAGACGCGCTGCATCACCGATTACAACGATGTCTGGCAAGTGCAGAGCTGGCGGTTGTGCGGCGGTGGCGGCGATGTCGGTCTTCCCGACCTCAAAGGCAGCAGTTATGTGATTTCGCAACAGCAGGAGTATCTGCGTCAGCTCAAGATCATCGGCGTGAAAGGGTTCCGCATCGACGCCGCGAAGCACATGCCGATGTCGCATATCAACGGCGTGCTCAGTGCCGACATCAAGAGCGGTGTGTATGTGTTCGGCGAGATCATCACCGGCGGCGGCGCGGGCAGCCTCGAATACGACCGCTTCCTGCAGCCGTATCTGCAGAATACCGACCATGCGGCCTATGACTTTCCCCTGCAGACCACGATCCGCAATGCGTTTTCGCTCAACGGCAGCATGAGCAATCTGGTCGATCCCGGTGCCTACGGTCAGGCGTTGGCGGGTTCACGCGCGCTGACCTTCACAGTGACACACGACATCCCGAACAACAGTGGATTCCGCTATGCGCTGATGGATCCGACCGACGAAACACTGGCCTATGCCTACCTTTTCGGCCGCAACGGCGGCAAGCCGATGGTGTATTCGGACAACAACGAGAGCGGCGACAACCGCTGGGTCAACGCCTACAACCGCAACGACATCAAAGGCATGATCCGTTTCCACAATGGGGTGCAGGGCAACGATATGCAGGTGCTGTCGCACGGCAGCTGCCACATCGTTTTCCGTCGCGGCAGCCTGGGCATTGTTGGCATCAACAAGTGCGGCAGTACAGTGAATGCTACGGTCAACATGAACAACAGCGTGTTGTGGTGGTACGCCAACTACACCGATACGCTCGGTTCCGGCAGCGTGGTGAACATCAACAGCGGCAGCTATACCTTCAGCTTGCCTGCGCGCAGCGCCAGGATGTGGCTGCGCTGATTGCGGCACAAGGCGCGGCGGACTAGCGACGGGGCATGCCTGCCGGCAGCGTTTCCACCAGATAGAATGACGCACATTTCAGAGGGCGTCCCATGTTCGATTTTTCGCTGTCGCGCCGGCCTGCTTTTTTCGTGATGCTGATGGCTGCCATCGTGCTGGAGGCGATGGCAGCCAGCGCAGCAGAACCCGACGGCCATGTCGTCGTGGAGCGTCGCTGGTTCTTCGTGCTGGATGCCCGCGATGTCGCTGAATTGCGACGGCAGCTTGACGAGCGCGGCCCGCGCAGCCGATTCGGCCACCCGGCGTCGGCGCTGACCCGGCACGACCTCGTTGCGGAGTACGTAGTCGGCGAGACTGACGCCGGCTGCGTTCTGAGCGATATCAGGGTGCACATCGATATCGATATCCAGTTGCCACAATGGTTGCCGAAGCGCGTGCCGCCGGCTGCGCTGGCGGAACAGTGGCTCCGTCTGGAGGCTGCGTTGACCGAACACGAGTTGGGGCATCGCGACAACGGCGTGTGGGCGGCGGGCGAATTTCTGCGCCGCTTACGCGAATTGCCGTCGGCGCCGGATTGCAAAAAGATGGCGGCGGATGCAAAAAATGTGCGCCTCGCGCTGGTGGCGGAGTTGCAGGCCCGTGAGGACGATTTCGATCTTCGCAGCGACTTCAGCCGTATCCGGCAGAAGCCACATGCGGAGGAACGGGCGAGGGCTGAAGCCGACAAGGCTGAGCGGGCGGATCGCGAACGGAACCGCGCCCGCCAGCAGTTGAACGGTTTCTGAGCTTGGGCTTAAGGCTTATTGCCCGTGTGGTGCGGGCGTAGCCAGACCTTCGTCCATCGCTCGCTCGATCTCGGCGCGGATCTGCCGGTCGATATGGGTCATCTCGCGCTCCTGTTCCGCGCCGAGCGCTTCCATCTTGGCGCCCAAGGCTTCCATTGGTGCTGCTGTGGCTTCCATTTCTTTTTCCATCGCGGCAAGCGGCGCGAGACTGGCCTCCAGCTTCTCCGCTTCCGCGTCGATGACGTTCTCCAGCGCTCGCATCTGCTTTTCCAAAGCCTTCATTTTCGCGTCGAGGGCTTCCATCCTGGCCTCGGCGCCTGCATCTGACTTGTCTTCGGCTGCTCCGATGGCAATCGTCGTCGCCAACTCGGCTTGTTGGTGCGCCAAAGTGTTCTGCTGTTCGGCCAAGGCTTCCACTTTGCCCATCGCTTCGCGCATCCGAGGCGTTTCTCCGCCGAGGGAAGCGACGGCTTCGATGCGACTGCTGATCGCCTCGACCTTGCTCGATTGGGCTTGCATTTGTTCGCTCAGCGCCTGCATTTGCGCTTCGCGGCTGGCGCTGCTTGCCCACAGGGCGCGCATGCGTTCGACGGTTGCGGTGTCGCGTAGCACATACGCCTTCCCGTCGCGACGGAACCACAGGAAATCGCCATCGACATGCGAGCGGGCTTCGCGGATGTCATCGAGATCGCTGGTCTTGCCCGACATCGTCAGTTTGTCGCTGTCTTTGCGCACGAATGCGTAGGTCTCGCCGGAGTTCGACGCTGTGACCACTGCGGTCGTCGCTGTCGCTGCCGCCTTACTCGCCGCGCCCGCGGCGGATAACGCGCCCACCGAGACCTTGGGCGCGACTGCGGCCTGTGACGTGATCTTCGTCGATTGCGCGTAAGCGACGAAGGCAATACAGGCTACGGCGAGGCCGAGGACCGGGATGAGGATGGCGCCCGGGGAGTTGCGGCGTTCGGGGCGGAGCAGGGATTGGATGCGTGACATCAGATGGCCTCCGTGTGCGGCTTGCGCGAGAGTGGGGATGGGGGAGAAGGTTTGCTCGCACGAAAAACGCTCGAGTTCGTATAGCGCCAGCGCGAGCCGGCGCGGTTCGCCGATGACCGCTGCGGCAAGGTGATCGGCGGCTTGTTCGCGTTCCTGGCGGATGCGGTGGGACAACCACCACACCACCGGGTGATGGAACAGCAGCGCTTCTGCGGCGCGCTGCAGCAGATTGGCGAGGTAGTCGTGATGGCGGAGGTGCGCCAGTTCGTGCGCGAGCAGTGCCTCCAGCATCTCCACCGGCATGCGCGCGAACAGCGAAGCGGGCACCAGCACAATCGGCCGCCAGATGCCGGCGGACAGCGGGCCGCCGATGTCGTCGAACACCGCGAGCCGCACGCCGGTCAGGCCGAACCGTTGCGCGAGACGATCGAGCCGTGTTTGCCAGGCATCGTCTTCGCAATCGCGGGCATCTTGCTGCAGGCGATGGACCCAGCGCAGACCACCGGCCAAGCGCAGCAGCATCAGCAAGGCGCCTGCGGCCCAGGCCGCTACCAGCCATGGCAATGCCGCTTCGAGTATCGACAGTGCGCGCGCCGGGCGATCGCTGCCGACAACGGCTGCGAATATCGACGCTATGTCGCGAGGGGGCGAGGCTGCCGCGGCCGTATCGAAAGCGGGCAGCGCTATCGACAACTGTTTCAACACTTCAGCGGCAGGCCACAGCACGCAGGCCGCCAGAGCCGCGCACGCCACCGCATAACGGGCCTGCGGCGAGGCATTGCGCATTGCGCGCAACGCCAGCCAGGCCGCTGCGCCGATCAGCGTGCATTGCCACAGGGAGTGCAGCAGTCCCAGGCCCAGCGCGCGGATCACGGTGTCGATCTGTGCTAGCGAGACATCAATCATGTTGCTTCCCCATATCCTGGTCTTCCTCGAAGGAACGCTGGATTTCAGCGTGGATCTGGGCGCGTTCCTCGTCACTGACATGGCTGCGCAGCGCGGCCATCACCAGATCCTTGCCCGAACCGGAGAACGCCTTGTGGATCAGATCGCGCAGCAGATTGGTCTGCAGCGAGCCCTGGGCTTGCGCAGGCGCGTAGACGTGCGAGCGTTGGCTTTCGTCGCGACTCAGCAAACCCTTGCCGTGCATGATCTGCAGCAGTCGCAGCACGCTGGCGTAGGCTGCGTCGGGGCGTTCGAGCAGTCGTGCTTCATGCGCCTGCTTGACCGTGCTGGGGCCGAGTTGCCAGAGCAGGCGGAGCATGTCCAGCTCGGCGGGGGTGGGCTTGGGAAGTTTGACGGGGCGGGGCATAACGAGGGCCGTGCAGTCGGGTTGCCGGCACAGTACTGTCGCTAGAACATTTTGTCTAGAACAAATTGTCTACCGTGACGAGATTGCGACGACCGTTCGTCGGAAACGTCAGTGGAACATGGCGTCGGCCGCGCGCCGGGCACGGCCGGGCGCATGATGCTGCGACAAGGAGTCAACGTCCGCAGGTGTCCAATGCCTGAATCCGCGAAAACACCACGACGGATCGCGCATCATCCGCCGATGCGGCGGATTAGAATCCGCGGCTTCCACTGCCATGGCTCCGCGAGGGGCTGCAGGCAAAGCGTCGATTTCCGCAGGGGGCGGAAACCATGATCCCAAGGCTACGCGCCAGTGTTCTGGCGGCATGCGCGTGCGACCACGCACAGCACCCACCGCGACTGTCGACACCGACGGCGGTCCTGCGCTCACGAGTGGTCGTCTGCGCGTGACCGCATCGTCGCGAATGAAGCGGGCTTTCCACTGCCATCGGCCGTCGTGCGCGCGGTGGTGGATCACGCCGGCCCTTTGTCTGGCGTGGACTGCAGCAGCGCAGCCGGCAAAATCGCCCGTACCGCCCGGCGCCGAGGTCATTGCGCTGTTGGCCGAAGCCAAGGGGCTTGAGGAGAAGGATCCCGCGCGCGCGCTCGTGGCGGCGCAGCGTGCGACGGCCGCCGCACGCGATCTGGGCGACCAGGCGCTGCTGCGTGGCTCCCAGAATGTTCTATGCAATGCGACGGCAGCGGTCGATGCCGCCGCAGCGTTGCCCATCGCCGAGAACGGGCTGCGCATAGCGCGCAAGGCCAACGATGTCCGGTCCAGTGCAGGCTTCCTCAGCTGCAAGGGATACGCGCTGTATCTGCTGGGCAAGCCCGGCGAAGCAGCGATCGCGTTCGAAAACGCCGTCGCGAGCGCGCAAAAATCCGAAGACAAGGAAGTCCTGGCCGACGCTTTGGCGCTGCGCGGCGGCAGCCGCCACTATCACGGCCGTTACGACGACGCGATCGCCGATCTCAATCGCGCCTATGCGCTCAACGTCGAGATCGGCCAGAAAAGCGGTCAACGGTATACCCTCAATGCCATCGCGAACGTCTACAGCGACGAGAACGTCGGCGAGTACGACAAGGCCATCGGCTATTACCGCCAACTGTTGAAAGAAAACGAGGCTGCTGGCCTGAACAGCGAAGTGGCGACTTCGCTGTTCAATATCGCTTCGGCGCGGGAAATGAAGGGCGAACTCGATGCGGCGCTGCAGGATTACCGTCGTGCGCTGGAGATCGATACCGCGCAGGGCGATGGCGCATCGGTCGCGGAAGGCGAACGCTCGATCGGCGCGCTGCTGGTCAAGCAGGGCAAGGCGACCGAAGCATTGCCGCGGATCGAGCGCGCGTTGCAGCACTTCGTTGCGAACGATGATGTCGAAAGCATCGCGCGCACGCGCGTCACCCGCGCGAAAGCACTGCGCGCGGTCGGACGCATACGCGAAGCGGTGGCGGATCTGGAATTCGCCGAGCGGCACTTCCGTGCGCAGAACAATCCGCGTTATCTCGCCAAAGTCTACGAGACCATGGCCGACGTCCGCGCCGCGGGAGGCGAGTGGCGCAAGGCCTACGATGCTTCGGTGGCTTATCGTCAAGCGCAGGAACAGCTGGAGAAGCGAGCGCGCGAAGAGCAGACATCGCGCCTGCGGGTGCAGTTCGACTCCGCGAAAAAAGAACAGGAGAACCGAGCGTTGCTGATCGAAAACGCGCATCGCGGCGAAGCTCTGCGCAACGCCGAGCGGGTGCGCTCGCTGCAGCGTCTGTTCATC
Source organism: Lysobacteraceae bacterium (assembly GCA_046598445.1). Classification (GTDB taxonomy): domain Bacteria; phylum Pseudomonadota; class Gammaproteobacteria; order Xanthomonadales; family Xanthomonadaceae; genus Lysobacter_I. Next base: position 29,934 of record JBKJHV010000024.1, read on the forward strand.
ATCCTGGGTGCGGCATTCTTCACGCTGCTTGCTGCGATGGCGCTGCAACTGGTGAACAAAAGCCGACGCCTGCGTACGCTGGCGATGACCGACGAGCTGACCGGCATGCCGAATCGCCGGAAAATCCTCGAATTCCTCGATCGCGAACTGCGTGCGGCACAAGCGGGAGGCGACCGTTTGAGCGTGATCGCTTTCGATGTCGATCATTTCAAGCGCATCAACGATCTGCACGGCCATCATGTCGGCGATCAGGCGTTGTGCGCGATCGCCGACATCGTTGGTCGCCAGCTTCCAGACAGCGCGCGGGTGGGGCGGATGGGTGGCGAAGAATTTCTGGTCGTCCTGCCTGGCACCCTGGCGCAGCGTGCCCATGAGGTGTCGGAGGCTTTGCGTACGGCACTCTCCGGTGCGATTTACGATGGCTTCGCGGATGACGAGCGCGTCACCATCAGTCTTGGCGTAGTCGAAGCGGGTCGAGACGACGATGTCGAATCGCTGTTGAAGCGCGCGGACAGCGCGATGTATCGCGCGAAAGGCGAAGGGCGCGACCGCAGTGTGTCCGCGTGATCGCGTCCGCTGTCATTTCGCTTGAGTGAGCGGTTCAGGCCGCAGTTGGGCGCGGTACGGGTTAGGATGTCGCTGCGGGCGATCGAAGCGTGGGGCGATCGAAGCGTGAGGCGCTCGAAGAGTGCCGCTCGTTGAATATATGCAACGGTTTTTGCAACCGTACGCGACAGGATGTCCGACTCAGCTCGGTCTGTGCGCATGCGCATGGGAACGAAGAGCCCCCAATCGGTTTGCGACCAAGCTGTCCGGGTTTTGGAAAGTGTGACGTTGTTGGATAATGAACTGGGGACGGGAAGTAGCGGACGCTGCGAATGCGCGCCGCCGACCCGGTAAAGAGGGGCGTAGTCGGCACAGGGGGCAAGTGCAGAACAGCCTGGAACATCCGAACCGCTTCCGCGGGTCGGGTGCCGGGCAATTCTGCACGCCATTCGCCGCGCGTCCCGCATGCACACAAGCCAGGGGGATGCGTGAGGACGGTCAGATCCAGTCGCAAAAAATTCGCGATTCGTAGTTTGTGGTTCACCGAACTGTGCGTATTGATCGTGTCGGTCATGGCGGCTGCGCGGCTGCGCTTCCATGCGGACCCCATCGGCCTCGATCATTTCGTGGAAGGCATCGCATTGCGCTCCGTGCTGGTCGCGCTGTGCCTGACCGGCGCGATGCTAACGTTCGGGCTGTATCAGGCCTATGTGCGCCACAGCCGCCTCGATCTGCTGTTGCGGATCGGTTTTTCGTTCGCACTGGGCGGCGTCGCCCTGCTGGTCATCTATTACGTAGTGCCAGGTGCCTACATCGGCCGCGGTGTGCTGGCGCTGTCGCTGGCCATCGGCGCCGGCGGCGTGCTCGGCGTGCGCTATGTGGTATCGCGGCTGTCCACGGCGCAGGCGCTGAAACAGCGTGTGCTGGTCTACGGCGCCGGCAACAACGCCAATCTCATCAACACCCGGCTGCGGCGCCAGAGCGATCGCCAGTCTTTCAATATTCTCGGTTTCGTGCCGGCGGGCAATCAGCCGATTGTGGTCGATGAAGCGCAGTTGATCCGCACCGACGAAACCCTGTGCACGATCGCAATCCGTCTGGATGTCGACGAAATCGTGATCGCGCCGGATGAGCGTCGCGGCGCGATGCCGATGGAACAGATGCTCAATTGCGTGCAGCAGGGTGTGCTCGTCACCGATCTGTCGACGTTTTTCGAGCGCGAAGCCGGCATGGTCCAGCTCAATATCGTCGATCCGTCCTGGTTGGTGTTTTCCGGCGGTTTCGACTATTCCACGCCGCGTCGACTGACCAAGCGTTTCTTCGATCTGATCGCCGCCGGCGCACTGTTGGCGGTGGCGTGGCCGGTGATGCTGCTGGTCGCGTTGGCGGTGAGGCTGGAATCGAAAGGCCCGGTGATCTACCGCCAGATCCGCGTCGGCGAGCATGGCCGCCATTTCGAGATGGTGAAATTCCGCAGCATGCGCGTCGACGCCGAAAGCGACGGTGTGGCGCGCTGGGCGACCAAGGACGACGACCGCAGCACGCGGATCGGAAAATTGATCCGCAAGACCCGGCTGGACGAGTTGCCGCAGTTGTTTCTGGTCCTGGGCGGCGAGATGAGTTTCGTCGGTCCGCGGCCGGAACGTCCGCAGTTCGTCGAAATGCTCAACAGCGAGATCCGCTATTACGACGTACGTCATTCGGTGAAACCGGGGCTGACCGGCTGGGCGCAGTTGCGCTATCCCTATGGCGCGTCGGTGCGCGATGCGAACGAAAAGCTGAAATTCGACCTGTTCTATGTCAAGAACCACGGCCTGATCTTCGACCTGATGATCATGCTGCAGACGGTCGAGGTGGTGCTGTTCGGGCGTGGCGCGCGCTGAGCGCGGCAGACATCAGTTCCGTTTGAGCAGGGAAGCCAGCATGCGCTTCGCTGCCCACGGCAGCAGCGAAAACGCTTCTTTCCGCGATGCGGCAGTGGGTGCCTGCTTCAAAGCCGCACGCCACAACTGCCACGCATCGCGCCAACGTTTGCGGATGACCATGCCGCGCGCGTTGCGCGCGTAGGTGATGGCCAGCGCCTCGCGTCGAACGGAAGTTTCGACGACGCCTTCGGCATCGGCCACAGCGCGTTCCACGACCTTCACGTAATCGTCGTAGGTGGTGGCGGTCGCGGACAGGCCATCATGGCCGCGCATCGCTTCGACCAGCGGCGCCTCGATGACGCCGATCTGCCAGCGCCTGGCGACGCGCAGATGAAAGTCGATGTCCTCGGCGGTGCGCAGCGTCGGGTCGAAGCCGCCGCAGGTCTCGAAGACTTCGCGCCGGAACATGATCGATGCCGGCACCAGCGATGGGTTGAGCAGCAGCCAGCGCAGCGCCCAGCCGTCCTCGCGCAGCACGTCGCGGCGGTGGAAGGTGTCGTAGGGGGTGCCATCGGCGTCCACCCGCACCACGTCGCACAGCACCATGCCGAACTCGGGGTGGGCGTCGAGCCAGGCGACCTGCTGCGCGGTTTTTTCCGGCCGCCACAGGTCGTCGCTGTCGAGCAGCGCGAAATAGCGGCCGGTGGCGAGCGCCATGCCGGCGTTGCGCGCGGCCGAAACACCGGCATTGGCCTGCCAGTGGTAGCGGATGCGTTCTCCGTAACGCGTGCGCAGCGCCTCGCCGGTACCGTCGGTGGAGCCGTCGTCCACGATCAGGATGTCGTCGACCGGATGCGTCTGCGCCAGCACCGAGTCGATGGCGCGCAGCACCAGCTCGCGCCGGTTGTAGGTCGGTATAATCACGGAAACTTCGGTGGGGGCTTCGATCGCGCGCGCCATGCTCAAGGACTTCGCCAGAAAATGTCTGTATTTCAGCGGTGCGCTCGGCCTTTATCACCGGCTGCGCAACGCCGACAGTTTAACGGTGGTGATGTTCCACCGCACCCTGCGCCGGGATGATCCGCGCTGGGCCTCGTGCGACCCCGACTATACCCTCGGCGAAGACCTGTTCGTGGCGTCGCTGGCGTTTTTCCGCCGGCACTACCGCGTGGTGTCGCTGCAGGACGTGCTGCGCGCGCGTCGCGACGGCACCGGCCTGCCGCGGCGGGCGCTGTTGATCAGTTTCGACGATGGCTGGCTGGACAACGTCGACTACGCTTTGCCGGCATTGCGCAGCGCCGGCTTGCCGGCGGTGATGTTCGTGGCCGCTGATGCGGTGGGTGCGAGGCAGCCGTTCTACCAGGAACAGATCGTCGCGGCGTGGCGGCTCGGCACATTGACGGAAGAGTCTTTGGCCGCGAGCGTGGCCGCACATGCAGGCGAAGCGCATGGCGATCAGCGTTCCGCCCGCGCCGGCATCGCCGGTCTGCGTCGGCTCATCGCGCAGATCGAAACCATGCCGTCGGCGTCGCGCCGCGCCGTTCTCGAACGTCATGCCGACGTGCTTAATGATGGTGTGCAGCACATGATCGATATCGACGATCTCGCGCGCCTGCGCGGGGGTGGGATCGAACTGGGTCTGCACGGCAAGAGTCATGTGGCGATGACCCGTGCCGAGGATCTCGCGGACGAACTCGGCGGCGCGCGCGAAGCGATGGCGACGATGTTGTCGCTCCCGGAAGGCCTGGCCTCCGATGCCTGCGCCACGATGTCGTTCCCGCACGGCGCGTTCGACGAAGGCATCGCCGCACAGGCGCGTACGGCCGGCTACGAGCTGTTGTTCACCAGCGTGCCGGTGCTGAATCCGGTAGGCGACAAGCCATCGTGGTTGCTCGGCCGCACCGGTTACGAAACCGATACGGTCGCCGACGCCAACGGAACATTCCGCCCGGATCTGCTGGCCTGGTATCTGTTCCGTCGCGACACCCGGCGGCTCGCTGCGTAGGGTTACTCGTCCTCATCGGCCGAAGTCAAATGCAGATCGGCCGCCTCAAGCGAGGCACGCCCGTCCGAGCCGCGTTCGCCAGAAGCGCTTTCCTTCGAAGCGCCACACAATATGCCGAACACCGGCCGCTGGCCGCGCGGCTCGAATCCGAGCTGTCGCCACGGCTGCAGACGCGCTTCCGAAGTCGCCAGTTCGATCGACACCGCGGCGTGGCCTTGGGCGCGAGCCGCGCGCAGCAGTGCCGAAACGATCTCAGGCGATGGCTGCGCGCCATCCCGCGACCAGAAATCATGGACATGCAGCGTACTGGCGTCGGTGCGGGTCGCGAACCACGCCGCCGTGGTGCCGTCGCCCGACAACAGCAAGTGGCGGAACGGCGGTTGTCCGTCGGATGTAGGTGCGTCGTCGAAACGCCAGCGCAGATGCACGGCATCGCGCAGCGCGGTGAATGCGTCGGGTTTGGGGGATGCGTCCCACAACATTTGGATTTGGATGTCGGGTACGCGATCCTGCCAGTGCGCACGCAGCCGGCGCGCTTGCGGGAAACGCCACGCATCGCGGAGGCGATGGCCCAGATCGATCAATGCACCCAGCGACGCGGCAGCGAACGCGGGCAGTTTCGGCATGCGTCGCTGCAGGTAGGGCGCATGCCGCACCACTCGCGCGTGCCGCACCATATCCGCGAGCTTGCGGTAACCGATGCGTTTGAACACCGGTGCGGCTTTCGGATTCGGGAAGCCGTAAAGCAGGTCGAGATCGCGCTGGCCAGCGGCGAACAGACCTTGCTGCAGGATCAATGCGGGTCCAAGCGAACGATGCGCCTGCGTCACCGCCAGGTCGACCAGCACGCCCGCGCGCCATTCGCGGCCATCGCGCAGCATCCGCCGACGACCGGCGGCGCAGGCGCCGACGGGCTCGGGCGTGCCCGCATGGATCAGCAGTTGCAGCAGCGGCGCGCCGGCGGGCGCGTGGCCGTAGAACCAGTCGTACTTCACGGCCATCCGCGCATCCTGGCCGAGGTTGCCGCGCCACACCGCGAGCACGGCCTCGCGGTCGGCGACGGTATCCCCACTGCGCGTCGAATACTGCGGCGGCGGCAGTGACGATGACGGCTGCAGAACGGTCTCGCCCATGCTTATGACTGCATGCTCATAACTGCACGCTCACGCCTGCGCGTGCGGCTCGGGAACGTCGGCCACCAACACCGGTGGCAGGTGCATGTAGCGTGTGGTGCGACGCTTGTTGCCGATGTCGTCGTAGATCGCCTTCGCCTGCGCTTCGTCGATCTCCAGTGCAGCGGCCAGCGCCGACGGTGGGAAGCCATGGTTCAGCGCGTACAGGGCCAGATCCATCTGCCGGTAGGGCAGCGCGAAATAGAATTCGTCCTGACCCTGGCTGAGGCTGTAGGTGTCGGTGGTGGGGATCGCCGCGCAGACGCGCTCGGGCAGGCCGAGATGACGCGCCATGCCGTAGACCTGCGACTTGTACAGATGCGCGATGGGTTTCACGTCGGCGGAGCCGTCGCCGTTCTTCACGAAGAAGCCCTGGTCGTATTCCAGCCGATTGGGCGTTCCGACCACGCCGTAATTCAGGCGATCGGCGTGGAAATATTCGAGGGTCTTGCGGATGCGCTGCTTGAAATTGGTCGCGGCGACGATGGTGAGATAGTCGGCCAGCGCGAGATCGCGCTCGTGCGGCGCGCCGTCGGGCGCTTCGGCGATCAGCCGGAAGCGGTTGAAACGCCCCTGGATGCCGCCGTCGATGACGATCTTGAATTTCCAGCCGTCGCCGTACTCGGGCAAGGTATTGCGCACCGCGGCGTCGCGCGCGCGATAGCAACCGATGGCGTCCAGCGCCGGGGCGATGTCGACGGTCTCGGTGCGGATGCCCAGATGTTCGGCGAGGATGTTGGCGCGCGCCGCACTGTCGTCGGAAGAATCGCGCTCCGGCAGGATCAGGCCGAAGACGCGCTCCGGGCCCAGCGCGCGCACCGCCAGCGAAACGCTGGCCGAGCTGTCGATGCCGCCCGAGATCGCCACCACGAGGCCGCGTCTGTGCAGCTGTCGCGCGGTGATTTCGCGCAGACGCGCAGCGATGCGGTCGGCTTCCTGCTCGTAATCGAGGTCGAGCACGCTCCAGTCGAGCGCATTGGCGTTGGCGGCGTTCATGAGGCGTTTTGGGGTTCCAGAAGTGCGGCGCGGCGGACCTTGCCGGACGCGGTGCGCGGCAGGGCGGAGACGAATTCGATTTCGCGCGGGATCTTGTAGCTGGCGAGGCGCTCCCGGCAGTGCGCCTTGACCATGTTTTCGCTGCGCAGGGGCAGGCCCGGCGCGACGATGAACGCTTTGATGACCTGTCCCAGCACGTCGTCGTCGATGCCGACGACGGCGGCCTCGCTCACGCCGGCCAGTTCGACGATCACGTCTTCGATATCGTTCGGATGCACGCGATGCGCGCCGGTCTTGATCATGTCGCTGCGGCGTCCGGCGAGATAGAGGTAGCCGTCGGCGTCGAGATGGCCCATGTCGCCGGTGCGCAGCCAGCCGCCGTGCAGAACCGCGGCGGAGGCCTCCGGGTTGTTCCAGTAGCCGCGCATCACGTTCGCACCGCGGACCCGGATTTCGCCAGGCTCGCCGGTCGCTGCGTCGCTGCCGTCCTCGCGCGCGATGCGCAGTTCGACGCCATCGATCGGAATGCCGACCGATCCGAGTTTCTCGTCCAGCCGCTCGGGCGGCAGCCAGGTCAGGCGCGAAGTGGCTTCGGTCTGCCCGTACATCACGAACAGGCGCGCATTGGGCAGCGTCGCGCGCATGCGCCGGGTAAGAGTGGGGCTCATCGCGCCGCCGGCCTGGGTGAGATAGCGCAGCGACGACAGGTCGTAATCGCCTAGTCTCACCCGTTCCAGCAGGAGCGCGTAGGTCGAAGGCACGCCGGAGAATCCGGTGATGCGTTCGCGCGCGATGGTGTCCATCAGCAGGTGCGGAAACAGCAGGTTCTGCGCCAGCACCACGCAGCCGCCGGAGATCAGATGCGTGTGCAGCACCGATGCGCCGTAGGCGTAATAAAAGGCGAGGATCGACAGCACGCTGTCGTGTTCGCTCAAGTCCAGATAGCGGACCACGGCGCTGGCGTTGGCCAGCAGATTGCCGTGGGTGAGCGTCACGCCCTTGGGCGCGCCGGTGGTGCCGGAGGTGTAGAGGATCAGTGCGACATTATCCGCTGCGATCGGTTCCGCCGTATCCACATCAACCACGGTTGCATCGACCACGGCCGCATCGCCGGTGGCCGGTGGGCATAGCGGATGTTCGGCGCCCAGCGGCCAGCGTTCGATCGGTGCGGATTTGATCGGCGCGAGCTCGCTGGAAGCATCGACTGCGGCGATCGCATCGGTTGCGTCGGTGTGACTGTGTTCGTAGACGACATGACGGGCGTCGCAATGACGCAGCCATGCCTGGAAATCGCGGGCGCGCCCCTGGACGTTCAGCGGTGCGGCGATGCCGCCGGCCAGCCAGCAGCCATAGCAGGCCACGGCCGCCTCGATCCGGTTTGGTAACAGGATCGCCACGCGCTCGCCCGCGCGCAGGCCGCGCACACGCAAAGCCTGTGCGAAGCGCTGTGCTTCATCCCAGAATTCGGCGTAGCGGATGCGACGATCGTCGCCGACGATCGCGACCCGTTCCGGGTGACGCCTGGCGATTTCGGCGACCCGGGCGGGAACCGACGGCATGACGCGACCGTTATCCGGCCAGCTTTCGGGTGACGAACGCGTCCATGACTTCGAGCGTGTCGAAGTTGTCCGGCGTCATCTCTTCGGGCGCGATCGTGAACTTGAACTCTTCCTCGATGAACATGATGAGTTCGTAGATGCCGGTCGAATCGAGAATGGCGCCCCGGACCAGTGAATCCTGGTCGCCGATGGCGCTGTCGTCGTTCGAGAAGAGGAAGTTTTTGAGAATGTACTGCTTGATTCGTTGCCGCTGCTGCATGCTGTGTCCCCGTGTCGAAACCTTGAACGCAATAACGGCCCGGCGACGGCCATGCGGCGCGGCGTCGAGGCTGTTTGCGTGGTGATACGGGCCGCAAAGCGCTTGGCGATGGACCCGTGGGATAGGATAGCCTCCCGCATCCAGCCTCGATAGCAGCAGCGCATGTCGAACGCCTTCCTGTCGCCCCGAAAGACCATGGATTCCGTCTTCTCGCGCCATCTCTGGCTGCCGTCGTTGCTGGCGACAGCCTTGGCCGCATGTGGCGCACCGCCGTTGCCGGAGCCTCCGGCCGAACCGCCGCAGTCGGTGGTCGATGCGAAATCCGTGCCGGTCGCATCCGAAAAGACCGGCTTCGAAGTGGTGGAACTGGTGAAGGGGCTGGAGCATCCGTGGGCGCTCGCGATCCTGCCCGACGGCACGATGCTGGTGACCGAACGCCCCGGCCGGCTGCGCCGGATCGATCTCGATGCCCGCATTTCCGCGCCGCTTGCCGGTCTGCCGAAGATTTTCGTCGATGGCCAGGCCGGGTTGCTCGATGTCGTCCTGTCGCCGGGCTTCGCGAAAGATCGGCTGGTGTACGTGTCGTTCGCTGAGCCGAGTCTGCGCGGCAACAAGACCGGCACTGCCGTTGCGCGCGGACGGCTGGAAGGCGATGCGCTGCACGATGTCGAAGTGATTTACCGGCAGGAGCCGAAGCTCTCCAGCGGCACGCATGTCGGTTCGCGATTGGTCTTCGACGATGCCGGACATCTGTTCGTCACCCAGGGCGAAAACCGCGTCGCCGAGGCCGCGCAGCAGCTCGACAAGTTGCAGGGCAAGCTGGTGCGGATCTGGCCGGACGGGCGTATTCCGGACGACAATCCGTTTGTGAAGCGCGAGGGCGCGCGCCCCGAAATCTGGTCTTATGGGCATCGCAACATGCAGGGCGCCGCGCTGCATCCGCTCACGCGCAAAGTATGGACCAGCGAGCACGGGCCGATGGGCGGCGACGAACTCAATATCCCGGAAGCCGGCCGCAACTACGGCTGGCCGCTGGTCACCCACGGCATCGACTACAGCGGTTCGCCGGTCAAGGGTGCGATCGGCAAGACGGCCGAGGGCATGGAGCCGCCGCATCACGTCTGGGGAGTCTCGCCGGCGCTCAGCGGCATGCTGTTCTACAGCGGCAAGGCGTTTCCGGAGTGGAAGGGCAATCTGTTCGTAGGCGCGTTGGCCAAGAGCGCATTGATCCGGTTGGAGCTCGACGGCGACCGCGTCGTCCACGAGGAACGGCTGCTGGCCGATCGCGCGGAACGCATCCGCGACGTGCGCGAGGGCCCGGACGGCGCGATCTACGTGCTGGTGGACGAACAGAACGGGAAGTTGTTGCGGATACAGCCGCATCAGGCGGGCAATTGACGCTGGCGATGTTTGCCCGTCGCCAGCTCTGAATCTGGCGGCTCCGAAGCGCGTTTGGCCGTCTCGCGGCTCGCACCAGGAAGCAAATCCCCGTAGCCCACTTTTCAAAGGGGGCGAGCTGCCTGATTCGATCCACATCTCGTATCCCAGTAGTGCGATGTTCCAGTTCTATTCAAATAGTGTGATGTTTCAGGATGCTGGCTGTGCGAGGACGCCTGCAGCTAACCCCCCTTTGAAAAAGGGGGGCAGGGGGGATTTGCTCTTGCCGGCAAAAATCACACGAAAACACAAGCCGAAGCCCCACGCTATCGCGATGATTTTCGCCCGATGAAATCCACCGTCGTGATGCACAGTTGCTCCGGAGTGAATTTCGCGAATTCCGGTGCGATAGTCATTGCGCGCAGTTGCTCCAATCGCTGCGGGCGTGCATGCGATGTGTCGAGCACGATCTCGAAACCGGCCTCGCGCGCTGCATCGACCAGTTCATGCGCGCGCAGCCGGTTCTGGTAGAGGAATCGATTGTTCCAGAACGCCCAGTCCTCATCCGAAAACTGCAGATAGTGCAACTGATGGATCTTCGCGTCTGCGTAGGCGTAATGGTCGCCGCAGTTCACCGAATGGAACGCCATGCCGCCGGGACGCAGCAGCCGCAGCGTGCCGCGATGGATACGGTCGATGGCGTCCGGCGGTACGTGTTCCAGCACGCTGTTGGAAAACACGATGTCGACCGAGCCGTCTTCGAGCCCAGGATCGGCGGCATCCGCTGGCGCGCGGTAATCGATGACGCCCTCGCTCAGTTCCGCAGGGTCTTTGGCATCAGCCGCGGCCAGCAGGCGACGGTAGCGCGACTGCACGTCCGCCGGATCGGCATGACTGAGCGCGGCGATACGCGGCAGTTCCCCGCCGAGGATTTCGATGCACAGGCGCATCAGCTCCGGTTTGAGCAGCCGGTTCAGGTCGCAGGTGTGCACCCGCGCCGCGCCGCCGAGGTAGCAGGCCAGCGGTAGCGCCGGGTACCAGCCGCTGCCGATTTCGAGCAGGCGCGCGCCGCGGATGCCGACACCAGCGGCGTGCAACTGCTGCAGCATCCCGTCCCAGTCCTCGATCTTCAGCAGGATTTCGCGCCGCGGGTTGCGCATGCCGCCGAAACGCCGCTGCAGGCCGTAATGCAGTGCTTCGCCGTGGGGCAATGCGCCGAGGGTTTTCTGCAGAACGCCCTTGATTCTCCAATACATGGTGCGCGGTCTTCCGGGTAATACCGTTAAGGTCGGGTCGTTGAGGTCAGAGTGCAGAAAGTGCGGGTGCGTCGGTTGCGGCATCCGTGTTTTCGCGCAGCGAACGGTCGATCAGCATCGTCGACAGCACACCGACGAAGGCCTGGTTGTCGGCAAAGCCGGTGGCGCGGCCGGCGCGGCATTTGTCGAACAGGCGGCCGACGGCCTCGGGGTCGAACCAGCCGGCGCTGCGCAGCGAATCGCCGCTCATCACGTCGGCGACATACTCCAGGGGTTCGCCATCGAAGAAGAAACTGCCACTGTCCGGCGCGCGATACGGCTGTTTAGTGCGGTTGACGATGTCGTTCGGCAGCAGGTCGGCGAGCGCGCGGCGCAGCAGGTATTTCTCGGTCATGCCGCGGATCTTGTAGTTTGGCGGTAGCTTGTTGGCGAATTCGATCACCCGGTGATCGAGGAATGGAAAACGGCCTTCGATCGAGTTCGCCATGGCCACCCGGTCGCCCTGCGACGACAGCAGATAGCCGGCGAGCAGCGATTTCGCTTCGACATACTGGTCGCGCGCGAGCGGACTCCAGTCGTTGATTTTCGCCGGCAGCGTCGCCTCGAAAGCATCGAGAGCGTTGAAGTTGCCGATCTCAGCGCGCATTTCCGCCGACAACAGTCCGAGCGCACGCTGCGAGGTGGTCCAGCGCGGCACGTGGGCGAAGATCGGCCGCTGCAGGTGTTCCATGCCCTGGCCGAAGAACGACTGCGCGAACGCCGGATTGCGCACCGGAGAATTCGGCAGATACCCGTACAGACGTTCGAGCAGGCGCGGACGCAGCTTCGATTGCGGCTGCCGCGCCCAGAATCGCCGTACTTTCGCTTCCTTGAACAGGTCGTAGCCGCCGAACACTTCATCCGCGCCTTCACCGGTCAGCACGACTTTGTAGCCGTGCTCGCGCACGCTGCCCGCGAGCAGCATCAGCGGTACCGGCGCAGTGCGCAGCACCGGCGTTTCGGCATGACGGATGAGGCGCGGAAAGGCTTCGCCGATGTGTCGGCGGGTGCAGCGCAGAGTGGTGTGATCGGTGCCGAGGTGCCGCACCATCGCCTGCTGGTATTCGCTTTCGTCGAATTCGCCGTCTTCGAACGCGACCGAGAACGTGCGCACCGGGGTATCGGTGAAGCTGCGGATCATCGCGACGATGCCCGACGAATCGAGGCCGCCGCTGAGATACGCGCCGACCGGCACGTCGGCGCGCAGTTGCAGGCGAACGGCGTCGATCAGCAATTCGCGCAGCTCGACGGCCGCGGCGTCCACGCTCAGCGGATAACGCGATGGCGAGGTCTCGTCGGCGTCTGGAAACGTCCAGTCCCAATACTGGCGCAGGGTTTCGCGACCGTCGTGTTCGATCGCCAGCGTGTGCCCCGGCGGCAGGCTGTCGATGCCGCGATAGACGGTGTGCGGCTCGATCGGCGACCAGGTGGCGAAGGTTTCGGCGATGCCCAGCGGATCCAGTGCGGCGCACTGCGGCAGCACCGCGAGCAGTGCTTTGGTTTCGGATGCGAACCACACCCGGCCGCCGCTGCGCGCGAGATATAGCGGACGGATGCCGGCGCGGTCGCGCGCCAGCACAAGCCTGCGGCGCTCGCTGTCCCACAGCGCGATCGCGAACTGGCCGTTGAGGCTTTCGACGAAGCGATCGCCGTCGCGGTCGTACAGATGCACGATCACTTCGGTGTCGGAATGCGTATAGAAGGTGCGGCCTTCGGCTTCGAGCTCGCGCCGCAGTTCGACGTAGTTGAATATCTCGCCGTTGAACACGGTCCACACCGTGCCGCGCGGATTGCGGATCGGCTGGTCGCCGGTGGCCAGATCGATGATCGACAGCCGCGCGTGCGCCAGACCGACGCCGTCCTCGACATGGAAGCCGTAACCATCCGGCCCGCGATGGGCCAGGGTGTGGATCATGCGCTGCAGTAGGGCATGCGCGGTTTCCGGGACGATGTCTGTCCCGCTGTAGCCCGCACCGCTGAAGCCGGCCCCGCTGAAACCTGCGATTCCACACACGTGTCGTTATCCCCTGTCCGCAATGCGGTCGAACGTTGGCCAATGGCCGGTTGAACGCGAAAACCGCCGCCAGCCAGCCACTGGATGCTGCAACCGGGGCCGATCAGCCCTTCGCGATCGCGGCCAAAGCTTCTTCGCAGGCGCGCAGTGTATCGGCTGCGACCGCATCCCAGCCGCGCGAGAACCGGCGCGACAGCGCGCGTTCGTCCCATGGCCGATCCAGCGCATCGCGCAGACCCGCGGCCAGTGCGTCGGCATCGCGCGCTGCGACCAGCAGGCCGCAATCGGCATCCACCACTTCGGGAATCCCGCCGACCGGCGTCGCCACCACCGGCCGCCCGCAGGCCAGGGCTTCGACCAGCACGTTCGGATGGCCTTCGGAATAGCTGGGCAAGGTGACCAGATCCGATGCCGCCATCCAGCGCGCGACCTCGTGCGGACCCTGCGCGCCGGCCAGTCGAACCTGGAGCGAAGGGTCGGCGTCGATCCGGGTTTCCAGTTCTGCGCGCATCGGGCCTTCGCCGACCAGCGCAAGCTGCAGCTGCGGCCGCTGCGCCGCCAGTGCCGCCATCGCATCGAGCAGTTCGCGCAGGCCTTTTTCCGGGACCAGCCGGCCGACGTAGACCACCAGTTCGGCGTTGGCGTCGATGCCCAGCGCAGCGCGCGCCTCATTGCGGTCGCGTGGATGGAAGATCGTTGCGTCGCAGCCGTTGGGGATCGCGCGGATGCGCGCCGGGTCGGCGTCGTAGTCGCGCGCCGCGACCCGGCCCAGATCCTCGCTCACGACCAGGATGCGTTGTGCGGCGTGCAGCACCGGCCGGGTGAGGCGACGGCTGACGGCATCGCGCACGCGCAGGTCCGAGCCGCGCGCGCCGACCACCAGCGGCAGCCGCGCGCGCCGCGCTGCGTGCATCGCACCGAAGGCGTCGGGATAGAGCCAGTAGGACAGCACCACGTCCGGCGCGAACTCGCGCAGCGGTGCGTGCAGGGTGCGCGCGCACAGCCAGCCGTTGAACGGCCGGGTCAGCAGCGGCAGCGCCGGGTATTCGACATAGCGCACATCGCAGTCCGGTAGCGTGTGCGCGGGATCGGAGGCGCGGAACAGATAGCTGCGCGGCGTGGCCCAACGCGGATAGCTGGCGACGGGACTGAGCACGCGCACATCGGCGAGCTTCGACAGTTCGCGCACGGTCTGGTAGATAGGTCGGCCGCGATTCGGCTCGCCGGCGATCGGAAACTGCGACGTGACGATCAGCAGGCGCATGGGTTGAGCCTCGCAAACGTCGGTCGCAGGCGACCCCAACCAGTGCTGCGGGTGGGGCTGTCCTTTCCAGGTAACAGAATTCGTTGATAATGCGGAGTTTTCATGCTGTCGGGGAGGCGGGTGGGACAGATGGAACAGGGGAGTCCCGCGCAAGCGGGAAATATCGGAAATTCAACCGCGAACTCGATCGCGAATCCACGCGTGGGCGAACTCGACGCCCTGCGCGGGCTCGCTGCGCTCGGCGTGGTCGCGTTTCATTACACCACGTTCTATCAGCAGGAACAGGGACACCTGCAGCCGCTCGGTTTCGGTTTTCCGGCCGGCAACTATGGCGTCCATCTGTTTTTCCTGATCAGCGGCTTCGTCATTTTCATGACTCTGGAACGCACCCGCGACGCGATGGATTTCGCAGTGTCGCGATTCTCGCGCCTGTTTCCGGCCTACTGGGCGGCGATGGCCATCACCGCTGCGGTGGTCTACACCATCGGCATGCCGATCCAGCGAATCCCGACGATCGATCTCGCGGTCAATCTCACGATGATGCAGGAAGTCCTGGGTTTCCTGCAGCTCGATGGCTCGTACTGGACGCTGCAGGCCGAATTGTTTTTCTACGTGCAGATGCTGTTCTGGTTAGTGCTGGGGCAACTCAAACGCATCCACTGGATCATCGCCGTCTGGCTGCTCATGACGGTGGTCTACGCGCTCACCGCGCAGCGCCATCTCCATTTCTCCTACACGCTGCGCGAGTTGCTGCTGCTGCGCCACATCCCGTTCTTCGCGCTGGGCATCCTCTTCTACCGCCTGCATACCCGTTCGGGAGGTCTGCGGGTGAATACCGGTCTGATCGCGCTGGCGCTCGTCGCTATCGGCGTGTCGTATGCGCCGGCGTATCTGGCCGCCGGTGTGGCCTGTTGCGCGATCTTCGCGCTGTTCGTCGCCGGGAAGCTGCGCGGGTTGCGTGCGGCACCGTTCGTATTTCTGGGCGGCATTTCCTACTCGCTGTACCTGCTGCATCAGGCGATCGGCTTCGCCGTGATCCATCGCCTCGAAGCGGCCGGCGTGCCGAGCCTCGCGGCGGTGACGGCGACCGCACTGATGATGCTGGCGTTGGCGGCTGCGTTGACCTATGGCGTGGAGCGACCGGCGATGCGCGGCATCCGCCAGTGGTGGGCGCGTTCGCGTCGGGCTGATACCTTTTCGTGATGGCGAAATCGCAGCAGGGTAACGATAATGCGCGGCCGGCCCATTCGGGCAGGGCCTGAGCGAACCTCTGCATTCCGCGTGCTGTATCGGCGAAGCAGGGCTCAGTCGGCCCGATGGAACGAAAAGACACAACAGCAAGGATTGCGATGAGCGACAGTACGATGCGGGACAAGACTCCGGAAGCGATGACGACAGCAACGATGACGCAGGGCGCTGCATCGCGGGCGATGCAGGAGCCCTACCGTTCCCGGTTCGTCGAATCGGTGCTCAAGGGTGCCGCTTCGCGCGACATCCACGACAGCGTGGGCGTGGGCGGGTTCGATGCTTCGCTGTCCGGCGGCGTGTCCGCGCGTTTTCTGCAGCGCGAACTGACCCGCGTCGAAATGCACGCGCACAGTCTGTGCGTGCCGTTGGTCGGCCGGCTGGGCAAGGCGCCGCGCATTCTCGATGCCGGATGCGGTACCGGCGGCACGACAGTGGCGTTGGCGTTGTCGGCGCTGCATGCAGAGGAAGTCGTGGGCATCGACGCGAGCGCCGAGGCGGTCGAAGCCGGCCGGTTGCGTGCGCTGGGCCATGGTCTGTCTCCCGAGCGCGCGCGTTTCGAGCATGTGCCCGCGGGTCAGCGATTGCCTTTCCACGACGGCTATTTCGATCTGGTCACCTGTGTGTCGGTACTGGAATTCATCAGCACCGAACCGGCGCGGCGTGCATTCATCGCCGAACTGTTGCGGGTGACGCGCAGCGGTGGGCATGTCTACCTGGCGACGCCCAGTCCGCTGCGCCTGCGTGAATATCATTCGCGGCGCCTGCTCGGCGACTGGCGGCGGCGTGCGGGATATCCGTGGTCGAGTTCCGCGATCGGATTGCGACGGTTGTTCGAGGGCTGTGAAGTCGAATCGATGGCGGGCGAGCGTCTGCGCGGACACCCGCGCTGGCATCGGATCGGTTGGGCTGCGCCGGTCCTCGGCGGATTGTTGCCCTGGCAGCGCGTACTCGCGAAAAAGGATTGAGGTTTGCTGCATCCCTGTCGGTAGAGCGGGCTTCAGGTTGTGTTGGGGTTCGCGCGTTTATTCGCCGAAGGTGATATCCAATCCCTTGCGCACGCCGACCCGCGGGGTCCAGCAAAGCACATCGCGCGCGGCGGCGATGTCGAAGTTGGTCAGCGGCCGCAGCGAATGCACGCGGTAGCGGGTCAGCGGTACGTCGCGTTTCAAGACCTTGCCCAACATCTCCACGCCGAAGCCCAGGCACAGGAATACCCACTGCGGCACCCACAGCAGCTTCAGCTTTTCGCCCAGCTTGCGTTTGCAGCGTCGCAAGTATTCATTGCGATCGACCGAGCCGGTGTCGACCAGATTGAAGATGCGGCCCAGCGCCTGCGGCGACTCCGCCGCCAGCAGCAATCCGTCGACGATGTCGTCGCGATAGACCAGCGGCAGCATCTGCGAACCGTTGCCGATGGCGATCCAGCGGCCGGCCAGCGCGATCGCGCCGTTCGGCGTCACCTGCTCGGCGCCGGGGCCGAAGATCTGCCCCGGGCGCACGATCACCGCTGGCAGATGCGATTTCGAGATCGCATCGGCGACCATCTGCTCGGCGGTGAGTTTGGTCTGCGTATAGGCGCCGCGCAGCTGCGGGTGCGGTTCGAAGCGATAGTCTTCGTTCAACACTTCGCCGTTGCGGCGGCCAGCATGGTCGAACACGCTCATCGAACTTACGTACACCAGGCGCGCAGTCGCGTGCTTGCGGCATGCGTCGAGTACGTTGCGCGTGCCCCAGACCGTGCCGGCCTCGAAGTCGCGCAGGCCGCCGCGCATCGCCGCGCCGACGTGATAAACGACGCCGACGCCAGCGACCGCATGATCGACGATGCGCGGATCGCCGAGGTCGCCCAGCACCATCTGAACACTGCCCATCTGGATGCCGTCGTCGTTGCGGAATGCGGCGACCGGGCGACGCACCAGCACGCGCACGGTCTTGCCCTGCGCGCGCAGCGCCGCGACGAGCGCGCGGCCAAGAAAGCCCGCGGCGCCAGTGACCAGCGCATCGGCCGGCGGTAATTCGACGTAGCGCGCCTCGAGCTGCTGCAAGCGCGCGCGGTCGGGTTCGGCGCACAGCGGGTCGAGCAGGCGCGCGAGACGCAGGCCGTCGTCGGCGGTGAACGGCGGAGTTTCGTCGTCGCGCACTGCGCGCGCGAAGGCCTCTGCGCCGCGCTGGATGCCGGGTGAGGGTTTCAGCCGGCCGGTGGCGAAGCGCAGCACGTTCATCGGAATGCGGACCACATCTTTCGCCGCGCTGAAGAACGCGTTGAGCAGGATGCCGATGAATTTCGGCCCCGGCAGCACGCGATGGATGCGGCAGACCTGGGTGAAGCGGTCGACCTCGATAATGCCGCGGGTGCCGCGCACGACCAGACGGTTCTCCATCGGTCGCGCATTCCACGACAGCAGCAGCCGGCCGACGCCGCTCGCGCTCTGCGCCTGCGCCTGCCATTCGTCGAAACCGAGATTCGGATCGCTGCCGTGCGACTGGTAATGCACGTCGACCTGCGAGATCGCGCCGATGAACGCCTCGATGGTGTACAGCCCATGCACGCCGAGGTCGCGGAACGGATACGAGCCTTGGGTCACCATACCCGGCAGCGGGCCGCCGGCGTAGGGCGGGTATTCGGAATTGCGCACGATGTCGACCGACAGTACATCGCCGATGTCGCCGTTCTTCGCCGCGTCGAGCGCGCGCATCAGCACCGGGTCGAACAGGTCGGAGTGATTGACGCCGAGTTTCAGGCCGGTTTCGCGCGATTTTTCGAGCATTCTTTCGCAGTCGGCGGCGGTGTCGGCCATCGGCTTTTCCACCAGCACATGACAGCCCATGTCCATCGCCGCGATCACCAGGGTCGCGTGCGAGGCCGGCGGCGTCAGCACGTAGACGACGTTGGGTTGCGCGTCGGCCAGATCGCCCAGCGTCGCGGCGACTTTGCCGACCTTGAAGCGTTTCGCCAGCGCTTCGGCAGCGGGCAGGTTGTTGTCGCAAAGACCGACGATTTCGACGAAATCCAGTCGCGACAGCGCGGCGAGATGATGCGTGGCGACATAGCCGGCGCCGACGACGGCGACGCGTAGCTTGCGGGGAACAGTAGCGGAAGAGGTCATGAAGGGACTGCTTGAGAAGAAGGTTCGGAGAGACGCGCAACGACATCGGTCAACACCGAAGCGACGCGCGCGTCCCAGGTCTGGTCGGCGACCGCGGCGATGCGCGCTTCTGCCGCGCCGGGCGCGTTGTCGAGCACGGCGGCATCGAGGGCGGCGAGGAAACCTTCGCGATCATCCGCCAGCCGCACCCATTGCGAGAATTTCTCGATCTCGGGGTTGCGCACGCTCACCACCGCTTTGCCGGCGGCGAGATATTCGCGCAGTTTCAGCGGGTTGGCGTTGGCGACCTGTCGGTTCAGGCGATACGGAATGATTGCGGCGTCGAAGGCTTTCGACCATGCAGGCAGCGTCGCATACGGCTGCGATCCGGCGAGGTGCACGTTGGGCAGCGCGCGCAGGCCGTCGACCGCGACGTGGGCATGACCGACCAGCAGAAAACTCCACTGCGGCCGCTGCCGCGCCAGCCATTCGATCAGCGGCACGTCGATCCACTCGTGGATCGAACCGATGTAGCCGACCACCGGGCGCGGCAGATCGCGAGCGAGAGCGGGCAGTTCCATGACCGGATCCTGCGCTTTGGCGAACAGTTCGACATCCACGCCGTGCGGCGAAAATATCGTGTGCGGATTGAGCGCGCGTTTGCCTTCGACCAGTGCCGGTGGCGCGACGAACAGCAGGTCGGCGCGGCGGCTGAGATCGAGATCGCGCTGCGCGATCGATGCTGCGTCCACGCCCGGATGCGCGGCGTAGTCGTCGATGCAGTAGTAGACACACAGGTCTTCGCCGAGTTTGCCGGCGAGAAAACCCGGATGCGGCACGACGAACCACGAGATGCGCTTGCGGATCCCGGCGAGGCGCAGCGCGCGGCGCACCGCCCAGCGGCCGAACAGGCGATTGAAGACATCCACGCCCGGCAATCGCCGGAACGGCAGCTGCGGCACGGTGCAGTGCCACAGATTGTCGGCGACCTGCGTCGGCCGCTTGAACGTTGCCAGCAATTTGCGCACCGCGCGCTTGAGATCCCGGCCTGACGCATTCGGTGCCCGCATGCCAGGTGAGTCGACATAGAGCAATGGCATGCTGCGCGCGAGACGCGCAGCAACATGATGGCTGCTGGTGCGGTTCTCGGCATACCAGTCGTTGCCGAAATAGACGATGCCGTAGTCCTGCAGTGCGGTTGCGACGGATGGCGGTTGGTTCGCGTTGTTCATGATGAACACAGCGAGGTGGACTGGTGAGCAGAGCCGGAGCAAATCCCCCCGCCGCCTGCTGCGCAGACGTCGACCCCCTTTTTCAATGGGGGTATAGGCGCGCGGCGTTTCAGACGGTCGCGCGTCCACAACATCAGCCTGCTGTACCTCCCCCTTTGAAAAAGGGGGACAGGGGGGATTTGCTCTTCGCAGCGATGTCCGAAGCGCGTTTTGTCAGCCTTCATCGCGCCACCACCCGATCAACCACGCGGTGCCGCCGTGATGAATCCACTCTTTGTGCAGACCGGGCACTGCATCCAGATGCGGGCCGATGCGGCCGCAGGCCGGGGCGAAGAACGTCACCAGCCCATTGCGGCCGAGGTGGCGCATCTGCGCGATGGTCTTCTCGGGTTGGCTGAGGTAATAGAGTACTTCGCAGGCGGTGACCAGATCGAAACGATGGCGCTGGTCGCCCCAGGGCTGGCCGAAAATGTCGCCCGCTTCGAAGTGCGCCTGAGGCAGTCGTTTGCGCGCGCGCTCCACCGCTTGCGCGCTCACGTCCACGCCGTATTGCGCGTCGCTGAGCCGGGCGAGGTATTCGGTCTGATGACCTTCGCCGCAGCCCAGTTCGAGCACCGAACCGACCCGTCCGAACGCGCGTTCGATCACCGCGTTAGTCGCCTCGAAACGTGCGCGTTCGAGATCGGAAGCCATGTTCCACGGATCTTCGACGCTGTAGGCCAGATCCAGGCGGTCGAAATTGTCGCTGCCGCCGACGCCGCGCAGGGCATATTTCATCCACAGACGTCGGCGCGCCTTGCGCAGCAGGGTGGCGGCTCGGGTGAACATCAGTGTCCCCGGTCAGTCGCAGCGATCGTCGGCGGCCGGCACGGCATCGGCCTGCATGGTCTTCGCGGCCGACATCGACACCGGCAGCGGGCGCAATGGCGAGCTGTACCAGCCCACGACCTTGTCGCAGCGGAATTCCACCCAGGACGGGCCATAAGTCCAGCGCAGCGCGTGCATGTCCAGCGGTTCCCCCAGAATGTTCCGCACCGTGTCTTTCCCCTGGCCCGGCGCGATCTCCGCAGCGGCCGTCCCGGCCTCCTCGGCGATCTGCCCGGTGTGTTCGTCCGCGCTGTCAGCGTTCTCTTCGCGTCCGGTGGCGATCCGCCAGCCCAGCACCGCGACCACGATCAATGCGATTGCGACGAAGTAACGGGGTATTCTGCCAAAACCGGCCGCGGGAATCTCATTCGCGTCGGCATCTGTCCGTCGCCAGGCGTCCGGCTGCGGCGGTTCGATGGCTTCGCCGGCAAGTTGACCCGCGGCAACGGCACCCGGCATGCGCCCGTAGCGCGCGTGGAAATCCAGCGCGGCATCGTAGCGTTGATTCAATTGCTGCAGGCGTCCGGTATCCTCTGCGCTGCCGCCCTGGTCCGGATGCAGCTTCGCCACGCGTCGCCGCCATGCGCTGCGCAACTCGGGGAGCGAACAGGTCGCATCGATCCCGAGCTCGCGATACAGCGCTGCGAAATCGGTGTCTTCGGACATGCCCGCTCCATTGAGGCGCTCGTTGTGAGGCGCGCAGTGGACCGCGTTCGATCCGCGAATGCAAGCGAAGTGCCGATGCGCGATGCGGGCGGGCAAAGCATCGTCCGGTCGATGCCGGAAAATGCGTTATGCGTGAAGTCACGGGGGATTCGATGAGCGGTGAGGGTGTTCAAACTGATGACGGTCGCGCCGGAGACGGCTGCGAACCGTCGGCCGCTCGACGGCCGCGCCTGGCGCGCGCGCTCCGGCGCGTGGGCGCGATGCCGCTGATCGGACGCCTGCGCGCCGCGCTGCGCCACGACGTGCGCATCCTGGCCTATCACCGCGTGCTGGAATCGGTCGAGCCGGAAGATTTCCGCTTCGATCTGGATCTGATCAGCGCCAGCAGCGATGCCTTCCGCGAACAGATCGCCATCGTCAAGCGCCGCTGTTCGTCGATGCGTTTCGACGAACTCATCGATCGTCTCGATCGGGGGCAGTCGCTGCCCAGACGCGCGGCGCTGATCACGTTCGACGACGGCTACGACGACAATTACCGCATCGCCTGGCCGATCCTGCGCGATGCCGGAGTGTCGGCGATGTTCTTCGTTTCCACCGGTCACATCGAGTCCGGCCGCCCTTACGCCTACGACTGGTTGACCCATATGGTGTGCGTGACCCGCGCCGACCGTTTGCAGGCGCCCGAGCTGGCCGTCGACTGGCCGTTGCCCGAAACGCTGCAGGGGCGCCGCGCCGTCGCCAGCGAATTGTTGGATCGCATCAAGACCCTGGACGCCGGCGCCCAGCAGGCGCTGATCGCGCGGTTGCAGCGCGACTGGTCGCTGCCTGCGGAAGGCGGTCACCCGGATTGCCGGCCGATGACGTGGTCGCAGTTGCGCGAAATGCGCGAAGGCGGCATGGAGGTCGGCTCGCACGGTGTGGATCACCAGATGCTGGCGAAAATGACCCCGGCAGCGATGCGCGAGGAGCTCGTGGCATCGAAGTGCGCGATCGAGCGCGAATTGGGCGGCGAGGCGCAGGTCATCTCCTATCCTGTGGGCGGTTCCGATGCTTACGACGCAGTCGTCATCTCAGCCGTACGCGAAGCCGGTTACCGCCTGGGCTGCAGTTATCGTGCCGGCCCCGAGCCGATGCGCCAGGAGTCGCGCTACGAACTGCGACGGATTCCGGTCGAGCGCGACGTCGGCCGCGACTGGTTCGAGGGCATGCTGGCGCTGCCGGAAGTGTTTTGTTACCGCTCGCGCACCAGAAGCGGCTGAGAGCCTGTTCATGATCTCTCCATGCCTCGCGTTGTGTCGCAGTGGCCCGTTGGGAATTGGGCGTCGCGCAGTGCTTGACTGGTGGTCAAGTCAAGCGGCGCACGGCTCCCAACGGGCCACTGCGGCACAACCCGAAGGGCCGGTCCTGCCGGGACGCGGTGCGGCGTCATCGTTCTGTCATGGATCGACATCCATTCCCTCTCTCTTCCTTGCTCCGCGCTCCGGCAGGACCGGCGCGAGGCATGGAGAGATCGTGAACAGGCTCTGAGCGTCATGTTCGTCGCGATGATGCTCTACCTGCTGTTGGTGCTGATCCGCCCGCAGGACTATCCGGCGCTGATCGACAGCGTCGGCCTGCCGCTGCAGCCGATCATGCTGGTCGTCGCGGCGGGCTTCTGGCTGTTGTCGCCGCGAAAGAATTTCGACGCCCCGCAGTATCCGGTGCTGCTGATGTTTTTCGGCGTGTTGATGGTCTCGCACATCTTCAACGGCTGGATCGGCGGTGCGCTGGAACAGTTCGAGAAGTTCGCGCCGGTGGTGCTGGCGTTCGTGGTATTCGCGAACGGTCTGGACCGGCGCAGCCGGATATTGAAGACCATGGCGATCTTCTCGCTGTGCGCGGCGGTGCTGGCGATCCACGGCATCGAACAGCAGCAGACCGGCATCGGCTGGACCGGCATCGAGCTGTCGCAGGGCACGCGCATCCAGTACGTCGGCATCTTCAATGATCCCAACGATCTGGGCATGTTGTTCGTCGCCTGCGTGCCGATGGCGATGTATCTCAGCGCGCGCGGCGGTTTGATGGGCCTGCGCCGGTTGTTCTGGGTGATCGTCGCCGGCATCCTCGTCTATGGTGTTTACCTGACCGATTCGCGCGGTTCGCTGCTGGCGCTGCTGGCGGTGATGGGCGTGTACATCTGGCAGCGCAGGGGCGTGTTCGTGGCCGGCATGCTCGGCTGCATGGCGGTAGGCGTGCTGCTGGCGCTGCCGTCGCGCTTCAACGAGATCGACGTCGAGGAAGCGTCGGCGCAGGGGCGCGTGGATTCGTGGTACGAAGGCCTGATGATGTTCCAGGGCCATCCGCTGTTCGGGGTCGGGCCGGACATGTACTCCGACTATCACCATCTGACCGCGCACAACTCGTTCGTGCTGGTGCTGGCCGAAACCGGCATCATCGGTTTCACGCTGTGGCTGGCGCTGGTGGTCTATTGCTTCCGGATGATGTGGGTGGGCTCGCGTCCACTTGGCGAGTTGGCGTGGGAAAGCATGGTCGCGCCCGAAGCCGATGGCGATGCCGAGACCGCGCTGGCGGAACTCGATGCGCTGGAGGCCGGCATCGCCGAAGGGCGTGCGATCGCGATGACGCTGCTGTTGTCGCTGGTCGGATTTTTCATGTCGGCGTTCTTCCTCAGCCGCAGTTACGTCATCATTCTGTATCTGCTGGCCGCGCTGGTGGTCGCGCACTACACCGACATGCGCCGCGAGGATCCGGCGCTGCCGCGGTTCCAGCTCGGCAACGATATTGTCCTCATGCCCGTGATCGGCGTCGGCAGCGTCATCGCGCTTTATGTGCTGGTCAAGATTCTTCTGGTGATGGGATGACGCTCCGCGCGCGCACGCTCCGCAACACGCTGTTCTCCTCGGTGGCGATGTACACCGAGTTCGCGCTCGGCATGTTGACCTCGATCGTCATTGCCCGTCACCTCGGGCCGGAAGGCTTCGGCGCCTACAGCGCGGTGATCCTGCTGGTGGGCATGGGCGTGGCCGCCACCAACTCGGGAACCGCCAGCGCGGCGATCAAGTTCGTCGCCGAACTGCGCGGCGGCAGCCGCGAAGGGCAGGTGCGGCCGCTGGTCGCGTATCTGCGCCGGGCGCAGCGGGGTTTTCTCGCGGTGGCGCTCGCGGTCGGCGCGCTGCTGCTGTGGCTGGCGGGGCATCGGGTCGCACCGACCTTCCATCACGGCCTGCTGTTCGCGTTCCTGGCGGTGGCCATCGCGCTGCGCGCCGGCTACATGTTCAATATCGGCGTAGCCAAGGGGCTGGAGAATTTCCGCATCAACGCGATGGTCGCGCTGTTCTCCACGCCGCTGAATCTGGGCATGGTGCTGGTGGTGATCTGGATGGACCTGCCGGTGGAATGGCTGTTCGGCGTGTTCCTGCTGTCGGGCGTGATGTTCTACGGCATGTCGCGCACGCAGCTGCGCCCGTTGCTGCCGGCGGGCGACGACCGGCCCGCGCTGCCGGAAGATCTGGTGCCGCGCGTGCGTCGGCAGATGTACTACAGCACGCTGATCGTCACGGTGGGTTTCATCGTTTCCAGCGAAATAGAAGTGCTGTTCCTCAACGCCTACGCCGATCCGCACGCCGCCGGTCAATTCAAGGTCGGCTATCAGTTGGCGAGCGGCGCGGCGGCGCTGGTGCCCGGTGTGTTCGGCGCGCTGCTGCTGCCGATGATGGCGAATGCGTTGAGCCAGGGGCGCGAAGTCGCCGGGCACCGTTTCGCGGCATCCACAGCCTATCTGATGCTGCTCGCGGCGCCGCTGGTGGCCTTCGGCATGGTGTTGTCCGATCCGCTGATCGATCTGCTCTACGGCGTCGAGTACGAAGAGGCGTCCACGGTGTTCGCGGTCTGCCTGGCCGGCGTCGCGGCCATCACCTCCGCGCAGGGCGCATCGAGTCTGTTGATCAGCGCCGACCGCCAGCGCGCGGTGCTGGCGCTGATTCTGGTTTGCGGGCTGCTGAAGCTGGGTCTGGATGCGTGGTTGATCCACATCGACGGGCTGCGCGGCGCGCTGATCGCGTTCGCTGTCGTGGCGGCGCTGAATGTCGTGGCTTACACCACGCTGGCGATCCGCGAATGCGGCGTCTCGCCCGATTGGGGACGGTTGGCACGCACGGTGCTGGCCAGTGCGCTCGCGGCGGCGCCGCTGTTGCTGGTGCATCACCATCTTCCGGCGTGGGCCGAACTGCTGGTCGGCGGTCTGCTGGCGGGAGTGCTGTACCTGCCGCTGACGCTGATGCTGGGCTGCTGGACCCGCAACGACATCGCCCACATGCAGCAACTGCACCAGCGTCTGCTGCGCGGACGCCCGCGTTTCGGCGCACGCCTGCTCGGTTGGGCGCATGCCCGCGCGACGCCTGCCGGAACACTGCCATGACCGGCCTGTACGAACCCCTGTTCCGGCGCGTGCTGTATCCGGCCTACGAGTCGGGCCTGCGCCGACGCAAGACGCTGACGTATCTGCGCGAGTACGAACGCGACCAGTGGCGTTCGGCCGACGAACTCGACGCCCTGCAGTGGCGCAAGCTGCAACGATTGATCGCGCACTGCTGGGAACAGGTGCCGTTCTACAAGCGCTGGTGGGGCGATGCCGGCGTCACTGCCGCCGCGGACATCCGCAACCGCGAGGATTACGCGCGGCTGCCGATCCTCACCAAGCCGGTGATCCGCGCGCATGCCGAATCGACGCATGCCGAATCAATGATCGCACCGGCGCATCGCGGCGCGCTGTTCTTCAAGACCACCGGCGGCTCCACCGGCGAACCGCTGCGCTTCGGCTACACCCGCGAAAGCTACGAGCGCCGGGTCGCGGTGATGTTCCGTGGCTATGCCTGGTCGGGCGCGCATCTCGGCCAGAGCACCGCGTATCTGTGGGGCGCGCCGGTCGCGGCGCCGGCGGGCTTCCAGTTGTTCAAGGACCGTCTCTACCACGCCGCGTTCAACCGGCGGATGCTCAATGCCTTCGACATGAACGAGACGCGGATGGCGGAATATGCCGATGCGCTGGACCGCTTCAAGCCCGAGACCATCGTGTCCTACGTCGGGCCGCTGGTGGAACTGGCGCATTGGCTCGAACGCAAGGGCCGCAGCATCCATCGTCCGCAGCGCATCCTCGGCGCCGCCGAAGCCCTGCATCCGCATCAGCGCGAACTGCTGCAGCGCGTGTTCGGCGCGCCGGCCTACGATACGTATGGCTGTCGCGAATTCATGCTGATCGCGGCCGAATGCGAAGCCCGCGATGGACTGCATCTCAACACCGATCATCTGCACGTCGAATTCGCCGGCGGGCCGGACGCGACCGTTCCCAGCGATCTGATCGTCACCGATCTGCATAACGACGGCATGCCGCTGATGCGCTACGTCAACGGCGATCTCGGCACGCCTGGCCACAAACACTGTGCCTGCGGCCGCGGGCTGCCGAAACTGGCCAAGGTCGACGGCCGCAAGCTCGACGCGCTGCGGCTGCGCGACGGCCGGCTGGTGCCGGGCGAGTACATCGTTTACGTGTTCCTGCCCGTCGTCGGCATCAAGCAATACCAGGTGGTGCAGCGCGAGCTGGATGCGCTGCTGGTGCGGCTGGTGCCGGACGCCGGCTTCGACCCGGCCATGCACGATCTCATCCGCGCCGGCATCCACAAGCTCACCGGCGACGGCGTGCGCATCGAATTCGAGACCGTCGATGCGATCGCGCTCACCGCCAGCGGCAAGCGTCGCGTCACCGTGTGCGAGCTTCCGGCATGAGCGAGACGCCGCCTCTCGACATCGTTCCGGCTCTCGACATCCTGCCCAAGCTCGACATCGTCCATGTGGTCGAGAATCTCGAACGCGGCGGTCTCGAACGCATGGTCATCGATCTGGCCGGCGTGCAGCATGCGGCCGGGCATCGCTGTCGCGCGATCTGTCTGTTCCAGCCCGGCGCGCTTGCCGGTGAGCTGGAAGCGCAGGGGATAGACGTTCAGGCCTGCCGCAAGCGCGGCGGCTTCGACTTCGGCGCGCTGCGTCGCCTGCGCGGCTGGCTGCGCGCGGTGCCTGGCGCGGTCGTCCACACACACAACGCCAACGCGCATTACCACACGGTCGCGGCCTCGATCGGTCTGCCGGTCGCGCGGCTGGTCAACACCCGCCACGGCATGGGCGCCGCGCAGCCGCGCAGCCGCGGCGAATGGCTGTATCGGCGCACGATGCGGCGCACGGATACCGTCGCAGCGGTCTGCGAAGCCGCGCGCTCGCGCTTCGCGCAGCAGGGCGTATCGCCGCGCGGGCGGCTGTTGTCGGTGCCGAACGGCATCCGCATCGACCGCTTTTTGCCGGCATCGGAAGAACGCCGGGCGGCACTGCGCAGCGATCTCGGGCTTACTCCGGGCACGCGCATCATCGGCACCGTCGGCCGCTTGAACCCGGTCAAGGATCAGGCCACGCTGCTGCGCGCGTTCGCGCGCCTGCACGGCGAGTTCGCCGACACCACGCTGGTCCTGGTCGGCGACGGCGCATTGCGCACGGCGCTGGAGGCGCAAGCCGCTGCGCTGGGCATCGGCGACGCCGTGCGTTTCCTCGGCGACCGCAGCGACGTGCGCGAGCTGCTGCAGGGCTTCGATGTCTTCGCGCTGTCGTCGCTGAGCGAGGGTTATTCGATGGCACTGCTCGAAGCCTGCGCCAGCGGTCTGCCGATCGTGGCCACCGATGTGGGCGGCAATCGCGAGATCGTGGTCGACGGTCGCAACGGCCGGCTGGTGCCGCCGGCGCGGGACGACACACTGGCCGAAGCTTTCGCCGCACTGTTGCGCGACCCCGCGGGCGCTGTCGCCATGGGCCGCGCCGGGCGCGACTGGGCGCTGCGCGAGGCCTCGATCGAGACCATGGCCGGGCGTTACGACGCCCTGTACCGGGGCGCATGAGGCGAACGCATGCGCATCCGATCCGTCATCATGACCACTCCGCCGTTCCTGCATCCCGCGTTTTGCCATCGATTCTGTCCGTGGGCCGTACCCGCGCACGGATTGCGTTCTCCTGACTATCCGACGACATGAATCCCCGCCCAAGAAAACTGAAGGTGCTGCGATGGCTGCCCAATCGTTGGGTGCTGACCCGTGGTGCGCGCCGCGGCCGAGTGCTGTATCTGACCTTCGACGACGGTCCGCATCCGGAACACACGCCGGCGCTGCTGGCGTTGCTGGCGGAGCATCGGGTCCGTGCGACCTTCTTCCTGATCGGACAGCAGGCCGAGCGTTATCCAGAGCTGGTGCAGCAGATCGTGCGCGGCGGTCATGTGCTGGGCAATCATTCTTGGACGCATCCGCAGTTCGATCGCCTTGGCCTGGCCGAACAGCGCGCGGAGATCGAGCGCATGGACCTGTTCCTGCAGCGCTTCGACGGGGGCGCACGCCACGATTTCCGTCCGCCGCGCGGGGTGATGCCGCGGCCGATGGTGTTCGACTGTATCCGTCGCGGCCGCCGCATCGCCTACTGGTCCTACGACAGTCTCGACTACAGCCAGCGCCCGGCGCAGGAACTGATCGCCTCGGCGCAGCGCTACCCGCCGAAAGCCGGCGAGATCCTGCTGATGCACGACGACAGCGCACTGTCGCTGCAATTGCTGCAGGCGATGCTGCCGGTGTGGGCGGCGGACGGTTTCATATTCGAATCGCTGCAGCCGGCTTGAGCGGCTGGACGCATCCACACACATTCAGGGGAATGACATGAACGGACATCGAAGCATCCGGGGCCGGCATTGAACGCAGCCATCGTCATCGTATTTTGCGGACTGTCGCTCGCGGCCGCGATCGCTGCGCTGGTGGTGCGCGACATGCGCAAGCGCAACATGCACCTGTGGCTGGGCCACTACCTGCGCCGGCGCACGCCGTCGGTGAGCGATCGCCCGGTGCATGTCATGTTCTGCTTCGTCGACCACTTCGAGCCGATGTGGAAAGGCGCCGATCTCGAAACCCAGCGCCATCGCGTCGATCGCTGGTGCACGGAATACCGCGCGCTGGCTGGCCGTCATCGCGACGCCGACGGTCGCCCGCCGCAGCACAGCTTTTTCTATCCGGAAGAGGAATACGCCGAGGAACACCTCGACAAGCTCGCGTCGCTGTGTTCCGACGGTTTCGGCGAAATCGAAGTGCATCTGCACCACGACAACGACACCGAACAGAATTTCCGCGTCTCGATCGGTCGTTTCTGCAAGACCCTGCACGAGCAACACGGCGCGCTGCCCCGCGATCCGGAAACCGGCGAACTGAAATTCGGCTTCATCCACGGCAACTGGTGCCTGGACAATTCCCGCGCCGACGGCCGCTGGTGCGGCATCGACAACGAATTGATCCTGCTGCGCGAACTCGGCTGCTACGCAGACTTCACCCTGCCGTCGGCGCCCAGCGATACCCAGACCGCCACCGTCAACAGCATCTATTACGCCACCGACGATCCGCTGGCGCCGAAATCGCACAACACCGGCGCGCCGGTGAAAGTGGGCGGCGGTACCCGCGGCGACCTGATGATCGTGCAGGGGCCGCTGGCCCTGAACTGGCGCGAGCGGCGCATGGGCGCGATGCCGCGGATCGAGAACGCCGACGTACGCAAGAATTGCCCGCCCACCGAGGCGCGTGTCGATCTGTGGGTGAAGACCGGCGTCCATGTCGAGGGCCGCCCGGAATGGGTGTTCGTGAAGATCCATACCCACGGCACCCAGGAACACGACATCGACACCCTCCTGGGCGAACCGGTGGACGCCATGCACCGTTATCTGGAAAGCCGCTACAACGACGGCAAGCGCCACGTCCTGCATTACGTGACCTCGCGTGAGGCCTACAACATCATCAAGGCCGCTGAAGCCGGCGAAGAAGGCGATCCCGGCCAATACCGCGATTACCTGCTGCCGCCGCCGCGGTCGTCGTGGGCGGGTGGGCGCAAGGCGCGCGACGCGTGAGCGAGGCGGTGTCTGCGGTTGTCTGCGATGTCGCGAAAGTCAGTGCCATCGCCGGCACGGCGAAAGTGAGTGTGATCATGCCGGCCTACAACGCGGCAGCCACCCTGCAGGCATCGATGGACTCGGTCTTCGCGCAGACCCCCGCCGATGTCGAACTGCTGGTGATCGACGACTGCTCGCAGGACGCGAGCTGGGACATCGTGCAATCCACTGCCGCGCGCGAACCACGGCTGGTACCGATCCGCATGGCGCACAACGGTGGCGTCGCCGCCGCACGCAACGCCGGCATCGAAGCGGCCACCGGCACGCATATCGCATTTCTCGACAGCGACGACCGCTGGCTGCCGGACAAGCTCGCGCTGCAGCTCGCGCACATGCGCACGACCGGCACGCAGATCAGCTACACCGCGTACCGCCGTTTCGACGAAAGCGGCCGCGAGCTGTCGGTCGTGCGGCCGCCTGCGGAAGTGGATTACGCCGACATGCTCAAAAGCAATCGCATCGGCAATCTCACCGGCGTTTACGACCGCGTACTCGG
The DNA here is from genome assembly GCA_046598445.1 of Lysobacteraceae bacterium. Taxonomy (GTDB): domain Bacteria; phylum Pseudomonadota; class Gammaproteobacteria; order Xanthomonadales; family Xanthomonadaceae; genus Lysobacter_I. The sequence goes on from JBKJHV010000024.1 coordinate 60,888, forward strand.
CGACGGGCGCTTCCAGCGCATCGGCCACGAGGACTACGTATTCTGGCTGGCGATGGTACGCCGCGCCGGCATCGCCCGCCGCGTACCGGATCCCGAACCGCTGGCCGAATACCTCGTGCGCAGCGGCTCGCTGTCCGCCGACAAGCGCAAGGCCGCGCAGTGGCAGTGGAATATCTATCGCAACGTGGAAGGGCTGGGGCGCATGCGCGCTGCGTGGTATTTCGCGCATTACGCGGCGATCGCGGTTGGGAAGCGGAGGTAAATGCTTGTAGCGGCCTTCAGGCCGCTGCCTCGCCCCCTCCCATTCGCGCTGCGCGCGAATCTCCCTCCCCCGCGATGCGGGGGAGGGTTGGGGTGGGGGCTCACCCGCCCTGCGTCAGCCGCGCCAACTCGTCCGCCTGATGCTCGCGCGCCAGGCGTTCGATCAGGCCATCGATCTGGCCTTCGATGATGTTCGGCAGGTCGTACAGGGTCAGGCCTTCGACGCGATGGTCTGTGATGCGCCCCTGCGGAAAATTGTAGGTGCGGATGCGCTGGCTGCGGTCGCCGCTGCCCACCTGCAATTTGCGTTCCTGCGCCTGCGCGGCATCGCGGCGACTGGTTTCGGCTTCCAGCAGCATCGCCTTCAGCCGCTTCATGGCTTTGTCGCGGTTGGCGTGCTGGCTGCGTTCGGTCTGCGATTCCACCACCACGCCGCTGGGCAGGTGGGTGATGCGGATCGCGGAGTCGGTCTTGTTGACGTGCTGGCCGCCGGCGCCGCTGGAGCGGAAGGTATCGACGCGCAGATCGACCGGATTGATCTCGATCTCGATCTCGTCGGAATCCTCGGCGATGATCGCGACCGTGGCGGCGGAGGTGTGGATGCGGCCCTGCGATTCGGTTTCGGGCACGCGCTGCACGCGATGGGTGCCGGATTCGAATTTCAGCTTTGAATACGCGCCGCGGCCGTCGACGCGGGCGATGATTTCCTTGAAGCCGCCGTGTTCGCCGCCGCTGGATGATTCCACTTCGACTTTCCAGCCCTGGCGTTCGGCGTAGCGGGCGTACATGCGGAACAGGTCGCCGGCGAAGATCGCGGCTTCGTCGCCGCCGGTGCCGGCGCGCACTTCCAGATACAGGCCGCCGTCGTCGCGCGCGTCTTTGGGCACCAGTTGCGCCATCAGTTCGGCGTCGAGTGCGTCCAGCCGTGCCTGTACGGCGTCGATCTCCTCTTCTGCCAGTTCCGCCAGCTCCGGGTCGTTGCGCATCGCTTGGGCGGCGGCGAGATCGGCGCGCGCCTGACGCTCGGCGGCGAGGCCGGCGGCGATCGGTTCGAGCTGCGAGCACTCGCGCATCAGTCCGCGATAGCGCGCAGCGTCGTTGACCGTCGCCGGATCGGCGAGCAGGCGTTCGATTTCCTCGCGCCGCTCGGCCAGCGCCTCCAGCTTACGGCGCAGGGTCGGCGTCATCGCGGGGATCGTTGTGTTCGAGGTCGGGCCTGTCGACGGCATCCGCATGACCGGGGAACAGTCGTTCCGCGGCGCGCACCAGATCGACATCGCCGTTGAGCGCGGCTTCGCGCAGCGCGGCGGTGGGTGCGTGCAGCAGGCGGTTGGTCAGCGTGTGCGCGAGCCGCTGCAGCACCTCGGCCGGGTCGTGGCCGCCGGCGAGCAACTGCTGCGCTTTCGCCAGCGCGTCGTCGCGCGCGCTTTCGCCGTGCGCGCGCAGGCGCTTGAGCGAACCGTGATGCGCGCTGGCGGCCAGGGTTTCGGCGAATCGCGCGACCTGCAGTTCGATGATGGCCTCTGCGGCGTCGGCGGCTTCGCGCCGGCTGCTGCGGTTGTCTTCGATCACCCGTTCCAGATCGTCGACGGTGTAGAGGAAGACGTCTTCGACCTCGGCCACGTCCGCGGCGATATCGCGCGGCACGGCCAGATCCAGCAGCAGCATCGGCCGGTGCCTGCGTTTGCGCAGCGCGGCCTTCACCTGGTCGCGGTGCAGGATCGGCTCGCGGCTGGCGGTGGCGGAGAACACGATGTCGGCCTCGAACAGATGGCGGTCCAACTCGCTCAGCGGCAGCGCGACGCCGCTGTGGCGGCTGGCGAGTTCCTGGGCGTGGGCGAGGGTGCGGTTGGCGAATAACAGCCGCTTGGCCTTGGCCTGCACCAGATGCAGGGCGGTGAGTTCGATGGTCTCGCCGGCGCCGATCAGCAGGATGGTGCTGTCGGACGGCCGGGCGAAGGTTTCTTCGGCCATGCGCACGGCTGCTGAAGCGACCGAAACCGGGTTCGCGCCGATGCGGGTATCGGTGCGGGCGCGCTTGGCGGTGACGAAGGCGTGCTGGAACAGCCGGTCGAGGCGGTTGCCGAGGGTGCCGGCGGTGCGCGCGGCGGCCCAGGCCTGTTTCACCTGGCCGAGGATCTGCGGTTCGCCCAGCACCTGCGAATCCAGGCCGGTGGCGACCCGGAACAGGTGGCGCACGGCTTCGTCGTCGCGGTAGCGGTAAAGATAATCGTGCAGCGCCAACGGGTTGCGGCCGTCCTGCGGATGCGCGGCCAGCCATTCGACCAGCGCGTCGCCGTCGTCGTCGCCGGTCAGGGCGTAGACCTCGGTGCGGTTGCAGGTGGACAGCAGCGCCACTTCCTCCACGCCCGGCAACGCGCGCAGCGCCGACAGCGTGGCCGGCAGCGCATCGTCCGCGAACGCCACACGTTCGCGCAGGGCGACCGGCGCGTTCTGGTGGTTGATGCCGAGGGCGACGAGGCGGGTCATGCGTTGCGGCGGGGTGACGACTGGCGGAGGTGCGTTCAGACGGTTCGGGTAAGCTGGGAACTCCCCATAGTTTACGGCCCATCACGTCGATGCCCGCATTTCCGCTCTCCATCCGCCGGTCGTCGGCGCTGCTCGGCGTGTGTCTGGGGCTGCTCGCCGGCAGCGCAATGGCCGCGAAACCCATGCCTGCCGCCGATCCGCTGCAACCGGCGATGGCCGGCGAATACGCGCTGCAGGCCGGCAAGCTCGACGAGGCCGCGCGCTGGTATCTGGACGCCGCCAAGGCCGCCGACGGCGATGCGGTGCTGGCCGAACGTGCCACGCGGATCGCACTGCTGGCCAAGGACGACACCAGCGCCGCCGCGGCGCTGAAACTCTGGCGCAGCCGTGCCAGCAGTTCGCTGGCGATGCGCGGCGCGGAGGCCGCGCTGGCCCTGCGTCGCAAGGACGAGTCCCTCGCCCGTCGTGAGCTGCAGGCGCTGATGCGCGGTGAAGCCGGCGGCAGACCCCCGGATAAAAACGACGATGTGAAAGCTGGCTGGCGTTTCGCGCTGGTGGCGCTGGATGCCGGCTCCGGCGATCCGAAACTGACCGGCCGGTTGCTCGGTCGATTGATCGACGACATCCCGGAGCAACTGGAGGCCTGGCTGGCCTTCGGTGAGTTCTCCCAGCAATTGCAGCGTAACGACCTGGCCGAAAAGATCGTGGCCCGGGTGATCGCCAAATTCCCGAACGAGCCCGCGGTGACCCTGCTGCAGGCCAGCCAGCTGCGCGAGGCGGGCAAGGACGACCAAGCCCGCAAGGTGTTGGCGGGTTTGACTGCGGTGTCGAAGCAGTCGCCGGAGCTGATGTTCGCCGTGGCCCGCCAGTACAGCGCGATGGGCGACCACACCCGCGCCGCGGAAGTGATCGCGGGCGGCCCGCAGGACGAACGCAGCTACACCCTGCGCGCGGCCTATCTGGCGCAGGCCGACGACAAGACCGGCGTGGCCAAGGTCTACGACGAACTGAAGCGCGACTCTGCCGCGCCCGATCCGGAGCGCCGTTTGCTGCTGGGCCAGATCGCCGAATTCATCGAACGCTACGACGAGGCGCTGGACTGGTACACCAGCGTGCCCGGCGGTCCGCAACGCTGGCAGGCGCGGCTGCGTTCGGCCACGGTGCTGCACAAGCTCAAGCGCGCCGACGAGGCCTACGCCCGCCTGCGCGGGCTGCAGACCGACGCCGATGCCGAGGAAGACACCCGCCGCGACGGCTATCTGCTGGAAGCGGAGCTGCGCAAGGAAGACGGCAATCTCGACGGTGAACTGGACAGCTACGCGCGCTCGCTCGCTGCGTTCCCGGATGATCCGCAACTGCTGTACGCCCGCGCGCTGATGTGGGAACGCCGCGACGAGATCCCGCGTGCCGAGGCCGATTTCCGCAAGATCCTGGCCATCGAAGCCGACGACGTGAACGCACTCAACGCGCTCGGCTACACCCTGGCCGATCGCACCGACCGTTATCAGGAAGCGCTGGAACTGATTTCGCGCGCCATCGCCGCGCAGCCCGACAGCCCGGCGATCATCGACAGCTACGGCTGGGTGCTGTATCGGCTCGGTCGCAACGACGAGGCGCTGGTCGAACTGCGTCGCGCCTTCATCAAACAGAAGGACGCCGAAATCGCCGCGCACATCGCCGAAGTGCTGTGGGCGCTGGGCCAGAAGGACGACGCGCGCAAATTCTTCGAGGAGTCGCGCAAGATCGATCCGAAAAGCCGCTCGCTGCTGCGCGCGATCGAGAAGACCGGCGTTGTGCTGCCGCCGCTGCCGGAGAAGGCGGGCGCATGAGGTCTGGTTTTTTGACGCTGCAAGGGATGAAGCCGCGTCCGTTCGCGGCCGCGCTGGTCGCCGCATTGCTGCTGTCGGGTTGCGCGACCACCGCCGCGACCCGCACTGCGCCGCCGCTGTCTGCGGACGTGCAGGCCGAACGCCAGCGCGAACGCGCCGAATGGCTGTCGCTGTACGAGGCGTGGTCGTTCACCGGTCGCGCCGCGATCAGCCGCGGCGACAAGGGCGGCAGCGGGCGGATCGAGTGGGAGCAGCGGGATCGCAACCGCTACAGCATCGCGCTCAGCGCGCCGGTGACCCGGCAGAGCTGGCGGCTGATCGGCGACCTGCATTCCGAAGCCGGGCGCATCGAAGGCCTGGAAGGCGGCCCGCGCGACGGCGAATTCGCCGAAGACCTGTTGCTCCAGACCACCGGCTGGGTGGTGCCGCTGCAGCAACTCGGCAGTTGGGTGCGCGGTGCGCCCGCGGCCGAATATCCAGTCGAATCGGTCGAGTACGACGGCCAGGGGCGGCTTGCGCTGCTGCGTCAGGCGGGCTGGACCGTGCGCTACACCGCCTGGCGTCCCGGCCCGGTAGGGCAGCCGGATTTGCCGGCACGGATCGAGGCCGAATCCGGCGACGCCCGTGTGAAGCTGCAGATCGACGACTGGACCTTCGCTTCGCCATGAACGGCTTCGCAAAGACCGCGCCCGTTCGCGGCGCGGGCTGGTCGGCCTGGCCGGCGCCGGCCAAGCTGAACCTGTTCCTGCGGATCGTCGGCCGCCGCGCCGATGGTTATCACGAACTGCAGACCGTCTTCCGGATGCTCGACTGGGGCGACACCATTTATATACGTCTGCGCGACGATGGCCGCGTCGTCCGCCATGGCGACTCCGCCCCGGGCGTGGCCGAAGTCGACGATCTGACCGTGCGCGCCGCCGGATTACTGCAAAAAGTCGCCAATGTCGCCAAAGGAGCGGACATTGCCATCGAAAAGCGCATTCCCGCCGGCGGCGGACTGGGAGGTGGCTCCAGCGATGCCGCCACCGTGCTGCGTGCGCTGGACAGGCTCTGGGACTGCGGTCTCGGGGCGGATGCGCTGGCCGCGCTGGGATTGCAGCTTGGCGCAGACGTGCCGGTCTTCGTGCGCGGCGAGAATGCCTGGGCCGAGGGTCTGGGGGAGCGGTTGACGCCGATCGTGCTGCCGCCGGCCTGGTATGTGCTGGGGGCGCCCGGTGTCCATGCCGCCACCGCAGAACTTTTCCAAGCCTCTGAATTGACGAGGAATGCCCCAGCCGCGACAATGGCGGGCTTCGTTTCGGACCCATTCCTGCAGGGGCAGGTGCTCGGCAACGCATTCGAGCCGGTCCTGCGCTGTCGCGAGCCCGCCGTCAAGGCGGTGTTCGCCGCATTGCGCAGCATCGGCACGCCGCGGCTGACCGGTTCCGGCAGTGTGTGTTTCGTCGAATTCGCTGATCGCGAATCCGCCGAACGCGCGCTCGATGCGCTGGAAAACCAGCAGCCTTCAGGCCTCAAGGCCTGGATCGCCGCCGGCGCTCCGCGCTCGCCGCTGCTGGATGCGCTCGAAACGAATTGACGGTCCATACAACAGATCGTCGGGAGTCGGGAGGTCAGGTGGGTCGTTTCCAACGGCCTGTCGACCGCCGCGGCTCCACCGGAGGGGCGTCGCCAAGTGGTTAAGGCACCGGGTTTTGATCCCGGCATTCGCAGGTTCGAATCCTGCCGCCCCTGCCATCTGCAACGGGTTACACCGGGGTTCCGCTTCGCGGGATTCCTCCAACCGCCACGGTCAGAGCGAAGCGGAATCATCATGCAAGACGATCGTCAGTTGTTGATCTTCTCCGGCAACGCCAACCGGCCGCTGGCCGATGCGGTCTGCAAGGAGCTGGGCATCCGTCCGGGCAAGGCGCTGGTCTCCAAGTTCTCGGACGGCGAAGCCCAGGTCGAGATCGAAGAGAACGTGCGCCGCCAGGAAGTGTTCGTGGTGCAGCCCACCTGCGCGCCGAGCGGCGAGAACCTGATGGAGCTGCTGGTCATCATCGATGCGCTCAAGCGCGCGTCGGCGGCCAGCGTCACCGCGGTGGTGCCGTACTTCGGCTACGCCCGCCAGGATCGCCGCCCGCGCTCGTCGCGCGTGCCGATCACGGCGAAGGTCGCGGCCAAGATGTTCACCGCGGCCGGCGCCGACGGCGTGCTGACGGTCGATCTGCATGCCGATCAGATCCAGGGCTTTTTCGATATCCCGGTCGACAACGTGTATTCGTCGCCGCTGCTGCTCGCCGACATCTGGCGCGCTTACGGCACCGAGAACGTGATCGTGGTGTCGCCGGACGTGGGCGGCGTGGTCCGCGCCCGCGCCATCGCCAAGCGCCTCGACGATGCCGAGCTGGCGATCATCGACAAACGCCGCCCGCGCGCCAATGTCGCCACGGTGATGAACATCATCGGCGACGTGTCGGGCAAGACCTGCGTGCTGGTCGACGACATCGTCGACACCGCCGGCACCCTCTGCGCCGCTGCGGCGGCGCTGAAGGCGCAGGGCGCGCAGCGGGTGATCGCCTACTGCACCCATCCGGTGCTGTCGGGGCCGGCGATCGACAATGTGAACAAATCGCAGCTCGACGAGCTGGTGGTGACCGACACCATTCCGCTGTCGGCCGCGGCCCGCGCCTGCAGCCGCATCCGCCAGCTCAGCGTCGCCGAACTGCTGGCCGAGACGATCCGTCGCGTTGCATTCGGCGAATCGGTCAGCTCGCTCTACGTCGACTGAATCCGGTCGGCCGGTTTGGTCGACGCGCTACGAAACACCGGCGCCCGTTCCGCGGGCGCCTAACACAGGCTTCTCTGGTCGCGGAGAAGTCCAACCACCGCCGCGAGGCGGTTCAATCGCAAGCAAAGTGAGTAATCGAAATGTCAGAACACATCATCAAGGCCGCAGGCCGCAAGGACGAGGGGAAAGGTGCGAGCCGCCGCCTGCGTCATGCCGCTCTGATTCCGGCCGTCATCTACGGCGGCGAAGCCGCTCCCCAGAGCCTCCAGCTCGAACACGAGAAGACCTGGCTCGCCAGTCAGAACGAGTGGTTCTACTCGTCGATCCTCGACCTGGACATCGACGGCAAGGTCGAGAAGGCCCTGCTGCGCGACATCCAGCGCCATCCGTACAAGCAGATCATCATGCACATCGACTTCCAGCGCGTCGATGCGAACAAGCCGCTGCGCACCTCGGTGCCGCTGCACTTCCTGAACGAAGAAGTGTCGCCGGCCGGCAAGGCTGCTGAAGTGGTCGTGACCCACGAGCTGAACGAAGTGGTGATCGAGTGCCTGCCGAAGGACCTCCCGGAGTTCCTCGAAATCGATCTGTCGGAGTTGACCGTCGGCACCATCCTGCACCTGTCCGACCTCAAGCTGCCCGAGGGCGTCTCGATCCCGGAACTGAAGCTGGGCAAGGAACACGATCTGGCGCTGGTCATCGCCAAGCACGGCAAGGAAGAAGAAGCCGACGCCGAAGCGCCGGTCGCCGAAGTGCCGGCGGCGAAGGTCACCAAGAAGGATCAGAAGTAACCGTCGCATCGCGACGGTCGCTTCGCGGCATTCCTGTAGGAGGGGCTTCAGCCCCGAGCGTTACCCGACGCGCGCGTAGGAGGGCCTTCAGGCCCGGGCTTTACAAAGATCACCGCGACCGTTCGGAAAAAGCTCGGGCCTGAAGGCCCTCCTACGACCCTCCTGCGGGATGCCGCGATCCGGTCTTCTAATGCTTATGACTGCTCTTCGCCTCATCGTCGGGCTGGGTAATCCCGGCGCCGAACACGTCAGAACCCGGCACAACGCCGGGTTCTGGTTTGTGGACGCTCTGGCGGAAAAAGCGGGCGCGCGTTTCGGTCTGGAGAGCAAACTCTTCGGCGAAACCGCCAAGGTCGAGGTCGCCGGGCAGACGGTCTGGCTGCTGAAGCCGGCCACGTTCATGAATCTCAGCGGCAAGTCGGTCACCGCTGCGCTGCGCTACTGGAAGATCGAACCGGACGAGATGCTGGTCGCCCACGACGAACTGGATCTGCCGCCCGGCGTGGCGCGTTTCAAGTTCGACGGCGGCCACGGCGGCCAGAACGGTTTGCGCGACATCGTGCGGCTGCTGGGCCACGGTCAGTTCCACCGGCTGCGGGTCGCCATCGGCCATCCCGGTCACAAAGACAAGGTCACGCCGTGGGTGTTGGGACGCCCGGGCAAGGACGACGAGATCCTGATCCACCGCGCCATCGACGACGCCATCGATGCACTGCCGCTGGCGGTCGCCGGCAACCACATGGATGCGATGACGAAGTTGCATACGCCTAAATAAGGCATGCCCGATGAGGGCAGACGTCAGCGGCCATCTGCATCCGGCCGCTGACGTCTGATTTCACGATCCGCTTCAAGATCGGTTCGCTTCAAGGCCGGCTTCAACGCCCGCCTCAACACCAGGAAACACCATGGGCATCAAATGCGGCATCGTCGGTCTGCCGAACGTCGGCAAATCGACTCTCTTCAACGCCTTGACCAAGGCGGGCATCGCTGCGGCCAACTTCCCGTTCTGCACGATCGAGCCCAACGTCGGCATCGTGCCGGTGCCGGATCCGCGCCTCAACGCGCTGTCCGAGATCGTCAAACCGCAGAAGTGCATTCCGACCGCGGTCGAATTCGTCGACATCGCCGGCCTGGTGGCCGGTGCGGCCAGCGGCGAGGGCCTGGGCAACAAGTTCCTGGCCCACATCCGCGAAGTGGACGCGATCACCCACGTGGTGCGCTGCTTCGAGAACCCCGACGTGATCCACGTCAACAACAAGGTCGACCCGATCGCCGATATCGAAACCATCGATACCGAGCTGGCGCTGGCCGACCTGGAATCGGTCGAGAAGGCGCTGCAGCGCGCCGAGCGTTCGGCCAAGACCGGCGACAAGGACGCCAAAGTGCGCGCCGAAATCCTGGGCCGCGTACGCGCCGGGCTGGATTCGGGCAAGCCGGCGCGCGCGCTGGGCCTGTCCGACGACGACAAGCTGGCGGTCCGCGACCTGTTCCTGCTCACGCTCAAGCCGGTGATGTACGTGGCCAACGTGCTGGAAGACGGCTTCGAGAACAATCCGCACCTGGACGCCGTGCGCGCCCGCGCAGTGGAGGAGGGCGCCGAAGTGGTGCCGGTCTCGGCCGCCATCGAGGAAGAGCTGAGCCAGCTCGAAGACGAAGACCGCGACACCTTCCTGACCGATCTGGGTCTGTCCGAGCCCGGTCTGAACCGGGTGATCCGCGCCGCCTATAAACTGCTGGGCCTGCAGACTTATTTCACCGCCGGGGTGAAGGAAGTCCGCGCCTGGACAGTGAAGGCCGGCTCCACCGCGCCGCAGGCCGCGGCGGTGATCCATACCGACTTCGAGAAAGGCTTCATCCGCGCCGAAACCATCGGCTACGACGACTACATCAAGTACCGCGGCGAATCCGGCGCCCGCGACGCCGGCCGCCTGCGTCTGGAAGGCAAGGAATATCGGGTGCAGGAAGGCGACGTGCTGCACTTCCGTTTCAACGTCTGATTTGAATCGGCGATTCAAGCGCCAGCTGCCCGGAAAACAAAGGCCCTCCCGTCGCCGGGAGGGCCTTTCCGCATCATGGGGGAGGCGGGGTGATGCGGGGGAGCGTGCGTTGCGTGAAGTTCCGGCCTGCTCTGCCCGTATGGGCGAAAAAAATGCACTTCCTTGTGCTGCCAGAACCGGTGCGCCGGTCAGCGTGCTGTCTTACCGCGCGCTGCCGCCGAAGTTGGAGCTGCCGAAGTTGTAGGTGAAGTTCACGTAGACGCTGCGGCCGACCGAATCGAACCATGAGGTGTCGTAATAGGGATACGCGGTGTAGGTGCGGTCTTTCGGCGGCAGATTGTCGAACAGGTTGTTCACCGACAGCGACAGCTGCATCGCATCGTTGAAGCGGTAGCCGGCGGCCAAGCTGTAGCGCCAGGTCGCGCCGATCCACGGGCTGCCGCCATCCGCCGGGTCGTACACGTCGTCGATGGAGTCGGAACTCGGCAGCTTGCCCAGGCGTTCGCCGTGCAGGCTGGCCGACCAGCGGTCCATCGACCAGCCCAGGGTCGCGCTGGTCTTGGTTTTCGGGATGTCGAAACCGCTGTTCACCGCGAACTGGTCTTCCACCGGGTCGCCGTCGTACTGCTGGAAATCGTGTCTGCGCACCCAGCTGTGATTGAGGCCGAAGCGCAGATCGCCGAACTGCGTCGTCAGCTTGTAGTGCGCGCTCAGATCGACGCCGCTGGTGTTCTCGCGGGCGACGTTGATCGGGTTGACGTAAATGCCGTACAGATCGCCGTCGATGCGGGTGATCCTGCGCAGCGCATCCACGCAGGTCGGCGAGACCGGATCCAGGCCGCCGAGCCGGCAGTTGGCCTCGTCGCGCAGGATCGCGTCCACGCTCATGTCCAGCACCTGGTCGCGCATGCGGATGTCGAAGTAATCCAGCGAGATGTCGAAATCTGCGCTGGGCGACCACACCACGCCCGCCGTCCACGACGTGCTGGTCTCGGGTTCGAGGTCGCGATTGCCTTCGCGGGTGCGGATCAGGTTTTCGTCGTAGTCCGAGCAGTCGCTGGCGCCCGGGTCGTCGCTCAGGCAGGTGAAGTAATCGAGGCCCGAGGTTTCATCGTTGCCCAGCCCGGCGTAGACGTAATGCAGGTCGGCGGCGCGGAACGCGGTGCCGTAGGAGCCGCGCACCAGCAGCGATTCCAGCGGCCGCCATTCCAGACCGGTGCTCCAGGTGAATTTGCCCGGGTGGTTGCCGGAATAGCGGTACTGGTCGTAACGGCCGGCCACGCTGAGGTTCACGGTCTCGTGCAGCGGCATGCGAAGTTCGCCGGCGGCGGCCCAGCGGTTGCGGCTGCCGTGGCCGTCGGAATCCTTCCAGCTGTAGTAGTAGTACTGGGTCGCCAGCGGATCGGGATTGAGGTCGTAGGACTGGTTGCCGAATTCGATCACGCCGGCGAAGCCGACCGGCCCGGCCGGCAGCGTGAACAGGTCGGCGTTGGTCAGGGTCAGCGACAGGGTGTCGGTGCGCGACCGCGGGTGATAGGTGGTGCGCGCGGCGATCGAATCGTATTCCTGCCGGCTCAGCGGGCGGTACAGGCGGTCCGGATCGGCGTTGAAGATCGGGAACAGCCTGCCATCGCCATCGTCGTAGGTACCAAGCTGCGGTCCGAGGAATAGCGCGTTGGCGCGGGCGGCGACGATCTGCGGCCAGCTGATGGTGGCCTTGTACTGCGAATGGCTGAGCGCCGCTTCGTAGTCCCAGTCGCGCGCGAAAGTGCCGGTGAAGCCGGTGGCGATGCTGAAGGTTTCCTGCGTGTTGCGGATCATGCCGCTGTTCAACCCGCCCATTTCCTCGGGCGTGAACTGGCGCTGCCAGTATTCCAGCTGGTCGGTGGCCTGATTGAAGAAATAGCCGTCCTCGTTGCCGTCGGGCGCCTGGTAGCTCCACTGCCGCACGTCGCGGAACAGCCCCAGTTTGTGGCGGCCCAATTGCACGTCGGCGAACCACGCCATGCCGTTGTCGAGGTTGTAGTTGAACGAGCCGTAGGCGTTGATGCCCTTGCGCTCGCTGATGACGGTGCCGTAGCCGATCGACGCGGTGCTGCCGCAGAAGAAACCGTCGCCGCCGCCCACGCCGAAACCCGGACGCGACTGGTAGCCGGTGCTGCCGCGGTTGAGGCTGGACAGGCCGTCGCAGGTCGCCTGGCCGGGATCGAGATATTCGTCGTCGTAATTGGTGCGCAGGAAGGCGCGCCGCGCCACCTGCGAGCGTGCGGTAGGGCCGTCGAGCGTGGAATCCTGCAACTCGCGTTCGTAGGCCCAGAGCGGGCGCTGGTGCTGCAGCTCGGCGCCGAACACCGCGTTGAAATTGCCGCGCGCGATGCCCGACGCGATGCTGAGGTGGTAGGACTCGCCGCCGCCGCGGCTGGTATCGCCGTAGCGCAGGTTGACGGTGGTGCCGTCGGCCTGCTTCTTGAGGATGAAATTGACCACGCCGGAAATGGCGTCGGAGCCGTACACCGCCGAGGCGCTGCCGGTCAGCACTTCGACCCGTTCGACCATGCCCAGCGGGATGTTCGACACATCGGTGAAGTTGCTGCGGCCCTTGAACGGCATCGGAAAGTCGGCGATGCGCCGGCCGTTGACCAGCACCAGGGTGTGATTGGGGCCGAGCCCGCGCAGATCGACCTGCTGCGCGCCGGGCGAGAAATCGGCGCCGCTGGCGGACTGCTGGCTCTGGGTCTCGCCGCTGTTCTGGGTGATCGAGCGCAGCACCTCCGGCACCGAGGTGAAGCCGCCGGCCTGAATGTCGCGAGCGGTGATGACGGTGACCGGCGCCGGGCCTTCGATCTGGGTGCGGGGAATGCGCGAGCCGGTGACCTGCACGCTTTCCAGTTCTTCCGGAGGTGCCGGCGCTGCCGCCGGCGGAGGTTCGGCGCCGCCGGACGGTTCGTCCTGGGCGGGCGCGGCCGGCGCGCGTTTCGGGGTGTCGCGTTTGACGATGACCACCGCGCCCGACGACGGGTCGCGGCGCGAGACGAAGCCGCTGCCGCGCAGCAGGCTTTCCAGCGCCGTGTCGGCCGAGGGCGCGCTCCGCACGCCGGGGGTGCGCAGGCCTTTGAGCTGATCGGAACGGTAGACCAGTTGCATGCCGGACTGCCGGGCCAGGGTGTCGAGTGCGGCGCGCAATTCCCCGGCGGGAATGGTGATCGAGCGGGTGATCGGCGCGGTGGCGGGGCCGGCGCCACCCTGGGCGTGCGCCTGCAGCGCAGCGGTGCAGGCCACGGTGAGCAGCATCAGACGTAACGGTCTCAGCATTCTCGATCCCCCATTCTCGATCCCCTTGGCGCATTCGGCCCGCGGAACGGGCCACCCGACACATTCAAGACGAGCGGAAGATGACAATCCCCACCGTCCGGGCGTTTCAGCGGTCTTGGAACCTGTTCAAAATCCCGCGCCTGGAAAGATCTGTCATCCCGAACGAGGGCGAAGCCCAAGCCTGCCCCCGTGAAGGCGGGGGAGGGATCTGCTTGTCGCCGGCAGCCACAACAGCAGGTCACGCCACCCGCTGCGCGGGCGTTCGGCATGAAGGTGTATCGGTTTGCGGTTGAGCATCCTGCTGTTGCAGGACATGCCCCTGCGGCGACAGGAGATTTTGAACAGGCTCTTACTCCACACGGCTATGCAGCACGATGATCTCGCCGCGTCGCTCCACGCGGACATCGAAGCCCTGCTCCAGCAGGCGCACGAAGCCGTCCACGTTCGACCAGCGGAAGTTGCCGCCGATGCGCAGGGCGGCGGTCGTGTCGTCGCCCATCAACAGCGTCCGCCCGCTGTAGCGGTTGAATTCGGCTGCGGCCTCGGCCAGCGGCGTGTCGTCGAAATGCAGATAGCCGCCGCGCCACTCCAGCGCGCGTTCGGCCTCGGCGACCGTGCCGGCGCGCACCAGCACGCCGCTGCGCGTCGCCAAAGCACTGCTGCCGGCGGGCAGCAGCGCGGTCGGGGCGGGCGGCTGCCCCTGCGAAGGCTCGGACTCCAGCCGCACCAGACCTTCGGTCACCACCACGCGCAGATCCGGGCCGTCGCGGCGCACCGCGAACCGGGTGCCTACCGCCACCACCCGGCGCGCGTCGGCGTCGACCACGAACGGCCGCTGGCGGTCTTTCGCGGCTTCGAAGAACGCCTCGCCGCGCGCGAGGACGATCCGCCGTTCGCCGCGCGACATCGCCACGTCGATGCGGCTGTCGCCGCTGAGCGTGGCGCGGCTGCCGTCGCTCAGCCGCAGCTCGCGCAACTGGCCGGCGGCGCTGGCATAGCTCGCGGTTTCGACCGCGGTGTAGATGTTCCAGCCCCAGACCACCAGCGCGCCGCACAGCAGTGCGGTAGCGGCGATGGCTGCGCCTGCGACGCGACGGCGCGGTTTTTCGGGCCGGCGCGCGCTGAACACCAGCGCGTCGAGCGGCACGACCCGATCCGTCGCGGCGTCCTCGGCGTTCGCGTCGGAATGGTCGGCCGACGTTCGCGCCCACGGCCCGCGCGCCGGCGGACCGGATTGTGCGCGCCCGGCGGCCAGGGCCTTCAGTCGCCCGCTTTCGACCCACGCCGCTTCCAGCCGCAGGAACGCCACGCGATGCGCGGTGGCGGCTTCCAGCCAGGCGTCCAGACGCGCGTCGTCGTCGGCCGACCAGCCGCCGCTCTCGCGACGGGCCAGCCAGTCCGCGGCGGTCAGCTCAATCTGTCTGCTGCTGGCCGCGGTCATGTGCATGCTCGGGAAGTGCGGTATCGGAACCGAACGACTTCGGAACTGATTTTGAATTCGGGACAGACGCAGCGGGCGCGCCGCCATAGAAATGATCGGCGACCAGACGGATGCCCTTGGCGACGTGCTTTTCCACGGTTTTCTCGCTGATGCCCAATTGCGAAGCCACGACTTTCTGCGGCAGTTCCTCGACCCGCCGCAGCCACAGGACCTGCCGGCAGCGGTCGGGCAGACTGTCGAACGCCTCGCTGAGCCGCCGCAGTGCCTGGCGCCCGTCGAACCTGCGTTCGGGAGACACCTCATCCACCAAGACGTGCAAGGGCTCCAGATCACCCATCGTCTCGATCGACACCACCCGGCCGCGGCGCAGCCGGTCGGTGATCAGGTTGCGGGTGCTGGCGAACAGGAACGACTTCGGCGACGCCGGCAGCGCCTTGCCCGCGGCTTCGTACACCCGGATGTAGACCTCCTGGCGCAGATCGTGGATATCGTCGCGATGCGGCCAGCAGCGCTGCAGATAACGGGTCAGCGCCTCCTCGTGGATGAGGATTTCGCGGACGAACCAGGCGTCGAGCGGGCTTTGCATCGCCGAACCTTAGCGGATCGCGGCGGCCGTCGGGCGGCGAAAACGGCGGTGGAGGGAAGCTGCCCGCCCGTTCGTCTAATGTCCGGATGATGGCCGGCGCGCCAGTGCGCCGCTGTCCCCGCACAATCCTTCGTGGTCAGGAGAACCTGCATGAAATACCTCGTTGCCGCGCGCCTGCTTGCCGCGCGCATGCTCGTCGCCACGCTGCTGTTCGCGGTCTTCGCCCTGCCGGCGATGGCCCGCGACTACAGACATTTCATGATCGGCGACCGCGACGCGCCCACGCCCGGCCCGGTCAGCCCCGGCCTGCTGCTGATGGGCGGCGGCGACCGCAATTTCGAGGTCATGCGCTGGTTCATGAAGAAAGCCGGCAACGGCCATCTGGTGGTGCTGCGCGCCTCGCAGGGCAATGAAGTGGGCAAGGAGTTCTACGAAGAGGTCGGCGGCATCCTGTCGGTCGAGACCTTCGTGTTCAAGAACCGCACGCCCTCGAACGATCCGAAGATCCTCGCCAGTCTGGCCAGAGCCGACGGCATCTTCATCGCCGGCGGCGACCAGGCCCGCTACGTCCGCTACTGGAAGGGCACGCCGGTCGCCGAGGCGCTGGACGCCCACATCCGCGCCGGTAAACCGATCGGCGGCACCAGCGCTGGGCTGGCGATCCTCGGCGAGTATCTGTACGGCGCGATGGACGACGGCAGCCTGCGCAGCCCCGAGGCGCTGGCCGACCCGCTCGGCCCGGCCAACACCATCGAGGCCGATTTCCTGCATATCGAACGCCTGAAGGGCATCGTCACCGACACCCATTTCAAGGAACGCGACCGCCTCGGCCGCCTGTTCGCCTTCCTCGCCAAGGCCGAAGCCATGACTGGCACGCCGCGGCGCGGTCTGATCGGGCTGGGCGTGGACGAAAGTGCGGCGCTGGCCGTCGAGGCCGACGGCAGCGGCCGGATTTACGCCACCGACCCCACGGGCTATGCCTGGCTGGTGCGCGGCGGCTTCGCCGAGACCCAGGCCGCGGGCAAACCGCTCAGCCTGCGCCGGGTGGAGGTCACCGGCATCGGCCCGGGTTCGGTCGTGCATCTGCCGGAGGGGCGCGTCGACGCCCCGGTTTTCCAGCGCGCCTACCGGGTGACCGATGGCCGGCTGCAGGAAGTCGCGCCGATGATGCTGGCGATCCACGGCGGCGCCGGGGTCGAGCGTGGCGACATGACCGCGGAGGATGAACGCGACGCCCGCGCGGCCCTGGAACTGGCGCTGCGCCGCGGCCACGCCGAACTGAAGGCCGGCAAGCCCGCGCTGGACGCGGTGACCGCTGCGATCGTCGTGCTGGAGGACGATCCCCATTTCAACGCCGGCCGCGGTGCGGTGTTCACCCACGACGGCCGCAACGAGCTGGACGCTTCGCTGATGGACGGCCTGACCCGCAAGGCCGGCGCCGTGGCCGGCGCGCGTCGGGTGAAGAACCCGATCCTGTTGGCGCGCGCCATCCTGGAGCGTTCCGAGCACGTGATGATGGTCGGCGACGGTGCCGAGGCGTTCGCCCGGGAACAGGGCGTCGAGCTGGTCGATCCGGCCTGGTTCCGCACCGAAAAACGCTGGCAGCAGCTCCAGCGCCGGCTTCGCGAAAAAGAACAGGGGGCTGTCGACCACGGACGTCCGGGCCGCCATTTCACCGGCACCGTCGGCGCGGTGGCGCTGGACACCCGCGGTGGGCTGGCAGGCGGTACCTCCACCGGCGGCATGACCAATAAGCGCTACAACCGGGTCGGCGACGCCCCGATCATCGGCGCTGGCACCTGGGCCGACGACGCCTGCGCCTTCTCCGGCACCGGCTGGGGCGAGTTCTACATTCGTGCCGCCGCCGCGCACGCGGTCTGCACGCGGATGCGTTATCTGAACGAAAGCCCGGCCGAAGCCGGGCAAGCGGTCATCAATGTCGAGATTCCGGCGCTGGGCGGCGACGGCGGCGCCATCGTGCTGGGCGCCGACGGGCGGATCGGGCTACCCTTCAACACCGAGGGCATGTTCCGCGGCTGGATCGGCGCCGATGGCGTGCCTCACGTCGCTATCTATGCTGGCGACCCGCTGCCGCCTCCGCAGGTGCCCTGAGCGGTTTTCGGGCCGGCTTCCAGCCCCGTTCGCCGGTCTCAATTCCGGAGTTCATCGCGGTTGTGAAGGAAAGGCGTCCGCGAGCCGTTGACAGTAAAACCGAGTGCCGTCAGAATTGCGGGCTGTTTCATCGTGTCATGTTTCACCGTGTCATGTTTTACCGGAACGTGTTCAGTTGGAGGGATACCCAAGCGGCCAACGGGGGCAGACTGTAAATCTGCTGGCTTACGCCTTCGGTGGTTCGAATCCACCTCCCTCCACCACTTGCTGGCGTCTCGTACGCGGCGTGTGATCCAGACTGACCATCTCCGTGCCGCAAGACGCGGGAGTAGTTCAACGGTAGAACCTCAGCCTTCCAAGCTGATGGTGCGGGTTCGATTCCCGTCTCCCGCTCCATTGCGGAAGTACCTTGAACGTCCCGGTCCGCGGCACGATATCCGGACGACGTTGCCCGGTTGCCACATCGTTGCTCACGTAGCTCAGTCGGTAGAGCACCTCCTTGGTAAGGAGGAGGTCGAAGGTTCGATTCCTTTCGTGAGCACCATCTCCAAAGCAAGATTTCCAAGTCGTCAACGCAATCCAGTACTCGCCCCAAACAAGTACTCCAACTCAAGTTCATACAAGAGAAGCAGCCATGGCAAAGGGTAAGTTCGAGCGCACCAAGCCTCACGTGAACGTGGGCACGATCGGTCACGTTGACCACGGCAAGACGACGCTGACGGCGGCGCTGACGAAGATTGGCGCGGAACGTTTCGGCGGCGAGTTCAAGGCGTACGACCAGATCGACGCGGCGCCGGAAGAGAAGGCGCGCGGCATCACGATTTCGACGGCGCACGTGGAATATGAATCGGTCAACCGTCACTATGCGCACGTGGATTGCCCGGGTCACGCGGACTACGTGAAGAACATGATCACGGGCGCCGCGCAGATGGACGGCGCGATTCTGGTGTGCTCGGCCGCCGACGGCCCGATGCCGCAGACGCGCGAGCACATCCTGCTGGCCCGTCAGGTCGGCGTGCCGTACATCGTGGTTTACCTGAACAAGGCGGACCTGGTGGACGACGCCGAGCTGCTGGAGCTGGT
>JBKJHV010000006.1:0-61550 GCA_046598445.1 Lysobacteraceae bacterium
TGCTGGTCGAAGGCCGCTCGCCAACTTCCGGATTCAACCAGGGTCTGCACCGCCTGCGCGCCGCGTCCGAGTTCGTCCATCAAGCGACTGGCGATCATGATCGCTGGCGCAACCACGATCAGCATTACTACGAGGACGCACACTCCCGCTGCCAGGTTTCCAGCGCCCAGGCGGCGCTCCAGCTTGCGGTGCAGTGGCGCGAACAACACGGCCAGCGCAAGCGCGCCGGCCATGGCGGGAACGAAGGGCGCGGCAAGGCGATAACTCAGGTACAAGCCGACAACCGTGACGGCCATGAGCAGCAACGTGTGGACGTGGCCGGGCGAGCCCCAGCCTTCGCCGCCCGTCGCTGTCGATCGGGTGTTTTGTTTGGTCATGGTCTCACCCGGCAAGTTGGTTGATGCGCAAGCGCTACCCTACGCCGTCAAGCGAAGTTTGGTGGATTTGCTCGCCGCCCGCTGCAAAAGAAAAAGGCCGGGTCCCTCGCGGGGCCCGGCCTCTTCTTGATTTGCAGCTTTGAATGGTGGAGGTGGGGGGAGTTGAACCCCCGTCCGAGAGCACTCCATCTCCGGTACTACATGCTTAGCTCGTTGTTGGATCTCGTCAGCCGGCAACACAACGTGCGAGGCACACCGTCTGACACACCCGCTAAGTTCACTTCCAGTTGGCGGGTCGCCGCCGGAAGCTGTTCCGTGATAATGACCTTACATCCACGAGCACGGGCACAAGTGGGTTCAGGGCTTACGCCTTAAGCGGCGAGAGCGTAGTTGTCGTCGTTGGCAACTAAGTTTTGCAGCTGGATTAACGAGGAAAGCTACCCCCTCGGCATGCACCAGTGGACGTTGCTACTCCCGTCGAAGCCTGTGCACCCCCGGGGAAGTCGATACCACTGACCGGGTCAGTATGGGGGCGGGTAAGGGCGGGGGCAAGCGTGCTGGCAAGCGCAGGTCAGGCGTCGCGGTTGTGTCGGCGCATCGTGCGCTGCTTCTCGCGCGCCCAGTCGCGATCCTTGGCGGCGTCGCGCTTGTCGTGGTCCTGTTTACCTTTGGCGAGGGCGATTTCCAGTTTCACCTTGTTGCCTTTCCAGTAGAGCGCGGTCGGGACGATGGTGTAACCCTCGCGCTGGACTTTGCCGATCAACTGGTCGATCTCGCGCCGGTGCAGCAGCAGTTTGCGGGTGCGGCGGTCGTTGGCGATCACGTGCGTCGACGCCTGGATCAGCGGCGTGAACTGGGCGCCGATCAGGAACAGCTCGCCGTGCTGGACCAGGGCGTAGCCGTCGATGATATTGGCGCGACCGGCGCGGATCGACTTCAGCTCCCAGCCCTGCAGGGCGAGGCCGGCTTCGTGGCGCTGCTCCAGGTGGTATTCGTGCCTGGCGCGCTTGTTCAAGGCGATGGTCTTGGTGACCGGCGCGGCCTTGCCTGCCTTGTCGCCCGCCTTTGCCTTATCCTTTCCGACTGTCTGCTTGCTCATCGCGGCATTGTCCCTGAAGCGGGGCGGGCTGGCGAGTCGCCCCCGGCAAGCCACCCCAGCAAGTCACCAACGAATCCCCTGCGAGCCAACGCCTCATGCCGGTCATCCAACGCTCTGCCCTGGTCGAACATTCCGCTGCGAAGATGTTCGCGCTGGTCAACGATATCGCCGCATATCCGCGCCGTTTCGACTGGTGCGAGGCCGCGGAAGTGCTGGAAGCGGACGATGCGCGGGTGGTGGCGCGGCTGGATCTGGGGCTGGGCGCGCTGAGCACCTGGTTCACCACCGAGAACACCCTCTCGCCGCCGCACCACATCGACATGGTGCTGCGCGAGGGGCCGTTCCGGAAGCTGAGCGGGCGCTGGCAGTTCCACGCGCTGGACGAGTCTGCTTGCAAGGTCACGCTGACCCTGGATTTCGAATCGAGCAACAAACTGCTGGGGCCGGCGTTCGCGCTGGGCTTCCAGAGCCTCGCGGACCGGATGGTCGATGATTTCGTGCGCGTGGCCGACCGCGGGGAAGACTGAGCGGTGGCAGGGCTGTGATCCGCGCCGATCCACTCCACGTTGATCCGATACGCGTGGAGGTCATCCAAGCCTGGCCGCGTCGGCACGAAGCCAGGACGCTGGAACTACCGGAGGGCGCGACCGTGGCCGACGCCCTGGCCGCGGCGGCACTGCCGCAGGAAGGACATCCGGCGGTGGCGATCTTTGGCGAAACCGCCGCATTGGATCAGCCGCTGCGCGACGGCGACCGCGTCGAGTTGCTGCGGCCGCTGCTGCTGGATCCAATGGAAGCCCGGCGACGTCGCGCCGGGAAGTGAATCGATTCAGACGCTCATCGAGCGTCCGTCATACGAAGATCAGCGACGACGCTTCTTCTTGTCGTCCTTCGCCAGGTTCGGACCGAACTGGCGGCGCGCTTTGGCGACCAGTTCGTTGTCCTGCTCGGCGAAGTATTCGCCTTCCCACTTGCTCACCACGTCGTTCTCGAAAAACACCGTGAAGTTCTTGATCTCGGTGGTGCCACGACGGTCGATGCGCTGTGTGGCGGTGTAATCCCAGCGGTTCTGGTTGAACGGATCGGAGATCGCCGGCGTGCCGATCAGCGTGATGACGTCCTGCTTGCTCATGCCGGCCTGCAGCTGATCGGCTGCGGTTTTCTCGATCAGATTGCCCTGATAGATCGGCTGCTTGTAGAGGATGCCGCAACCGCTGGTCGCGAGCGCGACGGCGAGAACGAGCAGCGGAGTGCGAAGCGAACGGCGGGTGATCGTGAGCATGTGGCAGCCGGCAGGTAAGGGGGTGTCGCGCCCGGCGATGATACACTGGCGTCCGGCATCGTCGGCAGTCCGGCAATGCGTCGCCGTTCATCGCGGGTTGGATGCCGCCCCCTGTTCAAGACCCCCGGAACGCATTCATGGAAACCAGAGACCTCCGCAAGCTCGGCCTCAAGGTGACCCACCCGCGCATGCGGGTGCTGGAGTTGCTGGAGCAGACCCGGCCGCGTCACATGACCGCCGAAGACATCTACCGCAAGCTGGTGGACGATGGCGACGAGATCGGCCTGGCCACGGTCTACCGGGTTCTGACCCAATTCGAGACCGCCGGGCTGGTGCTGAAGCACAATTTCGAGGGCGGCCACGCCGTCTACGAACTCGACCGCGGCGACCATCACGACCACATGGTCGATATCGAGACCGGCAAGATCGTCGAGTTCGAGAGCCCGGAAATCGAGGAACTGCAGCGCAAGATCGCGGCCGAGTACGGTTACGACATCGAAGAGCACTCGCTGGTGCTGTACGTGCGCAAGAAGAAGTAGGGTGGGCCTTGGCCCACTATTGCGACTTTTGAATTCGCAGTTTCATTGATCGAAGCAACTTCGGTCATCGTCTGACGCGATCGGAAACATCGTAATGTCGGGCCAGGGCCAGACCTACACAACATTCTCCAGCAACCGCTTCGCCGCCGCCCGCGCTTCCTTGCTGACTTCCACGCCGCCCAGCATCCGGGCGAGTTCTTCCTGGCGTTCTTTCGGTCCCAGCCGCTGCACGGCGCTCTGGGTCATGCCGGCCGCTTCGGCCTTGCTGACGCGATAGTGGGCGTGGCCCTGGGCGGCGACCTGCGGCTGGTGGGTGACGCACAACACCTGGCGTTTTTCACCCAGCGCCCGCAATTTCTGGCCGACGATCTCGGCGACCGCGCCGCCGATACCCGAGTCCACTTCGTCGAACACCATCGTCGGCACGGCATCCAGGCCCAGCGCGGCGACTTCGATCGCCAGCGACACCCGCGACAGTTCGCCGCCGGAGGCGACCTTGCGCAGCGAGCGCGGCGGCTGTCCGGCGTTCGCCGAGACCAGGAATTCCACCCGTTCCGCGCCCAGCGGGTCGGGGCGCTCGGCGTCATTGGATTCCAGCGCGATCTCGAACCGGCCGCCGCCCATGCCGAGATCGGCGATCAGTTCGGTGGTGGCGAGCGACAGTGTCGCCGCTGAGGCGCGGCGGAGGCTCGTCAGCGTGATTGCGGCTTCGCGCCAGCGTGCCGTGGCCTTGGCGATCTCGTCGTCCAGCGTGGCCAGGCGGGTGCCGGCGTTGCGCAGGGCGTCGAGTTCGGCCGCGAGCCGGTCGCGCACCTCGAACAAGGCTTCCGGCGCGACCCGATGCTTGCGGCCGAGTTCGTGCAGGCGGCCCAGTCGTTGTTCCAGCGTCTCGAACTGGTCCGGGTCGAGATCCAGATCGTCGCGGATGCGCTGCAGCAGGCGGGTGGCCTCGTCGATCTGGATCGCGGCGGCGTCGAGCATGCCGTCGACCTCGCCGAGCCGTGGTTCGTCGTTGCGGGCGCGGGCGATGTCGCCGCGCAGTTGCAGCAGGGTCTGCAGCAGCGACGGGGTTTCGTCGCCGCCCAGCCGGTCGAGGCCGCGTTCGCAGGTTTCGACCAGCCCGGCGGCGTTGGCGTGGCGGCGATGGTCGGCGAACAGACCGGCGATCGATGCCGGTTCCAGCGTCTCGCGGTCGAGTTCCCGCCACTGGTGTTCCAGCAGCTCGATGCGATCGGAGACATCGCCGGTCTTCGACAGCGCATCGCGTTCGCGCAGCAGCGCGGACCAGTTCGCGGCGGCTTCGCGGACCGCGGCCAGCGCCGGCTCGTGGCGGCCGAAGGCGTCCAGCAGATCGAGCTGGCTGGCGCGCGACAGCAAGGCTTGATGTTCATGCTGGCCGTGGATCTCGACCAGCATCCCGGCCAGTTGCGCCAGTTGGGTCACCGTCACCGGCCGGCCGTTGATCCAGGCCCGCGAGCCGCCGTCGCAGCGCAGGGTGCGCCGCAGTTGGCAGGCGTTGGCGTCGTCGCGGCCTTCGTCCTGCATTTCCTGCTCACGCAGCCAGGCCAGCGCCTCGGGACGGTCGCTGAGGTCGAATTCGGCGTTCAGCTCGGCGCGCTCGGCGCCGTGGCGGACCATGCCGCTGTCGGCACGCAGGCCGGACAGGAAGCCAAGTGCGTCGACCAGCAGCGATTTGCCGGCGCCGGTTTCGCCCGAGATCACGGTCATGCCCGGGCCGAATTCCAGCTCGGTGGACGAGACGACGGCGAAATCGCGAATGGAGAGGTGGGTCAGCATGGGGCGGGATTGTGCCTCAAAGTCTGTCGTTCCGACGCCCGGCGAATATGCGGGGCAGGGTCTGCGGTGCGTTGGCGGATGCGGCGCGGCACTTCAGCGCGACCCCGTCTCACCGGCCGAGACTGCGGATGCGCTCTTGCGCCTGCTCTTGCGCACATGGGCGACTGGGCCTATATCAATAAGTATGCAACGTCCCACCGACTCCCTTCTTGATCCACGCGCCCGACTGCTGCTGCGGACGCTGATCTCGCGCTACATCCGCGACGGCGAGCCGGTGGGTTCGCAGACCTTGGCGCGCCACGCCGGCCTGGATGTCAGTCCGGCCACGATCCGCAACATCCTCGCCGAACTCGAAGACGTCGGTCTGCTCTCGGCGCCGCACACCTCGGCCGGCCGCGTGCCCACCTCGCAGGGCTACCGGGTGTTCGTCGACAGCCTGCTGCAGATCCAGCCGCTGGCCGACGGCGAGGTGTCGCGGCTGCGCTCGGAGCTGGCGCCCGGCGCCGGCACCCAGAGCCTGCTGGGCAGCGCGTCGGAGCTGGTGTCGGCGATGACCCATTTCGTGGGTGTGGTCAGCGTGCCCAAACGCGAGCAGTTCGCCTTCAAACATGTCGATTTCGTGCCGCTGGACGGCCAACGGGTGCTGGCGATCCTGGTGTTCGCCGACAACGACGTGCAGAACCGTATCCTCCACGCCCGCCGCAATTACGAGCCGGGCGAGCTGGAGCGCATCGCACATCATCTGAACACGCATTACGCCGGCCGGCCGCTGGCGGAGGCAAGGGCGCTGCTGTTGACCGAGCTGCGCAGCGCCAAGCAGGAAATGGAAACGCTGATGGCGCAGGCGCTGGAGCTGGCCGACCAGGCGCTGGCCAGCGACGCCGAGGATATGCTGGTGGCGGGACAGACCCGGCTGATCGGGGTGCAGGACCTGTCCAATCTCGACCGTCTGCGCGAGCTGTTCGAGGCTTTCGCCAGCAAGCGCGAGATCCTGCAGGTGCTCGAACGCACCCTGCATGCGCCCGGGGTGCGGATCTTCATCGGCGAGGAAAGCGGGATGGCGCCGCTGGACGGCGTATCGCTGGTCACCGCGCCCTACGGCGTGGGCGGGCGGACGCTGGGCGTGCTGGGCGTGATCGGCCCGACCCGGATGGCCTACGACCGGGTGATCCCGGTGGTGCAGGCGGCCGCCGTGGCGCTGACCCAGGCGCTGGGGCCGGAAGACCGCACGCTGTAGGGGGGCTTCGGGGCTGAAGGATGGGCTCGGGGCTGAAGCCCCTCCTACAAGACCCCGCCCTTGATTCCATGACGCACGGCCCCATTGCTGGGCGGTCGGCGGGATTCTCCTCCCTTTGTCCCGCCTCCGGACCGAGCATGAATCGAAACGTATGAGCCAGGAACATACCCCGCAGGACAACACTCCGCAGGAAGACCAGACCACCGCCCAGGCCGACATCGAGGCCGAAGCCGGCCCGGAAGCCACCATCGAAGCCCTCCAGGCCGAAATGGAGCAGCTCCGCGCCGAATCCCTGCGCGAGCGCGCCGACCTCGACAACCAGCGCAAGCGGCTGGCGCGCGAGGTCGAAATGGCCCGCAAATTCGCCAACGAGCGGCTGCTGGGCGACCTGCTGCCGCTGTTCGACAGCATGGAAGCCGGCCTGACCGCTGCGGCCGAGGGCGATCCGCTGCGCGCGGGCATGGAGCTGACTCTGCGCCAGTTGCACCGCATCGCCGAGGTCAACGGCCTGCTGGAAGTGGCGCCGGTCGCCGGCGATGCTTTCGACCCGGAGCGCCATCAGGCCATGAGCATGATCGACGCCGCCGGCGTGGCCCCGGGCGCGATCGTCCAGACCTTCCAGAAAGGCTATCTGCTCAACGAGCGCCTGCTGCGGCCGGCGCTGGTGGTGGTGGCGAAGCAGGACTGAGGAGGCGCCGGCCTCATGTAGGAGCGGCTTCAGCCGCGATTGCTGCTGCGGCGAACCCTCATCGCGGCTGAAGCCGCTCCTACAAAAGCCTTGCTCACACCGCGTGAGGCGCTTGAAAGCCGGGCGCCGGCCCCCCACAAACAGTCCATCGGCGGCTGCGGGCCGCCAAAGACATCAGAACCACATCCAGAACCAACCCCGGACCCGATCCGGGTTTCCAGAGGAATCACATCATGGGCAAGATCATCGGCATCGATCTGGGCACGACCAATTCGTGCGTCGCGATCATGGAAGGCGGCAAGGCCAAGGTCATCGAGAACAGCGAGGGCGATCGCACCACGCCGTCGATCGTGGCCTACACCAAGGACGGCGAAGTCCTGGTCGGCGCCAGCGCCAAGCGCCAGGCCGTCACCAATCCCAAGAACACCTTCTACGCGGTGAAGCGCCTCATCGGCCGCAAATTCACCGATGCCGAAGTGAAGAAAGACCTCGATCTGGTGTCGTACGCCATCGTCGAACACAACAACGGCGACGCCTGGGTCGCGACCAGCGACGGCAACAAGCTGTCGGCGCAGGAAGTCTCCGCGCGCATCCTCGAAAAGATGAAGAAGACCGCCGAAGCTTATCTCGGCGAAACGGTGACCGAGGCGGTCATCACAGTGCCGGCCTACTTCAACGACAGCCAGCGCCAGGCCACCAAGGACGCCGGCAAGATCGCCGGCCTCGACGTCAAGCGCATCATCAACGAGCCGACCGCGGCCGCACTGGCCTACGGCCTGGACAAGGGCGATACCGGCAAAGACCGCAAGATCGCCGTGTACGACCTCGGCGGCGGCACCTTCGACGTGTCGATCATCGAAATCGCCAACGTCGACGGAGAGAAGCAGTTCGAAGTGCTGGCCACCAACGGCGACACCTTCCTGGGCGGCGAAGACTTCGACAAGCGCGTCATCGATTACCTGGTCGAAGAATTCAACAAGGATCAGGGCATCGACCTGCGCAAGGATCCGCTGGCCCTGCAGCGCCTGAAGGACTCGGCCGAACGCGCCAAGATCGAACTGTCGTCGTCGCAGCAGACCGAAGTGAATCTGCCGTACATCACCGCCGACGCTTCCGGCCCGAAACACCTCAACATCAAGCTCACCCGCGCCAAGCTCGAAGCGCTGGTCGAGGAACTCGTGAAGCGCACGATCGAACCGTGCCGCATCGCGCTGAACGACGCCGGCCTGCGCGCCAGCGACATCAGCGAAGTGATCCTGGTCGGCGGCCAGACCCGCATGCCGAAGGTGCAGGCGGCGGTGACCGAGTTCTTCGGCAAGGAACCGCGCAAGGACGTGAACCCGGACGAGGCTGTCGCGATCGGCGCCGCGATCCAGGGCGGCGTGCTGGCCGGCGATGTGAAGGACGTACTGCTGCTCGACGTGACCCCGCTGTCGCTGGGCATCGAAGTGATGGGCGGTGAGTTCAACAAGGTGATCGAGAAGAACACCACCATCCCGACCAAGGCCACCCAGACCTATTCGACCGCCGCCGACAACCAGACCGCGGTGACCGTGCACGTGCTGCAGGGCGAGCGAGCGCAGGCGATGTACAACAAATCGCTGGCCCGCTTCGATCTGGCCGGTATCGAGCCGGCGCGCCGCGGCGAGCCGCAGATCGAGGTTACCTTCGACATCGACGCCAACGGCATCCTGCACGTCAATGCGAAGGACAAGAAGACCGGCAAGGAACAGAAGGTCGAGATCAAGGCCGGTTCGGGCCTGTCCGACGACGAGATCCAGCGGATGGTGCAGGACGCCGAATCGCATCGCGAGGACGACAAGCGCTTCCACGAACTGGTGCAGGCCCGCAATCAGGCCGACGCGCTGATCCACGCCACCCGCACTGCGATCAAGGACAACGGCGACAAGCTGCCGGGCGAACTGATCGGTCGCGCCGAAGGCGCCATCGCCGAAGTCGAAACCGCGATGAAGGGCGACGACAAGGCCCAGATCGAGGCCAAATCCAAGGCACTGGAAGAAGTGGCGCAGGCGATGATGGGCGCCGCTGGCGCAGGCCAGCAGCCCGACGGCGGCGATGGCGGTCCGTCCGCGTCGTCGAAGCAGGACGATGTGGTCGACGCCGAATTCACCGAGGTGAAGGACGACAGCAAGCCCTGATCCGGCCGAGTGGCCGTCCAGGTACATCGGAAGAGCCGCGGCACGCCTCGGCTCTTCTGTCGTTTACGGTTCCGCTGCTTTGATCGGATTGCCCCGACTCAATTGTTTTGCCTTGATCGACATCTCCCGCCTGGATGTTGCCTTGAACGATTTTCCACTCCCGATGTGTGATTCCCGCCCATGAGCAAGCGCGACTATTACGAAGTTCTGGGCGTGGCCCGCAACGCCAGCGAAGAAGAGCTGAAAAAAGCCTATCGCCGCTTGGCGATGAAACTTCACCCGGACCGCAATCCGGACGACGCCGGCGCCGAAGCCGCCTTCAAGGAAGCGAAGGAAGCCTATGAAATGCTGTCCGACGCCAACAAGCGTCGCGCCTACGACTCACACGGCCACGCCGCGTTCGAGCACGGCACGGGCGGCGGCGGCGGTCAGGGCCATGCCGACATCAACGATATTTTCGGGGATATTTTCGGCAATATCTTCGGTGGAGGCGGCGGCGCACGCGGCCCGCGCCGCGGCGCCGACGTCGGCTATGTGATCGAACTCGATCTCGAAGACGCCGTCGCAGGCGTCGACAAACAGATCGAAATCCCGACGATGGCCGAGTGCAAGCCCTGCAAGGGCAAGGGCTCGGAAGACGGCAAGGTGGACACCTGCGGTACCTGCCAGGGCCGCGGCCAGGTGCGTTTCCAGCGCGGCATCTTCTCGATGCAGCAGCCGTGCCCGCACTGCGGCGGCACCGGCAAGCGCATCGCCAACCCATGCAAGGCCTGCCATGGCGCGGGTCGGGTGGAAGAAGAGAAAGTGCTGTCGGTGAAGATCCCGGCCGGCGTGGATAACGGCGATCGCATCCGCCTGTCGGGCGAGGGCGAGGCCGGCCCGGCCGGCGCGCCTGCCGGCGATCTGTACGTGGAAATTCGCGTCCGCGATCACGCCATTTTCCAGCGCGACGGCGACGACCTGCACTGCGAAGTGCCGATCCGTTTCTCGCAGGCGGCGCTGGGCGACACCATCCGCGTGCCCACGCTGGGCGGCGAAGCCGAGATCAAGGTACCGACCGAAACCCAGACCGGCAAAGTCTTCCGGCTGCGCGAGAAGGGCGTGAAATCGGTGCGCAGCCGCGGCCCGGGCGATCTCTACTGTCGAGTCGTGGTCGAAACCCCGGTCAACCTGACCGCGCAGCAGCGCGACCTCTTGAAACAGTTCGAAGAAACCTTCCTGGGCGAGGGCGCGCGCCGTCATTCGCCCCGCTCCAGCACCTTCATCGATGGGGTCAAGAGCTTCTGGGAGCGGATGACCTCCTAGCAGGCTGTTTCTAGCAAACTGTTTCTAGCAGGCTGTTTCTAGCAGGCTGTTTGAGGCGAGCCGTCGCCGGTGCCGACTTCGCGCCGGCTTCACATTGAGCCAAGACACTGACGCCATCGAACATCACCGGGGGGAGCCCATGCCGATCAGATCCTATGTCACGTCCATGCTGTTCGTTGCCGCTGCCGCGCTCGGTGCGGGAACCGCCGCCGCCGCGAAACCCGACGAACAGCCGCTGCGGATCGAACGCGAACACCATCGCTACACGGTGAACGCCGACGGCAGCTACACCGAGACAGTCGAGACCGCGATCAAAGTACTGAAGGAAGTCGGCGTCGGCGCCGCCAAGGACCGTTCGATCGGCTACAGCACCAGCATCCAGAAGGCCGACATCGTTTCGGCCTACACGCTCAAGCCCGACGGACGCAAGATCGAAGTCCCCGCCGGCAATTTCCAGATCAGCAGCAACAGCGGCCAGAACGGCGACTCGCCGATCTATTCGGACCGCACCACGCTGACGGTGGTGTTCCCCGAGCTGGCGGTCGGCGACACCACGGTGCTGTCGTACCGGCTCACCGCCAAGGAACCGATGTTCCCGGGCCAGTTCTCGATCATCGACAGCTTCAGCCCGGCGCGCTATTACGGCGATGTGGTGATCTCGGTCGATGCGCCGGAGTCGTTGCCGCTCAAGCACGTTGCCTGGCAGCTCAAGGAAGTGCGCAATCGCACCGAGAACGGGCGCCGCACGATCGAATGGCAGTGGCAGAACCGCGAGCCGGTCGAGCCGGAGACGATGCGCGATTCCACTTTCGACGTGGAGCGTTATCCCGGCTATGCGTTGTCGACCTTCGCGAGCTATGCGCAGATTTCCGAAGCCTACGGCACGCGGGCCAAAGCGAAAGCGGCGGTCACGCCGCGCATCGCCAAACTGGCGGATGAAGTCGCCGGCGACGCCAAGGAGCCGCGCGAGATCGCGAAGCGTTTGTACGAATGGGTGTCGCGGCAGATTTCCTATGCCGGCAACTGCATCGGGCTGGGCGCCGTGGTGCCGCGCGACCTCGATGCGGTGCTCGACAATAAGATGGGCGACTGCAAGGACCACGCGACCCTGCTGCAGGCGCTGCTGAAGGCGAAAGGCATCGACAGCACCCAGGCGCTCGTGAACGCCGGCCAAACCTATTCGCTGCCGAAGATTCCGGTCGCTTCGATGGTGAATCACGTCATCACCTACGTGCCGACGATGGACCTGTATCTGGATTCCACCGCAGCCGTGGTGCCGTTCGGCAGTCTGCCCGAGAATGTCGCCGGCAAGCGCGTGCTGCTGGTCGACGGTTATCGCGACGATGCCATGACCCCGGCGCCGCGACGGGCGAACGATTGGCAGCGCATGAAAGCCGTGCTGAAAATCTCTGCGGACGGTTCGGTCAAGGGCACGGCCGATCTTGCCCTCAACGGGCGCCTTGCGGTCGCGGCGCGGGAGCAGTTCCGCGACATCGACGACAGCGCCCGCGACGAACTGGTCAAGAACCACTTCCGTTCGAGCGGAATGTTGGCGAGCGGCACGATCCGCTTCGACGATCCGAAGCCGCTGGAAGAACATTTCGAGGTCCAGGCCAGCTATGACGTCGAGACGCTGATCCCGGTGCCCGGCGGCTTCAGTGTGTCGCCCTGGTTTCTGGGTTTCGCATCGATCAGCAGCATCGTCTCCGCCCAGCAGCCCGACCCTGGCCAGCAGGCCGGCGAAAGCGCCTGCGGCGGGATCCGATCGGAAGAAGAATACGTTTACGAGTTCGCCGATGCTCTGCGTATCGTCGCGATACCGCCGGATGCTTCATTCAGCGAGGGCCCGGTGAATTACACCGCGACCCATCGCCGCGAAGGCAATCGCATCGTCGTGAAGCGGGTGTTGGACGACCGTACGCCGGGGCCGGTGTGCTCGGCCGAGTACAACACCGGTTACCAGCAGCTGATGCGGAAGGCGCTGACCAACCTCCGCACCCAGATCGTCTATCTTTCGGGCGAATCCGCCAAGCCTTGATGTCGACCAGGTTTTGATACCGATGGCCCGCGGATCACGCGGCCATCGGTACCTGTGTCGACGGCTTGCCTCGATTGGCCGGCTTCAGCCAACCGGCTTCGGCTGAGGAATAGCGTTCGATCACCGTCTGCGCCAGGGTCGCGTCGTCGATCTGCGACGGAAGGAACGAAGGCCGCGCATAGGCCCACAGGTGTTTCAGGGTGCGGCTCAACATGTGGTGGCCGCCGCCCAAGTGATGCAGCAGTTGGCCCCAGGTCGATACCCGCCACAGCTGCTTGTTCTGGGCAAGGAACCGCAGCATCCCCAGCGTTATCACCGCGTAGAACAGCGGTGCCGTCAGCATCAGGCCAAGCACCCGGATGATGTAGCTCGGCGCGACCGCTTGCAGGACATCGAACGACACCGCTTTGTGCTCGATCTCTTCGGCGAAATGCCATTCCAGCAGCGCGCGCACCTCTGGATGCGCGTCGGCGAGAATCTGCTGCGACAGGAATTCATGGCCCATGTACGCATTGATGTGCTCGACGCAACTCACCATCGACAGGCGTATCGACAGCGGTGCGATGCGCTCGACCGTGCGGAAGGTCAAACGCTCGACCATGCGCTCGAAACCGCGGAACCGGTAGCCCTGCTGATCGAGGATGAGCCAGTGGCGTTTATGGGCGACACCGTGCTCGGCTTCCTGATGGATGAAAGCAATCGCAGCCTTGCGCAACGCCGGATCGGCGATCAGCGGCAGGCTGGCGTTGATCGTGCGCATGTAAAACCCTTCGTTCGCCGGGACCAGAACGCTGTAGGTATCGAGTGCTGCGGCCACGGCCAGCGACGCCGGCAACCAATCGCGCGGAATGTCGGTGGGCAGCGGAGCTGTGAAACGACGTGCGGTCAATTCTGCGGTCATGAGGCCCCCCCGCCCAGACGCTGAAACCAATCAATGCTCGGGAGCCTACTCCGAAACGACAGCGACAGCATGTGCGTGAAACCCGTGAGATCAATATGTGATGAAAGTATCGATTTTATTGGACAAGCATAACGACTTTGCCGGAAATGCCGTTGCCTTCAGAATGAAGGCTCCCCGGTTCGGATCACGTTCGATGCACCCACAGCCCATCGTCGGCATTGTCGGCAGCGCAGGCGCTTACGGCCGCTGGCTGCGGCTTTTTTTCGAGGCGAGGATGGGGCTGCGGGTGCTCGGTCACGACCCCGCCGAAGCCACTTCCGACGCTGTCGAACGTCTACTGGACGATGCCGACGTGCTGCTGTTCGCCGCGCCCATCCGCATTACCGAAGCCACCATCGACGACTGGACCGCGCGTTCGGCGGGGCGCGAGCGCGGGCGGCTGTGGCTGGACATCACCTCGATCAAGCAGGCGCCGATCGCGGCGATGCTGCGCTCGCAGGCTGAAGTCGTCGGTCTGCATCCGATGACTGCACCGCCCAAGGCGCCGACGCTGAAGGGCAGGGTGCTGGCGATCTGCGAAGCCCGGCTGGACACCTGGCGGCCGTGGCTTGCGCAGTTGCTCGACGCACTGCAGGCCGAGTGCGTGCGGGTGTCGCCGGAGCATCACGACCGGGCGATGGCGCTGGTGCAGGCGATGGTGCATGCCACGCATCTGGCGCAAGCAGGCGTGCTGCGCGGCTACGCTCCGGTGCTGGGTCCGCCGGCTGCGCTGCTGCCGCTGCGTTCCGCCTCGTTCGAGCTGGACGTGGCGGTGATGACCCGCATCCTTTCGCTGAATCCGCAGATCTACGAGGACATCCAGTTCGGCAATCCGCATGCGCTGGAGATGCTGGATCGCCTGCTCGGCGAGCTGCGCGCGCTGCGCGATCTGGTCGGGCGGGGCGACGAAGGCGCTCGCCGCGCCTTCCGCGAGCGTTTCCTGCAGCAGAACCGCGATCTGTTCGATACGAGCACGCTCGCCAACGGCAATTACACCTTCGAGCGTGTCGGTTATCTGCTCGCCGACCTGGTCGAAAGTCCATCGATGAGCGTATATCTGCCCGAAGATCGCGCCGGTTCGCTGCGCACGCTGCTGGACGTGTTCGAGCGCCACGGCATCAGCCTGTCCTCGATCCATTCCTCGCGCACGCCCGCGGGCGAAGTGCATTTCCGCATCGGTTTCGGTCCGGGACTGGCCGCGGAAACGTTGACGCAGGCCTGTCGCGAAATCGATGCCAGCGGCAACGGCCGTGTGATCGAATGCAGCGGAGTAACGGCGAACTGAGGTCGAGCGACGGTTGAGCGCGGGCAGGCTGGCGGTTACGCTGGGTGGATGTCTGAACTTCATCAAGCCCCTCATCAAATCCCACATCGACTCTTGATCCACGGCGCCAGCGGGCGTATGGGCCAGACCCTGTTGCGGCTGGTGGCCGAGCGCGCCGACCTGCGCGTGGTCGCAGCGGTGGCGCCGCCTGCCGCCGATGCCGGGTTATTGGGCACGCCATTCCATCCGGTCGTCGATCTCGCACAGGTGCCGGCGTTCGATGTCGCGGTGGATTTCAGCCTCCCGATGGCTTTCGACCCGCTGTTGGCGCTCTGCATCCGTCGCGGCGCGGCCTTCGTGTCCGGCACCACCGGGCTCGCGCCGCAGCAGCGCACGGATTTGCTGGTCGCGGCGCAACAGATTCCGGTGCTGTGGTCGGCCAACTTCAGTCTTGGCGTGGCGATCCTGGACGAACTGGTCGAGCGCGCCGCGGCCGCACTGTCCGGCTGGGATTGCGACATCGTCGAGGCCCATCACACCCGCAAGCTGGACGCGCCGTCAGGCACCGCGCTCGCGCTCGGCGCAGCCGCCGAACGCGGTGGTGCAGCCCCGCACTATGCAAGCCTGCGCGCCGGCGACATCGTCGGCGAGCACCTGGTCCAGTTCGCCGGGCCCGGCGAGCGGATCGAGCTGATCCATCGCGCCACCAACCGCGACATCTTCGCCCGCGGCGCGCTGCACGCCGCCGCACGGATCGTCGCTCGTCCACCGGGCAGTTATCGTCTCCGCGATCTGCTCTGAGTGCCGTCTGCATGGGGGATTGCATCGTGTCTACACCTCAGATCTGACAGGGGGTGAGTGCACTTGACAGTGCCGCAGTCGCCGGCGCATGGTCGGCGCGGGCATATGACATGCCCATCGCGTTGCCCGGCCTGGGATGCAGGAAGTCGTCAAGGTCGTTGCTGTAGTCGAGGGCTGTTGTATTCGAGGCTGGGGAACAGTCATGCCGCAAAGCGGCATCCAATCGAATGAAATATGGAGATTTCAGAATGTCGTCCAAGAACTCGTATCTGCGCCGTCGGGCGCTCGTCGTCGCATTGTCCACGCTGGTCTTGTCCGGTACCGCAATCGCGGCCGATCGCGTGAACGTCAGTGGTTTGAGCAACAACGAAGCGGTCGACGGTTTCATCGTCACCTACCGCAAGGGCAGCGCCAGCAAGGCCAGCGCCCTCAACCAGCAGCGTGCGCTCAACCAGGCCGCCGCCAATGCGTTCGGCCGCACCAAGCCGCTCACGCTCAAGCGCGAGCGCACGCTCGGCATCGGTTCAGAACTCGTGGTCGCTGACCGGTCATTGGATCGCGTCGATGCCGAGACCCTGATGCGCCAGATCGCGGTCAATCCCGACGTCGAATATATCGAACCGAATATCCGTCTGTATCCGTCCCTCACCCCGAACGACACCTTCTTCAACCTGCAGTACGGCTTCCAGAGCGGCGTCGGCGGCAGCAATGCCGACCAGGCCTGGAATCTGGGCTTTTTCGGCGCGGGCAAGATCGTGGCCGTGCTCGACACAGGCTACCGCCCGCACGTCGATCTCAACGCCAACATCATCAACGGCTACGACTTCATCACCAACGTCGCCACTGCAAACGACGGCAACGGCCGTGACGCCAGTGCGCTGGATCCGGGCGATTGGGCCGCGGCGGGCCAGTGCTATGCCGGCTCCCCGGCCACCAACTCCAGCTGGCACGGTACGCATGTGGCCGGCACGGTGGCGGCGGTGACCAACAACGCGACCGGCGTCGCCGGCATGGCGTTCAATTCCAGGGTGCTGGCGGTGCGTGTGCTGGGCCGTTGCGGCGGTACGTTGGCCGACATTGCCGATGCGATCACCTGGTCGTCGGGCGGCGCGGTCGCTGGTGTGCCGGCCGTCGGCGTCAACCAGGCACAGGTCATCAACATGAGCCTGGGCGGCGGCGGTGCCTGTGCGGCGGGTTCGGCGATGAATGTCGCGATCAATGGCGCGATCAGCCGCGGGACCACGGTGGTGGTGGCGGCCGGCAACAGCAACGCCAATGCCTCCGGTTTCACGCCTGCGAGCTGCCCCGGCCCCGGGGGCGGCACCACGAACGGCCTGATCGTAGTCGGTGCGACCGATTCGACTGCGAAAAAAGCGAGCTTCTCGAACTATGGCACGCTCGTCGATGTCTCCGCCCCGGGCGTCAGCATCGCGTCCACGCTGAACGCCGGAACTACGGTGCCGGCCGCGGATAACTATGTGTATTACAGCGGCACGTCGATGTCGTCGCCGCACGTGGCCGGTCTGGTTGCGCTGATGCACTCCAAGCCCAGCGTCGACCGTACGCCGGCGCAGGCCGAGGCCATCATCAAGGCCAATATCAAACCGTTCGGCGCAGTGCCGGCGCCGGGCCCGCTCGGCACCGGCATCATCAACGCGCTGACCACGCTGAACGCGACGCCGTAACCGTCCGTTCGCGGGCTGTTTCAGTGTCGGTTCCGCGCTATGTTCCACCGGGACCCCGGCTTCGGCCGGGGTCTTTCTTTTGAGGGCGGCGGCTCCGGGGCGGCGAAAATTTCGCTGGCGGAGGCGGGGGCTCGCCGGTACAATTCCCGCTCGCCTGACTACCCCTTGCCCCGGACCGGTTCCGCACCGTGTCCGAGGCTTCGTGCAACCTGCCGCCGGCAAAACGAGGCGAACTCCAGTGAGCGATACCGCAATCCTTGTCCTCGAAGACGGCACCGTATTCGAGGGCGAATCCGTAGGCGCGCCCGGCCTGTCCGTGGGCGAGGTGGTGTTCAACACCGCGATGACCGGTTACCAGGAAATCCTGACCGACCCGTCCTACGCCCGTCAGCTGGTGACGCTGACTTATCCGCATATCGGCAATACCGGCTGCACCGCGCTCGACGACGAAGCCTGGCAGGTCTGGGCTTCCGGCCTGATCGTCCGCAACGTGCCGCGACGCCCCAGCAACTGGCGCAACCAGATCGCATTGCCCGAATGGCTGAAAGCCCGCGGCATCGTCGCGATTTCCGAAATCGACACCCGCAAGCTCACCCGCCTGCTCCGCGATCGCGGCGCGCAGAACGGCGCGCTGATGGCAGGCAATGTCGATGTCGACAAGGCGCTGGAAGCCGCGCGCAAGTTCCCCGGCCTCAAGGGCATGGATCTGGCCAAAGTGGTCAGCACCGACAAACGCTATCCATGGACCGAAGGCCAGCTCGATCTCGACCGCAACGCCTTCGTGGCCGCTGAGCCCAGGTTCAAGGTCGTGGCCTACGATTTCGGCGTGAAGCTCAATATTCTGCGCATGCTCGCCGAACGCGGCTGCGATGTGACCGTGGTGCCGGCGCAGACTTCCGCCGCCGACGTGCTCGCGCTGAATCCGGACGGCGTGTTCCTGTCCAACGGTCCCGGCGATCCGGCGCCCTGCGACTACGCCATCGCCGCGATCCGCGAGTTCATCGCGCGCAAAATCCCGACCTTCGGCATCTGCCTCGGCCACCAGTTGCTGGGTTTGGCTTCCGGCGCGCAGACGCTGAAGATGAAGTTCGGCCACCACGGCGCGAATCATCCGGTGATCGATATCGACAGCGGGCGGGTGATGATCACCTCGCAGAATCACGGTTTCGCCATCGACGAAGCCACGTTGCCGGCGAACGTGCGCGTGACCCATCGCTCGCTGTTCGACGGCAGCAACCAGGGCATCGCGCTGAGCGATGCGCCGGCCTTCAGCTTCCAGGGTCATCCCGAAGCCAGTCCCGGCCCGCACGATGTCGCGCCGTTGTTCGACCGGTTCGTGGCGATGATGGAGCGCGCTGCGTGATGGTCCGGGCTGTTCTTGCCGCCAGGATCGCTGCGCTTGCGGTCGCGTTGTGCTTTGCGACGCCGGCTTTCGCCGAGTCCGCGATTACTGCCGCGCCGGCCAGATTGACCGTCGAGCAGGCGCGCGAGGCGCAGGCGCTGTTCGGTTTCGATGTGGCGATCCCGACGATCATCGAAGAAGCGTTCAAGGAACAGCCCCAATACCAGACGATGACGCCGACGCAGCGCGAATGCCTGCTGGTCATGGCGTCGCCCGCGTTCTACGGGCTGTTCGACGACGCGTTCATCGAACTCTTCGGCGACACCGAGGTGCTGGCAGGCTGGAAAGCCTTTTCCATCACCCCGGGCGGCAGGCAGTTCATCGACGGAATGCGCAAGGCCGTGCTGTTCAAGATCAAAGGCGAGCCTGAGCCCGACATGGCTGGAATTTTCGGCGCCATGAACGACGCCGAAAAGGCGGATATCGCCGCATTCATTGAGAGTCCGGCCGCGAGCGTGATGAAGAAAGGCTTTCCGGACGTGGAATTTCCGCCCGGCATGGAGAAGATTCTGCAGGCGCGCGCCCAAAAGGAGTGCGGCGTGACGTTGGACAAGCTGTGAAGATCGCAGCGCCTCGCGGGCTGCTGAAGCGCCTGCGCTGGCCGCTGGCCGTTGCAGCATTGATCGGCGCGTATCCGGCCTTCGTTCTGGCCACCACCTACGCGCAGTGGCTGTCGGTCGATCTTCCCGGCGGTCGCCACGGTCCGTCGGACGCCTACCGCCACAGCCTCGCCAGCGCGACCGTGGCCTATACCGGCTCGCCACGCTGGGTGGAATGGGTCACCGCGGTGATGGAGAACGGCGGACGCGGCGATGCCGCACGCGCGATGGACGCGCACAACAACCGGCTCGGCGCCCGCATCGGCGATGGTGCCGAAAGCTGGAGCGCGATGCAGGCTGCGGTGCTGGCGGCAGTGAAGGCAGGCGGGATCGAAGCCTCCGACCCGGACCGCATCACCTGGCTGTCGCCCGCGCGCTGGCAGGAACGAGCGTACTGAATCCAGCCATGACCCGATATTCATCAGCGTCCGCATATTCATCAACAACCGCCCATTCAACAGGAATCCGAACGATGAGACAGGTCCAGTCGCGCCGCCGCAGCGGCCTCGTCCCCGCAGTGCTGTTCGGATTGTGCGGGGTCTTCAGCGCGCATGCCGCGCAGGACGCTGCGCCGCCTTCGCAGTCGGATGTGCAGCGCATGACCGATCTGCAGGTGCGAATGCTGCCCTTCGGCGCGATCTTCGAGATGCTCGCGAAGGACGACCCGAACTGGCCGATGCAGGAAAAGCCCGACGCGGTCACGCCCGGACAATTGGCTTGTCTGCGCGACGAACTGTCGACGGCTGGCTATCGCCGCTACAAACAGGCGCAGGTCGAAGCGTATCTGGCCGCCAATCCTTCGCGCGCAGCATCCGAGATCGCGCTGCTGGAGCAGGGCGCAGCCGAACTGTTCGGCAAATTGGTCATGGCGGGTGCGGACAGCGAGCGCAGCGGAGTGGAAGCGAAGCCCGAAGTGTTGCTGAAAGATGCCACGCCGGAGCAGATGAGTTCGTTCATGAGCTTTTTCGGCGATCCGAATCACGCCGAGTTGCGCAAGCTCTCCGGGCTGGGCGATGCGATCAGCCCCGGAAAATCGGCCAGCGAAAACGAATCCGCCGGCGAACAACTCGGTTCTACCATCACCCTGCAGGTCATGCTGAAGGCGATGTCGACCTGCAAAGTCCCGACCTCGGCGCTGTTCGAGCAATAAGCTGTCCATCTGTCCCGC
The DNA here is from genome assembly GCA_046598445.1 of Lysobacteraceae bacterium. Taxonomy (GTDB): domain Bacteria; phylum Pseudomonadota; class Gammaproteobacteria; order Xanthomonadales; family Xanthomonadaceae; genus Lysobacter_I. The sequence continues at coordinate 20,381 of JBKJHV010000006.1, forward strand.
CCGCGTCCGTTCAAACCCAGCCAACAGAGTGAAGAAATGCCCAAGCGCACCGACATCCAGACCGTCCTGATCATCGGCGCCGGCCCGATCGTGATCGGCCAAGCCTGCGAATTCGATTACTCCGGCGCCCAGGCCTGCAAGGCGCTGCGCGACGAGGGTTACCGCGTGGTGCTGGTCAACAGCAATCCCGCGACGATCATGACCGACCCAGGGATGGCCGACGCGGTGTACATCGAGCCGATCAACTGGCGCACGGTCGAGAAGATCATCGCCAAGGAAAAACCCGACGCGCTGCTGCCGACGATGGGCGGGCAGACCGCGCTGAACTGTGCGCTGGACCTTGCCGACAACGGTGTGCTGGAAAAATACGGCGTCGAGCTGATCGGCGCCAAGCGCGACGCGATCCGCATGGCCGAGGATCGCGAGCTGTTCCGGATCGCGATGAAGGAGATCGGCCTGGAGTGCCCGAAGGCCGAAATCGCGCGCACGCTCGAACAGGCGCTGGATATCCAGTCGCGCGTCGGCTATCCCACGATCATCCGCCCCAGTTTCACCCTCGGCGGCAGCGGCGGCGGCATCGCCTACAACCGCGAGGAATTGATCGACATCGTCAACCGCGGTCTCGATCTGTCGCCGACCACCGAAGTGCTGGTCGAGGAATCGGTGCTGGGTTGGAAGGAATTCGAGATGGAAGTCGTGCGCGACACCGCGGACAACTGCATCATCGTCTGTTCGATCGAGAACTTCGACCCGATGGGCGTGCACACCGGCGACAGCATCACCGTCGCGCCGGCGCAGACGCTCACCGACAAGGAATACCAGCGCCTGCGCGATGCCAGCATCGCGGTACTGCGCAAGATCGGCGTCGATACCGGCGGCTCGAACGTGCAGTTCGGCATCAACGCCCAGGACGGCCGCGTCGTGGTGATCGAGATGAATCCGCGCGTCTCGCGTTCGTCGGCGCTGGCCTCCAAGGCCACCGGCTTCCCGATCGCCAAGGTCGCGGCCAAGCTCGCCATCGGCTACACCCTCGACGAATTGAAGAACGAGATCACCGGCGGACTGACCCCGGCGTCGTTCGAGCCGAGCATCGATTACGTCGTCACCAAGATTCCGCGTTTTGCGTTCGAGAAATTCCCGGCCGCCGACGCGCGCCTGACCACGCAGATGAAGTCCGTGGGCGAAGTGATGGCGATCGGCCGCAGCTTCCAGGAATCGCTGCAGAAGGCGCTGCGCGGCCTGGAAACCGGCAAGACCGGCCTTGATCCGACCGATCTCGACCTGAGCACCGATGAAGGCATGGCCCGTCTGCGTCGCGAAGTGAAGGAAGCCGGCCCGGAGCGCATGTTCTATCTCGCCGACGCCTTCCGCGCCGGCATGTCGGTGGAAGACGTGCACGCGCTGTCGTTTGTCGACCCGTGGTTCCTCGATCAGATCGAAGAACTGATCGCCTGCGAGCGCGAAGTCGCCGCCGACGGTCTCGAAGGCCTGGACGCCAAGCGTCTGCGTGCGCTGAAGCGCCGCGGCTTCTCCGACGCCCGCCTGGCCCAGCTCGCCGGCACCAACGAAACCGCGGTGCGCGCGCTGCGAAAAGCCTTCGGCGTGCGCCCGGTCTACAAACGCGTGGATTCCTGCGCGGCCGAATTCGCCACCAACACGGCATATCTGTATTCGACCTACGAGGACGAGTGCGAAGCCGCGCCGAGTTCGCGCGACAAGATCATCGTGCTGGGCGGCGGCCCGAACCGGATCGGGCAGGGCATCGAGTTCGATTACTGCTGCGTCCACGCGGCGCTGGCGCTGCGCGAAGACGGTTTCGAGACCATCATGGTCAACTGCAATCCGGAAACCGTGTCCACCGACTACGACACCTCGGATCGCCTGTATTTCGAATCGCTGACCCTGGAAGACGTGCTGGAGATCGTCGAGCTGGAGCAGCCGAAGGGCGTGATCGTGCAGTACGGCGGGCAGACGCCGCTGAAACTCGCGCAGGCGCTGGAAGCCAACGGCGTGCCGGTGATCGGCACCTCACCCGATTCGATCGATCTGGCCGAAGATCGCGAACGCTTCCAGAAGCTCGTCGAAAAACTCGGTCTATTGCAGCCGGCCAACCGCACCGCACGCAATGCCGACGAAGCGCTGGCGCTGGCGCGCGAGATCGGCTACCCGCTGGTGGTGCGCCCGAGCTATGTGCTGGGCGGCCGCGCGATGGAAGTGGTCTATTCCGACGCCGATCTGTCGCGCTACATCCGCGATGCTGTGAAGGTGTCCAACGATTCGCCGGTGCTGCTGGACCGCTTCCTCGACCACGCGGTCGAGGTCGACGTCGATGTCATCGCCGACAAGGACGGCAACGTGCTGATCGGCGGCGTGATGCAGCACATCGAAGAAGCAGGCGTGCATTCCGGCGACTCGTCGTGTTCGCTGCCGCCGTATTCGCTGTCCGCCGAAACGCAGGCGAAACTGCGCGACCAGGTGGTGGCGCTGGCCAAGGCGCTGAACGTGATCGGGCTGATGAACACCCAGTTCGCGGTGCAGACCGAGGCCGACGGCACCGACACCATCTTCTTGCTGGAAGTGAATCCGCGCGCCTCGCGCACCGTGCCGTTCGTGTCGAAGGCCACCGGTATGCCGCTGGCGAAGATCGCCGCGCGCTGCATGGCCGGCAAGACACTGGCCGAGCAGGGCGCGCTGAAGGAAATCGTGCCGCATTACTATTCGGTGAAGGAAGCGATCTTCCCGTTCGCGAAATTCCAGAACGTCGATCCGATCCTGGGCCCGGAAATGCGCTCCACCGGCGAGGTGATGGGCGTGGGCCTCAACTTCGGCGCGGCGTTCGCGCGCGCGCAGGAAGCCGCCGGCATCAAGGCGCCGCCGGTCGGCAAGGCCTTCATCTCTGTGCGCGATCCCGACAAACAGCGCGTGCTGGCGGTGGCCGAAGACTTGATCCGCCGCGGCTTCTCGCTGGTCGCCACCCGCGGCACCGGTGCGTGGCTGCGCTCGCAGAACGTGGCGTGCGAGACGATCAACAAGGTTGTTGAAGGTCGCCCGCACGTCGTCGACCTGATCAAGAACGGCGAAATCACCTATATCGTCAATACCACCGAAGGCAAACAGGCCATCGCCGACTCCTTCTCGATCCGACGCGAGGCCCTGCAGCACCGGGTGACCTACTCGACCACGATTGCGGGCGCGAAAGCCTTGCTGCATTCTCTCGATTTCCGCGACAGCGGCCCGGTCTGGGCGCTGCAGGAACTGCACAAGGAACTGGATCTGTCATGAGTCTCGCCCCGATCACCACGAAAGGCGCGCAGCGCCTGCGCGCCGAGCTGGAACAGCTGAAGAGCGTGCAGCGTCCTGCGGTCATCAACGCCATTTCCGAGGCCCGCGCCCACGGCGACCTCAAGGAAAACGCCGAGTACCACGCCGCGCGCGAGCAGCAGGGCTTCATCGAAGGCCGGATCAAGCAGCTCGAAGCGGAGCTGTCGCATGCGCAGGTCATCGACATCGCCACGCTCAACGCCGGCAGCCGTGTGGTGTTCGGCGCGACCGTGACCCTGGTCGACGTCGAAACCGAAGACGAGAAGCGCTACCAGATCGTCGGCGACCTCGAAGCCGACATCAAACTCGGGCTGATCGCGATTTCATCGCCGATCGCGCGCGCGCTCATCGGCAAGCACGAGGGCGATGTGGTCGAGATCGACGCGCCTGCCGGCCGACGCGAGTTCGAACTCATCAAGGTCGCGTACGAAGGCTGACCGGGCGCCGACGGCGATGCCGCGCGCGGTATTTCTGCTGCCAGCCTGGTCGAACTTCGGCCGGCAGCGGCTCTCGCCCGAACTCGCGAAGACGTTCGGCCGCGCCGATTCCATCGCGCGTCACCCCGAGGGGCGCGACGCGCAATTGTCGCGACACTTTTCCTCGGTTCCCGCGCGCTGGGCGCCGGCGGCGGTGACGCGTCAGGTCGATGTCGGCGACGCAGCAGGCGCGGCTTGGCTGCGCGCGGATCCCGCGCACGTACGACCCGATATCAACGGCGCTCGCCTGCTGGGCATCGGCGAGCGGCTGTCGCTGTCGCAGGCGGATGTCGATGCGTTGTTGCCGGCGCTGAAACCGGTATTCGGCGACAGCGGTTTCGCACTGGATGCACCCACGCCGGCACGCTGGTACCTGCGCCTGCTGCGTGATGCGAAATTTCCGCAATTCAGCGCTCCGGACGAGGCGCTGGGCGAAGACCTGTTCGAGCATCAGCCCGACGGCCCCGAAAGCCGCCGCTGGCGCGCGTTGCTCAATGAGGTGCAGATCGTGCTGCACAATCATCCGTGGAACGCGCAGCGCGCCGAGCGTGGTCTGGTGTCGATCAATGCCCTGTGGGTCTGGGGCGGCGGCGTGCTGCCGGACCGGGTGACGACAGCGGTCGCACAGGTGCACAGCGAGGACGATCTGCTGCAGGCGCTGGTGCGCGTGGCCGGCGGCGCAGCGCAGACCCTGCCGGCGGATTTCGCGGCGGCGCCGTTCGCTGCCGACACATTGGTTGACCTGCGCCATGGCCGCGACTTCGCGGCACTGCAGCGCGATTGGCTGCTGCCGGCGGTCGAAGCCGTGCGCAGCGGCGCGCTCGAAGCTTTGAGGATCGATGCCGCCGACGGCAGCGGTTTGCGGCTGACGAAATCGCAGCGCTGGCGGTTCTGGCGCAAGCCCTGGTCGCCGCCGGTTGTGGAAGACCGCGGGCCGGCCGCATGACCCGCACCATCCGCCGTCGCGACACGATTGTCGAAAGCACGTTTGCCCAGAGCATCGAAACACCGGGCGAATGGCCGGCGAACACATCGCCGCTGCTGCGTCGCGTGTACGCGGCGCGCGGCGCGCATACGCATGCGCTGGCGCAGCCGCGCCTGACCCAATTGTTGCCGCCCGACACCATGGGCGGCCTCGATGCCGCGGCGCGTCTGTTGGCCGATGCGATGGATGCCGGCCGGCATATCGTGATCGTCGGCGATTTCGACTGCGACGGCGCCACCGCCTGCGCGGTCGCGGTGCGCGGCCTGCGCCTGCTCGGTGCGAAGCACGTGTCGTATGCGGTGCCCAATCGCATGGTCCACGGTTACGGGCTGTCGCCAGCGCTGGTCGAAGACCTGCGCGGTATGCGTCCGGATCTGCTGGTGACCGTCGATCACGGCATCGCCTGTCATGCCGGCATCGCCGCGGCGAAAGCCCATGGGTGGCAGGTGCTGGTGACGGACCACCATCTTCCCGGCCAACATCTGCCCGTCGCGGATGTGATCGTCGATCCGAATCTCGACGGCGATGCTTTCCCCAGCAAGGCGCTGGCCGGCGTGGGCGTGATGTTCTACGTGCTGCTCGCGCTGCGCCGGTGGCTGCGCGAACAAGGGGCTTTTGCGGGCGAGGTGCCGGATCTCACGGTCCTGCTCGATCTGGTCGCAGTCGGCACGGTCGCCGATCTGGTCCAGCTTGACGCCAACAACCGCACGCTGGTCGCGGCCGGGCTGCGCAGGCTACGCGCCGGACATGGCTGCGCCGGTTTGCGCGCGCTGATCGAGGTGTCGCGCAAACAGGCGGCGACGCTGACTACCGGCGATATCGGTTTTTCGATGGCACCGCGTATCAACGCCGCCGGTCGTCTGGAAGACATGGCCGTCGGCATCGAATGCCTGCTCTGCGACGACCCGCGCCGGGCGCGCGAGCTTGCCGAAATCCTGGACGGTATCAACGCCGAACGTCGCGGCGTGCAACAGCAGATGGTCGGCGACGCCGAGGCCGCGATCGCGGCGCAGTCGTTCGATCTCGACAGCGGCCGCGCGACGGTGTGTCTGTATCACGAAGACTGGCACCCCGGCGTCGTCGGTCTGGTCGCGTCCAAGATCAAGGAGCGCGTGCATCGTCCGGCGATCGCGTTCGCGCCCAGCGATGCCGGCAGCGACCGTTTGCGCGGCTCGGCGCGCTCGATCCCCGGCTTCCACATCCGCGATGCTTTGGCCGCAGTCGATGCGAAACATCCCGGTTTGATCGAGAAATTCGGCGGGCATGCGATGGCCGCGGGCCTGAGCCTGGGTCTGAGCGATCTGCCGCGCTTCCAGGTCGCGTTCGAGCAGTGCGCGGCGGCGATGCTGTCGCCGGAACTGCTGCAGGATGTGATCCTCAGCGATGGCGCGATGCCGCCGGAGGCCTGCGGCATCGACACCGCGCTCGCCTTGCGCGACGGTGGACCGTGGGGGCAGGGCTTTCCGGAGCCGCTGTTCGACGATGTGTTCGAGGTCGTCGGCTGGAAAATCCTCGGCGAACAGCATCTGAAGCTCGAATTGCTCTGGCCGGGCGTCGCAGGGAAGCGTCTCAACTCGAAGCCACTCAGCGCCATCCACTTCGGTGGATGGACCGGCGAACCACCGGCGCCGCGTTCGCGCATCGCCTACCGGCTGCAGCCCGACGACTGGCGCGGCGGCGATGCGGTGCAATTGGTGGTCGTGCATCGCGAATCCGCGATGTGACCCGAAGGCGCGACGGCATCGCTTGGGCGGCCTCGGTTAGGATTGTCGTGCGGCACAACCCCGTTCCATTGGACGGGCCGTTCAGTCGTCATCATCCGCTGGGGAACCACCATGCAACGAGGCTTCGCGAGCATCGCCATCATCACTCTCGTCACCGGGCTGCTGCTCGGCCAGGCGGTAACCCCCGCACAGGCGCAGCGCGCAAGCGACCGTGATCGGATCGCCGAAACGGCGATCATCGCGCCGCCGCTGATCGTGTCCCGCGACGCGGAGATCCCGGTCGGTCTGCGCGCCGCGTCGATGCAGGTCGAGACCGACGGCAGTCTGGCCCGCACGACCCTGCTGCTCACGCTCTACAACCCCAACGACCGGCTGCTGGAAGGCACGCTGGAATTCCCGCTGCAGCCGGGTCAGCAGGTCAGTGCGTTCGCACTGGATGTCGGTGGTGCGCTGCGCGACGCTGTGCCGGTACCCAAGCAGAAAGCGCAGCAGGTGTTCGAAAGCATCGAACGCCGCAACGTCGATCCGGGCGTGCTCGAACAGACCGCCGGCAATCACTTCAGGCTGCGCGTGTATCCGATTCCCGCCCGCGGCACCCGCCAGGTGCGGCTGGTGATCGATGAAGCCATGCGCCGCGACGCCGATGGCTGGCGCCTCGATGTGCCGGTGCATCTGCTGAGTGGAGCGGAAACGTTTTCGCTGAAACTGCGCGCCCAGGGACTGCGCAAGCCGCCGCAGGTGGTGGGCGCTTTCGATGGTCTGAGTTTCGAGCGCAGCGGCCGCGGGTATGCAGCGACCGTCGAGCGAAAAGCGTTCCGTCCCGCGAACGGGCTGTCGCTGCGTTTCCCGGCCGACAACATCGCGCAGAGTTATTTGCAGTTCTACGGCGACGACCGCTACGCGCTGGTCGAAATCCCGGTGCCGGCGACCGCGAGAATGACGACACTGCGCAAATTGCCAGGATCCGTCGGCCTGCTGTGGGATGCGTCGGGCTCGGCGCGCAAACGCGACCGGCAGACCGAGTTCGCGCTGCTGGACCGCTATTTCAAGGCCATGGGCGACGGCAAAGTCGCGCTGCGTCTGCTGCGCGATGTAGGCGAAAACGCTGGAAATTTCGAAGTCCGCGGCGGCGATTGGAGCGCGCTGCGCAAACTGCTGGAAACTGCGGTGTACGACGGCGCCAGCGACTTGGCCGATTGGACGCCGATGTCCGGCATCGGCGAATACCTGCTGGTCAGCGACGGTCTGCAGAACTACGGCGATCATGCGTTTCCGAAACTGCGCGACGGACAGTCGCTGTATGCGCTGAATTCAGCCGCTGCGAATGCGGACGGCGCGCGTCTGTCGGCGCTGGCCGAAGCGCGCGGCGGCCGTCTGGTGCAGTGGCAGGGCCGCGCTGGCCTGGATGCCGCCGCCGATGCGCTGCTGAGTGCCGGCACCCGCATCGTGACGCTGGAAGGCGAGGGCATCGAAGATCTGCAGCCGCAGACCTGGTATGTCGAAGGTGGGCTGTTGCGCGTGGCTGGCCGTATGACCGAGCCGACCGCCACCGTGCGCGTCACCGTGAGCGAAGCGGGCAAGACCCGCAGCTTCGAACAATCGATCGGCGCCGATACGCCCCAGAGTACGCAGGTCGGTGCGCTGTGGGCCAGTTGGCAGGTCGCTGCCCGTGCGGCCGAACCCGAGCGTCATCGCGGCGAGATCGCGCGCCTCGGCCAGCGTTTCGGCATCGTCACGCCGGGCACGTCACTGCTGGTGCTGGAAGCGCCTGAAGACTATGTGCGCTATGACATTCCCGCACCGTCGGCGCTGAGCGAGCAGGTCGCGGCGCTGCGTCGTACGCAGACGCAGGAAAAAGAACAGTCCCGCAGCCAGCGGCTGGAGGACGTCGCCAGCCGTTTCGCCGAGCGCGTCACCTGGTGGGGACGCGACTTTCCGAAAACCGCGCCGCCCGCGCCGAAGGCCGACAAGGCCCGTTCGAGCCGTGGAGGACTGGCGCGGAATGAGGCGCCCGCCGGTGCGGTGGCGATGCAAGCACCGCCGCCGCCGCCCGCGCCCTCACCGGTGGCGGAGGCGATGCGTCGCGTCGATGATGATGCCCGGCAGCGGGAGGCCGAACGCGAGCTGGATTCGGTCGTAGTGACGGGATCGCGGATTCCACGTGCGGAAGCAGCGAATGCATCGCCGGTGATGTCAATCGGCCGTGAAGGCATCGATGGGAATGCCGCCGCCGGACAGGGCGTCTCCATTCAACTGCAGGCCTGGGCACCGGATTCGCCCTATGCCCGTCGCCTGCGCGGCGCGAAGGCCGAGGACCTTTATCCGCTGTATCTCGACGAACGCGACAGCCACGCCGACAGCACCGCGTTCTATCTCGATGTCGCGGATCTGCTGTTGCAGAAAGGTCGCCGTGCCGAAGCGTTGCGGGTGCTGTCGAATCTGGCCGAACTCAAACTGGAGAACCGCCACGTGCTGCGCGTGCTGGGCTACCGGCTGATGCAGGCCAAGGACTACACCCGCGCGGTCGAAGTGTTCCGCGAAGTGCTGCGCCTCGCCGACGAAGAACCGCAGAGCCATCGCGATCTGGGCTTGGCGCTGGCAGCGGCCGGGCAGCGTCAGGAGGGTATCGAGCGCTTGTACGAAGTCGCGGCGCGGCCGTGGGACAGCCGTTTCTCGGAAGTTGAACTGGTCGCGTTGAACGAACTCAACGCCATCATCGCGACCGGCCCACAACGGCTCGACACCGCGTTCATCGACCGCCGCCTGCTGCGCAACATGCCGCTGGACCTGCGAGTGGTGTTGGCCTGGGACAGCGACAACAGCGACATGGACCTGTGGGTGACCGATCCCAACGGCGAGCGCTGTTATTACGGTAACCGCAACACCTATCAGGGCGGGCTGCTGTCCGACGATTTCACCGGCGGTTACGGTCCGGAAGAATTCGTGCTGAAGGACGCCAAGCCCGGCAAGTACAAGGTCGAAGCCAATTTCTTCGGCGACCGCCAGCAGATCGTCACCGGCGCGACCACCTTGAGCATGATGTTCAGCACCGGCTGGGGCACGAAGCGCCAGAACGACCAGACCGTGACGCTGCGCCTCAGCGGCAAGAGCGAGACGGTGTTCGTGGGTGAGTTCGAGGTGAGGTGAACTGCACCACGCCGAACGTGAGGCCTTCTTGCGGCGCCACATCAAGCTGTCATCCCGGCGAACGCCGGGACCCAGCCTTCCATTACGAATCTTCATGCTCATTCGCGAAAACTGGGCCCCGGCGTTCGCCGGGGTGACGAGCGTCAGCCATCACCCTGTCGTTGCGCCATCAGGAGCAACGGCAGGTTTCCAGAGGGCATGCGGATTCGCCTTCAACCCGAACAGCGGTCGCAGCCAGCGCACCCGCCGCACCAGTTCGAAACCGGCGAAGCTCATCGCGAACGTCGCCAGCACCAGCAGCGGGCCTTCGATGATCGGGCGCAGGCCCAGCGGCTGCGCGTTGTGGGCCAACACCACGATGATCGTCTGGTGAAGGATGTAGACCGGGAACACGGCTTCGCGCAGATAGCGCAGGGCGCGCGAATCGATGAAGGCGATGCCGCGGACGAAGCCGAAGATCGCGGCGATGACGGTCCACTGGAATACGGCCCAGACCACGCGTTGAAGCATGCGCAACGCGTCCGGCGGCGGCGTGGTCTCATCGTTGTAGCCGCTGAAGTAGAAATACCAGACGATGAAGGCGTAGCCGATCGCAGCGATGGTCAACGCGGGCCAACGCATCCGCTGCAGCGCATCCCAGACGCCGTCGCGGGTCGCGACCAGCACGCCGAGCAGGAACAGCGGCAGGTATTGCGCGTGGTTGTACCAGTCGTCGACGAGTGCATGGGTCGACTCGAAACGACCGACCAGCAAGACCCGCGCGATCGCCAGCAGCAGTGCCGGCCAGACCAGCACGCCGACGCCCGACAGCCGACCGCTTGTCAGGAGGCGCTCCAGCCAGCCGCCGACGCGATCCATGGCCCCCGGCGCGATGCGCAACAACACCCAGGCGATCACGGTGTAGACCCACAGGTACGCGACGAACCACAGATGGTTCCAGGTCGGAACATCCAGGCAGTCGCCCTCGCGACAGAAGGTGGGGTCGCCCTGCAGATAGCGGCCCCAGAACGCCAGATAGCCGTCGCGATAACCGCCGGGCAGCTTCTCGACCACTTCGTAGTACGCCTGCGGGGTCACGATCACCAACATCCCGAAGATCAGCGGCAGCAGGAGTCGCCAGCTGCGTTGCCTGATGAAACCGTCCGGCCGTTTGCCGAACAGGAACGCGGTGGCCACGCCCGACACCAGAAACAGCAGCGACAGCCGCCACGGTGAAGTCATCATCATCAGCGGTTCGAGGGTTTCGCCCGCAGACGGGCTTTTCACATGCCAGTCCCAGCTCACGTAGTACATACCCACGTGGTACAGCACCAGCAGGAAGAAGGCGGTTACCCGCACCCAGTCCAGGTCGTATCGACGTTCCATCGGCGTCTCCGTTCGGAAAGTCGCCAGTCTCCGCAGAGGGATGGAGCAGACCAGTGCGAAGTGCCTGTTGGCGGGGCTTTGGGGACGAATCGCGGGCCGGGAGGGACGAATCCGGGACGCGATACGCGCTGTCCTGCCTGCAATGCGCGATCGACCGCCATCTCCAGACGGGATGCCGCGGACCGGCGCGCATCCCAAGGCGCGGATTCCGTAGTACTACGTCCGGTAGTGGGGAGACGCTCGGGACGCGCGCCGCCGAAACCCGATCAAAGCGCGGCTCACGGCCCGGCGAGCATCAGCCTCTGGACCGCATAGACCGGGCCGTGAGTACGGTTTTGCGGTTGCGATTCTGATATAGACTCGAACCGCGCACCGCCGAAAGCCGACCCTGTCGGCATATGAACCGGTCGGGCTGGATGCGACATGCGCGATCTCGGTTATCCCCATAACGGAAAAGGAAACTACCCGATGGAAACCAAGCAGAAACTGTTCGCGTTCAAGCTGGCCGCCAAAGAAGAGGCGAAGCAGGACAAGGCCGAGCCGCAGGGCAAGTGGAAGGCGCAGGATGGTGTGGCCGTTGCCGGCTGCACGGACTACCTCTTCCCGGGCAACCTGCGCTATGGGCGCGGGACCGGCAGCGATAACGGCGTGTATTGCTGAGCAACGCCGCTGGCGGCTGCAGTCGGGTCCCTCGCCGGAATCCGCTGCAGCCGTTTTCACGATGGCGGACATCCGCGCATCGATCCTCCGCTCCACGGCAGTTCGCATGTCCAAACGCATCCTGATCGTCACCCGGCATGCGGACATCCATGCCGACCTCGTTGCGGAACGACTGACCGCAAAAGGCAAAGCGCCGTTCCGGCTCGATCTGGATGCCTTTCCCGCGGAGTATGACCTTGCGCTCTCATTCACCGACGGACGCTGGACTGGCGAGTTGAGTCATGTGCCCTCCGGCGCGCGTCTGCCCGTCGACGATGTCGGCGCGGTCTGGGTCAGGAAAAGCGCCGACTTCGCATTCGCCAGCGAACTGTCGCCCCAGGAAAAGGCTTACGCCATCGGCGAAACCCGACATATCCTCTCCGGTCTGCTGCACGGCATCGACGCTTACTGGATGAGTCATCCATCCGCGATCCGCGCTTCGCAGTGGAAGGGCGAACAATTGGCGCGCGCGGCGCGCTTCGGCTTCCGGGTTCCGCCGTCGTTGATCACCTCCAGCAAAGCGGCGGTGCTGGCCTTCCGCGAGGCGGTCGGCGGCGACATCGTGTTCAAGACCATGGAATCGCCGTTCCTGGCCGCCGATGAAGTCGGCGACGACGAACGCATCGCCGCCGGCATCGCGACCACGCGGATCGATGCCGGGCACGAGGACATGCTCGACGCGGTCGGCGAGTTGCCGTGCTTCTTCCAGCAGTACGTGCCCAAGCGCCACGAAATCCGCGCGACGATCATCGGCGAGCGGATGTTCGCCGCGAAGATCCACTCGCAGGACGACGTCCGCACGCAGGTCGATTTCCGCAATTACGATGCGCCGGTACGCTACGAAGCGACGCAACTGCCCGATGGGATCGAACGACGATGTCTCGATTACGTCCACAGCTATGGCCTGAATTACGGGGCGATCGATCTGATCGTCGACGAAGCGGGGGAGTATGTCTTCCTCGAAAACAATCCGGGCGGACAGTTCCTGTTCGTCGAGCAGCGGGTGCCGGAGCTGCGCATGATCGACGCGCTGGCCGATCGTTTGATCGCGGGGGCGAACGGAAGAGGATGAGTGCTTGAACACTGCATCGCATGATTGTTTTCCGCAGATCGCGGCGATGGAAGCGCGCGGCCTTGGGCGCGTGCTGGTCTTCGCGGCGTCGAAAATCGAGATCGATCTGCTGCCGCCGCTTTACGACGCGCTGCGCGCGATCGGCCGCTGCGAACGACTGAATGTCGTGATCCAGTGTCGCGGCGGCGAGGTCAACGCCGCGCGACGCATCGCCTTGCTGCTCCACCAGTCGACCGATCACCTGACCTTCGTCGTGCCGCATTTCTGCGAATCCGCGGGCACGGTCATGGCGCTGGCGGCGCGCGAAATCATCACTGGCCCACTCGCGATCTTCTCGCCGATCGATCCGCATCTGTCCGCAGAGAACGGCGGCGGCGGGTCGTCTTCGGCGCTGTCCGCGCAGGACATCCGACAGTTCTGGCGCATGAGCCGCGACTGGTTCGGGCTGGAGGAAAGCGAGGCGAAGGCGCGTGCGCTGACGCTGCTCTGCGACAATATTTTTCCGACCACGTTGACCTCGTTTCATCGCTGCACGTTGGAGCTGGAACAGATCGGCGGCGAACTGCTGTCGCTGCACATGGGCGGGCGACCGCAGGCGGAGCGCGCACAGATCGTGCAGACGCTGCTCTATGGCTTCCACTCGCACACTTACGCGTTGACGGGCGAGGAGCTCGCCGGATTCGGCCTGCCGGTCGCGCGCGATCCGGAGCTGGAACTCGAAGCCTGGGCACTGGTCCGCGAACTGAGCCGATACGTCGGCCCCGAATCGCGCGATTCGCTGGAAGATCCGGGCTGCGATGTCCTGATCGCGACGCGCGAGGGCGCAGTCCGTCGGCGCCGGCGTCCAGATGCGCCGACCGGCGTCTGGGAGCCCGTCGAGGCGCTGCCATGAGCGAAGCCATGGCAGGCACCTTGTCGACCACCACAGTGCTCATCGAGATCTGCAGGTTGTACGTGCTGATCGCGCTGCTGTTCGCGGCCTGGGGCAAGACCGCGGGTTTCTCAGCGTTCCGCGTGAGTCTGGCCGACTCGTTCCCCGCACTGGCGCGCGTCGACGCGGCCGTGGCCTTCGCGATCGTCGCCGCGGAATGGACGATCGCGTTGCTGATGCTGGTCGGCGGCGCGCCAGCGCGGATCGGCATCGTCGCGGCACTCATGCTGTTGTCGCTGTTCACTGTCGTGATCGGTGCGGCATTGGTCAGCGGTCGCGCCATCGTCTGCAGTTGTTTCGGCGCGTCGGGCCATCGCATCGGCATCGTCGATTTCGTCCGCAATCTTGCCTTGACCGCTGCGGCGGCCATCGCGATGATCTGGCCGACAGGCGACAGCGCATGGCCGCCGGTCCAACAGCTGACGCTGGCCGGGATCGCGACGATCCTGGTGCTAGCATCGGTCTGGCTGCGTGATCTGGGCTGGCTGCTGCGCGCGAAGCCGGAGGGCTGATCAACCATGGCCCCGGCGTTCGTCCTCGTCGTTCTGCTGCTGCTCACGGTCTCGGTCGCGCTCAATTTCCTGCTGACGCTGCGGCTCGCGGCGATCGTCGGCGCCCGCGAATACGAGCGCCTGCCGATGGCGATCCCGGCCGGTATGCCGTTGCCTGCGTTTTCCGCGCGCCGCGCCAGCGATGGCCGCACGGTCGCTTCCGACACGCTGCGCGGGTCGCCGGCGGTGTTCGTGTTCCTGACACCCGGTTGCGGCGATTGTCGCGCCCGGGTCGCCGAGTTGACGACGATGCACGCATCCATTGCCCGTGCCGGTGTGACGCTGTGGGTGTTCGGCACCGGCAGCCGGCGACAGGTCGCCGAGTTTCTGCGCGATACGCCGCTGCTCGATCACGCAATGCGCATCGACGCCGCGACGCGGCGCAAGCTCAATCCGCGTCAGGCCGCGCCGTTCTATCTGTTCGTCGACGACGGCGGGGTCGTGCTGGCCAGCCATTTCATCGGCGACCCCGACTGGCTGAGCTTCTGCGAACAGATGCGCGAGTATGAGGACGCACCGGCGACGTAGCGGAGTTGTGAGCTGCCGACTATTTCAACAGTTGCAGCTTCGCCAGTTCGGCGTAAAGACCGCCCTCCGCCAGCAACTGCGCATGCGTGCCCTCGGCGACGATGCGGCCACGCTCCAGCACCACGATCCGGTCAGCCTTCTGCACGGTCGCGAGGCGGTGCGCGATCACCAGCGTGGTGCGTCCGCGCATCAGCGTTTCCAGCGCCAACTGGATGGCGTGCTCGCTCTGCGCGTCTAGCGCGCTGGTCGCTTCGTCGAGAAGCAGGATCGGCGCATTTTTGAGCAGCGCGCGGGCGATGGCGATGCGCTGGCGCTGCCCACCCGATAGCCTCGCGCCACGTTCGCCGAGCGCCGTGTCGATGCCCTGCGGTAACTCGGCGACGAAATCCGCGGCATGCGCCGCTCGCAGCGCATCGGCAAGCTCAGCCTCGCTGGCGTCCAGGCGGCCGTAGCGCAGATTCTCGGCGACGCTGGCGGCGAAGATCGTCGGCTGCTGCGGCACCAGCGCGACCGCATCGCGCCAGGCGAGCGGATCGAGCGTGCGCAGATCCACGCCGTCCACCGAGACCCGACCCTGCGACGGGTCGTGGAAACGCAGCAGCAGCGACAGCACCGTGCTTTTGCCGGCGCCGGAAGGCCCGACCAGAGCCACGGTCTCGCCGGGCCGGATCCGCAGATCGAACGCCCGCAGTGCGGGCGCGTCCGTTCGCTGCGGGTAATGGAAGCCGACTTGTTCGAAGTGCAGTTCGCCGCGCAGCGGTCGCGGCAACGGTGACGGATGTGCCGGCGCGCGGATCGACGCATCTTCGGACAGCAGTTCGTCGATCCGGCCCATGCCGCCCACGGCGCGCTGCACGTCGTTCCAGATCTCGGCAAGGTCGCCGAAGGCGGTCGCGCAGATCGCCGCATAGGCCATGAACTGCCCCAGATCGCCGACACTGATGTCGCCGGCGTGCACCGCGCGCACGCCCTGCCACAGCACCAGCAGCAGGATATTGAAGACCAGCGCGATGGCGACGAAGGTGATGACGGCCTGGATCGAGATGCGGCGATCCGCGGCGGCGATCGCCAACTTCAGCGCCGATGCGAAGCGGCCGCGTTCGTGGGTTTCGCGGGCATGGGCACGCACCGTGTCCATCGCACCGAGCGCCTCGGCGGCCAGCGCGTTGGCATCGCCGATCCGGTCCTGCGCGGTGCGCGCGAAGTGGGCCAGGCGCTTACCGTTCATCAACACCGGCAGTGCGGTCAGCGGCAGCGCCAACAGCGCCCAAGCGGCGAGTTTCGGGCTGGTGGCCACCAGCATCGCCAGGCTGCCGATCATCGCGATACCGCTGCCGATCGCCGAGGGCAGGGTGACGCCGACCACGTTGCGCAGCAATTCCGCGTCGCTGCCGAGTCGCGACACCAGTTCGCCGCTGCGGTTGCGGTCGTGGAAAGCGAGATCGAGGCCTATCAGGTGGCCGTACAGCCGCATCCGCAGGTCGGCGACCACCCGTTCGCCCAACAGCGAGACGAACCAGTACTGCACGGCCCCGGCCACGGCGAACGCGAGGATCGCGGCGAACATCAGCCCGAAGGCGCGGTCGACCATGGCTGTGGACGCGAAGCCCTGATCCAGCATCACCTTCACCGCCATCGGCATAGCGAGCGTCGCGGCGCTCGCACAACCCAGCGCCAACAGCCAGGCAACAAGCAGCCCGCCGTGCCGGCGCAGGAATGGCCAGAGGGTGCGGAGACTGGCGATGCGGGGAGGCGTTGAGGCGGGAGTCGACATCGGGACGGGAGTGGGCGTGCGGCGGCCGACCCCGACGGTTGCCTGTCCTTGGCCGGTGATGACATGGGCATCGGGAAAACGCCCGTGACCGAGTCTAGCAGCCGCAGATGCCGCACTTCGCCGATGACCATCGGCGGTACCGAGACGGTATCGTGCGGTGTTCGGCCAACGCGCAGTTGCGTAAGCTGCCCACGCATGACACCCGAACCCTCCGCCGCCATCGACGCCATCGACGCATCGCGCAACGCCGCGCCGGCCATTGCGCATCGCTGGCGGCGGCCGCTGGAGATCGGATTCTGGGTCGTGCTCACCCTCATCAACGGCGTCGCCAACAGCATCACCGTGCTGATGGACATCCGCCGGGTGGGGCTGAATTTCGCCGATTGGGAACCGGCGACATGGGAGTGGTCCAGCGGGCTGATGATGCTGGCGCTGGTGCCTGGCCTGGTCTGGTTCACCCGCCGCTTCCCGATGCACTGGGACACCTGGCGCCGGCACCTGCCGTGGCACATCGTCGCCAGCCTCGCGTTCTCGCTGATCCATGTGCTGGGCATGGTCGCCTTGCGGAAGCTGGTCTACGCCAGCCAGGGCATCGACTACGATTTCGGTTCGTGGCCGGCCGAACTGTTCTACGAATATCTCAAGGACGTCCGCAGCTACACGATGATGGTCGCGATGATCGAGGTCTATCGCTTCATCCGCCGCCGGCTGCAGGGCGAAGCCAGCCTGCTGGACCGCCCGGACGAAGGCGAGCCGGTCGAACCGGTGGATCGGCCAGAACGCTTTCTGGTCCGCAAGCTCGGCCGCGAGTTCCTGATCGCCGCCCACGACATCGAATGGCTGCAGGCCTCGGGCAACTACGTCAATCTGCGGGTTCGCGGCCACGACTACCCGCTGCGCAGCACCATCGCCGGCATCGAAGCCCGGCTCGATCCCGGGCGCTTCGCCCGTATCCACCGCAGCTATATCGTCAATCTGGGCAGGATCGCCTCGATCGAGCCGCTCGATACCGGCGATGCCCGCCTGCATCTGCACGATGGCGGGGCCCTGCCGTGCAGCCGGCGCTATCGCGAAGCACTGCGCGCCCGGGCCGGAGCGGTATGAGTCGCACCCTCACACAACGACGCGGCTGCCCGGAAACGGACCGCGCCCTGCTAGAATCGCCGGTCATTTGTTGCGACCGCACATCACGCCATGATCGAACTCAACCCGATCCGCCAGCGCATCGACGACCTTCGTGGTCGGCTCGATTCGCTGAGGGGGTATCTTTGACTACGACGCCAAAGTCGAGCGTCTGGAAGAAGTCAATCGCGAACTGGAAAATCCGGCCATCTGGAACGACTCCGAACGCGCTCAGGCCCTGGGCCGCGAACGTTCGCTGCTCGACAAGACCGTCAATGGCATCCGCGACCTGAAAGACGGTCTTGCCGGCGCTGAAGAGCTGCTGGAACTGGTCGAAATGGAAGAGGACGACGACACCGCGCTGGCGATCCAGACCGATGTCGAGCGTTATGCCAAGGGCGTGGATCAGCTGGAATTCCAGCGCATGTTCTCCGGCAAGATGGACTCCAACAACGCGTTCGTCGATATCCAGGCCGGGGCCGGCGGCACCGAAGCCCAGGACTGGGCGGAAATGCTGCTGCGCATGTACCTGCGCTGGTGCGAAGCGCGCGGCTGGAAGGCCGAACTGATGGAAGCCAGCGCCGGCGATGTGGCCGGGATCAAGTCGGCGACCTTCAAGGTCGAGGGCGATTTCGCCTACGGCTGGCTGAAGACCGAGATCGGCGTGCATCGACTGGTGCGCAAGTCGCCGTTCGATTCCGACAACCGTCGCCACACCTCGTTCACCTCGGTGTTCGTGTCGCCGGAAGTCGAAGACGATATCGACATCGAGATCAATCCGGCCGATCTGCGCACCGACGTGTATCGCTCCTCGGGCGCCGGCGGCCAGCACGTCAACAAGACCGAATCCGCGGTGCGCATCACCCACATTCCGACCAATACCGTGGCGGCCTGTCAGAACGGCCGCAGCCAGCATCAGAACCGCGATATGGCGATGAAGATGCTGAAGGCCAAGCTCTATGAGTTGGAAGTCCAGAAGCGCAATGCCGAGCGCGATGCGCTGGAAGCCACCAAGTCAGACATCGGCTGGGGCAGCCAGATCCGCAACTACGTGCTGGACCAGTCGCGGATCAAAGACCTGCGCACCGGCATCGAACGCACCGACACCCAGAAAGTATTGGACGGCGACCTCGACGAATTCATCGAGGCCAGCCTCAAATCGGGCTTGGAAGCAGGCTCGAAACGCTCCGACGCCGTTTGAGCACTTCGTAGGAGCGGCTTCAGCCGCGAGCCTTTCCCGCGGACGTTACGACCTTTCGGGCAGACGCCAGCGCGGCTTTTTTCAATAGCCGCCGGGGAAGGGCCCGGGGCTGAAGCCCCTCCTACAGCCCTTGCGTGCTCCTGCAATACCCTCCAAGTTCCCGAGAAGACACCACCATGACCGACGACCAGACCCTGCAGCACGACGAGAACGCCCTGATCGCCGAGCGGCGCGGCAAACTCGCTGCGCTGCGCGGGCAGGGCATCGCATACCCGAACGATTTCAAGCGCGAGCATTTCGCGCAGGATCTCCAGAAAACCTACGAAGACGCCGAACAGTGGACCGGCGAAGCGCTGGAGGCCGAAGGACGGTGCGTTGCGGTCGCTGGCCGGCTGATGGCCAAGCGAGTGATGGGCAAGGCTGCGTTCGCGCAGATCCAGGACATGACCGGCGGCATCCAACTGTTCCTGCAGTCGAACACGCTGGGCGAGACCTACGACGCGTTCAAGGGCTGGGACGTCGGCGACATCGTTGGCGCGGAAGGCACGCTGATGCGCACCAAGACCGGCGAGCTGTCGATCAAGGCCGGAACGCTGCGTCTGCTCACCAAGTCGCTGCGTCCGCTGCCGGACAAGTGGCACGGCCTGAGTGACGTCGAACAGCGTTACCGCCAGCGTTATGTCGATCTGATCGTCACGCCAGAAGCGCGCGAGGTCTTCCGCAAGCGTTCGCTGATCGTGTCCGCGCTGCGGCGCTGGCTCGACGACCGGCGGTTCCAGGAAGTGGAAACGCCGATGATGCACTACATCGCCGGCGGCGCCGCCGCGCGCCCGTTCGTCACCCACCACAACGCACTCGATCTCGAACTCTACCTGCGCGTGGCCCCGGAGCTGTACCTCAAGCGCCTGGTCGTCGGCGGGGTCGAGCGCGTGTACGAGATCAACCGCAACTTCCGCAACGAGGGCGTCAGCACCCGCCACAATCCCGAGTTCACCATGCTCGAACTGTACGAGGCCTACGCCACGTACATCGAAGTGATGGATCTGACCGAGGGCATGATCCGCGATGTCGCGCACGACACGCTGGGTATCGATGAGGTCGAGTGGGACGGCAACATGATCGGTCTGGCCGCGCCGTTCCGCCGCTGGAAGCTGGAGGATGCGGTGCGCGAGCGCAACCCGGAGATCACGGCGGCCGATTGCCGCGACCGCGAAGCACTGGCGCAGCACTGCGTGAGACTGAAGGTCCACGTCAAGCCGGGCTACGGCTGGGGCAAGCTGCTGCTGGAAATCTTCGAGAAAACGGTCGAGGCCGATCTGATCCAGCCGACCTTCATCACTCATTACCCGGTCGAGGTTTCGCCGCTCGCCCGCGAATCGGACACCGAGCCGGGCATCACCGACCGCTTCGAGTTGTTCATCGGCGGCAAGGAAATCGCGAACGGCTTCTCCGAGCTGAACGACTCCGAAGATCAGGCCGCGCGTTTCCGGGCCCAGGTCGAAGCGATGGCGGGCGGCGACGACGAGGCCATGCACTACGACGCCGACTACATCCGTGCGCTGGAAGTCGGTCTGCCGCCGACCGGTGGCCTGGGGGTCGGCATCGATCGTCTGGTCATGCTGCTGACCGGCTCGACCTCGATTCGCGACGTCCTGCTCTTCCCGTACATGCGTCCCGAACTTTGAGCATTGGGCCATGAGACCAGGCTGTGAGATATGACAGGGCGGGGGCGAGGTCGGCCCTTCGTCTTTTACTGGGGTGCCGGGGCCATGCCTGCGCCCCGGCCTCGAATCTCCGGCCAGTCCCGCATCCATCGCACCACGGAGACTGCCGGAGCCGCACTTGGACTAGAATGGGATCGAGATGCGGCCACACGAGACAAGGCACGGAAATTGCTATAAATTCCGGATCAGACAAGTGCTGATCGATCAACCACGCAAGCAAGGACGCACGGTATTCGCATGTGGGGCAACTCCGTGAAAATCGTCATCGTCGATGACCAGACCTCCGCACGCACGATGCTGCGGCACATTCTTGAGGACATCAGTCCCGAGTTGGAAGTGTTCGACTTCGGCGACTCGGAGGAAGCGTTGCGCTGGTCGGAAAACAACCGCCCGGACCTGCTCCTGCTCGATTACCGCATGCCCGCCATCGACGGTCTGGAGTTCGCACGCCGCTTCCGCCGCTCGCTGAGCAACCGCGATGTGCCGATCGTGCTGGTCACGGTGGTCGGCGACGAGCCGATCCGCCAGGCCGCCCTCGACGCCGGCGTGATCGACTTCCTGGTCAAACCGGTGCGGCCGCGCGAACTCCGCGCCCGCTGCCGCAACCTGTTGCAACTCCGCCAGCAGTCCGAGTCGATCAAACAGCGCGCGCTCTCGCTGGAGCAGCGGCTGCTGTCCAGCATGCACGAGGTCGAGGAGCGCGAACGCGAAACCCTGTCGCGGCTGGCGCGGGCCATCGAGTACCGCGACATCGGCACCAGTGCCTACCTCGAACGTATGGCCCACATCGCCGGCCTCATCGCCGAGGGCTTGGGTATGTCCGAGGACGAGGTACGGCTGATCGAGCTGGCCGCGCCGCTGCACGACATGGGCAAGATCGCGATTCCCGACGACGTGCTGCTGAAACCCGGCCCGCTCGACGAGCATCAGCTGGCGATCATGCGCCGGCATCCCAAGATCGGCCACGAGTTGCTGAGCGGCAGCCAGAACCGTTTCATCCAGGCCGGCGCGACCATCGCGCTGCGCCACCACGAACGCTACGACGGCAGCGGCTATCCCGATGGCCTCGTCGGCGCGGAAATTCCGATCGAGGCGAGAATCGTCGCTGTCGCCGACGTCTTCGATGCCCTGATTTCGCCGCGCCCGTACAAAGCGCCATGGACGTTCGACAACGCCCTCGATTTCCTGATCGAACAGAGCGGCAAGCTGTTCGACCCGCAGTGCGTCCAGGCCCTGGTGCAGAACCGCCCGAGACTAGAGGACATCTGCGAACGCTTTTCCACCAGTTCGCAGCGCCCGGGCCTGGAGTGATCCCGCTACCCGTCGCCGTCGAGTGGATCCGCGCCCGACTGACCAACCGGGCGGACACCGAGCACAAGCAGGTGCTCGTGCGGATCGCGATCACCTCGCTGTTCTGCGCCTACCTCGGGTGGCACGTCGGCGACGACAGCAGCAGTCCCCAGCTGTTCGCTGTCTGGTTGATCCTGCTCGGCGAACTGCTGCTGTCGTTGCTGCTGTTCGCATCGATCCTGCACAACCCCGGCATTTCGCATGTCAGACGCTGGATCGGCATGGTCGCGGACTATGCCGCCATCGGCGCGGTGATGACGCTGCAGGGCGAAACCGCCTCGCCGCTGTACAGCGTCTACCTGTGGGTCACCATCGGCAACGGCCTGCGATTCGGCAACCGTTACCTCTATTACGCGACCGCGCTGTCGACACTGTCGTTCCTGGTGATGATGCAGATCACGCCGTATTGGCAGCGCAGCCCTTACCTGTCCTGGGGGCTGCTGGCGGGCGCCGCCGCCGTGCCGCTGTATTTCGCGTCTCTGCTCAAGGCGTTGACCAAAGCCATCGCCGACGCGCGCAGGGCCAATGAGGCCAAGAGCCGTTTCCTGGCGAACATGAGCCACGAATTACGCACGCCGCTGAACGGCATTCTGGCGATGGCGGAGTTGTTGGCCGCCAGCAAATTGCAGAAGGACCAGCGCGAGTCCGCGGACATGATCCAGACTTCGGCGCAGACGCTGCTGTTGCTGATCGATGAAGTGCTGGATATCTCGGCGATCGAGGCCGGCAAGATGCGCCGGCACGATCAGGATTTCGACCTTACCGAACTGTTGTCCCGCGTTTACAGGATGCTGATGCCGCAGGCGCAGTCCAAGGGACTCGACCTGCATGTGGATACCGATATCCGCGTGCCCGGGCAGCTGCATGGCGACATCAACCATCTGACCCAGATTCTGCTCAATCTGCTGCAGAACGCAGTCAAGTTCACCCAGCAGGGCAGCGTGACGCTGCAGGTGCGCGAACTGTCGCGCGACAACGAGAAGATATGTCTGCTCATTTCCGTGCGCGACACTGGTATCGGCATTCCCGAAGAAGCGCGCGTGCGTATCTTCAAACCGTTCGAGCAGGTCGACAGCGGGCGCGACCGGCGTTTCGGCGGCAGCGGTCTGGGCACGACCATCGCGAAGAGTCTGACCGAACTGATGGGCGGCACCATCGGTGTCGAGCCCAATCCCGGCGGCGGTACGCATTTCTGGGTCGAGCTGCCCTTCAAGTTCTGCGCCCCGCAGGCGAAAGGCGAGACCGAAAAATCATTGCAAGGCCTTGAGCGCAGCAGCTCGTCCAAAGGCGCCGCCGTCGCTGAGGGTGCGAAGTCTGGCGGCCAGGTCGGCGACGGGTCTGCGAACGTCATCGATTTTGAAGACCCGTTCCTGCGTCATCGCCTGCGCGTACGCAGCATGAAGATCGTGGTCGCCGACGATCAGCCCGCCAATCGGATCGTATTGCAGCGGTTGCTGGAGCGCGCGGGCCACACCACGATCTTCGCCGAAGATGGAGAGCGCGTGCTCGATATCCTGTCGCAGTCGGCGCCCGACCTGGTCTTCATGGATTTGCACATGCCGGGGTTGAGCGGCGTCGACGTGATCCGTCAGGCGCGGGTGATGCAGGCTGGGCAATCTGCGCGCACACCGATCATCGTTCTGTCGGCAGACGCGACCGTGGAGTCGATGAAAGAGGCCAAACGTGCCGGCGCGTTTCTCTACATGACCAAGCCGATTTCCCTGCCCAAACTGCTCGACACCCTGTCGAACGTCGCTTCGGAGGCTGTGCCACCGGTTGCGGCCAGCATTGGCGGCAGCAGCGATGCGGCGGGCGTGCTCGATGACGACGGAAAAGCGGTCGACGGCGCCGCGTCCGTGCTCGAGGAACTGGCTGGCATGGGGCTTGGCGAGCAGTTCATCCGCGAATTCGTCGAGCAATGCCTGCGCGACATCAGCCGCTGCATGATCCAGTTGCAGCAGGCCAGCGCGAACGCCGATTACGACGGCATGCGCGAAGCGGCGCATGCCATGCGCGGTGTCGCGGAGAACATCGGCGCGATCCGATTGGTGGAGCGCTGTCGCGCAGTGATGCGTATCGACAGCATCCAGCTGGCGAAGCAGGCGAGCCAGCTGACGCGCGATCTCGATTCGCTGGTGGAACAGAGCGCGCGCGAAATACACGCGCAGTTGCCTGGGATTCTCAGTCCGGACCTGGGTCGTGCTGCAGATCCCAAGCCCGGGCCGGACGCGCTCTAACTCTGGTTCACCGAGACCGCACCGCGACCGATCATGCAGTCGCTACGCCGGCTTCGCCGTGACGGCGATACTGCGCACGGACCAGACGTTCCATCGTACGCAGGGCTTTATTGCCCAATTGCAGCGCCGTATCCACCCAGACTTCGGTGATCGCCATCATTTCTTCCATGGTGACCGGCTGCGACATCGCGCGCACGCGGTGCATGGCAGCCCGCGCATGCGGGATGCGGCGGTTCGTGCGGATGATGTCCTCGACTGCCTGAACGCCTTCGCCGCGCTTGACCAGAACATCCACCAGACCCATTTTGTGGAGCTCTTCGCTGCTGTAGATATTGCCTTCCAACATCAGCTTCTCCGCATGATGCGGAGCGATGCGCTTGCACAGGAACGAATACGCGCCCATGCCTGGAAACAGGTCGAACAGCACTTCGGGCAGTCCCATGCCGACGCCTTCTTCGGCGACGATGGTATGGCAGCTGAGCGCAGCCTCGAAACCGCCGCCGAGCGCATCGCCCTGGACCAGTGCGATCGTATGCGCACCGACGCCGAGCCCGTTGTGGAAACCGTGCACGCCGCGCACGCACTGGCGCGCATAACCGAGCAGCGTGCTGCGATCCTTGGCGCGGATGGCCCGGCAGAACAATTCGAGATCGCCGCCGAGGTTGAAGACATCGGAATTCGATGCGAGAACGACGTGAGGCAGATGATGGGTACCGCGCGACTGCTCAAGGCGCAGGCGATCCGAAAGCGTCTGCTGATAATGCAGAATATCGTCGACGAGTTCGGGTTTGAAGCAGGCGCGCCCCGGAATCGATGTGAGGTCGGCGTGCATGCGGCACCAGTAAACTTCGCGTTCGGCTTCGTCGACAGTGTGGAGGGTGTTGTAACGCGGGAGGATATGCAGTTTTTCGACGTTGCTCATTGAAGTTCCCCAGAGGATAGGCGGCGCACCGGCCGGGCGGCCCGGTGCGTGACGGAGGGTTGGTAAGGCCCGGTTGCCGCCTGTATGCGCCGAAAATTTGGAAACTTCAAGCCAGATAAACCCGCTATGTCGGACAGGTTAGCAGTGACGCTAACCTGCCCACAAAGCTGAATTGCGACTTCCGTCGCCTTATGCCGTCGGAGGCGGGTCCCGCAGTTCCCGGCGCAGGATCTTGCCGACGTTCGTCTTCGGCAGCTCGGTACGGAACTCGACGAGTCTGGGCTGTTTATAACCGGTCAGATTCTCGCGGGCATGCGCTTTCACCTGCTCGGCGGTGAGATTCGGGTC
Organism: Lysobacteraceae bacterium; assembly: GCA_046598445.1. Taxonomy (GTDB): domain Bacteria; phylum Pseudomonadota; class Gammaproteobacteria; order Xanthomonadales; family Xanthomonadaceae; genus Lysobacter_I. The sequence continues at coordinate 45,858 of JBKJHV010000006.1, forward strand.
TTTCTTGACGATGACGACTTTGACCGCCTCGCCGGATTTGTCGTCGGGAACGCCCACCGCAGCGACTTCGAGCACGCCGGGCATCATCGCGATCACGTCCTCGACTTCGTTCGGATAGACATTGAAACCGGATACCAGAATCATGTCCTTCTTGCGGTCGACGATGAAGAAGAAACCGTTTTCATCCATCCTTGCGACGTCACCGGTATGCAGCCAGCCGTCGGCATCGATGGCTTTTGCGGTTTCTTCCGGGCGCTGCCAATACCCCTTCATGACCTGCGGGCCCTTGATGCAGAGTTCGCCGATTTCGCCGTGGCCGAGGGTGTTGCCGTCGTCGTCTTTCACGCAGGCGTCGGTGGAGGAAATCGGCAGACCGATGGCGCCGTTGTACTCGGCGAGATTCATCGGGTTCATGCAGGCGGCCGGCGAGGTTTCGGTCAGTCCGTAGGCTTCGATCATGGTACAGCCGGTCACCTGTTTCCAACGTTCCGCGACCACGCGCTGGACAGCCATGCCGCCCCCCAGGGTCAGGTGCAAGCGGGAAAAATCGATCTTGTCGAAACCGGGCGTGTTCAGCAGGCCATTGAACAGCGTGTTGACGCCGGTGATGGCGGTGAATGGAATGCTGCTGAGCTCTTTGACGAACCCGGGCATGTCGCGCGGATTGGTGATCAGGTAGTTGAGCCCGCCGAATTTCATGAAGACCAGACCATTCGCGGTCAGGGCGAAGATGTGATACAGCGGCAGAGCGGTCACGATGACCTCTTTGCCCAACTGGACGTTGGTCCCGATCCAGGACGACGCCTGCTGCATGTTCGAAACCAGATTGCGATGCGTCAGCATCGCGCCTTTCGACACGCCGGTCGTGCCGCCGGTGTACTGCAGGAACGCGATGTCTTCGGGCACGATATCGACGGCCGGAAGCGTGTGCATCTGGCCGAGCGTCAGCGCGTTCTTGAAGCGGATCGCGTCGGGAATCTCGTAGTCGGGGATCATCTTCTTCACGTACTTCAGCACGAAGTTGACGATCGAGCCCTTCGGGAACGGCAGCATGTCGCCCAGCCCGGTGGTGATGACCTTTTTGATCGGCGTGTCTGCGACCACGTCCTGCACGGTCTTGCCGAAGTTGTCGAGCACCACGATCGCGCTCGCGCCGGAGTCGACCAACTGGTGCTTCAGCTCGCGCGGGGTGTACATCGGATTGGTGTTCACCACCGTGAGGCCGGCGCGCAGGACGCCGAAGGTGGCGATCGGATACTGCAGGCAGTTCGGCATCATGATCGCGACGCGATCGCCTTTCTTGAGCTTCAATTCGCCCAGCAGGTAGGCCGCGAACTGTTTGCTGTACTTGTCGACCTCCGCATAGGTAATGGAGCGCCCCATGTTCGCGAACGCGGGCAGGTCGCGGTATTTCTCCAGCGAAGATTGCAGCACCGCCACGATCGAGGCGAACTCGTCCGGGTCGATCTGATGAGGCACACCTGCGGGATAGCTCGCAAGCCACGGACGCTCAAGATTCATTAGGCCCCTCCACCTTTTAGGCCGCTGGATTGCGACTCTGTGTTGTCTTCCTCGATTTGAGCATAGGCTCTAGGGAGCCGCAAGACGCCTCCGTATGCGATGGCGTCGAGTTTTGCGTCCGTGGTCGCTCTATCGCGTGTTCAGGCCGACTTTTTCGAGGCCAGTTGCCGCAGCACGTAGTGCAGGATGCCGCCGTGCCTGAAGTATTCGACCTCTTTGGGCGTGAGCAGCAGGACGCGTGCGCTGAATCTGCGCTCCTGGCCGTCGGCGCGACGGGCGACGACGGTCGCGACTTTGCCTGCCCCGTCCTCCAGACCGGCGATGTCGATGACTTCGGAGCCGTCGAGCCCGAGCGTCTGCGCATTCTGGCCGTCCTCGAACTGCAGCGGCAGTACGCCCATGCCGACCAGATTGGAACGATGGATGCGCTCGAAGCTCTCGGCGATCACCGCCTTCACCCCGAGCAGGTTGGTGCCCTTCGCCGCCCAGTCGCGGCTGGAGCCGGTGCCGTATTCCTTGCCGGCCATCACCACCAGCGGCACGCCTTCGGCCTTGTAGCGGATGGCGGCGTCGTAGATCGACAGTTTTTCGGTGGCGCCGCTGCCGTCGGGCGGGTAGTGCAGGGTGTTGCCGCCTTCCTCGCCGCCCAGCATCAGGTTCTTGATCCGGATGTTAGCGAAAGTGCCCCGCACCATCACGTCGTCGTTACCGCGGCGCGAGCCATAACTGTTGAAATCGACCGGGGCCACGCCGCGCGACTGCAGGAATGCGCCGGCGGGCGAGTTGGCCTTGATGTTGCCGGCGGGGGAAATATGGTCGGTGGTGATCGAATCGCCGAACAGTCCCAGCACGCGCGCGCCGTGGACGTCGTCGATGGTGCCCACCTGCATCGTGATGCCCTCGAAGTAGGGCGGGTGTTTGATGTAAGTGGAAGCTTCGTCCCAGCGATACGACTCGCCTTCGGGCGATTCGATCAGGTTCCAGCGGCTGTCGCCCTTGAACACGTCGGCGTAGTTCTTCGCGAACATTTCCGGACCAACGGTGGCGGCGATCATGTCGCCGATTTCCTTGTTGGTCGGCCAGATATCGCGCAGAAACACCGGCTGGCCATCGCTGCCGGTGCCAAGCGGCTGCGTGCTCATGTCGATATCGACGGTGCCGGCCAGCGCGTACGCCACCACCAGTGGCGGCGAGGCCAGATAGTTCATCTTCACTTCGGAGTGCACGCGTCCTTCGAAGTTGCGGTTGCCCGACAGCACCGAGGCCACGACCAGATCGCCTTCCGCGATCGCCGCGGACACCGCGTCCGGCAGGGGCCCGGAATTGCCGATGCAGGTGGTGCAGCCGTAGCCGACCACGAAGAAACCCAGTTTTTCCAGATCGTCCAGCACGCCGGCTTTCTTCAGGTAATCGGTGACCACCAGCGAGCCCGGGCCGAGCGAGGTCTTCACCCAAGGCGCTGATTTCAGGCCTTTCGCGACCGCGTTGCGTGCAAGCAGGCCGGCGCCCAGCATCACCGCCGGGTTGGAGGTGTTGGTGCAGGAGGTGATCGCGGCGATCACCACCGAGCCGTCGGACAGTTCGCAGTCGCTGTCGCTGAGCCGGACCTTGGCCTTGGGCTTGGAGGCCAGGTGTTCGGCCTGCGGCTGCGCGGCGCCCTCGGCGTCCATGCGCGTGGTTTCCTCGCGCCTGGGCTTGCGTGTCGCGGTCAGGCCGAGCAGATTTGCGTGGAAATCCGCCTGCACAGCTTCCAGCAGCACCCGGTCCTGCGGGCGTTTCGGCCCGGCCAGCGAAGGCCTGACCGCGGCCAGATCGAGTTCGAGCGTGGCCGAATAGGTCGCGGCCGGGGTGCTGGCGTCGTGCCACATGCCCTGCGCCTTGGCATAGCCTTCGACCAGCGCGATCTGCGCCTCGCTGCGGCCGGACAGGCGCAGATAGGTCAGCGATTCGGCATCGATCGGGAAAATGCCGCAGGTTGCGCCGTACTCGGGCGCCATGTTGGCGATGGTGGCGCGGTCGGCCAGCGGCAGGTGCTGCAGGCCGTCGCCGAAGAATTCGACGAATTTGCCGACCACGCCGTGCTTGCGCAGCATCTGGGTGACGGTGAGTACCAGATCGGTGGCCGTGGCGCCTTCGGGCAGTTTGCCGGTGAGCCTGAAGCCGACCACCTGCGGAATCAGCATCGACGAGGGCTGGCCCAGCATCGCCGCCTCGGCTTCGATGCCGCCCACGCCCCAGCCCAGCACGCCGATGCCGTTGATCATCGTGGTGTGGCTGTCGGTGCCGAACACGGTGTCCGGGAAGGCGAAAAGTTCGCCATCGCCGCTTTCATTCGGCACGACGCGCTCCATCACCACCCGCGCGAGATGTTCCAGATTCACCTGATGGACGATGCCGGTGTTCGGCGGCACCACCTTGAAATTGTGGAAGGCTTTCTGGCCCCAGCGCAGAAAGCTGTAGCGTTCCTTGTTGCGCGAGAACTCGATCTGGCCGTTGAGATCCAGCGCCTCGGCCTTGCCGAAGACATCGACCTGCACCGAATGGTCGATCACCAGTTCCGAGGGAATCAGCGGATTGATCTGATTCGGGTTGCCGCCGAGCGCCGCGACCGCGTCGCGCATCGCCGCCAGGTCGACCACGCAGGGCACGCCGGTGAAGTCCTGCAGCACCACCCGTGCCGGCATGAACGCGATTTCGGTGTCGGGCTCCTCGGTCGCGTCCCAGCGGGCGACAGCCTCGATATGCGCGGGCAGCACGGTCACGCCATCCTCGTGCCGGAGCAGGTTTTCCAGCAGGATCTTCATGGCGTAGGGCAGCTTCGCCAGGTCCGGGGCAAGCGCAGGTCCGGAAGAGAAGCGTTCGGCGAGCTTCGGCAGGCTGTAATAAAGGAAGGAACGTCCGTCGACGTCGAGGCGGCTGCGGGTTGCGAAGGAATCGTGCATGGCGGTGCTCCTGGGGGAGAGGGCTAGTCGATGATTCCGCCGGCCGCCGCTGTGCGGGGTTTCCGGTGGAGGCCCTTCTATGATGGGGGCGAATGATGTCGACGGTAGAGTATGTATGGAAAAGTATGTACTATTGACGCATACCACTAGAGGGTGCCCCGATGGAAGCGACAGTCGCCGAGCGTGGTCAGATCACCCTGCCCAAAGCGGTCCGCGACGCCCTCGGGTTGACCAAGGGCAGCGTACTCAAGGTTGAGCTGGAAGGCAGCCGGATCGTGCTGCGCAAAAGCGTCGACGACGCCATTTCCCGCGCCCGCGGACGTTTCAAGCTGGACGGTTTCGAATCCACCGATGCAGCGATGCAGGCCGTGCGCGGCCAGGCCGTTCGTGGGCATGAAGCGGATGACGACGGTTCCGTGACATCGACATGATCGCGATCGACTCTCCCGTCCTCATCGATCTGCTGGCCGACGGCCCGCATGCCGACGCCGCCGAAGCCTGTCTGCGCCAGTGTCTCAGCGCCGGTCCGGTGGTGGTCTGCGACGTGGCCCTGGCCGAGATCTGCGGCGCGCTGCACGACGGCGCCGACGCCATGGCGGTACTGGAAGACATGAGCATCCGTTTCAGCCCGCTCGAAGCGAAGTCGGCCCTGCGCGCGGGCGAGATGCAGCGCCGCTACCGGCAACGCAAGGACGGCAGCGCGCGCGCCGCACCGGATTTCCTGATCGGCGCCCATGCCCTGTTGCAGTGCAATGGTCTGATTACCCGCGACGACCGCTTCTTCCGCGACTATTTCAAGGGTCTCAAGCTGATCGTTCCGACAGCCTGAAGCCGCCCGCCATACCCCCAAGCAATACCTCCAAGCCATACCCATAATTTCAAAGCACGACCGACACCAGGAGTCATCAGATGCTCGCAGCCTACCGCCAACATGTCGCCGAACGCGCCGCCCTCGGCATCCCGCCGCTGCCGCTCACCGCACAGCAGACCGCCGAAGTCATCGAACTGCTGAAAGCCCCGCCGGCCGGCGAGGACGCCACGCTGGTCGACCTGATCGCCAATCGCGTCCCGGCCGGCGTCGACGATGCGGCGAAGGTGAAAGCGTCGTATCTGGCCGCCGTCGCCTTCGGCAACGAAGTCTGCGCGCTGATCTCCCGCGAGCATGCCACCCAACTGCTGGGCACCATGCTCGGTGGCTACAACATCCATCCGTTGATCCAACTGCTTGACGACGCGATCGTCGGAAATATCGCCGCGGAGGCGCTGAAGCACACCCTGCTGATGTTCGATGCCTTCCACGATGTCGAAGAAAAAGCCCGGGCCGGCAACGCCAACGCCAAGGCCGTGCTGCAGAGCTGGGCCGAGGCCGAATGGTTCACCAGCAAGCCCGAAGTGCCGCACAGCCTGACCATCACCGTGTTCAAGGTGCCGGGCGAAACCAATACCGACGACCTGTCGCCGGCGCCGGACGCGACCACCCGCCCCGACATCCCGATGCACGCACTGGCGATGCTGAAGAACAAGCGCGACGACGCGCCGTTCGTGCCGGAAGAAGACGGCAAGCGCGGCCCGATCCAGGCGATCCACGACCTGAAGGGCAAGGGCCATCTGGTCGCTTACGTCGGCGACGTGGTCGGCACCGGCTCCAGCCGCAAGTCCGCGACCAATTCGGTGCTGTGGTGGACCGGCGAGGACATTCCGTTCATCCCGAACAAGCGTTTCGGCGGCGTCTGCCTGGGCTCGAAGATCGCACCGATCTTCTACAACACGATGGAAGACGCGGGCGCGCTGCCGATCGAACTCGACGTGTCGCAGATGCACCAGGGCGACGTGGTCGAACTGCTCCCGTACGCCGGCAAGGCGCTGAAGGACGGGCAGGTCATCGCCGAGTTCCAGATCAAGAGCGACGTGCTGTTCGACGAAGTGCGCGCCGGCGGCCGCATCCCGCTCATCATCGGTCGTGGTTTGACCGCGAAGGCGCGCGAATCCCTGGGGCTGCCGGTGTCGACCCTGTTCCGCCTGCCGCAGCAGCCCGCCGACACCGGCAAGGGTTTTTCGCTGGCGCAGAAGATGGTCGGCCGCGCCTGCGGCCTGCCCGAAGTGGACGGCGTGCAGCCGGGCATCCGCCCGGGCGCGTACTGCGAACCGCGGATGACCTCGGTCGGCTCGCAGGACACCACCGGTCCGATGACCCGCGACGAACTGAAAGACCTGGCCTGCCTCGGCTTCTCCGCCGATCTGGTGATGCAGTCGTTCTGCCACACCGCCGCGTACCCGAAGCCGGTCGACGTGAAGACCCACCACACGCTGCCGGAATTCATTTCCAATCGTGGCGGCATTTCGCTGCGTCCAGGCGACGGCGTGATCCACAGCTGGCTCAACCGCATGCTGCTGCCCGACACCGTGGGCACCGGCGGCGACTCGCACACCCGTTTCCCGGTCGGCATTTCGTTCCCGGCGGGCTCGGGTCTGGTCGCGTTTGCGGCCGCGACCGGCGTCATGCCGCTCGATATGCCGGAATCGGTGCTGGTGCGCTTCAAGGGCGAGATGCAGCCGGGCGTGACCCTGCGCGATCTGGTCAACGCGATCCCGCTCTACGCGATCAAATCCGGTCTGCTCACCGTGGCGAAGCAGGGCAAGAAGAACATCTTTTCCGGCCGCATCCTCGAAATCGAAGGCCTGCCGAATCTCAAGGTCGAACAGGCGTTCGAGCTGTCCGACGCCTCAGCCGAACGCTCGGCCGCCGGCTGCACCGTGCATCTCAACAAAGAACCGATCATCGAATACATCAACAGCAACATCACGCTGCTGAAGTGGATGATCGCCGAGGGTTACGCCGACCCGCGCTCGCTGGCCCGCCGCATCAAGAAGATGGAAGCCTGGCTGGCCGATCCGCAGCTGCTGCAGGGCGACGCCGATGCCGAATATGCAGCGGTGATCGAAATCGATCTGGCCGACGTGCATGAGCCGATCCTGGCCTGCCCGAACGACCCGGACGACGTGAAGACGCTGTCGGAAGTCTCGGGTGTCGCGATCGACGAAGTGTTCATCGGTTCGTGCATGACCAACATCGGCCACTTCCGCGCCGCCGCCAAACTGCTGGAAGGCAAGCGCGATATCCCGACCCGCCTGTGGGTGGCGCCGCCGACCAAGATGGACGCGTCGGAACTCACGAAGGAAGGCCATTACGGCACGTTCGGAACGGCGGGCGCGCGCATGGAAATGCCCGGCTGCTCGCTGTGCATGGGCAACCAGGCGCAGGTACGCGAGGGCGCGACCGTGTTCTCCACCAGCACCCGCAACTTCCCGAACCGTCTGGGCAAGAACGCGAACGTGTACCTGGGCTCCGCGGAGCTGGCGGCGATCTGCTCGCGCCTCGGCCGCATCCCGACCAAGGTCGAGTACATGGCCGACATGGGCGTGCTCGACGCGCAGGGCGCGGAGATCTACCGCTACATGAACTTCGATCAGATCGCGGACTACAAGGATGTGGCGGATACGGTCACGGCGTGACCTGTCATTCCATGGCCTGTCGTGCCCTGGTCTGTCGTCCTTACCGGTTGTCATCCCGAACGAATGTGAGGGATCTGCTGTTGTACTCCGCTCATTCCCGGTGAACAGCAGATCCCTCCACGGGCTTCGCCCGCGTTCGGGATGACAACAACAGAAAAGCCCGGCGAAAGCCGGGCTTTTTCGTAGGAGGGGATTTAGCCCCGATATCCGATCGCGCGCGTCAATCGGGGCTGGTTTTCAACAGCCGAATGGCTGGTCAGCCCCTCCTACAGAAAGGATGATATTTACATCACTCGGGGCTAAAGCCCCTCCTACGACAAAATCAATCCAGCTCTTCTTCGATCGCCTGCATCATCCCGCGGCGCAGGAACACGAAATCCCACAGCGAGCCGCCCATCTGCCGCCACAACACCGCCGAGCGCAACGCGGAGAGCAGCAGGGCGCGGATTTCGGCCACCACGTCCGGCTGCTGCAAGTAGTGCGGGTTGCCCTGCACGATCACCTTCGGCCGCAGATGGCTGATCGTGTCGGCGTACAGCTGGCCGAGGCGGGCGATCGCGTCGGGATGGATGCTGCCCTGGCGTTCGGCGATGCCTTCCAGCGCGCGGATGCCGTCCAGTACCTGGCCCGCCAATGCCTCGTCGGCGACGAAACGGCGCTCGATCTGCAGCACCGCCCGCGCCAGTGGCGGCAGCGCGGCGTCGGCACTGTTGTTGCCGAGATAGTCGCGCAACAGCAGCAGGCCGCTGCGCAGCGAGCGGGCGCCACCGTAGACCGCCTCGGCCGACGCGGCATCGATCCGGAACACGCTGTCGAGCACAGCGCGCTCGACGCTGGCATCGGCATGGCCGGTGTCGGCGATCTGCCGCACCAGTTTGAGCGCCTGCAGCATGCCGGCGAGGGCGAGAACGCGGGAACGTGCATCCATGGTCATGATCGATCAGTTCTTTTTTGTAGGAGCGGCTTCAGCCGCGATCTTTTGAAGCCGTAACGCCGCATCGGTGCCGTGCTGTTCCAGCGGCGCATCGGTGGCCGCGATCACCGCGCCGCCGAGGCAGACTTCATCCTTGTACAGCACCAGCGATTGACCCGGCGTGACCGCGCGCTGCGGGCGCTCGAACACGACTGCGAGGCTGCCGTCGGCCAGCACTTCGACTTCGCAGGCTTCGTCCTGCTGGCGGTAGCGGGTCTGCGCGGTACAAGTGAAGCGTGCGGCCGGGGGCGCGCCGGAAATCCAGTGCGCGGTCTCGGACCACAGCCGGGTCGATAGCAGATAGGGCGAATCGCTGCCCTGGTCGACGATCAGGGTGTTGTCGTGCACGCGCTTGCCGACCACGAACCACGGTGCCGCGGCGAAACCGCGCACGCCGCCGATCTGCAGGCCTTCGCGCTGCCCAAGGGTGAAATAGAACACGCCCGGGTGCTGGCCGACCTGGCGGCCGTCGGGCGTCACCATCGGCCCGGGCTTGGCCGGCAGGTATTGCGACAGGAACTCGCGGAAGTCGCGCTCGCCGATGAAACAGATGCCGGTCGAGTCCTTCTTGGCGGCGGTCGGCAGGCCGGCGGCGGCGGCAATACGGCGCACATCGGTCTTGATGAGTTCGCCCAGCGGGAACAAGGTTGCCGCCAGCTGCGTCTGGCCGAGCTGGTGCAGGAAGTAGCTCTGGTCCTTGCTGCGGTCGGCGGCGCGCAGCAACTGCCATGCGCCGTCTTGTTCGCGAACCCGGGCGTAGTGGCCGGTAGCGATGAAGTCGGCGCCCAGTTCGCGGGCGGCATCGAGGAAATGCTTGAACTTGATCTCGCGGTTGCACAGCACGTCCGGATTGGGCGTGCGCCCGGCGACGTACTCGGCGAGGAAATGCTCGAACACGCCGGACCAGTATTCGTTGGAGAAGTCGCGGAAATGGATCGGCAGACCCAGTCGGCCGCTGACCGCGACCGCATCGCGGCGATCGTCTTCTGCGCGACAGTCGCCGCTGCCGTCGTCGGCCCAGTTGCGCATGAACAACCCGGCCACGCTGCGATCCGGGCGGGTCAGGGCGTCATCGCGCAGCAACAGGGCCGCGACCGAGGAATCGACGCCGCCGGACATGCCGACGATGATGCGTGGAGGAGTCATGACGCTATCTGTAGTGATGTCGCAGCGTCAGGGCAGATGCTGCAGCACCGACAGCGGCGAACGGTGGCCGGCGAGGTGGTCGGCAACCACCTGCCAGACCAGCGGGCTGCGGTGACGTTCGCGCGCTGCCAGCAACTCGTCCGGGGTCAGCCACAGCGCCTGGACGATGCCGTCGTCGAGCGCGCGCGCCGGGTCGTGGCGTTCGGGCTCGGCGGCGAAGGCGAAGCGCAGATAGTGACGCTGCGTCTCGGGGGCTTTCCACTGATACGCGCCCAGGAATGCGGTCAGGCGCACATCCCAGCCGGTTTCTTCGCGGGTTTCGCGCAGGGCGGCTTCCAGAAGGCTTTCGTCGGGTTCCAGATGCCCGGCCGGCTGGTTGATCACCAGACGGCCGTTCACCCGCTCTTCGACGCACAGCAGCCGGCCGTCCGCGACCACCACCGTGGCCACGGTCACGTCCGGCTGCCAGAAGCGCCCTTCGCGGTAGGTCATGCGTTCCGGCCCGGTGCTATGGGGGCTGGGGTCGTCGATGGGGTCACAGGTCGTCCCGATCGCCGCTGATCTCGATTTCCATGTCGTCCGCGGTTTCGGCGGCGATATCCATCGCCGATTCCAACTGCGCCGCGTCCATGCTGTCCGGCAGTTTGACCACGAAATACAGGATATCGCCGGCCACTTCCCAGCCGCCGAGCTTGTTCTTGCGGCTTTCGGCCAGCAGTTCAAGCGCCTTGGCGCCGTTGACGCCGTCCTTCTCCAGACGTGCCGCGGGCGAGAAGATCTCGCGGATCTTGAACCCGCCGACGCTTTCGGTAGTGCCGCTCACGAACACCAGCTGGCTGCGCTTTTCCTTCGAATAGTTGTATGTGACCTTGAAATCGCCATCGTCGTCGACTTCGTACTTGACGCCACGGGCATCCAGACGGGTCTTGACTGCGGCATCTTCAGCGTATGCGACCGGAGCGAGGAAGCTGCCGAGCAGCAAAGAGGCGATAAGCACAGCACGGGCGGATGACGACATGGGCGACTCCCCTGGTCGAACGGTCGGAATGACCGCTGCGGTGGCGCATTGTGTTCCGGCGGGCCGACCGTCGTCCATGGCCAGCGGTCCGGCTTGCCTCTCTGTGGGCGAATCGCCGCATGCAGGTGCGCGAATGATCGCGGGCATCGCCCATACGGACGCCCCCGGTATTGACGCCCCCGTTATAATCGCCGCATGGCCAACCAGCACGACCACGAACACGAGCGCGACCATGGCGTCGCCGTCGAAACGAGCAAGCCCGAACTCGCGCGGCCGCCGCTGTATTCGGTGATGGTGTTGAACGACGACTACACCCCGATGGACTTCGTGGTCGAGGTGCTGATGCGCTTTTTCAGCATGAACCTCGAGAAGTCGACCCAGGTCATGCTGCATGTCCACACCCGTGGACGCGGCGTTTGCGGTGTGTTCACCCGCGAGATCGCCGAGTCCAAGGTCGCCCAGGTGAACGAATACGCGCGCATGCATCAGCACCCGTTGTTGTGCACCATGGAAAAAGCCTGAGCCTGCCCCCAGTTTCCGCCAGCGGAATGGCACGACCGCGCCGATGGCTCGGAACTTGCGTTCTTGAAACCCGTATCTGCAAACCTGTATCCGCAACAACCTGCATCTGAATCCAGTGCTTGCGTCTGACCGTACATTGAGTGCATCGTCATGCGGCATGGATCGCCCTAGACGATGTGATCGACGAAAGGCAGATATCGTTTGTTACGACGCAGTGTTCCAGATCTTCGGTATTCCGCTTCAGGATGGCGAACCCATTCTGAAAACTCAGGGGCCTGATGTGACCCAGCCGGGCACAGTTGGCCCCGACCGGCAGAACTTCTCGGAGGATGTGCGCCATGTTCAGCAAAGACCTCGAATACGCGATCGGCCAGTGCTACAAGCACGCCCGTGAGGCGCGGCACGAGTACATGACCGTCGAGCACCTGCTCCTGGCATTGCTCGACAATCCTTCCGCCGAAACCGTTCTCAAAGCCTGCAGCGCAGACTTCCTGCGCCTGCGCAGCGATCTCGAACACGCCATTTCCACGTCGGTCGCCACCCTGGCCGAAGACGATGCCCGCGATACCCAGGCCACGCTCGGTTTCCAGCGCGTGCTGCAGCGCGCGGTCTATCACGTGCAATCCTCCGGCAAGAACGAAGTCACCGGCGCCAACGTGCTGGTCGCCATCTTCGGCGAGAAAGACTCTTACGCCGTCTATTACCTCAACCAGCAGGGCATCACCCGGCTGGATGTCGTCAACTATCTCTCCCACGGCATCGCCAAGACCGGCGACGGCGCCGAGCCGCAGGGACAGGATGCGATCGAACAGAACAGCGAGGGCGAAGCGGGCGAGGGCAAGAACGATCCGCTGACCGAGTTCGCCGTCAATCTCAATGCGCTGGCCCGCGAAGGCAAGATCGATCCGCTGGTGGGCCGTGCCGAAGAGGTCGAGCGCACCATCCAGGTGCTGTGTCGCCGGCGCAAGAACAACCCGCTGTATGTCGGCGAAGCCGGCGTCGGCAAGACCGCACTGGCCGAAGGTCTTGCGCGGCGGATCGTCGACGGCGAGGTGCCGGATGTGCTGTCCGATGCCACCATCTTCTCGCTGGATCTCGGCGCGCTGGTCGCCGGCACCAAGTACCGCGGCGATTTCGAGAAGCGGCTGAAGTCCGTGCTCGCGGCGTTGAAGAAAATTCCGCAGGCGGTGCTGTTCATCGACGAGATCCACACCATCATCGGCGCCGGTTCCGCCAGCGGCGGCACCATGGACGCCAGCAATCTGATCAAGCCTGCGCTGGCTTCGGGCGAAATGCGCTGTATCGGCTCGACCACCTTCCAGGAATACCGCGGCATCTTCGAGAAAGATCGCGCGCTGGCCCGGCGTTTCCAGAAAATCGACGTGGTCGAACCGACCATCGGCGAGGCGGTGGAGATCCTGCGCGGGCTGCGTCCGAAATACGAGGCGCACCACCATGTCACCTACGCCGACGACGCCATCCAGGCGGCGGTGGACCTGTCGGTGAAGCACATCAACGACCGTCTGCTGCCGGACAAGGCGATCGACGTGATCGACGAGGCGGGCGCGCGCCAGCAGCTGTTGGCGCCCGAGCTGCGCAAGAGCCGCATCGATGTCGAGGAAGTCGAGATCATCGTCGCCAAGATGGCGCGGATCCCGGCCAAGCAGGTCAGCGCCTCCGACAAGGACGTGCTGCAGCATCTCGAACGCAATCTCAAGATGGTCATCTTCGGCCAGGATCCGGCGATCGAGACCCTGACCTCGGCGATCAAGCTCGCGCGCTCTGGCCTGGCCAACCCGGACAAGCCGATCGGCAGCTTCCTGTTCGCCGGCCCCACCGGCGTGGGCAAGACCGAAGTCACCCGCCAGCTCGCGCTGCAGTTGGGCATCGAACTTGTGCGCTTCGACATGAGCGAATACATGGAGCCGCATTCGGTGAGCCGCCTCATCGGCGCGCCTCCGGGCTATGTCGGCTTCGATCAGGGGGGGCTGCTGACCGAAAAAGTCGTGAAGACCCCGCACTGCGTGCTGCTGCTGGACGAGGTCGAGAAGGCGCACCCGGACATCTTCAATATCCTGCTACAGGTCATGGACCGCGGTGTGCTGACCGACACCAACGGCCGCGAGGCCAATTTCCGCAACGTGATCGTGGTCATGACCACCAACGCCGGCGCAGCCCAGGCGGCACGCCGTTCCATCGGCTTCACCAAGCAGGATCACAGTACCGACGCGATGGAGATCATCCGCCGCAGCTTCAGCCCTGAATTCCGCAACCGGCTGGATGCGATCGTGCAGTTCCAGTCGCTGGGTTTCGATCACATCCTGCGCGTGGTCGACAAGTTCCTGATCGAACTGGAAACCCTGCTGCACGAGAAGAATGTTTCGATGTCGGCGACCCCGGCCGCGCGCGACTGGCTGGCCGAGCATGGCTTCGACCCGCTGATGGGTGCCCGGCCGATGGCGCGGGTGATCCAGGACAAGGTCAAACGCCCGTTGGCGGACGAGCTGCTGTTCGGCAAATTGGCTCGCGGTGGCCGCGTCTCCATCGACGTGCGCGACAACCAGTTGGTGGTCGAGTCCGAGGCCGAGCCCGAAAAGCTGCTGCCGGTGACGGTCTAGCCGCTGTCTGGCGGTCGGCGAAACGAAAAAGGCGGCCACTGGCCGCCTTTTTCATCAACACGTTACGCACATTACTTCATGTGAACTACTGCATGAAGATCACTTCATGCGATACGTGATCCGACCTTTGGTCAGGTCGTAGGGGGTCATTTCGACCTTGACCTTGTCGCCGGTGAGAATGCGGATGTAGTTCTTGCGCATGCGCCCGGAGATATGGGCAATGATCTCGTGGCCGTTCTCGAGTTTCACCCGGAACATCGTGTTCGGGAGGGTCTCCGAGACCGTACCTTCAAATTCTATGACGTCGTCTTTCGCCATGCGCCTTGGGCTGCCGTTGAGGTCGGGCACAAAGGCCCAACGAAGCCGCGCATTCTGCCACGCAACGGCTTCAATCGCAAAGAAAGCGTTAGTCGCAGGGCGGATTGCCTGAAGAATCACCCGCAACATCACCCAGCGACAGGGTTCCGAACGCGTCGCGCCACGATCCGACCCGGCCGGGCTCAGCGGTCAACGGCTCGATCTCCGCCAGAAACTCGTTCCGTGGCAGGCTTTCGCCACCCATCCGCAGCAGGTGCGGGTTTTCGACCTGGGCGTCGATCAGCGGCCAATCCCACTCGCACAGCCGTGAGGCGAGGGCCGCCAACGCGGCCTTGGAACCGCCGGGCACCAGGCTGACCATGCTCTCGCCGAAGAACATCCGGCCGACCGCGACGCCATAAATGCCGCCGACCAGCCGGCCGTCCTCATCGAAGACTTCCACGCTGTGCGCATGCCCGAGCCGATGCAGATCGGCATAGGCCTGCCGCATGCCGGGCGTGATCCAGGTGCCGTCCTGCCCCGGACGCGGCGTTGCGGCGCAGGCGGTCACGACATCGGCGAAGGCGGTATCGGCCCGCGCGACCCAGCCGCCGCCGCGCAGCTGGCGCCGGAATCTGCGCGAAAGATGCACGCCATCGGTGCGAAACACGATGCGCGGGTCCGGCGACCACCACAGGATCGGCTCGCCTTCTGAAAACCACGGAAAGATGCCGCGACGGTAGGCGTTGAGCAATCGCCCCGGGCTGAGATCGCCGCCCGCCGCCAACAGCCCGTCCGGGTCGCGCAGCGCGGTCTCGACCGGCGGGAAAGGCGCCTCCGGATCGGACGACAGCCAGGGCAGGCGCAGGCTCATCCGCAATCGTCCGCCGGTGCGCGGAACGGCGAATGACCCGCGAGCTGCGCGGCGTAGCGCCGCACCGCGATCGCTTCCTCCTCGCACCAGCGCGCCAGCGGTTCGGCGAAATCGGGGTCGGCGATCCAGTGCCGGCTGCGCACGAAGGCGGGCAGGAAGC
The DNA here is from genome assembly GCA_046598445.1 of Lysobacteraceae bacterium. Classification (GTDB taxonomy): domain Bacteria; phylum Pseudomonadota; class Gammaproteobacteria; order Xanthomonadales; family Xanthomonadaceae; genus Lysobacter_I. Next base: position 61,442 of record JBKJHV010000006.1, read on the forward strand.
CGCGGTCGATCTTGTGTTCGCCCTGTGCGCCGGGCTCGAAGCGGGTCAGGCCTTCGTGCAGGCAATAGTCGATGCCCTGGTAGTAGCAGGTCTCGAAATGCAGGCCGGG
>JBKJHV010000075.1:0-30672 GCA_046598445.1 Lysobacteraceae bacterium
TCCCACATCTCGGCCTTCTGGCCGTCGGTGTAATGAATCCTCTTCCTGTGTTTCATCTGCAACACTCCTGCTGCCTGCGCAGCTTTCAGTGTGTTGCATCGACCGGTTGAATCCGCCATGGATCCCGAACAGAAACAGATCCGTGTCCGCCTCACCCTCTACCGCGCAGGCCAAATCTCCACGCGCGAACTCTTCGAATTCATCGGCAGCGGTGAATCGCCAATCAATCGCGACCTGGGATGGCCGGTGATCGAGGTGCAGGCCAACCGATGAAAGTCGATGTTGCCGAAGCAAAGGCACAGTGGCATTTCGTGGGCGTGGACCCGTCCGCCGCGATGCTCAAGCTGGCGAGCCACACGCGGGGAGCACTCGCATCGCGCGTCGAGCTGCGCGAGAGCTACATCGACACCGCGCCGCAGGCCCTTCGTTCTGGAATCGCCGGACGCATCGCACTCATGGCGCAGTCTGGCCGAGATAGTCCAACGCCACCTGCAGCATCGCGCGGCTGCCGACTTGCAGCGATCGTTCGTCCAAGAGGAACTGCGGCGAATGGTTGATCGGCGCGCGCGCCGGATCGGTGCCGGCCGCGGTCGAACCCACGAAGAAGAACAGCGTCGGCGCCACCGTCGAATACTGGGAAAAGTCCTCGGCCACGGTCACCAGCGGCATCTCCAGTACGTTGTCCGCGCCCAGCGCACGCTCCAGCGAAGCGCGGCCGCGCTGCGCCAGCGCCGCATCGTTGATCGTCGCCGGCGCGTTGTTGACCACCTGCAGCTCGGCGCTGCCTCCGCCGGCATGGGCGAAATCCTCGGCGGTGCGCCGGAAACGCGCGATCACGTCTTCGCGCACCGCGGGATCGAACGTGCGCAGCGTGCCTACCAGTTTCGCTTCGTCGGGAATGATGTTGAAGCGCACGCCGCTCTGGAACTGGCCGGCAGTCAACACCACCGGCGTGGCCGCGATGTTGACCTGGCGCGCGATGATCGATTGCGTGCCCAGCAGGATCTGCGCGCCGATGGTGATCGGATCGACACCATCCCATGGTCGCGACCCGTGAGTCTGCTTGCCGCGCACGATCAGCGTCCACTCATCCGCGCTCGCCATCAACGCGCCGCTGCGGGTGCCGACCTTGCCCACCGGCAATCCTGCCCAGACATGCAGACCGAACACTGCCTGCGGTTTGAATTCGGAAAAGATGCCCTGCTTCAGCATCAGTGCCGCGCCAAACGCCTGCCCGGCTTCGGGCGGACCTTCCTCGGCGGGTTGGAACACGAACATCACCTCACCCGGCAGTTCGTCCTTCACCGCCGCCAGCGCCGACGCCACGCCCAGCAGCATTGCCACGTGCGCATCGTGGCCGCAGGCGTGCATCACCCCGACCGGCTGGCCGCGATAGGTGCTCACGACCTTCGATGCGAATGGCAGACCGGTCTGTTCGGTGACCGGCAGCGCATCCATGTCGGCACGGATCGCGATGCGCGGGCCGGGCTTGCCGCCCTTGAGGATCGCGGTCACGCCCGTGGACGCGATGCCCGTGCGCGGCTGTAGCCCCAACGCCCGCAACTGATCGGCGACGAGCTTCGCGGTGCGCACTTCATGGGTGCCCAGTTCCGGATGCTGATGCAGATCGCGGCGCCATTCGACCATCTTCGGCTGCAGGTTCTGCAGCGCCTGCAAGGCAGCGGCGTCCTGTGCTTGCACGTGGCTCGCACAGCCCAGCAACAGGGTGATTGCATGCAAGAGGTGTATGTGGCGAGCGAAAGACATCGAGGCTGATCCCGGCGGGTGATAGCGAATGGTAACCCCCGGGCGAGAAGCCGGCACTCAAGCCTGTCACCCGGATCGCCTCCGGGCCATCGCCATCTTTTATGCAGTTGACCCATATCAAGGCAAGCCCATGCGCGCACGTCTACGTTATCGGCATGAGTGCCATCCCTTACCTTGATGCAGAGCTGCTGCGACGTTACGACCGCCACGGGCCGCGATACACGTCGTATCCGACGTCGCCACAATTCAGCGAAGACTTCGACGCCGCAGCGCTGCGCGAAGCCATCCATCGCAGCAACGAAGATCCGATCCCGCGCCGGCTGTCCCTCTACATCCACGTGCCTTTTTGCAGGAGCCCGTGTTTCTACTGCGGGTGCAACCGGATCATCACCGGCGACATCGCGCAAGGCGAGGTCTACCTGGCGCGCCTGTACCGCGAGATCGAACTGACGTCCACGTTGTTCGACCGCGACAGGGAGGTCGTACAACTGCATTTCGGCGGCGGCACGCCCAACTTCCTTTCGCCTGCCCAGCTCGCCGAAGCGATCGACGTGCTGCGCGGGTACTTCCACTTCAGCGCGGCCGACAATGCGGACCTCTCGATCGAACTGGACCCCCGTTTCCTGAAGCCGGACGATGTCCGCGCACTTGCCGCGGCGGGATTCAATCGCGCCAGCCTGGGCGTCCAGGATTTCGACCCCGCCGTACAGCAGGCGGTGAACCGCATCCAGACCGTAGGCGAAACGCTGGCCATCATCGAAGCCTGTCGCACCCATGGCCTGCGCTCGGTCAATGTGGATCTCATCTATGGCCTGCCCAAGCAGAGTCTGCAGGGATTCGCGCGAACACTGGATGCAGTGATCGACGCCCATCCGGACCGGCTGGCGGTATACGGCTATGCGCATCTCCAGCGCATGTTCAAAGCCCAGCGACAACTGAACGCAGAAGACCTGCCGGCGCCGGATTTGAAGCTGCGGTTGCTGTGTCTGGCGATCGAGAAATTGACGAGCGCCGGGTATGTCCATATCGGCATGGATCATTTCGCGCTGCCCGACGACGCACTGGCGATGGCCCAGCGGCACGGCAGCCTGCATCGGAATTTCATGGGCTATACCACCCATGCCGATACCGATCTGGTCGGCATGGGCGTCAGCGCGATCAGCCATATCGGCGACAGCTTCAGCCAGAATCCACGCGACCTTCCCGGCTGGCAGATCGCGCTCGACGGAGGCCGGTTGCCGGTGTTCCGCGGCATGCGTCTGTCCGACGACGACGTCCTGCGCGCCGATCTGATCCAGCAGTTGATGTGCCAGGGCGAGATCTCGATCGGCAGCCTGGAACGTCGCCATGCGATCGGGTTCGGCGTTTATTTCGCCGATGATCTTGCGCGGTTGCGCGTCCTGGAGGAAGACGGCCTGGTGCGTCTGGAATCCGACCGCATCGTGGCGACCGAGCAAGGCCGGCTGATGTTGCGTAGTATCGCCATGTGCTTCGACCATTATCTGCAAAATCCGATGTCCATAACCGCTGCCCGGACGCCGGGCGTGGGCTTTTCCCGCGCGATCTAGCGGCGCAGGATCTTCTGGGGTGAACGGCACCACCTTTCCCAGACTCGACAGCAACATAATCGCCGACGACGGCGACGCGCTGCGTTTCTGCAGCACCTGCGCGTTCTCGCAAGCCTGCCTGTCCGAAGGCATGGACAAGAGCGCGCTGATGGACCTGCACGTCCTGGTCGAGCATGTAGGGCCCTTGCATGCAGGCGAACACGTTTTCCGCGAAGGCGATCCCTTCGCGGCGATCGCTGCAGTGCGCGCCGGCACGGTCAAGACATACATCGTCGATCGCGACGGCCACGAACAGGTCTTGGGTTTCCATCTGCCCGGCGAGGTGATCGGGCTCGATGCGATCGATGGCGATCGCTACCCTTGCAATGCGGTCGCTTTGGATACGGTGATGCTGTGCCGTTTCTCGTTTTCCAGGATCTCGGTGCTGGCCGCCCGTCTACCGGGGCTGCAGCAGCACCTTTTCCGGCTGATGAGCCGCGACATCGGCCGTGCTTCGCTGCTCGCTGGCGATTATTCCGCCGACCAGCGCATGGCGGCGTTTCTGATCGGGATGTCGCGACGGCTCGCGGCTCGCGGCTTTTCGCCCGATCGATTCCAGCTGACGATGGCGCGTACCGATATCGCCAACTATCTGCGACTCGCGCCCGAAACCGTAAGCCGGGTCCTGAAGCGCTTCCAGCACGATGGATTGATACAAGTGGACCGGCGCGAACTGGAACTGATCGGCCGGAAGCGTCTCGAAGACATGGCCGCTTCCATGCTGCGCCAGTAGGCGCGATCGGGCCGTCGCCTGTTCTTTAATCCGTATACCGCGCCGCTTATCCGCCGCAGCCACCGCAACATTCCGACGGCACGCGCGCCAACTGGTCTTCCTTCACCGGATATCCAGCCTCCTTCATCACGCTGAGCAGTTGGACTGCGCCAATCGAAGCGGCGATCCGCAAGGATTGGCCCGTGGGGTCGATGTCGACCAGCGCCGAGGGATCGACCGCTCTGAGCGCTTCTTCGATGGCGCCGACATCGGGCGGCGAACCGGTGATCCTGATCGTGGATTGCATTGGAGAATTCCTGGCCGTTTGATTGGTCGCCATACTCCGCGACGCATGCGGCACCGGCCCTGACCTGGGTCAAGCGGGCATCGGATTCCCGAAATCCCCGCTTAGCTTGTACGCGACAGTGCGATACGCACGAAGGCTCCGGCATCACGCTCCGTTAACGGGCGCGGGGCCACGTTGTGCCTCAGGCAGCACCGCGCTTGACCCAGGTCATGGCGACGTCCGGACCGCACGGACCACCATGCGAGCATTCGCAATGGAGATCGCCATGAGCAAGACCCGAAAGCTCTGGACGGCGCTGGCCGTCCTGCTCGTCGGTTCCTTTTCGGTATTGCTTTGGGCAGGCGGCGAGATCTTCCGCGCCGCGCCGCCCATGCCCGAAAAAGTGACGACCCAAGATGGAACCGTCATCTACACCCGGACGGACATCGAACAAGGCCGGCAGGTCTGGCAATCGATGGGCGGCATGCAACTGGGATCGATCTGGGGCCATGGCGCCTACGTCGCGCCCGACTGGAGCGCCGACTGGCTGCATCGCGAAGCCGTCGAAGTCCTGGATATCTGGGCGCGCCGCGATGATGGCAGCGCCACCTACGCGCAATTGCCCGCCGAACAGCAGGCCGCCCTGCGCGGCCGGCTGCAGGGGATGATGCGCGCCAACACCTATGACGCCGCGACCGGAACCATCACCCTCACCGACGACCGCGCCGCAGCGCTTTCGAACGTCGCTGCGCACTACATCAGCCTGTTCGGCAACGATCCCGCCACGGCAGAACTTCGCGAAGCGTATGCGATGAAGGAAAGCACGGTGGGAACACTGGAGCATCGCCGCTCCCTGACCGCGTTCTTCTGGTGGACCTCGTGGGCCGCCACCACAGAACGCGCCGACATCGGTGCGGCAACGCTCGTACCGGATCAGAACGGAGTAGTCAGCAAGAAAGTGACCTACACCAACAACTGGCCCAGCGAACCGCTGGTAGGCAACACGCCGCCGCCGGCACTGTGGGTCTGGTCGGCCTTCAGCGTGCTCTTCCTGATCCTGGGCATCGCGTTACTCGGCTGGCACTACGCGGTCACCCACGGACGCGGCGAGGAAGGGCATACCATCCCGGCCACCGATCCGTTCGCGCTGCTGCGCATCACACCGTCGATGCGCGCCACGGCGAAGTATTTCTGGCTGGTGCTTGCGTTGTTTCTGGTGCAGATCCTGCTGGGCGCGATCACTGCCCATTACCAGGTCGAAGGCCAGGATGCGTATGGTTTCAGGCTGTCCGACTACCTGCCCTACTCGCTTGCCCGCACCTGGCATACGCAACTGGCGGTACTTTGGATCGCTACCGCGTGGCTGGCGACGGGTCTGTACATCGGGCCCGCGCTATCGGGCCATGAACCGAAATACCAGCGCTTCGGTGTGAATTTTCTATTTGTCTCGCTGCTGTTGATCGTGGTGGGCGGGTTCGCCGGCCAGTGGTTCGCTGTCATGCAGATCATGCCGCTCGAACACAACTTCTGGTTCGGTCATCAAGGCTGGGAATACGCGGACATGGGCCGCTTCTGGCAGTGGTATCTGTTCATCGGCCTGCTGCTGTGGGTGACGCTGGTCGGCCGCTCGCTGTGGCCCATCTTCAAAGGACCGGCTTCCGATTCGAAGTCGATCGTCGCGTTGCTGTTCCTGTCCACCGTCGCCATCGGACTGTTCTACGCCGCCGCGCTGATGTGGGGCGAGCACACGCATATTTCGGAAGTCGAATACTGGCGCTGGTGGCTGGTCCATCTGTGGGTGGAAGGCTTCTTCGAAGTGTTCGCGACTGCGGTGATGGCACTCATCTTCACGCGTCTTGGGCTGGTCAAGACCTCGACCGCCAACGTCGCGGTGCTGTTCGCCACCATCATCTTCATGGCCGGCGGCGTGCTCGGCACGCTGCATCATCTGTACTTCGTGGGCACGCCCATTTCGGTGGTGGCGCTGGGCGCGAGCTTCAGCGCGCTGGAAGTGGTGCCGCTGGCCTATCTGGGCTTCGAGGCGTACCACACCTGGAAACTGGGCAAGGCCACGCCGTGGATGGCGCGCTACCGCTGGCCGGTGATGTTCTTCATCGCGGTGTCGTTCTGGAACCTGGTCGGTGCGGGCCTGTTCGGCTTCCTGATCAATCCGCCGCTCTCGCTCTACTACATGCAGGGCCTGAACCTGACCGCGCTGCATGCGCACACCGCGCTGTTCGGCGTGTACGGGATGCTGGGTGTCGCGCTGGTGCTGTTCTGCCTGCGCGGACTGCGTGGGCAGATGGTGTGGGACAGCAAGGTCCTGAAGCTCTCGTTCTGGACGCTCAACATCGGCCTGGCGCTGATGGGCGTACTGACGCTCTTGCCGCTGGGCACGCTGCAATTGCTGGCTGCGATCGAACACGGCTACTGGTACTCACGTTCGGCCGAGTTCATGCAGAAGTCCATCGTCGAACTGCTGATCTGGATGCGCATGCCCGGCGACATCCTCTTCAGCGTGGGCGCGGTGGCCCTTGCGTGGTTCGTGCTGCGGCTCTGGATCGCGCCCAGGCGGGATCCGCTGATCGCCGCCGGGACCGATCCAAGCGATGCATGACGCATTGAGCGATCCGTCGCCGCAGCGGCGACGGATCCTGCATCAGCCTCCGATGCCGACAGGGCGATCCGCATGAATACCGAAACGACATCGACTTCCCCGCTATCGGTCAGGCTACTGGCGGTGGCGCCGCATCGCCTGATGTTCTTCATCGGCGCCAGCAACCTGTTGCTGGCGATGGCGTGGTGGGCAGCATGGCTGATCGCCGCGCGCTGGCCCGCGCTGTTGTCGATGCCGCAACCCACGCCCTACGCCGGGTGGCTGCATGCCTTCGTGATGCAGTATCAGATGCTGCCGAGCTTTTTCTTCGGCTTCCTGTTGACGGTGTTTCCGAAATGGACAGGGCAGCCCGATATCGCGCGCTGGCGCTACCTGCCGGTGGGCATCGGTCTGTTCGGCGGCCAGATCTCGACGCTGCTGGGTGCACTGGGGTGGTCGTACGGCGTAGGCATCGGCCTGCTGCTGACCCTGATCGGTTGGCTTGCCGGAATCTCCGCGCTGGCGCCGGTGCTGTGGCGGGAAAAAGGCACCACGTGGCATGCGCGCTCGTGTTTCGCGGCGCTGCTTCTGGGTTTCGCCGGGCTGTTGATGTGCATCGCCTTCGTATCCGGTGCCTCGCCGCTGTGGATGTTCGCCAGCATCAAGATCGGCAGTTTCGGTCTGCTGTTGCCGGTCTATGCGACCGTCGCGCACCGCATGTTTCCTTTCTTCGCCGGCAATGTCGTAGCCGGCTATCAGCCTTGGCGCCCACTATGGGTGCTCGGCGCGTTCTGGTCGCTGACACTGCTGCATATGACATTGGAACTGGCGCACGCGTATCGCTGGCTGTGGGTTGCGGATTCGCCGTTGCTGGCGTTGACCGCGACGCTATGCTGGCGCTGGTGGCCGCGCGGCCGTCATCCCGCGATCCTGGGCGCATTGTTCGTAGGTCTGGCCTGGCTGCCGCTCGCTTTCGCGCTGTACCTCACGCAAAGCCTGATGTATCTGGCGACCGGCGTGTCCTGGTTGGGACGCGCGCCGGCGCATGCGCTGTTCATCGGATTTTTCGGCAGCGTGCTGGTAGCGATGGTCACGCGCGTGACCCAAGGCCATTCCGGCCGCCCGCTGGTGTTGCCGGCCGCGGCGTGGTTCGCGTTCGTGGCCATCCAGATCGTCGCGGTGATGCGTGTGGTGGCGGAAGTAGCGCCCGACAGCGCCGCATGGCAGGCGGCTTCCGCGTTGGGCTGGCTGATCGCATTCGCGCCGTGGGTCGCACGCATCGGCCGCATCTACCTCACGCCGCGCACCGACGGAAAGCCCGGATGAAGGCCCTGCGCCGATGATCGAGTTCTACGCGCAGATCAGATGGGTGCACATCGCATGCATCATCGCCAGCGGGTTGTTGTTCCTGCTGCGGGGATCGCTGGTATTGGCCGGAAAGCAACAGGTCGCGATGCTGGCTCCGCTGAGATTCCTCAGCTACGGCATCGACACCATATTGCTGAGCGCAGCGCTGATGTTGCTGACGATCCTCCCGCACGCGATGTTCGCGAACGGCTGGTTGACCGTGAAACTCGCGCTGGTGGTTCTCTACATCGCGCTCGGCAGTCTGGTGCTGAAACTTGGCCGGACTACCCGTGCGCGAGTTCTCTCTTTCATCGCTGCGTTGACGGTCTATCTCACCATCGTTGCCATCGCACGAACCCATGACCCGATGGGTTGGCAGCGCTACTGGACGGGTTGATGAATGCAACCACGACTGCGGCCACACATGTCCACGCCAACCTCCATTTGTCCATCTCGCCATGCGCTTGACCTGGGTCATGTGAACCCGGACGCCTGAGGACTAGCGTATGCCCATGGATGGCACCAGCCCGATGCCCGTCCACCACACGAATCCCGGAGTCATGCCATGAGCCACCTTGCCGCAACCACCGCTCCCTTCGCCCTGGACAGCCATCACCAGATCGGCGACTGGTCCGACCGCATCGCGTTCGGCATCACCCGCGGACTGCGGTTCCTGGCCGACACGTTCTTCGCCAAACGCTACGGCAATCGCGCCATCGTCCTGGAGACGGTGGCTGCAGTACCGGGGATGGTCGGCGCCGCGCTCATCCACCTGCGTTGCCTGCGCTGGATGCGCGACGACGAAGGCTGGATCCGCACCTTGATGGACGAGGCCGAGAACGAACGCATGCACCTGATGACGTTCATCGAAATCGCGAAACCGAGCTGGCTCGAACGCATGCTGGTGCTGGCCGCACAGGCCTTCTTCTTCAGCTTTTTTCTCGCCCTGTACGTGATCTCGTCGCGCACTGCGCACCGCCTGGTTGGTTATTTCGAGGAACAGGCCGTGATCAGCTACACGCAATACCTGCTGGAGATCGACGAGGGCCGGGTCGAGAACGTACCGGCGCCTGCCATCGCGATCGACTATTGGCGGCTGGCGCCCTGCGCACGCCTGCGCGAAGTGGTGGTCGCCGTGCGCGACGACGAAGCCGGACATCGCGATGTGAACCACGCATTCGCGAATATCCTGCGACCCGCTGCATCGGTACCTGAGCACGACATCGCCTGATACCTCCCTGGCCACGGATGGACCACAGCACAACAGAAGGCCATTCACATGAAACGTATCATCTGGCGGTTGAGTGCAACCGCATTGCTGGTAGCGCTGAGCCTGTCGGCCTGCGACCGTACTGTGGAGACAACCGCGAAGCCTGAACCAGCGGACACGGGAGGATCGCTCAAGGGCGACTTCGGCCCGCCACAGGGCCAGCCTGTCGATGCCATCCTGACCCTGCCGCCGCAGGTGCCTCCCGCCACCGGCCGCAAGGCTCCCGCGAAGGTCATCGTCAAACTGGACGTGATCGAAAAGGAAATGGCGATTTCCGAAGGCGTGACCTACACCTTCTGGACCTTCGGCGGCACGGTGCCCGGAAACTTCATCCGCGTGCGTCAGGGCGACACGGTGGAATTCCACCTGCGCAACATGCCCGAATCCAAGATGCCGCATAACATCGATCTGCACGGTGTCACCGGCCCGGGCGGCGGCGCGGCATCGAGCTTCACCGCGCCCGGCCATTCGTCGCGTTTCACGTTCAAGGCGCTCAACGCGGGTCTCTTCGTCTATCACTGCGCGACCGCACCGGTGGGCATGCACGTGGCCAACGGCATGTACGGACTGATCCTGGTCGAACCACCCGAAGGCATGCCGCCGGTCGACAAGGAGTACTACGTGATGCAGGGCGATTTCTACACGACCGGCAAGTATCGCGAGAAAGGCCACCAGCCGTTCGACATGGAGAAAGCCATCGACGAGCATCCGACCTACGTGCTGTTCAACGGCAGCGAGGGTTCGCTCACCGGCGACAAGGCGCTGACCGCCCGCGTCGGCGAAACCGTGCGGCTGTACGTCGGCAACGGCGGCCCCAACCTGGTATCCAGCTTCCATGTCATCGGCGAGATCTTCGACAAGGTCTGGTTCGAAGGCGGCACGCGTTTCCAGGAAAACGTGCAGACCACGCTCATTCCCTCGGGCGGCGCGGCGATCATGGACTTTCATCTCGAAGTTCCGGGCAGCTACGTCCTGGTCGATCATTCGATCTTCCGCGCCTTCAACAAGGGCGCGCTGGCGATCCTCAAAGCCGACGGCCCGGAGAACAAGGACATCTATTCCGGCAAGGAAGTCGATTACGTCTACCTCGGCGACCGTGCGCAGAACAACATGAGTGCAGTGACCGCTGCAGCCGCAGCCGCAAAAACCGGCGACCTTTCTGTCGCGGATCAGATCGCCGCAGGCAAGGCGCTTTTCGCCGGCACCTGTTCGACCTGCCACCAGCCCGATGGACAAGGCATGGCAGGCGTGTTCCCTCCACTGGCCAAGTCCGACTACATCGCCGCCGATCCCAAACGTGTTCCGGGCGTCATCCTGCATGGCCTGATCGGCCCGGTGAAAATCAACGGCAAGGACTACAACTCCAACATGCCGCCGATGGGCCAGCTCACCGATGACGAAGTGGCCAACATCTCCACCTATGTCCTCAACAGCTGGGGCAATCCGGGTGGGCGGGTCACCAAGGCAGAGGCGGCGAAGATCCGTCAGGCCAAGCCGGTCAATGCTTCGGAAGGCCATTGAGTCATGCGCCGCATCGTCGCCCTCGCGCTGTTGCTGTTTCCCGTTGCCGGCCTGCCCGCCGGCAACGGGGACTACGTGAACCTGCCCGGCGGCAGCTTCCGCTCCGCCTTGAAGTACGAGGATCGCAAGGGCGACACCCGCATCGCTCCGTTCGCGCTGATGCGCAGGCCGGTGACCAATGCGGAGTTTCTGGCATTCGTGCAGACCCATCCGCAGTGGCGTCGCGATCGCGTCGCGAAGGTGTTCGCCGAGCCGCGCTACCTCTCGCACTGGGCCGGCCCCGGAACACTCGGCGTCGGCGCATTGCCGCAGCAGCCGGTGGTGCAGGTCAGCTGGTTCGCCGCGCAGGCGTATTGCGAGGCACAGGGCGCGCGACTGCCCAGTTGGGACGAGTGGGAATACGCCGCGGCGGCGGACGAAACGCGTCGCGACGCCCGTCGCGACCCGGCCTGGCGCGAACGCATCCTGCGCTGGTATTCGCGTCCGTCCACCCAGGCGTTGCCACGCGCGGGGCTGCAGGGTCCCAATGCGTATGGAATACGAGACCTGCATGGCCTGGTGTGGGAATGGATCGAGGATTTTTCCGCGCTGCTCGTGTCCGCCGACAACCGCAACCAGGGCGACGCGGACAACGCCAGATTCTGCGGCGCCGGCGCGCTGTCGATGGACGATCGGGACAACTACGCGGTGCTGATGCGCGTGGCCATGCTGTCCTCCCTCGATGCCGAGGACACCACGCTCAATCTCGGTTTCCGCTGCGCCATGAGTGCGCAATGAAACGGCTGCTTTGCGTGTTCGCGGCACTCGCGCTTTCCATGGGCGCGTTCGCGGCGCCAAAGCCAGCGTCCGCACCTGTGCCTGCATCTGCTCCCAGCGAATCCGTTTATCGGCTTTCCGTGAAACTCACCGATCAGCACGGCAAGCAATTCGATTGGGGCAAGCGTCGCGGCAAGGCGCAGCTGGTCTCGATGTTCTATACCGCCTGCCAGTACATTTGCCCGCTCATCGTGGACAGCGGCAAGGCGGTGGAGAACCGGCTGACGGCATCCGAACGTGAACGCCTGGGCATCCTGTTGATCAGCATGGATCCCAAGCGCGACACGCCTGCTGCATTGTTGTCGATCGCCGGCAAGCGGAAGCTTGATCCCTCGCGTTGGACACTCGCAAGCCCGGCGCAGGCCGACGTGCGCAAAATCGCCGGCGTCCTCGGCATCCGCTATCGCGCCCTGGCCGACGGCGAATTCAATCACACCAGCGCACTGGTGCTGCTCGACAGCGAAGGTCGTGTTCTCGCCCGCACGGAGCAGATGGGCATCAAGGTCGATCCCGAATTCCTGGCGCAGGTTCGCAAGGCGATCAAATAACTGCGATTCGCGGAGTTACCATCCGCTCCGGACATAGCAGAATCTGCTGTGGCCCCTGCCCGCGCTTACTCCACCGTCACCGACTTCGCCAGATTCCTCGGCTTGTCCACATCCGTACCGCGCGCCAGCGCCGCGTGGTACGCGAGCAACTGCACCGGGATCGCGTGGACGATCGGCGAGAGCAGGCCGACGTGGCGCGGGGTGCGGATGACGTGGACGCCTTCGGATTCGGTGAAGTGGCTGTCGGCGTCGGCGAAGACGTACATCTCGCCGCCGCGGGCGCGCACTTCCTGGATGTTCGACTTCACTTTTTCCAGCAGCGCGTCGTTCGGGGCGATCACCACCACCGGCATCTCCGCATCCACCAGCGCCAGCGGGCCGTGTTTCAGTTCGCCGGCCGGATAAGCCTCGGCATGGATGTAGGAAATCTCTTTCAGTTTGAGCGCGCCTTCCAGTGCAATGGGGTAGTGAATGCCACGCCCGAGGAACAGCGCGTGCTGCTTCGGTGCGAAACGGTCGGACCACACCGCGATCTGCGGTTCGAGATTCAGTGCGTGCTGCACGCTGCCCGGCAGATGACGCAGCGCGTCCAGCAGTTCGGCTTCCTGTTCCGGCGACAGCTTGCCCTGCACTTTCGCGACCGTGGCGGTGAGCACGAACAGCGCGACCAGCTGGGTGGTGAAGGCTTTCGTCGAGGCGACGCCGATCTCGGCGCCGGCGCGGGTGTAGAACACCAGTCGGCTGGCGCGCGGGATCGCGCTTTCGGGCACGTTGCAGATCGACAGGGTTTTGTCGTGGCCCAGCGATTTCGCGTACTTCAACGCTTCCATCGTGTCCAGGGTTTCGCCCGACTGCGAGATGGTGACGATCAGCTGGCGCGGATTGGCCACCACCTTGCGATAGCGGTATTCGCTGGCGATCTCGACGTTGCACGGCAGACCGGTGATGGCCTCGAACCAGTAGCGCGCGGTCAGGCCGGCGTAATAGCTGGTGCCGCAGGCGAGGATCTGCAGGCCTTCGATCTCGCGCAGGATGCTGTCGGCGTCTTTGCCGAACAATTCAGGCGTGAAGCTGCCGTGGTCGATGATCGCCTCGATGGTATCGGCGATCGCGCGCGGCTGCTCGTGGATCTCTTTCTGCATGAAGTGGCGATACGGGCCGAGTTCCAGCGAGGCCAGCGACACATCGGACACATGCACATCGCGCTGCACTTCGGTATCGGTGGCGTCGAACACGCGCACGCCCGTGCGCATCACTTCGGCGGTATCGCCTTCTTCGAGGAAGATCACGCGGCGCGTGGCCTGGATGATCGCGGACACATCGGAGGCGATGAAATTCTCGCCTTCGCCCAGACCCACCAGCAACGGACAGCCCATGCGCGCGCAGACCATGCGCTCCGGCTCCTTGCGGCTGATCACGGCCAGCGCGTAGGCGCCTTCGAGTTCCTTGACCACGCGCTGAAGTGCGCGCAGCAGATCGTCGCCCTGTGTCAAATAGTGATGGATGAGATGAGCGATGACTTCGGTGTCGGTCTGCGACTCGAACGTATAGCCGAGCGCGCGCAGACGTTCGCGCTGTTGTTCGTGATTTTCGATGATGCCGTTGTGCACCAGCGCCACGCCGTGACTGATGTGCGGATGCGCGTTGTGCTCGGTGACGCCGCCGTGGGTGGCCCAACGGGTGTGGCCGATGCCGAGGTCGGCGCTGAAGGCCTCGCTGGCGGCCGCGCCTTCCATCTCCGCGACGCGACCGGTGCGGCGCACGCGGCGGATGTCCTTGTCGCCGACGATGGCGATGCCCGCCGAATCGTAACCGCGATATTCGAGCCGCTTCAGACCTTCGATCAGAACCGGTACCACATCGCGATTCGCGATCGCGCCGACAATGCCACACATGTACTCGTCACCTTCTGGTTTAGCCCGCGTATTGGCCTGCGTAGTGTAACGGCGAAAGCCCCCGGAAGCGTCCGCGCGGACACGTCCGGACAGCGTACGGACACTCTTTTCTCGAAATAAAACTCATATAAAACAATAGCTTGATGTTGGCACGCTGTTTGCATCACACAGTGCATCCACCCGCATCGGCCCACCCATGACCATCCGCGACACTTCCGGCCAGGACCTCTCGCTCAACCGCTCGCCTTTCGCCGCAAGCCGGCGCCGCTGGGTGATCGTCGCCGGCATCGCCGTGGCGCTGATCCTGGCCGTCGGCTGGGTGCTGTCGTCATGGCGCGGCGGCGGCCGCTCGGTCGACGTGGCGCGGCTGCGCATCGCCGAAGTGCAGCGCGGCGATCTGGTCCGCGACCTCTCGGCCGAGGGTCGGGTGATCTCGGCCAACAGCCCGACGCTCTACACCATCGCCGCCGGCACCGTGACGTTGAAAGTGGTCGCAGGCGACGTGGTGAAGCAGGGCCAGACACTCGCCGAAATCGACAGCCCGGAACTGCGCAGCCGGCTGGCCCAGGAAGAGGCCACGCTCGCCGGCCTCGAAGCCGAAGCGAGCCGTGCCGAACTGGACGGCGAACTGACCCGCGCAAACGCGCGCAAGCTGTTCGATCAGGCGACGGTGGACAAAACCGCCGCCCAGCGCGATCTCGAGCGCAACCAGCGCGCCTTCGCCGGCGGCGCAGTCGCGCAGATCGACGTAGCCCGCGCGCAGGACGAACTCAAGAAGGCGGACCTTGCCCTCTCCGCCGCGCAGCAATCCCTGGCGCTGCAGGGCCGCGGCGCCGGACTGGACACCCGCAACCGGCATCTGTTGGCCGACAGTCAGCGTTCGGCGGTGAACGAGCTGCGCCGCCAAGTCGAAGCCCTGACTCTGCGCGCGCCATTCGACGGCCAGGTCGGCCAGTTGATGATCGCCCAGCGCGCCAACGTCACCGCCAACGCGGCCGTGTTGAGCCTGGTCGACTTGTCGGTGTTCGAGGTCGAAATCAAGGTGCCGGAAAGTTTCGCCCGCGATCTGGGCATCGGCATTCCGGCTGAGATTACCGGCAACAGCGGCGCCGGCAGTGCCAGCTTCGCCGCGGCGATTTCGGCGGTATCGCCGGAAGTGGTGAACGGCGAAGTCGCGGCGCGCCTGCGCTTCACCGACAAACAGCCCGCCGGCCTGCGCCAGAATCAGCGCCTCAGCGCGCGGATCGTGCTCGATACGCGCCGCAACGTGCTGAACGTCGAACGTGGCCCGTTTCTGGAACAGGGCGGCGGCCTGTCCGCCTATGTCATGGACGGCGACATCGCCGTGAAGCGCCCGCTGCGCACCGGCGTCAGCAGTCTGGGCGCCGTGGAAATCCTCGACGGCGCGAACGTCGGCGACCGCATCGTGGTCTCCGGCAGCGACCAGTTCGGCGACGCCGAACGCATCCGTATCTCTGGAGAATGATCATGCGCACATCATCCGGCTTCACCCAATCCGACAACACGCCTTCCGACAGCGGCCGTTCCGACAACGACCACATTGCTTTCGACAGCGCCTCCGACCCGTTTCTGTCCGATCTGAACTGGTCGACGCAGGAACTGATCGATGCGGTGCGCTGGTCGCCGCCGCCGCTGCATCGCTTCGATTTCGCGCCTTCGGCGAACGATGCCGCGACCTATCGTCCGCGCCGCGGCGGCAGTTTTCTCGCAATGCCGCAGTGGCCGTCGCGTTTCCGCATCGGCGGCTAAGCCAGTCCCGTTCCAAATTTTCGCAAAACATAAAGATCGCGGCTGAAGCCGCTCCTACAAAAGAACGGAGTTCCCAATGTTGCACATGCAAGGCGTCACCAAGGTCTATCGCACCGAGCTGGTCGAAACCCACGCGCTCCGTGCGCTCGACCTGCACGTGCGCGAAGGTGAGTTCGTCGCGGTCACCGGGCCGTCGGGTTCGGGCAAGACCACCTTCCTCAATATCGCCGGCCTGCTCGAAGAATTCACCGGCGGCACCTATCTGCTCGACGGCGAAGACGTGAGCAAACTCGGCGACGATGCGCGCTCGAAACTGCGCAACCGCAAGATCGGTTTCATTTTCCAGAGTTTCAATCTTATCCCGGATCTCAATTTGTTCGACAACGTCGATGCGCCGCTGCGCTATCGCGGCATGCCCGCTTCCGAACGCCGCCAGCGGATCGAGGAAGCTTTGGCCAAGGTCGGGCTCGGCTCGCGCATGCGCCACTATCCGTCGGAACTGTCCGGCGGCCAGCAGCAGCGCGCCGCCATCGCCCGCGCGCTCGCCGGCAGTCCGCGCCTGCTGCTCGCCGACGAACCCACCGGCAACCTCGATTCGCAGATGGCGCGCAGCGTGATGGAACTGTTGGAGGAGATCAACGGCCAGGGCACCACCATCGTGATGGTGACCCACGATCCCGAACTCGCCGCACGCGCGCAGCGCAACGTGCATATCGTCGACGGCATGGTCACCGACCTGCGCAGCGACAGCGCACTGGTCGTTTCTGCGGTCACGCAGACTTCCACGGTCCCGGCCTGAGGGCAACGCCATGTTCGCGAACAGCATGTACGGCTATTACTTCTCGCTCGCGTTGCGCAGCTTCAAGCGCAACAAAGTCCTCACCGCACTGATGGTGCTGGCGATCGCGCTCGGCATCGGCGCCAGCATGACCACGCTGACCGTTTTCCACGTGCTGTCCGGCGACCCGATCCCGCAGAAAAGCGACAAATTGTTCTACCCGCGCATCGACCCGGCGACCAAGACCGGCTACCAGCCCGGCGAAGAGCCCGAGTATCAGATGACCCGCTTCGATGCCGAAGCGCTGCTGCGCGAAAAACGCGGCGATCGCCAGGCACTGATGACCGCTGGCGCCGTCGCGATCGAACCCGCGCGCAACGGACTGAATCCGTTCGTCGCGAGCGCGCGGTTCACGACCGCGGATTTTTTCCCGATGTTCGATGTGCCTTTCGCTTACGGCCGCGGCTGGACAGCGGAAGACGACCAGGCGCGCGCGCGCGTCACGGTAATCTCCGCGGAGCTCAACGAGAAACTGTTCGGCGGCGGCAACAGCGTGGGCAAATCGATCCGTGCCGAACAAACCACGCTGAAGATCATCGGCGTGCTGAAGACGTGGCGGCCGAGCCCGCGGTTCTACGATCTCACCCAGAGCGCCTTCGGATCGGACGAACAATTGTTCATTCCGTTCTGGACTTCGCGCGCGCTGGACCTGTCGCCGAACGGCAACATGAACTGCTGGGACAGCGGTAAAAGTGACGACGACAGCGACGACGGCGACGACAAGGAAGGCAATCTCAGCATCAACGCGAGCTGCGCCTGGCTGCAGTACTGGGTGGAACTCGATTCTCCCGCCAAAGCCGAGGCCTATCGCCGCTACCTGACCAACTATTCCGATCAGCAGCGCGCGGCGGGCCGCTTCGAACGTCCCGCCAACGTCCGCCTCGAAAACGTGATGGCATGGCTCGACACCAACGGCGTCGTGCCGTCCGACGTGCGCCTGCAGGGCTGGTTGGCGTTCGGCTTCCTGTTCGTCTGCCTGGTGAACACCATCGGCCTGCTGCTGGCCAAATTCCTGCGTCGCTCCTCCGAGATCGGCGTACGCCGCGCATTGGGTGCGACCCGTCGCGAGGTCTTCGTCCAGTATCTGATCGAAGCCGGTGTGGTCGGTCTCGCCGGCGGCGCGCTCGGCATCTGCTTCGCATTGCTCGGGCTGTTGGCCGTTCGCCAGCAACCCACGGATTATGCCGAGCTCGCCACGCTCGACGGCACCATGCTGCTGGCCGCGATCACGATCACGTTGTTTGCCAGCCTGCTCGCCGGGCTGTTGCCGGCCTGGCGCGCATGCCAGATCGCACCCGCCATCCAGCTCAAATCGCAGTAAGCGCCCCCATCCCGACCTTCCCCCGCGATGCGGGGGAAGGAGACATCGCAGAGGTCACCATGGATATCCGCCCCATCCTTTCCACGCTGCGCCGCCACAAGACCGCGTCCGCGCTGATCGTGATCGAAATCGCGCTGAGCTGCGCGATCGTCTGCAACGCATTGTTCCTGATCGACACCCGCATGGACCGGATGAATCGCGCCACCGGCCTCGCCGAAGACGAGATCGTCCGCATCAACGTCGCGGGCATCGGCACCAACGACAATGCCGATGCGGCCGCGAAGACCGATCTCGCCGCCCTGCGTGCGGTTCCCGGCGTGAAATACGCGACCATGACCAATCATGTTCCGTTCGACGACTCTTCGTGGAATTCATCGGTCAGTGTGAAGCCGGACCAGCAGATCCCCAGCCTCAACGTGGGCGTGTACCTGGGCGACGAGCAGCTCGTGGAGACTTTCGGCCTGAAGCTCGCGGCTGGCCGCGATTTCCTGCCGGAAGAATATCTCGACATGAGCAAGATTGAGGACGACACCGCTATCGCCGCAACGATCGTGACCCGCGGCATGGCGGAAAAACTGTTCCCCGGCGAGAACGCGGTCGGCAAACTGTTGCACGACAGCTGGGGCAGCAAACCGATCAAGATCGTCGGCGTGGTCGAAACCCTGATTCGCCCCAACGACAACGAAGGACCGGTCAATGCGCAGAACTCGATGCTGCTGCCGATCCGTCCGACCTCCGGCCGCTTCGCGATCCGCACCAGTCCCGAACGTCGCGAGGAGGTACTGAAAGCCGGCGTGGCGACGCTGGAGAAGGTCAATCGCAGCCGGATCATCATGGATCAAGGCACGTTCTCCGATGTCATCGACGAGTATTACCAGCAGGACAAGGCGATGGCCTGGCTGCTCGGCGCGGTCTGCGTCGCGCTGATGATCGTCACCGCGCTTGGCATCGTCGGCCTCGCAAGCTTCTGGGTGCAACAGCGCACCAAACAGATCGGCGTGCGCCGCGCATTGGGCGCTACCCGCAGCCAGATCCTGCGCTATTTCCAGACCGAGAATTTCCTGCTCGCCACCATCGGCATCGTGCTGGGCATGCTAGGCGCCTTCGGTCTGAACCAGTTGCTGATGACGTATTACGAACTGCCGCGTTTGCCGGCGCTGTATCTGCCGGTAGGCGCGGTCGCGCTGTGGCTGCTGGGACAGATCGCGGTGTACGGCCCGGCCAAGCGCGCGGCCGCGGTACCGCCGGCGGTGGCGACGCGCAGCGTGTGAGTCCTGGAGAAGGGAAGTTCAGTGACTCGTTACCTGACCAACCTTCAGCCCTGTCATCCCGAACGAGGGCGTAGCCCGAGGAGGGATCTGCTTTTCTTTCCGCGGAAAGCATGCACAAGCAGATCCCTCCATCAGCTGCGCTGATGTTCGGGATGACAAGTATTTTTCCGGATGACAAGTATTTTTCCGTTCGCCGCTGACAGCATCTCCGCAATCCAACCCCACTGAGTTACGCTTCCCACATGCCCACGATCCTCGTCATCGACGACAACCCCGCCGTCGCCACCGCGCTGGAGACACTGTTCTCGCTGCACGACATCGACACACGCATCGCGGCCAGTCCCGAAGCTGGTCTGGCCGCGCTGGCGCAGTCGCCGGTGGATCTGGTGATGCAGGACATGAACTTCGAGGACGACACCACATCCGGTGAAGAAGGCGTTGCGCTGTTCCGCGAAATCCGCGCGCGCCATCCGGATCTTCCGGTGATCCTGCTCACCGCGTGGACGCATCTGGAGGCCGCGGTGGAGCTGGTCAAGGCCGGCGCCGCCGATTATCTGGCCAAACCGTGGGACGACCGCAAGCTGATGGTCACGGTGAACAATCTGCTGGAGTTGTCGCAGACGCGACAGCAACTCGCGCGACGCGACGCGGGCGATCGCCGCCGCCGCGCTGCGCTGGACGAATACGAATTGCGCGGCTTCGTGCATGCCGATCCGCTGACCGAATCCACGCTCGCTCTCGCCTGTCAGGTCGCGCGTTCCGATCTGCCGGTGCTCATCACCGGGCCGAACGGCAGCGGCAAGGAAAAACTCGCCGAAATCGTCCATGCGAACTCGTCGGTGCGCGGCGGACCGTTCATCGCGCTGAACTGCGGCGCGCTGCCGGCGGATCTGATCGAAGCCGAACTGTTCGGCGCCGAGGCCGGCGCCTACACCGGCGCCAACCGCGCGCGCGAAGGCAAGTTCGAGGCCGCCGACGGCGGTACATTATTCCTCGACGAAATCGGCACCCTGCCGCTGGCCGGCCAGGTGAAACTGCTGCGCGTGCTGGAAACCGGGCAGTTCCAGCGCCTGGGCAGCAATCGCGAACGAGCGGTGAAGGTGCGCGTGATCAGCGCGACCAACGCCGACCTGCCTGCGCTGATCGCTGCGGGCCAGTTCCGCGAAGATCTTTTCTATCGTTTGAACGCGGTCGAAGTCCGGCTGCCGGCGCTGATGCAGCGGCCCGACGACATCCTGCCCCTCGCGAGGCACTTCCTGCCGGCGGACAAGACGCTCGACACCGGCGCGGAACACGCACTGCTTGCGCATCGCTGGCCCGGCAACGTGCGCGAGTTGCGCAATACCGTGCAGCGCGCGGCGCTGCTGTCGCGCGGCGCGCGCATCTGCGTCGGCGATCTGGGCCTACCCGCAGCGGCGGTTTCGCAATCCATACAGACTGGCGATGTTGCCGAACCGGATCGCACGACGATCGAGGCCGCGCTTGCGCGTGCCGGCGGCGTGCTGGCGCAGGCCGCGAGCGATCTGGGCATGTCGCGGCAGGCGCTGTACCGGCGGATCGAACGCCTCGGCATCGCGCGCAGCTGATGCCGAGCTGAAGTATCAGACTGGAACCGCCGACCAACCATGCACGTCCTCCGCTTCCTACCGCTGACGATCCGACTCATCGTGCTGGGCACGTTGTGCGTGGTCCTCGCCGCGCTGTCGGCCGCCTTGCTGACGCGCTGGCTGCCGGAATGGGCCGCGGCGACGCTGCCCGCACTCGTCGTCGGCGTTTTGCTGGGCTCGTCGATCTGGCACATGGTCTCGCCAATGCGCGCACTGTTCCGCGCGCTGGCCGGCACCGTGGCGAGCTATCGCGACGGCGATTTCAGCTTCGGCATCACCTGGGACAAGTACAGCGACCTGATCGAACTGGTGAACGCGCACAACGCGCTGGGCGATGCACTGCGCGAACAGCGACTGGCGCTGGTGCAGCGCGAACTGCTGCTCGACACCATCGTCCAGAACACGCCTGTGGCGATGGTGCTGGTCGACGAATCGCAGCGGATCGTGCTCGGCAATCTTGCGGCACGCAAACTGCTGGGCGAGGGACGACGACTGGAAGGCCAGAGTTTCGACACGATCCTCGAGCGCGTACCACAGGCCCTGCGCGATGCGTTCGAGCGCGGCGGAGACGGTATTTTTGCGGTCGGCGACGAAGACAACGAGGAAATCTTCCATCTCTCGCGCCGCGGCTTCCGGCTCAACGGCCGCCGCCACGAACTGGTGCTGCTGCGCCTGCTCACCGCCGAGTTGCGGCGGCAGGAAGTGCAGACCTGGAAGAAAGTGATCCGCGTCATCAGCCATGAATTGAACAATTCGCTGGCGCCGATCGCATCGTTGGCGCATTCCAGCGCGGAACTGCTCAAACGCGGGCAGTTGGAGCGTCTGCCGATGACGCTGGCGACCATCGAGGAGCGCGCGCGCCATCTCGAAGGCTTCATCCGCGACTACGCGCACTTCGCGAAACTGCCGGCGCCGCGCCTGGAACCGGTGGAATGGGGCCGTTTCTTCGCCCAGTTGCGCAGCCAGGTGGAGTTCGCGTGGAGCGGACAGCACAACGACGGGGTGGCCTATCTAGACGCGGCGCAGATGGAACAGGCGCTGTTGAATCTGGTGAAGAACGCGCACGAATCCGGCTCGGCGCCGGGCGATGTGCAACTGCAGCTGCGCAAGCTGCCGGAACACTGGCGGATCGATATCCTCGACCGCGGCAGCGGCATGAGCGAGGCGGTGCTGGCGCAGGCGCTGCTGCCGTTCTATTCGACCAAGCGCCACGGCACCGGCCTGGGCCTCGCGCTGACCCGCGACATCATCGAAGCCCACGGCGGCCATGTCGCGCTGCAGAACCGCGAGGGCGGCGGGCTGTGGGTGAGCATGACCCTGCCGGCGCGGTGATTTCCGGGCGATGCTTTTCGTAGGAGGGGCTTCAGCCCCGAGCGTTTGCCCCGAAACGCTGTGCTGGAGTCTGGTCGGTTTGTGGGCGTTCGACGCCAAAAGCTCGGGGCTGAAGCCCCTCCTACGACCGCGGGCTATTTCGGTTTTTTCACCGGCCGTTTCCAGCCGTCGAGCGTGACCTGCTTCGCCCGCGCCAAGGTGAGCTTGCCGTCGGGCGCTTCCTTCGAGATCACCGAGCCGGCGGCGATGGTCGCACCCTTGCCGATCCGCACCGGCGCCACCAGTGCCGCATTCGAGCCGATGAACGCACCGTCCTCGATGGTGGTCGTCGATTTGTTGGCGCCGTCGTAGTTGCAGGTGATGGTGCCAGCGCCGACGTTGACGCCCGTACCGATTACCGCGTCGCCGAGATAGCTCAGGTGATTGGCCTTGCTGCCGACGCCGATGTCCGCATTTTTCGTTTCGACGAAATTGCCGATATGCACCCCGTCCGCAAGCACCGTGCCCGGGCGCAGCCGCGCGAACGGGCCGATCAGCGCCGCACCTTCGGTCTTCGCGCCCTCCAGATCGCAATGCGCGCGCACCTCGGTACCGGCAGCGAGATCGACATCCTTCAATCGACAGAACGGGCCGACGCGCACGCCGTCTCCGAGCACCACGCGGCCTTCGAACACCACGTTGGCGTCGATCTCGACATCCTGGCCGACGATCACTTCGCCGCGCACGTCGACGCGATTCACATCGGCGAAGCGCGCGCCGTCGACGCAGAGCTTTCGGACCGCGCGCAGCTGAAACGCGCGTTCGAGCTGCGCGAGCTGCCAGGCGTCGTTGGCGCCCTCGGTTTCCTGCGGATCGTCCGCGATCACGATCTCGGCGGGGGTGAATTCGTCCGCAGCGGCGGCGAACACATCGGTGAGGTAGTACTCGCCCTGCGAGTTGTCGTTCTTCAGGCCGTCCAACCAGCGTCGCAGCGCGGCCGCGTCGGCCACGATCACGCCGGTGTAGACCAGATGGATGCGGCGCTGTTCGTCGCTGGCGTCCTTTTCCTCGACGATGGCCGCCACCCGCCCCTGCGCGTCGCGCAGCACGCGGCCATAACCGAAGGGATTGGCCATTTCGGTGGTCAACCCGACCAGCGGCGCGTCGATCGCCAGCATGCGCTGCAGGGTTTCGCTGCGATTGAGCGGCGCGTCGCCGTACAACACCAGCACGCGCGCATCGTCAGGAATCCCGTCCATCGAACCCGCATCCATCGCCTGCTGGACGGCATGGCCGGTGCCCTTGCGCTCGGTCTGCTCCGCCCAGCGCAGATCGGGCTGGTCCACGAACGCGGCGCGCACCTGGTCGCCGCCGTGGCCATAGACCACATGGATACCCGTCGGCGCCAACGTCCGCGCGGTGGCGATGACGTGGCCCAGCATCGGCATCCCCGCGATCTTCTGCAGCACCTTCGGCAAGTTGGATTTCATCCGCTTGCCTTCGCCGGCAGCGAGGACGACGACGTGCAGGGGTGCGCTCATGTGGACTCCAGGACGGTTGTTCATGGCATTTTAGAGCCTGCTCATGCTCTTTTTGCGGGTACGAATGCCTCTGTTCGGGTGGCAGGCAAGGCGCGCGCCGCCGCCAAGCCTGGTGGGCTTGGCAAGGTGTGCAACGCCGCATGCCGCCCGAACAGAGGTTTTCCCTTCGGGTTGCCGCCCCAACCTGCGTTGGGGTGGCAACGCATCCCGGAAAAAAAGCATGAGCAGGCTCTTTACGACACCGGCTGCTACGATGCCCGCCGGTTCCGATATCAACGCCGAATGCCCGCAGACGCGTCCATTGCCGTAGCCAACGTAAGCCGCGCCCGCTGGCCGCTGCTGGCCGCAGGCGCGGGTGTGGTCGCGACCGTCGCCGGCCTGCTCCTGCACGACACCTGGCGGCAGTTGCCCGTCGAACGCTTCGCGCTGGCGCTGGTGCTGGCGCTACTGGCGCTGGCGACGGCGTGGCCGCTGCAGCGGTGGCTGCGCTGGTCGTGGGCCTCGGCGCTGGCAGCGGTATGGCTGCTCGCACTCACCGTGTTCGTGGGGCCGCTGCCGGTGTTGGCTGCGGCACTGCTAGGGCTGGCCGCACTCGCCGTCGGGCTTTGGCTGAAACCGCCAGCGATGCCCAGCGGCGCTGCGGTATCGACCATCGCCGGTCTGATGCTCATCGCCGGGCTCATCGGCTGGGTCGTGACTCTCCCGCTGCATTACGCATCGGTTTGGTTGGCGGTGTTGCTTGCGGTGATCGCGCTTCAGCGGATGGCGCTGCGGCAAGCGACCCACGAGACAACGCGCGGCTGGCGCGAAGCCGTGGCCTCAGCACCTCACGCGGCCGCATTCGCGGTGATGCTGCTGGGGCTGACCTCGGCCGCCTGCTGGCTGCCGGCCATGCAGATGGACGACCTGACCTATCACCTCGGTCTGCCAACGCAGCTCATGTCGCATGCGCGCTACGCGCCCGCGCCGGAGTTCCAGGTGTGGTCGTTCGCACCGTGGGCCGGCGACGTGTTGCACGGGGTTGTCTTCCTCTTGTCGAGGCAGGAGGCCCACGGCGCACTCAACGCCCTGTGGCTGGTGCTGGCCGCGACGGCGGCATGGTCGATCGTATCCAGCCTGCGCGCGAGCGCGCACGAACGCTGGCTCGCGCTGGCACTGTTCGCGAGTCTGCCGACGCTGGTCTGGATCGCTGCGGGCATGCAGACCGAACTCGCGGCCACTGCGGTCACGCTGGCGCTGGTCGCGACGATTGTGGCCGAGGCGCCCGGACGGTTGTGGGTCGGCACTCTGCTGTTCGCAGGCTTGTGCGCGTTGAAACCTGCGCATGGCATCGCCGCACTGCCGCTCCTGATCTACACCGGCTGGCGACATTGGCCGCAGTTGCCATGGCGTCGTTTGCCGCTGGCATTGCTGGTGTTCGCGGCGTTGGCGCTGTCGAGCTACGTGCAATCGTGGCTGGCGACAGGCAATCCGGTGTTGCCGGCCTTCAATCATGTGTTCGGTTCGCCCTATTTCCCTGCGGAACAATTCAGCGATCCGCGCTGGCACGCCGGATTCTCGCCCGATCTGCTGTGGCGGATGACGTTCGATACGGACCGTTATGTCGAAGGCTGGGACGGCGGATTCGGCTTCGTGCTGATCGCGCTCGCCGGTCTGTGGCTGCTGCAACTGCTGCGCCCGGGACGGCGCGCTCTGATGCTCGCCGTCACCGCCAGCCTGCTGCTGCCGCTGCTGCCGATGCAGTACGCGCGCTATGCCTTTCCCAGCCTCGCACTGCTGGCAGTGCTGTTGCCGGTCGACACCGAAGGCGCGCTCGGAAAACGCTTGCTGCTGTGGCTGTTGGTCGGCATTTGCCTGTTGAACCTCGCATTCCAGGCGAATGCGAGCTGGCTGCATCATTCCGCCGCATTGAAGCGCACGATCCGCAGCGGCGGCGATGCGCAAGCGATCCTGCCGGCTTATGTGCCCGAACGCCTGCTTTTGAATCGGATTCCGCACAGCGAGCAGGACATCGTGCTCGCCACCGACCCATTGCGCGGTTTCGTCGCAGAACTCGGCGGCCACGGTCGTACCGTGTCGCCGCATGATCCTTCGTTGGCAGCAGCGGCGCTGCTCGCGAACGACGATACTTCCGGCGCGCGCTGGGCTGAACTGCTTGCACGCGAGCGCATCCGCTGGGTGCTGGTGAACGCGGACATCGCGAATCCTGCGCTGCGCGCCGGGCTCGCGCTCGGCGGCGCCGAACGCGCGGAAACATTGCATAACATCGAGCTATGGCGAACGCCAACGTTGCCTGCCGGTGGAGCGCCGCGATGAGTCTGCATCGACAGGGCCGGCACTATCTGCTGATCGGCGGCGTGCAGTGGCTGCTCGACTGGGGCGTGATGGTGCTGCTCAGCCATTTCGGGATGCTGATCGAAGCGGCGAACATCTGCGGCCGCATCAGCGGCGCGACGCTCGGCTTCTGGCTCAACGGCAAGTTCACGTTCGCTGGCGACGACACCCGCATCGGTGGCACGCAGCTGCGACGCTTCGTGCTGATGTGGCTCTGCACCACCGCCGTCAGCACCTGGACGATGGGGCATATCGACGATGTGTTCGGGCTGCAGTGGGCATGGCTGGCGAAGCCGGCGGTCGAACTGATGCTCGGCGTGGTCGGTTTCGTGCTGTCGCGACATTGGGTCTACAAGGCCTGATCCTGTAGGAGGGGCTTGAGCCCCGAGTTTTTCAGATCCTGGCGATCGGAGGTTTGAGCCCGGCTACGGATCATGATTCTTTCAAAAGCTCGGGGCTGAAGCCCCTCCTACGGAAACGCGTGCAAACGTGTGCAAACGAAAACGCCGGCTTTCGCCGGCGTTTCGATATCGCTTGATCGCGAAGCAATCAGTGCTTGAGGTTCTTGCGCAAACGCTCAAGCGCGCTCAACTGGGCGAGGCTCATCGCCAGCTGGCTCTGCGCTTCTTCGGCGCTCATCTTCGGATCCTTGTGCGCCAGCGCGCGCTCGGCTTCTTCCATCGC
Source organism: Lysobacteraceae bacterium (assembly GCA_046598445.1). GTDB lineage: Bacteria > Pseudomonadota > Gammaproteobacteria > Xanthomonadales > Xanthomonadaceae > Lysobacter_I. The sequence continues at coordinate 27,043 of JBKJHV010000075.1, forward strand.
CGCGCGAACCGCCGCCTCGTCGATGTCCTGCGCACGCACCACGGTGTCGGCCAGCACGGTCACGACCTGCGGCTGCACTTCGAGAATGCCGCCGGAGATCGCGAAATCCAGCACTTCACCGTTCGGCTGGGTCACGACGACCTTGCCGGGCTTCAAGCGGGTGATCAGCGGCGCATGGCGCGGCGCGATGCCGAGTTCGCCCTGCTCGCCGGTGGCGACGACGAGCGTGGCCTCGCCGTGGAAGATCTCGGCTTCGGCGCTGACGATGTCGCAACGGATGGTGGCCATGGTGTTCCGGTTCCTCGTTGGGTGGGCCCTGGCCCACCGCTTGTCTCGTAACTTCGAGCGTTCACGAACGCCTGCTGTCTCGCAGTGGTGGGGGGCCAAGGCCCACCCCACAACAGCGGCTTACGCCGCCATCTTCTTGGCTTTTTCCACCGCTTCCTCGATGCCGCCGACCATGTAGAAGGCCTGTTCCGGCAGGTGGTCGCACTCGCCGTCGACGATCATCTTGAAGCCGCGGATGGTGTCCTTCAACGACACGTACTTGCCCTTGGAGCCGGTGAACACTTCGGCGACCGTGAACGGCTGCGAGAAGAAGCGCTCGATCTTGCGTGCGCGGGCCACGGCCTGCTTGTCTTCTTCCGACAGCTCGTCCATGCCCAGGATCGCGATGATGTCCTTCAGCTCCTTGTACTTCTGCAAGGTGCCCTGCACGCGGCGCGCGGTCTCGTAGTGCTCGTTGCCGATCACGTTCGGACCCATCATGCGGCTTGTCGAATCCAGCGGATCGACGGCCGGGTAGATACCCAGCGAGGCGATGCTGCGCGACAGGGCCACGGTCGAGTCCAAGTGGGCGAAGGTGGTGGCCGGCGACGGATCGGTGTAATCGTCGGCGGGCACGTACACGGCCTGGATCGAGGTGATCGAACCGGTCTTGGTCGAGGTGATGCGCTCCTGCAGCACGCCCATTTCCTCGGCGAGGGTGGGCTGGTAGCCCACCGCCGACGGCATGCGGCCGAGCAGCGCCGACACTTCGGTGCCGGCCAGCGTGTAGCGGTAGATGTTGTCGACGAAGAACAGCACGTCGCGGCCCTTGCCGCTGGCGTCTTTCTCGTCACGGAAATACTCGGCCATGGTCAGGCCGGTCAAGGCGACGCGCAGGCGGTTGCCCGGCGGCTCGTTCATCTGGCCGTAGACCATCGCCACTTTCGACTCTTTCAGGTTCTCCAGCTGGATGACACCGGCTTCGGCCATCTCGTGGTAGAAATCGTTGCCTTCGCGGGTGCGCTCGCCGACGCCGGCGAACACCGACAGGCCGGAATGGGCACGCGCGATGTTGTTGATCAGCTCGAGCATGTTGACGGTCTTGCCGACGCCGGCACCGCCGAACAGGCCGACTTTGCCGCCCTTGGCGAACGGGCACATCAGGTCGATGACCTTGATGCCGGTCTCCAGCAGCTCGTTGCCCGACGACTGTTCGGCGTAGGCCGGCGCGTCGCGGTGGATTTCCCAGTACTCGGTCGCTTCGACCGGACCGGCTTCGTCGATCGGCTCGCCGAGCACGTTCATGATCCGGCCGAGGGTGCCGGCGCCGACCGGCACCGAGACCGCCTTGCCGGTGTTGTTGGCGATCAGGTTGCGCTTCAGGCCATCGGTGGAGCCGAGCGCGATGCAACGCACGACGCCGTCGCCGAGCTGCTGCTGCACTTCCAGCGTGATCGCGGTGTTGTCGATCTTCAGCGCGTCATACACCCGCGGCACGGACTCACGCGGGAATTCGACGTCGACGACCGCGCCGATGATCTGAACGATCTTGCCCTGGTTGCTCATCACTGTTGTCCTCTGAATCTCGATAGATGTTTTGTAGGAGCGGCTTCAGCCGCGACCTGTCGCAGTCGGGGCTGAAGCCCCTCCCACAGGGGATGGATCAAACCGCCGCGGCGCCGCCGACGATCTCGGAAATTTCCTGGGTGATCGCCGCCTGCCGCGCCTTGTTGTAGATCAGCTGCAAGGTTTCGATCAGCTTGTTGGCGTTGTCGCTGGCCGACTTCATCGCGACCATGCGCGCGGCGTGCTCGGACGCGACGTTCTCCAGCACCGCCTGGTACACCAGCGACTCGACGTAGCGCGTCAACACGTGCTCGAGCACGCTCTCGGCATCGGGTTCGTAGATGTAGTCCCAGTCATGCCTGGCGACCTGGGCCTCCGGCGCCGGCAGCGGCAGCAGCTGATCGAACGCGACGTGCTGGGTCATCGTGTTGACGAATTCGTTGTAGCTCAGGAACACCCGATCGAGCGAGCCGGCACTGTACGAATCCAGCATGACCTTGATCACGCCGACCAGTTGCTCCAGACGCGGCTGGTCGCCGAGGTGGGTGGCCGAGGCCAGCATCTGGACCTTGACCCTGCGGAAGTACACCGACGCCTTCTGCCCGATCGTGACCAGGTCGACCTCGACGCCCTGCTCCTGCCAGGTGCGGATCTCGCCCAGCACCTTGCGGAACAGGTTGTTGTTGAGGCCACCGGCCAGGCCGCGGTCGGACGAGACGATGATGTAGCCCACGCGGCGGGTCTGCGGGCGCTGCACCAGGTACGGGTGCTGGAACTCGGAATTGGCCTGGGCCAGATGGCCGATGACCTGCTTCATGGCGCGCGCGTACGGCCGCGACGCCTTCATCCGCTCCTGCGCCTTGCGGATCTTGGAGGCCGAGACCATCTCGAGCGCGCGCGTCACCTTGCGGGTGTTCTGCACGCTCTTGATCTTGGTTTTGATTTCTCTGCCGCCAGCCATCTTGTCTTCTCTCGCTTTGATTGTGGGAGCGGCTTCAGCCGCGACGCTTTCCCATCGGGGCTAAAGCCCCTCCCACAGAATCCGTTACCAGGTGCCCGTCGCCTTGAAGTCCTCAATGCCCTGCTTGAAGCCGGCCTCGAGTTCGTCGTTCCAGTTGCCGGTGGCATTGATCGTGTTGATCAGCTCGCCGGCGGTGTTGGCGAAATGCGCGTGCAGGCCTTCCTCGAACGCGAGGATCTTGTTGATCGCGACGTCGTCGAGATAGCCCTCGTTGACCGCGTAGATCGACAGCGCCTGCTCGGCGACCGACATCGGCGCGTACTGCTTTTGCTTCATCAGCTCGGTGACGCGCTGGCCGCGCTCGAGCTGCTTGCGGGTGGCCTCGTCGAGGTCGGAGGCGAACTGCGCGAACGCGGCCAGCTCGCGGTACTGCGCGAGCGAGATGCGGATGCCGCCCGACAGCTTCTTCATGATCTTGGTCTGGGCGGCGCCACCGACGCGCGACACCGAGATGCCGGCGTTCACGGCCGGGCGGATGCCGGCGTTGAACAGGTCGGTCTCCAGGAAGATCTGGCCGTCGGTAATAGAGATGACATTGGTCGGCACGAATGCGGACACGTCGCCGGCCTGGGTTTCGATGATCGGCAGCGCGGTGAGCGAGCCGGTCTTGCCCGTGACGGCGCCGTTGGTGAATTTTTCCACGTACTCCTCGTTGACGCGCGCAGCGCGCTCGAGCAGACGCGAGTGGAGATAGAACACATCGCCCGGATAGGCCTCACGGCCCGGCGGACGCTTCAGCAGCAGCGAAATCTGGCGGTAGGCCACGGCCTGCTTGG
>JBKJHV010000039.1:0-77304 GCA_046598445.1 Lysobacteraceae bacterium
GTAGAAGACATTGGGTTTGTGGCTGGGATCCATGGAACTTCCTGCGGCTCGAAGCGGGCGTTCAACGGTTGTGGGGACACCGCCGGCAGGACGCAAGGGATGACGAATGGGGCAGAATGCATCCTGTCGGCCTGCATTCCGGGTGGCTCTCGCATTCGCGCCATCGGCGGGAAGAGCAAATCCCCCCTACCCCCCTTTTTCAAAGGGGGGAACAGCAGGGCGTTTCGTTGCACTGCTTCGCGGCTTTGCTTCGCGGCTTTGCTTCGCGGCTTTGCTTTGCCGCTCTTGCTTCGCCCCCTTTGAAAAAGGGGGCTACGGGGGATTTGCTTTTTGCTCGTCATTCGCAGGAATCAACGAACCGACCCCTCGAAACCTCTCGCAATGTCGAACCACAGGCGTAGAGCGGCCTGAAGGCCGCTCTACGCAAGCGATATGGAAAACGACACGCAAAACGAGAGAGATTCAGCTTTTCCGCTTCGCCCGCGGATGCGCGCCGTCGTAGACCTTGGCCAGATGCTGGTAATCCAGATGCGTGTAGATCTGGGTCGTCGCAATATCGGCATGGCCCAGCAGTTCCTGCACACCACGCAAGTCGCCCGACGATTCCAGCACATGACTGGCGAAGGAATGCCGCAGCAGATGCGGATGCACGCGCTTGAACAAGCCTTGGCGCTGCGCAAGCCGCTGCAGGCGGATCTGCACCGCGCGCGGCGTGATCGTTGCGCCGCCGCGACCCGGAAACACCGGCGCGTCGGGCTGGCCCTGCGATTCGCGACGCCAGTCCTCCAGCGCATTGCGCGCGTGCGAGCCGACCGGGACGCTGCGCTGCTTGCCGCCTTTGCCGAGCACGGTGACCAGACCGTCGGCCAGATCGAGATCGCGCCAGTGCAGCGCGCACAGCTCGCTCAGGCGCAGGCCGGAGCTGTAGAAGAGTTCGAGGATCGCGCGGTCGCGCACGCCCAGCGGCACGTCGGTCGGCAGTTCGACCAGTTGCACCGCTTCATCGACATCCAGTACCTGCGGCAGTTTGCGCGGCGCTTTCGGCGCGCGGATGCCGGCGGCCGGGCTGGCGGCGATGCGGCCGTGCTTCAGCATCCATAGATAACAGCTGCGGCACGCCGACAACCGGCGTTGCAGGCTTTTCGGCGACAAGCCGCGACGGTGTTCGGCAGCGATGAACGCACGCAGCTGTTCGGTATGCACGGTTGCGAGATCGTCGATGCCCTGCGTCGCGGCCCACACCGTCAGCGCGTCGAGATCGCGGCGATACGCGTCGAGCGTATGCGCGGACATGCGCCGCTCGATCTGCAGGTGCGAGAGGAAATCCTCAACGTGCGGCGAGGCGGTCACAGCCGCCGCCAGACCTGCGTCAGTCCGATCGCATGCACGATGCCGAAGGCGAGGCAGATCGCGGAACTCCACCACCAGAAAGCCGCGTCGGTGCGTGCACCGCCAAAACCAGCGCCGAACGCCGCATACGCAAATCCACTCAAGCCGCGCAGCAGATAGACGGCGGTGATCGCACACAAGGCGATGCGCAACAGCGGCAGCGCCCCAATCTTGCCAGTACCGGCGCCTGCGCCCGATAGCGCGTAAAGCGCCCAGGCCGACAACACGGCGACGATGCCGGCGGTGATGACCGTCGGACGCCAGTCGCCGGCTTCTGCGAGCGTCGCCATGCCTTCGCCTGCGCCGAAAAAGCGATACCACGACGCACCGAATACGATGCAGCCGACGTGCAGCAGCGCAGCGATCGCATTCAACGCGGCTGCGATCGTCAGCGACAGATTCCAGCCGGTTGCCATGTGCGTTGTGCCGTGCGGGGTCAGCTTTCGAACCGCCGCATCGCGGTCTCGAAGGCTTCGCCCATCATCCGCAGGAACAGCGTGCCCATGCCGGGGAAAAAGCGATTGGCGTCGCGGCTGCCGACCGCGAGCAGGCCGAGGCCCGGCAGCGGCAACAGCGCGCTGCTGGCCACGTCTTCGGCGCGCATGCCGTACAGCAATGCGTTCTTCTCCGGCTGCAGGCGGCCGCAGATCGGTTCGCCGTCTTTCAGGCAGTCGCGGAACGGTGCGAGCCGGGCATCGTCTTCGGCGAGCATCTGCAACCAATCAGTGTCTTCCAGGTTCGCAACCGGCTTTGAAGTACCGTTCAAGAACAGCACCATCCTCACCAGATCGCCGTTGAAATCCTCGGCCAACGTCGCAGCCATCGCGCGCGCGGTGTCGGCGCCGCTGTTCTGTTTCATCAGCGCCAAAGTGAGTTGATGCGTGCGCACCGCTAGGCGCTCGTTCTCCTGCGCGTTGCCGAACAGCTCGTGCAGGCGCCGCGTCAGTTCGCGGTTCTTGTCGCGGAGGATTTCCAACTGATAACTCGCCAGCGACGCCGCCGAGCCCTGCTCGCGCGGCACCACCAGGGTCAGCGCCAGATCGGGAAACTGCTGCAGGAACGTCGGATGCCGCCGCAGCCACGTCGCGATTTCGTGCGCGCCGATTTTTTCCTGCGCCTGCCGGTCGAACTTGTCGGTCATTGCCACCATTCCCCTTCGAATACGAATGCGGTCGGGCCGGACATCGAAATCTCGGCGCCGTCGTCCGGCCACGCGATCGTCAGCGTCCCGCCGGGCAGTTCCACCGCGACTTCGCGATCGATGCGTCCGCGACGCATCAGCATCGCCGCCGCCGCGCAGGCGCCGCTGCCGCAGGCCAGGGTTTCGCCGACGCCGCGCTCGAACACACGCAGTCTGATGTGATTGCGGGCGACGACTTCGGCGAAGCCGATGTTGGCCGAGTGCGGAAACGCCGCATGTCGCTGCAGCGCCGGGCCGAGCGTCGCCACCGGCGCTGTGCGGACATCGTCCACTTCGATGACCGCATGCGGGTTGCCCATCGACACCGCGCCGAAACGCAGCGGCTGGCCGTCGATGTCGACGGTGTATTCGTCCTGCGCGGCATCGAAGCCGGCCGGCGGCGCGAACCGCGGCACGCCCATCGCGATGCGGTAGTGATGCAGATCCAGCACGTCCACGGCGTGGGTGCCGGTGGGGCTGTCGAGCTCGAAATGGCCGGCGAGGCAACGTTCGGCATCGAGTTCGACGCTGTCGCGCAGCACCCAGGCCGCGACGCAGCGCGCGCCGTTGCCGCACTGTTGCGACGACGAGCCATCGGCATTCCAGATGCGATAAGACGCGGCGGCGGCGGGGCTGCGCGGCGGCTCGATGGTCAGGATCTGATCGCAGCCCACGCCGGTGTGGCGGTCGGCAAGGGCGCGGCAGAGTTCGGCGGTCGGCGGCGCGGCGCGGCGCAGGTCGAGCACGACGAAGTCGTTGCCGGCGCCGTGCATTTTGGTGAAGCGCAGCAGCACGCGCGACGCGGTGTTCATTTCAGCGCGGGGGCGGATCGGCGGCTGGCGGAGGAGGCGTGGCGGCGTCCGCGGCGGGCGGCGGCGGCGCAATCTCGGGCGCCGGCGCAGGCGACTCGGTGGACAGTTCGGCGGGTGGGCCGGGCAGCACCAGCGGGCCCTTGTTGCCGCAGCCGGACAAGGTGAGCGGCAGCGCGATGGCGAAGGCGGCGGAAACGAAAACGAGGCGTCGGTTCATGCGCGCAGTGTAGCCGCCGCGACAGCTGGACGGAATGCAGACGGAATGCAGCCGCGTTCAGGCTCGTGGTTCAGACCGACGGCTCAGGCCGACGGTTCGGGACGCAGCCACAGCCAGGTGGCGACCACGGTCATGATCCCGGTCCCGATGGCGGCCATCCACAGCTTGGGCGCAGTGAGGAACATCACCGCCGCGCAGGCGCTCATCATCGTGGTCGCCAGCCATTTCGCGCGCCGGCTGACCGCTCCCTGCGCCTGCCAGTCGCGGATCATCGGTCCGAAGCGGCGATCCGCGAGCAGCCGCGCATGCAGTCGCTGCGATCCGCGCGCGGCGGCAAACGCCGACAACAGCACGAACGGCACCGTGGGCAACCCGGGCACGACGATCCCGATCACGCCCAACGCCAGGCTGGCGTAGGCGAGCAGCCACCACAGCCATCGCGTGCGCCGGGGTGCCTGTTGCGGCGCCTGTTGCGGCGTGTGCTGCGGTGCCTGCTGCGGCGATGGCATGTGCGGCGGCGCCTGCCCGCGAACGGACAGGCGGACGGCCTTACTCGGCGGCCTTGGGCGCGCCAGCGCCCGGCGCGCTCACGCCCAGCTGATCGAGCATGAACGCGTACATTTCGGCCTGCTCGCGGTAGCGGCGGAAGCGTCCCGATTTGCCGCCGTGGCCGGCATCCATGTTCGTGCGGAACACCACCGGGTATTGCGAGGTGTCGAGATCGCGCAGGCGGGCGACGTACTTCGCCGGCTCCCAGTACTGCACCTGCGAATCCCACAGCCCGGTGCCGACGAACATCGCCGGATAGGCCTGTTTCGACAGATTGTCGTAGGGCGAGTACGACAGCATGTAGTCGTAGTACTTCTTCTTTTCCGGGTTGCCCCACTCGTCGTATTCGTTGGTGGTCAGCGGAATGGTCGGATCGAGCATGGTGGTGACCACATCCACGAACGGCACCTGCGACAGGATCACCCGGTATTTGTCCGGGGCCATGTTCGAGATCGCGCCCATCAGCAGGCCGCCGGCGCTGCCGCCGTAGGCCGAGACGCGGTCTTTGGCGGCGTAGCCCTGGGCGACCAGCGCGTCGGTGACGTCGATGAAATCGGTGAAGGTGTTCTTCTTGTTGAACAGCTTGCCGTCGTCGTACCACTTGCGGCCCATTTCCTGGCCGCCGCGGATATGGGCGATGGCATAGACCATGCCGCGATCGAGCAGGCTGACATTGGTGACGCTGAAGCCCGGATCGCTGGAACTGCCGTAACTGCCGTAGGCGTACTGCAGCATCGCCGCGCTGCCGTTGCGCTCGAAGCCTTTCTTGTAGACCAGCGACACCGGGACTTTCACGCCGTCGCGGGCGGTGGCCCAGACGCGCTCGGTCGTGTACTTCGATGCGTCGTAGCCGATCACCGGCTGCTGCTTGAGCATCCGGCGCTCGCCGGTGACGGTGTTGAGTTCGTAGGTGGTGGCCGGCGTGGTCAACGAGGTGTAGCCGTAGCGCAGCCACGGCGTATCGGCCTCGGAATTCGTCGAAAAGCCCATCGAATACGCCGGTTCGTCGGCCTTCACGTATTCGCCGCCGGCGGCGGACGCCTGGTCGGCGCGCAGCAGGCGGATGCGTTCCAGACCCTCGGAACGTTCGGAAATCGCGGTGAAGCCGTCGAACAGCTCGAAACTGTCGATGAACACGTCATCTCGGTGCGCCACCCATTCCTTCCACTCGCGGCGCGAGGTGGCGCCACTGTCGGCGGTCATGAGCTTGTAGTTGGCGGCGGGCTTGCCGTCGACGCCCGGCGCATTGGTGTGGATCACCCAGCGCCCGCCGAGGTGATCGGCGTTGTATTCGACATCGCGTTCGCGCGGCGCGAGCACGGTGAAGGTCTTGGGATCGGCGGCCAGCGCGCAGCGCATTTCGCTGGACACCGTGCTCTCCACGGTGATGCAGATGTAGCCGTCGTCGCGGGTGCGGCCGATGCCCATGTAGAAACTGTCGTCCTTTTCTTCGTAGACCAGCACGTCGGCGCTCGCCGGCGTGCCCAGCACGTGCTTTTTCACGCGCACCGTAAGCAGGGTTTCGGCATCGTTCTCGATGTAGAACAGGGTTTTGTTGTCGTCGGCCCAGACCAGGTTCGCCGACACGCCCTTGATCTCGTCGGGATAGAGTTCGCCGGTCTCGAGATTCCTGAAGCGCACCGTGTACTGGCGGCGGCCGTTGTCGTCTTCGGCGTAGGCCAGAAAGGTATTGTCCTGGCTGACGGCCATGTCGCCGACGCTGTAATAGTTCTTGTCCTTGGCCAGCGCATTCAGGTCGAGCATGACCTGCTCGTCTTTGCCCTGAGTGCCATCGGCCGCGGCCTTGGCGCGCAGATGGACCGGATAGTCCTTGCCGGCCTGGAAGCGGCTGAAATACCACCAGCCGCGCTCGCGGTAGGGCACCGAGTCGTCGTCCTGCTTGATGCGGCCGACGATCTCGTTGTACAGCGTCTCCTGCAGCGGCTTGAGCGGCGCCATCACCTGGTCGGCATAGGCGTTCTCGGCGTTGAGATATTCGAGCACCGCCTTGTCCTCGCGCTTGTCGTCGCGCAGCCAGTAGTACTCGTCGCTGCGCGTCGCGCCGTGCGGCGCCTTGACGGTATGCGGCTTTTGGGCGGCATCGGGCGGCATGGGCAGGTCGGCGGCGAACGAGGACAGCGGAATGGTCGGGGTCATGGCGAGGGCAAGCACGAGGATTCGGAGGGGCGACATCGAGAGGTTCCGCAGAGCCGGGGCGGCGGGAGCGTGGCAGTATCCCAGAAGTCCAAGCCGGCGGGGCGCCATGGAACGACGGTATGGAAAGGCGGTGCGGCCGAAGTCGCCGATATATTCGCAACTGTTATCGTAGACGCTCGCCGCAAAGTGCTGCTGCGACCAGCGGAGGCATCCACACGTACCGCATGGATACCGTCGCGCTGCGACGACAATCGCCAACCATCACGAAGCATCACGGCCCGGCACGGGCCACCCAACGAAAGGCAATACGCCATGGAAGACTTCCCCCGCTCGTCGCCAGCATCGTCGTCATCGACGCCGACCGGCCCCACCACCATCAAGGTCAGCCTCGACGAAGCGGTGGTCATCGACCGGCGCAGCAATGCTGAGCTGATGACCGATGGCCTGTCCGGCTGCGTCGCCGTCGCATTGAGGAGCGGCGACAGGATCGGACTGACGCATGTCTACAGCGATGCCCTGGGCCGATTCGATGACTACAAGGCGCCGCTCGCGGCGTTCGCGCGTGAAGTCGCCAACGGCGGCGAGATCACCGACGCCTATCTCGTCCACAACAACAACGCGCGCCAGCTCGGCCACCAGCACAATCTGCCGGAAATGATCCGCGAACACCTGGTCGGGGAGAATCTGGTCAAGCGCGGCGCGGTCACCGAGCTGGCCGACAACGGCTGTACGGTCTCCAACAGTGGGCTGTACTTCAAACACCGCGACAATGCGGCGATCTTCGGGCCTGGCGGCCATACCAACAGCGCGCTGGAACGGCTCGACGAACGCGTCGCGGCGACCATCACGCCACTGAAGCGCGACGACCTGTTCAACTTCAGCGAGAGCAAGCTCAAATCAGGTTACGAGGGTCCGTCGGACCTGGCGTCGACCCCGGTGGTGTCCAAGGCCCATTACCCGGGGGCACGCGATCAGCCGGCGTTGTCGACCAAGGCGCCTCCCGACCACACCAAGCTCGAACTCGGCGAATCGGTGCGCGTGCAACTGACGACACTCCAGGTCCTCAAGTTCGGCGAAATCAGACCGGCATCGAGGGAGATCACTGCAGCGATCAAGGAACAGGGCCTCCTTCAAGCCACCCTGGAAACCAGCCCGGACAAACAGCACATCCGGGCGACCGGCAATGGGAAATCGGTGGACTTCGATATCGAAGGCGGCAAGGTCAAGCTGGCCGCACCGTCGGTCCCGGTGGCCTCATCGTCCACTCCGTCGCTCCCGTCCTCGTCGATGTCATCGACCACGATCGCCGATGCGCGACCGAAGACGCTCTACGAACAGGCGGCCGAGGCGCTGTCGCCGCACCGCGAATCGCTCAAGCTCAACGACCCGGAGCGGTTTTCCGAAGCCGCGCGCACGATCGCGTCGCGTGCGAACAGCGATGGGCTGACCGACATCGCGCGGGTCGAGGTGCTGGGCACGGAGCACGCCAGATCCACGCTTGTCGCTCACCAGGGCGGGGCCGAGCCGAAACAGTCGCAGCCGGCTGCCGTGGAGGGCGCGCCGCAACAGGGCGCCACCACGTCACGCGACCCGTCGCAGGACGGGCCGCAGAAAGGTCACTTCCCGATCATGTGAGGCAGCAGTACGGCAGGTCGTCGCGCTCAGCCGGCGACCAGCCGCACCCGCGCGAAGTTGCGCTTGCCCACCTGCAGCACGCCCTCGAAGCCCGGCGCAAAGCTCGCCGCCGGATCTTCGACCACCTCGCCATCCACCTTCACCGCGCGCTCCTTGAGCTTGCGGTTGGCTTCGGAATTGCTGGGGGTGATGCCGGCGGCGGTCAGCAGCGCAGCGATGCGGATGCCTTCGGCCGGAATCACGACATCCTGCAGCGCCAGCAGGGTCATATCGCCCTCGCCGCTCACCGCGGCCTGCCAGCCGGCGATCGCGGTTTCGGCAGCGGCGGCATCGTGGAAACGGGTCGCGAGTTCGCGGGCGAGGCGCAGCTTCACGTCGCGCGGATTCAATTGCCCGCTGTCGATATCGGCCTTCAGCCGCGTCGCCTCATCGATGCCGATCTCGAAGCTCAGCAGATCGATCCAGCGCCACATCAGTACGTCGCCGATCTTCATGGTCTTGTTGACGATGTCGATGGCCGGCTCGTTGATGCCGATGTAGTTGCCCAGCGATTTCGACATCTTCTGCACGCCGTCCAGGCCTTCCAGCAGCGGCATGGTCAGCACGATCTGCGGCGGCTGGCCGAAGTGTTCCTGCAGGGCGCGGCCCATCAGCAGATTAAATTTCTGATCGGTACCGCCGAGTTCGACATCGGATTTCAGTGCGACCGAATCGTAGCCTTGGGCGAGCGGATAGAGAAATTCATGGATCGAGATGGGCTGCTGAGCGGCGTAGCGTTTGGCGAAGTCGTCGCGTTCAAGCATCCGCGCGACCGTGAGCAGACCCGCCAAACGGGTCATGTCAACGGCGCTCATCTGCCCGAACCACTCCATGTTGAAGCGCAGCTCGGTTTTGTCGCGGTCGAGCACCTTGAACACCTGATCGGCGTAGGTTTTCGCATTTGCCTCGACGTCTTCGCGCGTCATTGGCTTGCGGGTGACGTTCTTGCCCGTGGGGTCGCCGATCATCCCGGTGAAGTCGCCGATCAGGAAGATCACCTGATGCCCCAGATCCTGGAACTGGCGCATCTTGTTCAGCAACACGGTGTGGCCGATGTGCAGATCGGGCGCGGTGGGGTCGAAACCGGCCTTGATCCGCAGCGGTCGGCCGCCGGTTTTCATGGACGCGGCGAGGCGGGCCTGGAGCTCCTCGCGCTTGAGGATTTCGTCGGCGCCGCGCGCGATGAGGTCGAAAGCCGGGTTTGGTGCGTCAATGGACATGGGAATTCAAACCGTGAACCTGTAAGAAAGAAGGGGCCGTGAAGGTGACGCCGCCTCCAGTTCCGGGGCTGCGAGCATGAACGGGGCGTTAAAGTCTAGTTAAACCGAAATGTTAAAAAAATCCAAGCCCATCAAGGATTTGACGCATTCTTTTACACTCAATTATGGTATCGCCTTGGCCGTCCCGGCTGGGGAAACCGTTCAATGACTTCGCCGTCGAGTCGCACCCTGCGTAATCGCCTCATCCGCCTGCGCAATCTGCACCAGGCCACCGAGCAGGAAGCCAACCAGATCCTGCCCGAAAACGGCCCCGCCCAAGGCTTCAACGGGCGCTGGACCCGCCGCCAGTGGGCGCAGGCCAGTCTGGTCGCCACCATGGTCGCCCTGCTCGGCACCATCGTGCCCGGCTTCGCCACCGTGTTGCAGCCCACACCCGCCACGCCCATCCAGACCCTCTCGCTGAAACTCCCGCCGCTGTCGCTGGCGCGGCAGAAGGGCAGCCTGGGCGACAGCTGGCAGACGGTCACCGTCCGCCGCGGTGCGTCGCTCAAGCATCTGTTCGAGCAACTGAACATTCCCGCCGCCGACCTCCAGCGCGTCCTGACGCACCCGGGCGCGAAGGTCGAGATCGGCCAGGTCACCCCGAACACCCAGCTGTCGGTGGATCTGCCGATCAACGGCAAGCTGCGCGCGCTGCGCTTCGTGCGCAGCGACGGCCAGCGCATCCAGCTGGAACTCACCGGCGACGGCGTGCGCGAAACCCTGCTGCGCCGCGATGTCGACGTACGCACCGTGGTGCTCAGCGGCAAGGTCGGCGGCTCGCTGTTCCGCTCGGCCCGCAAGCTCGGCCTGAGCGGCGCCCACCTCGACCAGCTCACCGACGAAATCTTCAAGTACGACATCGACTTCGATTCCGACCTCGACGCCGACGACCGCTTCAGCGTGGTGGTCGACCAGATGTGGGTCGACGGCGAACTGGAGAAGACCGGCGCGGTGCTGGCCGCGGCCTTCACCGTGGACGGCAAGCTGCATACCGGCTTCCGCCACCTCCGCAACGGCAAGCCCGAGTACTTCACCTCCGACGGCCGGCCGCTGAAGAAAAGCTTCATCCGCATGCCGATTCCGTACGCCCGGCTGAGTTCCAGCTTCGGCGCGCGCCGTCATCCCGTGCTGGGCCGCATGCGCATGCACAAGGGCGTGGACTACGCCGCCGGCACCGGCACGCCGATCCAGGCCGCCGGCGACGCGCGCGTGCAGTCGGTCGGCTGGCAGGGCGGCTACGGCCGCGCGGTGGTGCTGGACCACGGCCGCGGCTACACCACGCTGTACGGCCACATGTCGCGCTTCGGCAACATCCGCCCGGGCCAGCGCATCCCGCAGGGCACGGTTATCGGTTACGTCGGCAGCACCGGCATGTCCACCGGCCCGCATCTGCACTACGAATTCCGGATCAACGGCGTCCACCGCAATCCTCTGAGCATCACCATGCCGCCGCCGGAGCCGCTGCGCGGCGCCGAACTGGCGAGCTACCGCACCGACACCCAGCGCGCGATGGCCAAGATCCGCACGGTCGAGAACATCGTGTTCCCGGAAGCGGTGGAAACGAAAGCCCTCGCGATCGCGCTGGAAACCACGCCGGGCCGCAAGCCGCGCAAGAAGGGCTGAGTCCAGGCCCTCGGGCGTGCCGGTCGCGACTGGCAAGCCCCGTCGTCATCGCCGATCATGCGGCGATGATGATCGAGACCTCCCGCGCCAACCCCAACCTGTTCCTCGGCATGATCTCGGGCACCAGCGCCGACGGGATCGATGTCGCCATCGCCCGATTTCATGAGCGCGAACACGACGGCGAGGCGGACCGCGCACCGCGCGTCGACGTGCTGTTCGGCCATACCTATCCCTGGGATGCCGAGCTGCGGGCCGTGCTGATCGAGCTGGGCCAGCACGCGCCGAAGCTGACGCTGGACGAGATCGGCGAACTGGACGTGCGCATCGGCGCCGCGTTCGCCGCCGCCGCCGTGCAGGCAATCCGCGACAGCGGCCTGCGCCGTGAGGACATCGCGGCCATCGGTTCGCACGGGCAGACCCTGCGCCACCGCCCGGACGGCCGCCGCCGCGACGGCGTGCATCGCTTCACCCTGCAGCTGGGCGACGCCAATCTCATCGCCGAAGCCACCGGCATCCGCACCGTCGCCGACTTCCGACGTCGCGATGTCGCCGCCGGCGGCCACGGCGCGCCGCTGTTGCCGGCGTTGCACGCGGCGCTGCTGTCGTCGCCGACGGAAGACCGCGCGGTGCTGAATCTCGGCGGCATCGCCAATCTCACGTTGCTGCCTGCGGGCGGCGGCGGATCTGATTCGAAACAAGGCGTGCGCGGCTTCGACACCGGCCCCGCCAACGGGCTGATGGACGCCTGGTGCCTGCGCCACACCGGCGCCGGTTTCGACCGCGGCGGCGCATTCGCCGCAGGCGGGCGCGTGGACGACGCACTGCTCGCACGCCTGCTCGACGAACCCTGGTTCGCGCTGCCGCCGCCGAAATCGACCGGCCGCGATCAGTTCCACCTGGGCTGGGTCGAATCGAAACTCGGCGGCCACGAAACGACCGCCGACGTGCAGGCGACCCTGCTGGCGCTGACCTCGCGCACCGTAGCCGACGCCCTGCGCGCGACCCTGCCCGGCGCCGCGCGGGTGATCGGCTGCGGCGGCGGCGTCCACAACCCGGCGCTGATGCGCGCGCTCGCCGATGCGCTGCCCGGGATCGCGGTCGAATCCACCGCGGCGCATGGCATCGACCCGGATGTGGTCGAAGCCCTGGGTTTCGCCTGGCTGGCGCGACAGACCGTGCTGGGCCGGCCGGGCAACCTGGCAAGCGTCACCGGCGCGGCGGGGCCGCGGGTGTTGGGCGCGATGTATTCGCCGTAGGAGATTCTGTAGGAGGGCCTTCAGGCCCGAGCTTTTCCAGACGATTGACGCGGCCCTTGCAAAGCTCGGGCCTGAAGGCCCTCCTACTCGCGACCGCCGAGTTTCTTGCCCACCGGCACATCCTGCAGGAAACGCTCCAGCTCGTTCGGGTCGAACTGCGCGGGCGGCGGCTCGGCCTCCGGTGGCGGCCGGTCGCCGACCCGCCCGATCAGCGAGAAACCCGGATCGTTGGGCACGGTTTCCAGCGCGGCGATCACCGACTGCATCACGTCGGATTCGGAACCGTCGAAACGCAGCGCCCCACCCTCGCTCGCGTACAGCCCGCGCTCGATCAGATGCAGGATCGTCTCGTGCACGTCCCAGCCGTTGGTCCGCGCGACCTTGCGGATGCGCTCGGCCAGCACGGGATCGATGTCGCGGAGCACGAGGTCGGTCATGGCGTCATGAAGATGCGGGCCCGGGGGTTGCGCCAGCAGAGTCTCCGTCCGCGGTTTCGCGGATGCGTGGCCACAGCCATGTCAGCAGTGCCAGTGTCGGCACGACGGTGATGGCGCTGAGCATGAAGAAAGCACTGTATGACGTCGCTTCCACAATATAGCCGGACGCCCCGCCGACGAACTTTCCGGGCAGGTTCGCCAACGACACGAGCAAAGCGAATTGCGTCGCGGTGAAGTTGCGGTCGGTGAGCGAGGACATGAACGCCACCAGCACCGTTCCGGCGAAGCCCTGGCACAGGTTGTCGGCGGTCAGCGCGGCATAAAACGCCCAGATCTGCGACGGGTTGTTCGCCATCAGCAGGAACGCGAGATTCGACAGGGCGACGCCGATGGCAGCGACGAACAGCATGCGCCGGAAGCCGTACGCGGCCACCGCGATACCGCCGAGAAAAGCGCCGCCGATGCCCATCCACACGCCATAGAGTTTGGAGACGGTGGCGATGTCGGCCTTCGTGTAGCCGGAGTCGAGATAGAACGGGCCGGCCATCACTCCGATCACCTGATCCGGAAACTTGTACATGCCGACAAACAACAGCAGCACGATGCCCAGCGCCAGCCCGTTGGTCGAGAAGAAGCTGCTGAACGGCTGCCAGAATGCACCGATGAAATCGACTTTACGGACGACCGTCGCCACCGGAACCTCCGGCTCGCGGCTGAGCAACGTGGCGAGAATCGGCAGGATCATCAGCGCCGACATCGCGATGTATGCGATGGTCCAGCTGCGGAATTCGGCAAGATATAGGGCGCCCGCACCCGCAAGGATCAGGCCGACGCGATACCCCAGCGTGTAGGTCGCCGCGAGCGCGGCCTGCGCGTTCGCCGGAGCGATCTCGATCCGGTAGGCATCGACCACCGAGTCCTGGGTCGCACCTGCGAACGATGCCACCAACACCCAGGCGACGAGTGCGCCGACGCCGTGTTCGGGCTGGGTGTAGGCAAGCCCGAACAAACCGATCATCACCACCGTCTGCGCCACGACCAACCACGAACGGCGACGACCGAGGAAGGCCGTCAGCGGAAATGCGTACCTGTCGATGATCGGCGCCCACAGAAACTTCAACAGATAGAAGAAGCTTGCGAGGCTGATCAGACCGATGCTACCGAGGTCCAAGCCAACATCTCGTAATCGCGTCGACAAGGTTTGCGATGCGATCAGCAGGAACGGCAGCCCGCAGCCGAAACCGAGGAATGCCATCGTCAACGCCGAAGGCGTACCAAAGGCACGGCGTATACCGGCCCACCCCTTGTATGAAGCTTTTTCCCCAGCGACAGGGACTGCGGTGCCGGTCATCGGTCGTAATCCACCACGTACGGCGCATGATCGGAGAAGCGCGGATCCTTGTGGATCGCGCAGGCCTTCACCGCGTCGCGCAGCGACGGGGTGATGAACTGGTAGTCGATGCGCCAGCCCACGTCCTTGGCGCGTGCGGCGCCGCGCTGCGACCACCATGTGTATGCGTCGGCGGCGTCGGGGCGCAGCACGCGGAAGCTGTCCAGCCAGCCCTGCTCGGGCGCGGCGGTGCCGTCGCCGCAGGCATCGCCGATCTGGCCGTTGAGCCAGGCGCGCTCCGCGGGCAGGCAGCCGGAGTTCTTCTGGTTCGAGGTCCAGTTCTTGATGTCGTTGCGGGCGCGGACGATGTTCCAGTCGCCGCACAGCACGTAATCGCGGCCGCTGCGCAGCCATTCGTCGAGGATGGGCTTGAGCCACTGCATCACTTCGAACTTGAAGCCCTGGCGCAGCTCGCCGGACGAGCCCGACGGGATGTAGAACGAGACCACGCTGAGATTGCCGAAGCGGGCCTCGATATAGCGGCCTTCGTCATCGAACGGCGCCCAGCCCAGCGAGTTGCGGACCTCGTCCGGCGGTTTGCGGCTGTAGATGCCGACGCCGCTGTAGCCTTTCTTGGTGATCGCGTCCTTGAAGAACGCCTGGTAGCCGTCCGGTAGCAGCTCCGGCACGTGGAGCTGGTGCTCCTGCGCCTTCGTCTCCTGCACGCAGAGCACGTCGGCGCCCTGCGCGCGGAACCAGTCGAAGAATCCCTTGGTGGCCGCCGAACGCAGGCCGTTGGCGTTGAAGCTGATGATGCGCATGAAAAACCGGGGTTGCCGTGTCGGAACGGGGTCGGGGAAGAGTAACGGATTCGCGCCGGCTTGCATGGCCGCCGGCGGGCGGATCGGGCCGGCTGCCGACCGCGGGTTTATCATCCCTGCTCCTCAGCTGCGCCACACGCCCGTGACCGACCACCGCACCCGTTTCCTGCAGCTCGCCCTGCGCGTCGAAGCCCTGCGCTTCGGCGAGTTCACGCTCAAATCCGGGCGGGTGAGCCCCTACTTCTTCAACGCCGGGCGCTTCGACTCAGGCGCCGCGCTGTCCGCGCTGGCCGGCTGTTACGCCGAAGCGGTGGACGCGACGGGGTTGGGCTTCGACCTGTTGTTCGGCCCGGCCTACAAGGGCATTCCGCTGGCGACGGCGCTGGCCTGCGAATACGCCCGCCGCGACCGCGACCTGCCGCTGGCGTTCAACCGCAAGGAAGCCAAGACCCACGGCGAGGGCGGCACCCTGATCGGCGCGCCATTGGCGGGCAAGCGGGTGCTGATCGTGGACGACGTGATCACCGCCGGCACCGCGATCCGCGAGGCGCTGGCGCTGATCCGCGAGGGCGGCGGCATCCCGGCCGGGATCGTGATCGCGCTGGACCGCCAAGAGGTGGCGCCCGACGGGCCGGCGCTGTCCGCAAGTCAGTCGGTCACCGCCGAATCCGGAATTCCCGTGATCGCGGTCGCAGGTCTGGACGATCTGCTTGCATTCGCGGGCGAAAGCGCCGAACTTCTCGACCAGCGCGAGCGTCTTTTGGCCTACCGGGGCCGCTACGGCTGCCGCATTTCAACCCAAGACGCGCCGACCGGGGGGTAGGCCTGAGATGTATCCGCGAATGATGTCTGCGCGAATGTTGCCGCACATGGTGCCGAATCGCTGGAGCTTGACGCTGCTCGCCGTCGGCCTTGCGCTGGGCGTGTCTTCGATCGCGAGCGCCCAGCAGAAACCCAAGGAACGGAAACTCTACTGCTGGGACGAAGGCGGGCGCCGGGTCTGCAGCGACGCGCTGCCGGCGTCGGCGGTGGGCCGCCAGCGCACCGAGTTCGACCCCAGGACCGGCACCAGCGTGAACCGGATGGGCCGCGAAATGACCGCGGAGGAGCGCGTGCGCGCCGTCGCCGAGGAAGAAACGCGCCGGGCCGATGCCCAGCGTGCGCGACGCGAGATGGCGATGGTGGTGTCCTACGACAACGAGGAAGACCTGAAGCGGTCTTTCGGCAACCGCTTCGAGCTGGTCGGGGAGTCGCTGAAGGGTTCCGAATTGGCGCTGGTCAATTTGCATGGCAGCCTGGTCAGCCTGCTGCGTCAGGCCAATGCGCTGGAGCTGGAATCCAAGCCGGTCGGCAACGTGCTGCGCAACAAGATCCTCAACCAGCATGCCGAGCTGCAGGGACTGCGCGCGCTCAAGCAACGCCAGGAAACCGAACGCGATGCGCTCAACGCCGAGTTCCAGCAAGCGCTGTCGCGCTATCGCGTGCTGAAAGGCACGCAGAACGGCGCTGCGGCGCCTGTGCCTGCACCCGTTACCGGCGGCTGATCGGAGACGCCGAGGACACGTTGAGCGCCCCGGCATCCCCCGGTAGAGCAGCCTTCAGGCGCTGGCTTCTGTCATCCCGAACGAATGTGAGGGATCTGCTGTTGTTCCAGCGGCCTGAAGGCCGCTCTATCGGCTTGATCGCCCTGCTTCAGAACGGCAGGACCAGATCCGGCTTCTGCTGCAACAAACGCTCGCGGAACACCGCCTGGATCCGCATCAGCGCCTCGGCGTTGTCGGCGTCGAAACGCAGCACCAGCACCGGGGTGGTGTTGGACGCCCGCACCAGACCCCAGCCATCCGGCCAGTCCACGCGCAGACCGTCGATGGTGGACTGCCGCCCGCCCTCGAAGAAGGCGCCTTCGCGGAAACGCTCCACGAACGCGTGCGGGTCGCCGCCGGGCGCATCGACCTTGATTTCCGGGGTGGACACGCCCTTGGGCAGCGCGTGCAGCACATCGTCCGGCAGCTCCGGGGCGGTCGCCAGGATTTCCAGCAGCCGCGCAGCGGCGTAGATGCCGTCGTCGAAGCCGTACCAGCGTTCGGCGAAGAAGAAGTGGCCGCTCATCTCGCCGGCCAGCTCGGCGCCGGTCTCGCGCATCTTGGCCTTGATCAGCGAATGCCCGGTCTTCCACATCAACGGACTGCCGCCGTGGCGCAGGATGTGCGACGACAGGCGGCCGGTGCATTTCACGTCGTAGACGATCATCGCGCCCGGATTGCGTTCCAGCACGTCGGCCGCGAACAGCATCAGCAGACGGTCGGCGTAGATGTTCTCGCCGTCGCGGGTGACCACGCCGAGGCGGTCGCCGTCGCCGTCGAAAGCGATGCCCAGATCGGCATCCAAGCGCTGCACCATCTTGATCAGATCCTGCAGATTGTGCGGCTCGCTGGGGTCGGGATGATGGTTCGGGAAGGTGCCGTCGATCTCGCAGTACAGCTCCTCGACCTCGGCACCGATGGCTTCGAGCACGCGCGGACCGATTTCGCCGGCAACACCATTACCAGCGTCCACCACCACCTTGAGCCGGCGCCCGAGCTGCACGTCGGAGGCGATGCGCTGGACGTAGTCGGCGCTGATGTCGCTCTCGCTGAGGTTGCCGAGGTGCGCTGCCACGTGCAGGCGACTCTCGGCGACGCGAGCATGCAGATCGGTGATCGCTTCGCCGTACAGCGTCTCGCCGCCGATCACGATCTTGAAACCGTTGTAGTCCGGCGGGTTGTGGCTGCCGGTGACCGAAATGCAGCAACCGGTGCGCAGGTGATAGGCGCCGAAGTAGATGACCGGCGTCGGCGCCATACCGATGTCGATCACGTTCACACCGGCCTTGCGCAGGCCGGCGACTAGCCCTTCGACCATCTCCGGGCCGGACAGCCGGCCGTCGCGGCCGACGACGATGTCGCGCAGATCCTTTTCCTGCATCAGCGAACCGACCGAGTGGCCGATCAGCTCGGCCACGTTGCGGTCCAGCGTCGTGCCGACCACGCCGCGGATGTCGTAGGCGCGGAAGATGCTGCTGTCGATCAACACCGGCTTCGCTTTCGGCTGCTCCCTGATCTCCAGCGTCCGCGCTTCGGCGGCGTCGGTGGCCTCGTTGGCCACGGCTTCCAACAGGGTGGGCGAGGAGGCGTCGATCTCCTCGACGTCGACCGGCATGCGCCAGATCCGCCAGGTCACATAGACCAGGAAACCGAAGATCACCGCGGCGACGAGCGCGGTGGCCGCGCTCAGGCCGAGGGCCTGGGTCGGCGGCTGCGAGGTCGCCGCGACCACGCGCAGCCCGGACTCCGCGACCGACGCGGCCAGACGCTCGGCGCCGTCGGCATAGCTCTGTTCGCCGCGCTCCCACAGGGTCACATCGCCCTGACGCAGGCCCAGGTAGGTGTCGCCGACCATGCCGATGGTGTCCAAGCCCGAAGTCAACTCGGTGAACGGCAATTGGACGAAGACCACGCCGACCAGACGGTCGCCGGCCCTGGCCGGCGCAGCGAGCGCCAGCTGCGGCTTGGCGATGTCGCGGATCACCCAGGTGCGGATCCTGTTTTCGACCAGCGCCGACTCCAGCACCGCCAGACGGCCGTAGCCGCCCTTGGGCAGCGCGGCGTAGGCGGCTTCCAGGTCCGCCGGCAGTACCTGCACCAGCGACACATTCGGCCAACCGGCGCTGATGACCTTGCTCGCGCTGGCGAAATCCGAGGTCGACAGAGCGTTCTGTACTTCGGGCATCGCAAGCGCTTCGCCGAGGCGTTTCTGATGCTGCAGCAAGGCCTGGTGCACCAGCCGCACGCCGCCGTCGCGGGTGGTTTCCAGTTCGCTGCGGCGGTCGCCGTCGCGGAACTGGGCGACGCCGTTCCAGCCCAGCCACAGCGCGAGCAGTGCGCACAGGATCGCGAGCGGCTTCATCGCGGGGCGGAGTTGGATCAGCTGCTGGCGGATGCTGTCTTTCATCGATGCTGTCTCTTTGCCGTCTTGCTGTTGCCGGCCGCCAAACGGCCGGATGTGCTGGGCATGCTTGTAATGAGCCTGCTTGTACTGAAACGCGTTGTGCTGCGGGAATATCCAGCTGCCGTCGCGGTGTTTGCCGCGTGGCGTTTGCTGCGGTGCTTCAAACCACCCCGGTATGACCGAAACCGCCCGCTCCCCGGGCGCTGTCGACGAAAGTATCCACGACCTCGAAGCTCGCGCGCACCACCGGAAGTATGACCAGTTGCGCGATCCGGTCACCCGGGGCGATCAGGAAGGGCTCGCGGCCCCGGTTCCAGACGCTGATCATCAGCGGCCCCTGGTAGTCGGCGTCGATCAGGCCGGTGCCGTTGCCCAGCACGATGCCGTGCTTGTGGCCCAGGCCCGAGCGCGGCAGGACCACCGCGCACAGCCCCGGATCGCCGATGTGGATGGCCAGCCCCGACGGCACCAGCGCGGTATCGCCGGGCGCCAGATTCAACGGCGCGTCCAGTGCCGCGCGCAGATCCAGCCCGGCGCTCGCCTCGGTGGCATAGGCCGGCAGCGGCCATGCGTCGCCGAAGCGGGCATCGAGCAGTTTGACTTGCAGGGTATGGTTCATCGATCGGTTCCGCGGACGCGCTCCGGAGGCCGCCCAGTATCGCGGCATGGCGCGCCATCGCCAAACCTGCGGCGGCGGTCACATCTGCAGGAAGCCGGCAACGCTGCGCCGAGAGCACGACAGCACAGCGTGGCCGATGCCCGATGCGTCTACAGCCAACGGCGCACCTCGCGGCGATAGCTTGCGTATGCGTCGCCGAAACCTGCGGCCAGTGCGCGTTCTTCCGGCAGGATCTGAAAGCGGGTGATGTACAGCGCGAAGAGTGGCGGAAATGGCATCGCAAGCCCGTTGGCCAGGAACATCGCCCAGGCGATGAGCAACAGCAGTTGTCCGAGATACATCGGATTACGGCTGTAACGATGCAGTCCGTCGACGACGAGATGGCAGGTGGCCTGCGGACGCATCGGGTTGACCGTGGTCCTGAAGTGCCTGAAACGCAGCTTCGGCAGGAGATTGCAGACCAGTCCGACGATACCGACCAGGATCGCGACGGGCGTACTCAGCGCTAGCACATACTCAAACCCGGGCCACGCATGGACGACCGCCCACATCGCCGCGCCGACCAGCAACATCACGACCGGCGGCGGAATGGCCGTGTCGAGTACCGAGGGCCGATTGGACATGGGTGCAAGCGCGCGATGCGCTCAGACATCCGCGTCGGTGGGCCAACCCTCGCCAGTACCGCGGCTGTAGACGGTGTCCGTCTCCAGCACGTCGCCGGCCGGCACCGACGCCTGCTCGGCCAAACGCGCGTAGATCGCGGTGAAGTCCGGGCGGGTGGCGTCCATCAGCTGCTCGTAGCTGTCGATGACGAAATAGGTCTTCTGATAGCTGTCGATGCGGTAGCGGGTGCGCATGATCCGCTCCAGATCGAAACCGATGCGGTTGGGCGACGCGCTTTCCAGGCAGTGGATGCTTTCGCCCTTCGAGCTGACGATGCCGGCGCCGTAGATGCGCAGGCCGTCGGCTTCGCGGATCAGGCCGAACTCGACCGTGTACCAGTACAGCCGGGTGAGGTTGGCCAGCGCCTCCGGGCCCAGCGCATGCGCCTTCACGCCGCCGCGGCCGTAGGCGGCCATGTAGTCGGCGAACACCGGGTTCATCAGCAGCGGCACATGCCCGAACAGGTCGTGGAACAGGTCGGGTTCGGCCAGATAATCCAGTTGCCCGGGCTTGCGGATCCACCAGGTCACCGGGAAACGGCGGTTGGCGAGGTGCTCGAAAAACACCAGCTCCGGCAGCAGACCCTCGACGCCGACGATCTCCCAGCCGGTGGCAGCGCGCAGCATGCGGTTGAGGTCGTCGAATTTGGGGATCTCGTCCGCGGACATGCCCATGTCGCGCTGGCTGCGCAGGAACTCGGTACCGGCGCGGCCGACCAGCAGCTGCTGCTGGCGCTCGAACAGGGTCGCCCAGACCTCGTGATCGGTACGCGTGTAGCTGCTCCACGGCTGCTCGACCACGCCCGTGGCGTAAAGCGGCACGTAGCCCTTGTCGGTCATCTGGTGTTCGACGCGCTGCGGGGGGGTATTCATGGCGAATCCGGTGCGGGCGGGCGAGACAGCCACTGTAGGCGCCTTTCGGCGCAACGGGCTTGCTTGATTGCAAACATTGCGGCCAGATCTGCAATAAAATTGCGCCATATTCTTAATTAGAGCAATTTCATGCCTGCCGTAGATCTCGACCGCATCGACCTGCTCTTGTTGGCCGAACTGCAGCGCGCCGGCCGCCAGACCAATGCAGAACTGGCCGAACGCGTGCATCTCTCGCCCTCCGCCTGCCTGCGCCGGGTGCAGCGACTGGAGCGCGAAGGGGTGATCGCCGGCTACCGCGTCGAGCTGGATCCCGAGCGCTTGGGCCTGGGCCTGCAGGCCTTCGTCCGCGTGCAGTTGGCGCGCCACGACGCCGATGCTGTGGCCGCGTTCGCGGGCTTCGTCAACGAGTGGGACGAGGTGATCGCCTGTCATGCACTGACCGGGGACATGGATTATCTGGTGCATGTGGTGGTGCGCGATCTCGAGCATTTTTCGCGGTTTTTGCTGGATCGGTTGTTGAATCAGACGGGTGTGGCGGATGTGAATTCGAGTTTCGTATTGCGGACGGTGAAGGCGTATCGGGGGTTGCCGTTGGGGCGGTGATGGTTTCGATGCTGGTTCCGATAATTCCATTGTCATCCCGAGCATAGCGAGGGATCTGCTTTTCCGGGGTGGTGGGCAGCGTAAAAATCCCGCAAAAGCAACTGCAAATGCAAATGCAAATGCAGAGCTTCCGCGCTTTGCGCGGAAGCTCTGCATTTGCTGTTAGACAAGCATCGCCGCGCTCAACTTATCCACACTAAACATGCCTGATCCATTGCCGGACAATTGCAATCAGCGCATCGCGTTTGTTCACCAAATCCCCAGCACCGTTAAAAGTGACAGCCGCGCGATCCGGTCCCAGCCACTTCAGCAACTTGTCAGGATCAGCGATAGCATCCTTCGCGACTGTCCGCCCGGATTTCGCCCCCAAATGCAGGATCAGCTGGAAAGCATCCTGTCCCCGCAGATGCATCGTTGCGAAGTGCTCCGAAGTACGAAAGCTGGGCGCGTTCCACTTCACTTCCTCCGAGATCGCCGGATCCGCACTCAGCAGAAGCTGTCTGAGCGCGACGATCGCATCTTTGTGAGGATGATCGAGTTCGGAGATTAAGGTCTGCACCGTAGCGGCCAGCTTGCGGCTCTTGTCAGTCATCACACCACTTCCTAATGCCGGTTTGAATTGATCTTACATCTTCTCAGGCAGGCAATTACCCGAAAAAATAACGCCCGGCTCAAGCTCGACCTTGACGGTTCCACCGTCGGACGGAAGAAAGGAAAGAGAGGGTTCGTCCTTGACATGCTGCAACCGTAAACCCGGCCATGCAGCACCTGTACTTGCCGTGGCATTGAACTCACGGCCAGCGATACGAACCGTCGCCTTGCCGGCAGAAAACTGATACCAGAGCCAATACTCGACGCCTGCATGCACGATTTTCCGATCCGGAAGCGTTTCGATATTTCCGCGGCAAAGCGTTTGAATGGTGCTGGCATTCGCGGTACCGAAAAAGCACGCGAGCACGCAGCCGAAAGCAAGTCTATTCTTGAGATGCGCCATGGTTTTTCCTGAGTGCTTACCCATTGTCGACTCCCTGAATCGAGGGTGCAGTGTGGAGTCTGTCCCTGCCTTTCAAGCGCGTCAACAATGCAATGTCCAGCGATCCTCGCGTCAGCGCGGAAGCTCTGCAGTTGCTTTATTGATGCGCATCACTGCGTTCAACCAGTTGCCCGCTATACGTTATGGCGTCACGCAGTTCGTCGCTTCGCCAATGGCGGGTCAGGACTCGCCCTACGAAATCCGGCTAACGGATTGATCGCGTCGCTTCGCCCCCCTCCCAACCTCCCCCCGCGCTGCGCGCAAGGGGAGGGGCAAGGCGGCACAACTCATGCGGCGACCGCACATACATTCGATTCGCCGCATCGCAAAGTGACGGCGAGCACCCGGCAATCGTAGACCCGGAGGGCGGCGCACACGATGTGCGCCGTTTTTCGACGCGGCAGGATGCCGCATCGAAAAATCCCCGGCATGTCGCCGACGACAGGTTAGCCTCGGCACCAAAGAGTTTTCTTTGGTTACTTTCTTGACTCGCGCCTATGGCGCTCGCCCTTCGGGCCGGCTTCGCCGTTCGCGCCGCAAGCGGCGCAGTGCGACGAAGAAAGTGTGACGCATCAGCGCGGAAGCTCTGCAGTTGCTTATTCATGCGTATACCTGCACTCAGCCGATAAAAGCAGGTCCCTCGCTGCGCTCGGGATGACAGAAATAAACTGGATCCCGGCCTTCGCCGGGACGACGGCGCATCGAGCGCCACCAGCGCAAAAAAATCAGCTCTCGCGATTCTTCAAGAACCGCGCCATCGACACATTCCCCGGCTGCGGCACGAACTCCGCAGCCACATCCACGAACCCGCGCATCACCGCGATCTCACGCGGCGTCCGATTCAGCGCATCGCGGCTTTCCGGATCGGCACCATCGTGCAGCAACTGCTGCGTCACCCGCAGCAGACCGTGCAGCGCCGCCAGATGCAGCGGTCCGAAACCGCGCGGGTCGCGCACCTGCAGGCTGGCGCCTTCGTCGAGCAAGCGCGCGATGCCGGCCAGCACCACGTCTTCGTCGCAGGCGGTGCCCGGTTCTGCGCGCGCGCCGAGCAACAACAACAACGGAGTGACGCCGCCCGCGGCTTGCGTGTCCGGATCGGCGCCGGCCAACAGCAGCGCATCGAGCAGCGCGACCAGGCGACGGCGGTCGCGGGTGGTGAAGCCGTACAGCGCCGCGCAGTGCAGCGGGGTAAGGCCCTGGGCGTCGGCAGCGTTGATATTGGCGCCGGCGGCGAGCAGACGGGTGCAGGCGTCGGGCATGCCCAGCGCGGCAGCGAGCATCAGCACCGTGACGTCGCCGGGCAGGCGCTGCTCCAGCGTGGCGCCGGCGGCGAGCAGGCGGTCGACGATCTCGACCTGACGCATGCTGACCGCCGCCGACAGTGGCGTGGCGCCGGTGCGCGCGGCAAGTTTCGGATCGGCGCCGCGGTTGAGCAGCAGTTCGATCACTGCGCGATGGCCGCCGCCGGACGCGCGCAGCAGCGCGGTACAGCCTTGCGCATCGGTGCTGTCGATCGGCATGCCCAGATCGAGCAGGCGACGCACGGCGTCGGCGTCGCCGACGACCGCGGCGGACGGCAGATCGGCGGCCCGCAGGGGGCGGCCCGGCAGCGACCAGACGCGCCAGTCCAGCCAGTCGGCCAGATCGCGGCGGCCGCTCGACAGCGCCACGCCCAGCGGGGTCTGGCCGTCGGCGGCGCGCACGTCCGGCGAAGCGCCGTGCAGGATCAGTTGTTTGATGATCGGCTCGCGACGCAGCGCGGCGGCGAGGTGCAGCGCGGTCATGCCGTGCTGGTCGCGCGCGTCCAGCGCAACCCCAATTCCGACCAGCCGCGCGATGACCTGGGTCCAGCCCAGGCGCACGGCGAGGGTCAGCGGCGGATCGCCGGACACACTCGCCGCGAACGGGTCGGCGCCGCGTTCCAGCAGCTCCAGCGCGAGCTTCTCCAGCCCGCGGTCGGCGCGGTCGGCGGCGACGCAGGCGGCGAGGAAGCGCGCGAGGCCGCCGGCGCCGGCCGGCGACACGCCGTGACGCAACAGCGCATGGATCGAAGGCGCGGCGGCCGGGCCCTGCGCCAGCCACGCGAACAGCGGGGTATCGCCGCTATCGTCGCGCACTTCGGGATTCGCGCCGTGGCGCAGCAGCCAGTCGATCTGCACCGGCCCGGCCGGCGACGCGCCGTCGCGCAGCAGCGCACCGAGATCCTGCGGCGAAACAAGCGGCAGCAGCCGCGGCAGCTGGTCGGCCTGGCCGTCGTACAGCGCGTCGCGCAGCAGCGCGATGGGCGCGCGATCCGGCAGCGGCGCATCGGCATCGGCGCCAACGCTGGCCGGCAATGGATAGTCCGGGTCGATCGCCGAGACCAGCGCCCAGCGCCCGGCGGCGGCGGCGTGGTCGATCGCGCGTTTGCCGTCGACGTCGGCGTGCTGCGGGGCAAGACCCAGATCGAGCAGCGCGCGGATCAGCGCCGGCGACGGGGCGTCGGCCATGCACGCCAGGATCAGCGCGTGACGGCCGCCGGCATCGACCGCATGCACGTCGGGGCGCGCATCGATCAGCGCCTGCAGCGCCGGCAGACGGCCGCCGCGTGCGGCTTCGAGAAAAGGCGTGCGCCGGTCGGCGTCGCGGGCATGGATGTCGGCGCCGGCGCCCAGCAGGATGCCGATGATCTCCGGATGCCCGGCGTAACCGGCCTCGTGCAGGGCGCTGCGGCCGCGCGGGTCGCGGGCGTCGGCCTTGGCGCGATGTTTCAGCAGCAGTTGCACGCCGGCCGGGTCGTCCTCGTCGCCGCCGGCCGCCGCGTGCAGCGCCGGCACCGCGCCGGGCAGATCGGGCTTGGCGCCGCGTTCGAGCAGGAACCGGGCCAGCCGCCAGTTGCCGGCGGTGCAGGCCAGCGCCAGCGGGCTGGTGTGGTCGCGGTTGAGCGGGTCGATATCCGCGCCGGAATCGCGCAGCAGCGCGGCCACGCCGGGGTCGGCGCTGCGCGCGGCGTGATGCAGCGGCGTATTGCCCTCGCTGTCGGCGATGCGCGGGTCGGCGCCGTTGGTCAGTAGGGTCATCACCGCTTCCGGGCGGCCGTGCCAGCTGTCGCGGGTGGCGGCGATCAGCGCGGTCATGCCGGCGTGGGTGGCGTTGAGGTCGATGCCATGCGCGATGAGACTTCGCAAAAGGCGCAGGTCGGGCAGCACCGCCGCCAGCATCGTCAGGCTGCGCTGGTCGCGGGCGTCGGCCGGCGGCGGCGCGTGCGGATCGGCGCCCGATTCCAATAGCGTCAGCGCGCGCTCCACACGGCCCTGGCGGGCAGCGGCGTACAGCGCGGCGTCCAGATCCATGCCGCTGAGCACCGTGCCGTCGTCGACGGCCGCATCGGCGTCTTCGCCGGCAAGGGCTTCCTGCAGCAGCGCGTCGGCGCTGAGCGCGGACGGCGCCGTTATCCGCAGTAACAGGCGATGCGCCAATGGCCACGCCAGCGCGCAGGCGGCGGCCAGCAGCCAGCGCGCGGTGGACGACATCAGGTCCGGCCACGCCAGCAGCAGCGTGCCGGCCAGCGGCAGCGCCAGCAGCAGCGCAGCGCCGAGGCCGCGCCAGTCGCGGGTGTCGGTGTCGACGAGTGCGCGCCAGTGGTCGCGCAGCGCGCCGCCCTCGCCTTCCAGCCAGCGCCACAGCGGCCAGGTGCGCCACAGCCCGATCAATGCGCCGCCGGCGACCGCACTGACCGCGACCGCGGCGCCGAGCGTGCGCCCCTGGATCAAGGCCGACAACGGCCAAGCGATCAGCACCGCGAACGGCAGCATCGCCAGCGCCCATAGCGCCAGGATCGGCAGCGCGTCGCGGGGCACGAACCGGCCGCCGCGCGCGGCCAGCGCGAACACCGGCTGGGCGAGCAGACCAGTGATGGCCGCCAGCACGGCGCCGGCCGAACCGCCGACCATCGCACCGCCAACGCCCGCCAGCGCGGTCAGCACCAATCCGATGAGCAGCGGCACCGGGCCGAAAGCCATCCGGCGCGGCGCGGTGTTGAGGATGTCGTTCTCAGGCATCCGTGCCCCAGTCCTCGGTCATCGGATCGAGCATCGTCGGCGGGAACTGCACGTGGAAACCCTGTGCGCCCAGGTTGGTGCGGACCACGGCGGGATCGACCCGGGCCAACTTGCGCTCCGGGGTCAGGGCGACTTCCAGCACGAACTGCAACGGCCCCAGCTGGGCGCGCAGGGGTTCGGGCAGGCACTCGAAATCGTCGCGCGCGGCCAGATAAAGATAGGTATCGGCCTTCCGTTGGCTCTTGTAGACGTACGCTTGCATGGCCGGAACGGGTGCCTCGAATTACTGGATGACATCACAGGATGAAAAGACCCGGCGCGACCGCCGTGAGGCGGACGCGGGGAACTCGGCGCCACGGGCTTCTCTCGAAACCCGCCCCTGTCAAATCAATCGCTTACGCGCGTGACTTGCGGCGGATGCATCCAAGTATCGCCCAACTGCCGGATATCGTGGGAATTCCCAGTGAATTGTGCGCCAAAGCACGGTTTGGGGCTAGGGCGATAAACGATCCGATTCACCTGTAGGAGGGCCTTCAGGCCGATGGCTGTCTGTAGGAGGCGCTTCAGCGCCGAGCTCCGGCCAGGGCTCTTGCGCGCGGAAAGCAGGGCTCGGGCCTGAAGGCCCTCCTACAGGTGGCGCTCTACTGGATATCCCACGTCTGGATATCCCACGTCAGTGGTATCCGACATCCGCCGCGATTTTCCCCTTGAACACCGAATACGACCACCACGTGTAGCCGAGAATCGCCGGCAGCAGCACCACCAGTCCGGCCAGCGCGAAGCCCTGCGTGGCCGGCGGCGCGGCGGCCTCCCAGATGGTCAGCGACGGCGGCACGATATACGGCCACATGCCCAGCAGCAGTCCGGCGAAGCCGAGCAAAAACAGCGACAGGCTGAGGATGAACGGCCGCGCATCGTGGCCATCGCGCGGGATCGCGCGCCACAGCATCCAGGTCGCCAGCAACACCAGCAGCGGCACTGGCGACAGCCACAGGAAACCATCGCCCTCGAACCAGCGCGCCATCACCCGGCTGCTGAGGAACGGCAGCCACGCGCTGACCAGACCGATGAACGCGAACACGTTGAGCGTCAGCGGCCGCGCGATGCTGCGCGCCATCGCCTGCAATTTGCCGTCGGTCTTGAGGATCAACCAGGTGCTGCCCAGCAGCGCATAACCGGTGAGCACCGCGACGCCGGTGAGCATCGAGAACGGACTGAACCAGCCGAAGGCGCCGCCGATGTATTTGCCTTCCTGCAGCGGCATGCCTTCGACGATGGCGCCGAGGATCACGCCCTGCGCGAACGCGGCGCACACCGACCCCAGCCAGAACGCCGTGCCCCACGCGCCGCGCAGCGTTTTCGCCTTGAACCGGAACTCGAACGCCACACCGCGGAACACCAGCGCGATCAGCATCAACAACACCGGCAGATACAGCGCCGACAGCACCAGTGCGTACACCTTCGGAAACGCCGCCAGCAGCCCGGCGCCGCCCAGCACCAGCCAGGTTTCGTTGCCGTCCCAGATCGGCGCGGCGGTGTTCATCATGTGATCGAGCTGATCGTCGTCCGCCGCGAACGGCGCGAGGATGCCGAGCCCCAGCACGAAGCCGTCGAGCAACACATACATCATCACGCCGAAGGCGATCACCGCGAACCAGGCGACCGGCAGCCATGTTTCGACCGGGGGCATCATGCCGCACCTCCCGTCGTGGAACCCGGCGTCGAATGAGCTTGCGTCGACGCATCTTCCAACGCTTCGTCGGGCAGCGACAGCGGCCGCGCCGGGGTTTTCTCGCCGTCGCCGGTGTCGGGCGCGGGCTCGTGCGGCTGCGGACCTTTGCGCACGAGCTTGTACAGGTACCAGATGCCGGCGCCGAACACGCAGACGTACACAACCACGAACACCGCGAGCGAGAACGCGACCGCCGCGCCCGATACCGCACTGTTGGATTCGGCGGTGCGCAGCAGGCCGTAGACCGTGTACGGCTGGCGGCCGATCTCGGTGACGTACCAGCCGGCGAGGATCGCGACGAAACCCGACAACGTCATCGTCTGCCAGCCGCGCAACAACCAACGACCGGCCTTGCGCTGCGGATCGAACAGCCACCCGCGTCGCCATGCGAATGCCGACAGCAGCACCAGCGCCAGCATCGCGCTGCCGATGCCCACCATCACCCGGAACGCGAAGAACACCGGCGCCACCGGCGGGCGTTCTTCCGCAGGCACCGAAGTCAGCGGCGCGATGGTGCCGTCCAGCGAATGGGTGAGGAGAAGGCTGGCGACGCGCGGAATCTCGATCGCGTAATCGTTGCGCGCTTCTTTCTGGTTCGGGATCGCGAACAGCACCACCGGCACACCCGCGCCCGGTTCGCCTTCGCGCCAATGGCCTTCCATCGCCGCGACCTTGATCGGCTGGTGTTCCAGCGTGTTGAGCCCGTGCATGTCGCCGGCGAGGATCTGCAGCGGGACAACGATCGCGCCAAAAGCAACCGCCAGTTTCAGCATCCGCGTCGCGGCGTCGCGGTGCTGCCCGCGCAGCAGATACGCCGCGCTGACGCCGCCGATCACGAAACAAGTGGTGAGAAACGCGGCCAGCACCATGTGCGCGAGCCGGTACGGGAACGACGGATTGAAGATCACCGCCCACCAGTCTTTCGGATGAAAGACCCCATCGATGATTTCGTAACCCGCCGGGGTCTGCATCCAACTGTTGGCGGAAATGATCCAGAACGTGGAAATCAGCGTCCCCAGCGCGACCATGCAGGTGGCGAAGAAGTGCATTTTCTCGGACACGCGCTTCATGCCGAACAGCATCACGCCGAGGAAGGTCGCTTCGAGAAAGAACGCGGTCAGCACTTCGTAACTGAGCAGCGGGCCGATGATGTTGCCGGCCTTCTCGCTGAGCACCGACCAGTTGGTGCCGAACTGGAAACTCATCACGATCCCCGACACCACGCCCATGCCGAACGAGACCGCGAAGATCTTCAGCCAGAACACGTAGAGATCGCGCCACACCGCTTCGCGGGTGCGCAGCCAGCGCCACTCCAGGAACGCCAGCCAACTGGCGATGCCGATGGTGAAGGCGGGAAAGAGGATGTGGAACGAAATGACGAATCCGAACTGGATCCGCGACAACAGCAGGGGGTCGAACGACATCTGAGATGTCTCCGTTGATGTGCAGCCCTCCCAGCCGGGCATTGTACGCCTGTTGCCGGTTTCGCGCGGGTGCCGAAGCGCCCACAGTCATCCGCGTCGCAGGCCGGTAAGCTGCGCGGACTTCCGTCCGCTTCCGACCGTACGATGACCGCCAACATCCGCACCGCTTCCCTTGCGCTTCGCACCGCTCTCGCCGCCGCGCTGATGTCGTCTTTCGCAGCCGCGCCCTCCGCAATCGCGCAGCCGGCGCAACCGTTGACGCTGGACCGGATCATGGCCGACCCCGACTGGATCGGAAACGGTGTGGAACAGGCGTGGTGGTCGTGGGACGGCAGCCTGGCGCTGTATCAGCGCAAACGCGACGGCGCGACGATTCGCGACCTGTGGCAGGTGCCCGCCGCCGGCGGTACGCCCAAGCGCGTGGACGATGCCGCGCGCGCTGGGCTGGATGCCGCCCGACCTGTCTTCGACGCCACCCGCACGCGCATGGCGTTCGCGCGCAGCGGCGACATCTTCGTCCGCGATCTGCGCAACGGCGCCTTGACGCAACTCACGCGCAGCGAAGCGCAGGATGCGCGCCCGCAGTGGAGCCGCGACGGTGCGCTGGTGTGGCGCGCCGGCAACGACTGGTTCCGCTGGACCGCAGGGAACGGCGTCGTGCAGGCCGCGAACGTGCAGGCCGCCGACGATCCGGGCAAAGCGCCGGTCGCCGACGATCTGCGCGACCGCCAACTGCGATTGATCGAAACCCTGAAGAACGACCGCGACCGCCGTGAAGCCGCGCGCGTGCAGGAGCAGGCCTGGCGTCGCGCCGACGGCACCCGTGCGCCGGCGCCGGCATATCTGGGCAAGAATGTCGAGATCGCCGACAGCGCGCTTTCGCCCGACGGCCGCTGGCTGCTGGTGGTCGCCACCGCGAAAGGTGCGGAGCCCGGCCAGGGCGGCAAGATGCCCAAGTACGTCACCGAATCGGGCTACGAGGAATTCGAGGAAGTGCGCACCCGCGTGGGACGCGGTGCGCCGGTGGCGCACGCGCTGTGGCTGGTAGATATCGTCAATGCGAAAGCGAGCGAACTGAAATACGACGCGCTGCCGGGCATCGGCGACGATCCGCTGGCGGCGCTGCGCAAGGCGGCGAAACAGGACCCGCTGAAGGGCAACCGCCCGGTTCGGATCGAAACCGACGGCGACGGCACCGGCCCGGCCATCCACTGGAGCGACGACGGCCGCAACGTGGCGGTGCTGATCCGCGCGGTGGACAACAAGGATCGGTGGATTTCGACGGTCGATCTTTCTGGCGCGAAGCTGCAGTCCCGCCACCGGCTCACCGACGCCGCGTGGATCAACTGGAACTACAACGAATTCGGCTGGCTGCCCGACGGCAAGACCCTGTGGTATCTGTCGGAGGAAAGCGGCTACTCGCACCTTTATCTGAATGACGGCGGCAAGCCGCGCGCGCTCACCTCGGGCCGCTGGGAAGCGTCATCGCCGGCGCTGTCCGCCGACGGCAGCCGTTTCCGGTTCGTGTGCAATCGCAGCTGGCCCGGCGATTACGAAGTCTGCGATGTGCCGCTGACCGGCGGCGCGGTGCGCGAACTCACCGCGCTGGACGGCGTGGAGGATTTCAGCGTTTCGCCCGACGACAAAAAATTGCTGGTGCGCCATTCCGACAGTTATCTGCCCGCGCAGATCGCGGTGGTGGATGCCGATGGCGGCGATGCGCGCACGCTCACCGACACGCGCACTGCCGAATTCCAGGCCCACGACTGGCTGGAACCGGAATACGTGAAAGTGCCGTCCAAGCACGGCGCCGGCACCATCTGGGGCAAGTACTACGGCCCGAAAACGCCGGAGGCCGGCAAGCCTGCTTCTGACAAACGTTACCCGGTGGTGCTGTTCGTCCACGGCGCGGGCTATCTGCAGAACGTCAGCGACCGCTATCCGAATTACTTCCGCGAACAGATGTTCCACAACCTGCTGGTGCAGCAGGGTTACATCGTGCTGGACCTGGATTTCCGCGCCTCCGAAGGTTACGGCCGCGACTGGCGCACCGCGATCTACCGGCACATGGGCGAGCCCGAACTGCACGATTACCTCGACGGCATCGACTGGCTCGTCGCCGACAAACAAGGTGATCGCGATCGCGTCGGCATCTACGGCGGCAGCTACGGCGGCTTCATGGCCTTCATGGCGCTGTTCAAACAGCCGGGCGTATTCAAGGCCGGCGCCGCGCTGCGCCCGGTCACCGACTGGTCGCAGTACAACCACGAATACACCAGCAACATCCTCAACACGCCCGAACTCGACCCCGAAGCGTATCTGCGCTCATCGCCGATCGAACTCGCCGCGGGCCTGAAGGATGACCTGCTGATCTGCCACGGCATGATCGACGACAACGTGTTCTACAAGGACTCGGTGATGCTGACCCAGAAGCTCATCGAGCTGCGCAAGGACAAGTGGGAGCTGGCGAGCTACCCGCTGGAACGCCACACCTTCGTCCA
Organism: Lysobacteraceae bacterium; assembly: GCA_046598445.1. Lineage (GTDB taxonomy): Bacteria > Pseudomonadota > Gammaproteobacteria > Xanthomonadales > Xanthomonadaceae > Lysobacter_I. The sequence continues at coordinate 32,182 of JBKJHV010000039.1, forward strand.
TCCGGATGCGTGGTACGACGAATACCGGCGGATCCACGAACTCTTCGAGCGCACTCTGAAATGAGCGTGCTGAAATGAGCGTGCGCCGTCGCCGCGGATGCGCAGCGGCGGCATTGGGCGGCGGCGCGAATCTGGTCAATTTCCTCGGCACCGACACCCTCTCCGGGCTGCTCGCGGCGAAGGCCTATTACCCCGCGCCGATGGCGGGGTTCTCGATTCCCGCCGCCGAGCACAGCACCATCACCAGTTGGGGCCGAGACCGCGAAGTCGACGCCTACCGCAACATGCTCAAGCAGTTCGCGAAACCGGGCGCAATCGTCGCGGTGGTGTCGGACAGTTACGACATCTATCACGCGATCCGCGAGCACTGGGGCAAGACCCTGAAGGACGAGGTAATCCGCTCCGGCGCCACCGTGGTGATCCGCCCGGACTCGGGCGACCCGGTGGCGATCGTGCACCAGTGTATCGAACTGGTCGACGAAGCCTTCGGCCACACCGTCAACAGCAAGGGCTTCAAAGTGCTGAACCACGTGCGCGTGATCCAGGGCGACGGCATCAACCCCAACAGCACCCGCGCGATCCTCGAACGCGTGACCAGCGCCGGTTACGCCACCGACAACGTGTCCTTCGGCATGGGCGGCGCGCTGCAGCAGCAGCTCAACCGCGACACCCAGAAATTCGCGCTGAAGTGCTCGGCCGCGCGCGTCGATGGCCACTGGATCGACGTGTTCAAGGATCCGGTCACCGACAAGGGCAAACAGAGCAAACGCGGACGCATGACCCTGTTGCAGCATCGCGAATACGGCAGCTTCCGCACCGCCCCGGTGCCGCCGGAAGCCGCCTCGCTGGCCGAAGTCGAAAAGCCGCAAGGCTTCGACGACGCGATGGTCACGGGTGGGAGAACGGCCGGCTGATCCACGACTGGACGCTGGAAGAAATCCGCGCGCGCGCCGACGCGGCGAGGCTGTAGTCGCGCTACCGAGGCGGCGCTTGTCGAAGCGCCGCCTGTCGCACCGTGTGGCCGCAGCTTCTATCCAGGCACCACCACGCTGCGACGCGCGACGCGTTCGAAACGGGAACGTCCGCCGATCTCGCCGGCGACTCTCAGGTCCACGGTGTACGTGCCCGGCGGCAGCGGCTCGGCGAACATCAGCGCGTGTTCGATCCCGGTCGCCTGCGCGCCGAGGTACTTGCCTGTGCACAGACAGCGCGGGGTGCGTTCGAGCGCGGCGGCGCAACCGCGCTTCGGCCCACTGGCGACATCACCAGCTTGCGCGATGCGCAGGCTTTCCATGCGCAGGCCTGTGCGTGATCGCAACTGCGCGCCCGCGGCGTCCAGCCATTCCAATGATTTCGGCGATGTCGGCGTATGCCAGGCCGCAGCGGTACGCAGCGCACCGCTGCCTTCGAGCCGCAGTCCACCGGCGAAGCGCGAATGCGCCGCGACCGCGAGGCCGACCCGGCCGCGCTTGCCGTCCCAGAACGGTTCCGGCAGCACCCGCAGTTTCAGCGGCGAACGTACGAAGGCCGCGACGCGACACACACCGGGCTCGTCGATGCAGAGCCGCCAGCGTCCGGGACACGGACGCAGCACGCGCATCACCAGATGGCCGCTGCGCGCATCGAGTCGATAGCCCCAATCGCCGCGCCGCAGCCGGCGACCGTGCGGATCGATCAGCGCGACCCGCGGCGATTTCCGCGCCGTCGGACCGGCAAGGCTGACCAGCAACCGCGAGACGCCGTCCTCCACCTGGAACTGCGCGCCGTCGTCGTCGCCCTGCGCATCCACCTCATCGTTGAATACCAGATCGTCGTCGGTGGCATCGGCGCGGATCTGGTTGTAGATCGCGAACAGATCGAGACTGCTGGGGCTGAGATGGAAGGTACCGCCGGTGTCGTCGGCGATCTGCTGCAGCAGCGGCACGTCGGATTGCGGCCCCAGGGCGATGGCGTGCACCGGAATGCCCGCTGGAAACCCGGCGAGAACCGTCGCGGTCCAGGGTTCGCGGTTCTCGAAACCGTCGGACAGCAGCACGATCGCATCGCGACCGGTCGTGGTCGGCGCCAGCAGATCCATCGCGGTCTGCAGGCCGGCGCCGAGCGAAGTCCAGCCACCGAACGCGAGAGCATCGATCTCGTCGCGCGCCGCGTTCATCGTCGGCAGCGTCAGCACCGAAAGCGGAAAATCGACGCTGGCGCGATCGGCGAACGGCGTCGCCGCGGGATCGGGCGACGGGTCGGCGAAACTCACCACGGCGGTGCTGTCGCCCAGCGACATCAGATCGACGAAGCGTTTGGCGTTGGCGCGCGCATCATCGTCGTAGCCGAACGCGGCCATGCTGCCGGTGCGGTCGATCGCCTGCACGATGCGCACCGGCGCAGCGGTGTCGACCTCCAGATCGACCGCTCTGGTCGCCAGCGCACGCAAGGCCGCCACCACTTCCTGCACCGACACCAGCGCCGAGTCGATCGGCGGCTGGAATTCCAGCGCGCACTCGGAATCGAAGGCGAAAACGCGATGGGCGAAGAACAGGTATTCATCGGAGGTGCCGGCATGGTTGCTGGTGCTGCCGGTGGTGTAGGTCTTGCCGCTGACCGACTGGATCGCGGCGTTCGCGGCGGTTTCCAGCTGTTGATAGATCAGCTCGTCCTCAGGCGACACCGGCAGACTGCCGATGAAGCTGCCGCCGGTCGCGGTGGGCCGGAACAGATCCTCGCCGGCGGAATGCGAATCGACCGCGATCAGGATGTTCGGATACGTTTCCGCGATGTGGCGGATGTTGCGGTTCTCCGGTTCTGAGAACGCCGACGGCCCGCGATGGGTGCCGTCGCAGGGCGCGCCCGACGAGCCGCCGCCGCCGAAGAACATGTCGTAGTTGCGGTTGTTGTCGACCCCGGGACAGCCCGGTGCGCCCGCGTTCGGGCGCCGGTTCTTGCGCCAGCCCGGATCGTCGTGGATCGAGAAATTCAATCCGTCCGGATTCATCACCGGCACGATCAGCACCTCGCCCTGCTGCAGGATGCGGGTGATCGCGATCACGTCGGGATCGATGCTGGCCGGGTCGTGATTGCGCACCAGCTGTTCGGCGAATTCGATCGCGATCAGCGGATTGATCCACTCGCGCGCATGCGTCCCGCAGACCAGCAGCAGCGCCGGGCGCGAACGGTTCGTGGGGTCGCTGGTCAAGCGCAGCAACTGCACGTCGGACGGGCCCGCCAGCGCCGCAACCGCACCGTCGTACCCGTGGCTGGCCTCGGGCAGCACGCTGAGATGGCACAAGGCCGGAAAGCTCGCCGCCAGCGCCGCGATTCTCGCGGCGACCTCATCGGCGTCGAGATACTGGTCGACGAAACCGGTGCTCAGCGCATCGTCGCCATCATCGTCGTCGCCGCTGCGGCGCGCGACGCGGCGCGGGGTCGCGCGGGCCTTGAGTTTCTCCGGCGCGGCCTTGGCAAGGTCTTCGACGATCTCGACCGCGATGTCGTGTTCGCGCAGGACCTTCAGCTCGCGCGCGTTCAGCGCGAAACGCAGCCAGCGGCCGTCGTCGTGGACGTGATCGAATGCGATCCGTCCCTGCTGGTCCAGGGTCCGAAGCAGCAGCCGGTTCGCCGCGGTCGCGGCGACGCGGCAAGCGTAGAAGCTCATGGTGTTCTCCTCTCTTCCGTGGACATCGCCCAACACCCGCGGCCGATCTTTCGGCCGCGGGTGCAACCGGTCAACGCGGCACGATCTCGAACGAGAACGCGCCGGTCTGGCGTCCCTGCAGGTCTTCCTGGATCAGCGGCACGTCGTAACCTCCGCGCAGCTCGCCCTTCGGGATCTGCACGCCCAGCGCCACCGCGGTGAGGTTGCCGCCGACCATCGGCACGTCCAGCGTCAGACGCGAACCGGCGCGCAGACAGAAGCGCCGCCCGCCGGCGACGGTTTCCACCCGCACCGCGTCGCGTTTGCCCGGCCTGCGCTGCGGCCCGCAGCAGCAGCCATGATCGTCGCCGGCCGTCGGCTTGCCTGACGTCGGATTGCCCGCAGCGTCCTTCGTCAGTTGCTTGAGCACCGCGCGTTCGACCTTCGGATCGAGGAAGCGCAGCCACACCTTCGCGCGCTTGGGCAGCTTGCCGCGCTGCACCTCCACGCGGATGGCGCGGTCGTCGTTCTGTTCGTTGCCGATCACGCCCAGCATCTCGCGCGCGGCGCCATCGTCGTCGCTGTAGTCGATGGTGACGTTGCGCTGCGCCAGATTGCTGTTGTCGACCACCAGATTGCCGGTAGGGTCCGGTCCGGTGTGCGGCGAGACTTCGGCCAGCAGGCACGGATGCCAGTTCGCGCCAGCCACCTCTTCGGGCGGCACCATCGCCGACGGCCAGAGGAAATTCAGAATGGTGTCGGCACCAGCCGCGAGCGATGCGATCATCTGCTCGCCGATCTGGTACGTGCCCTGCACCAGCGGCGACGGCAACGGATCGCCAGCATTGATCGTCGGGATGTAATCGTTCGGATACACGAACTGCGCGCCGGCGTAATGCGTCAGATAGACGCGGACGAACGCGTTGCCCGAGGCCGCAGTACCGACGTTGCGCACCCGCACCCGGATCCAGTTGTCGACGCCGGAATCCGCGGCTTCGTTCGGCGGATTCGCACCGTAGGCAGGGTCGCCGACGGGATCGGTGGCCGGATCGCTGCGACGCACCCATAGATCCGGGCTGCGCCAGAACGTGCCGGCGCTGGGCACGAATTCGCCGGTGTCGGCGAGGTTGTCGCGGATCACCAGACTCACCGCGCCCGGATCGAAGGCGTCGGCGCCCTGCACCGCGGCGTTCACGTCGAGACGTCCGAAGCCGTACCACTGGCTGAACCCGCCGGCCCACTGTCCGACCGGATCGACGTTGGCGCCGTCGATCACCACCGCGGTGTCGCGCAGGATGTCGCGCAGATTGATCCAGGTGAGCGCCGGTTCGGCCGACAGCATCAGCGCCGCCGCCGCGGCCACCGTGGGCGCCGCAGCCGAGGTGCCGCCGAAGGTCTGCTCGCCGCCGGTGGTATTGAGCGAAGGCGCGTTGTGGCCCTGCGCGCAGATATCGATTTCCGGACCGAAGCTCGACGTATCGCTGGCCGAAGCGCGACGGCGTTCGACGCCCATCCCATCGGGTTGCACCGAATTGGCGATGGCCATGGTCCGCGGATGCGCGGCCCACACACGGAAGCCGGTGATGAGGTTGCCGCTGTTGCCGGCGGAGTAGACCGTCAACGTGCCCTTGCCGCCGCGGCCGTAGACCGTGAGGAAGGTCAGGGTGTCGTCCATGATCCCCGACAGCGCCGTGCCGTCGGAGCCGTGCGAACAGCTGATGATGTCGGCGCCCGGCGAGATCGGTTCCGCCGGCCAGCCGACGGTGGGATTGCCGGTATCGAAACCTCCTGCCCACAGCAGCGTATCGGCGTAGTTCGCCGACAGCAGCCCCGGACGCAACAGTCCGATCTGGTGCGTGTTCGGCGCGATGCCGGCGATGTCGTTGCCGTTGTCGGCGCGCGCGCCGATGATGCCGTACACGCCCATGCCGTGAGTGGTTTCAGGGGCGTATGCGGCATTCGCGCAGGTGCGGATATTGTTGAAGTCGAAACACTGCGCCAGCTGCGCGGTGCCGTCGGTGAGATTGCCGCCCATGTCCGGATGCGCGACCTGCACGCCGCGGTCGAGCGTGGCGACATGCACATCGGGGCTGCCGAGGGTGAGATCCGGATCGATGGCATTGAGGAACTGCCAGGCATTGTCGACGTTCTGCAGGGTGAGATTGAGCTGGTTGCCGAAGGTCGGATCGTTCGGCGGGTCGGCGGGAAAAACGTCGTCGACCATTTCCGCCAGCAGGTCCGGCTCGCCGTACACCAGCAGATCGCGCTTGTACCATTCCTCGATCACGACGAGGTGATCCTGGTATCCGCCGCTGCTGAACTCGATCATCCGCGCATTGCCGGCCTGGATGAACCCGCGCACGATCCGCGCTTTCGCCCGCTCCGCCAGCGCCGCGATTTCCTGCGGTTTCACATGGTCGCGGAAGCGGACGATGAAGCGGCGGTCCAGCACTTTCACCTGCCGCGGCGCGAGATCGATCGGCATGCCGATGCGCACGTCCGTGCCGAGCATCTTCCGCAATTCGGCTTCGGCTTTGTTGCGGTCGCCGCGCGCGGGCATTTCGAACAACCAGATCGCGCCCTCCGCGGCCATCGCCGGATGCGCTTCGTCCTTGCTGTCGGGCGCGGCGGGTTTGAGCTTGAGCTTCTTGACGATCTCGTCGATCAGAGCGCGCGCGCGCTGCGGATCGGGCTTGCGGGTCTCGAAGCAGACCGCGATCAGGTTCGGGCGCGGCTCGAACGGCACCACATTTTCGCCGTAGCGATACGCCGGCCAATCGCGCTTGCCCAGATACGCACTGGCTGTCTTGCCGTTCGCCGGCACGCTGACGCTGCGGGTCGGCGCGACCAGCGCACCGGATTTCACGCGCAATGCGTACGTACCGGGCACGACGCTGGCCTCGTACAGCCCGGAGCCCTTCGCACGCCTGAGCTGGATCGCGGTCTTGCCGGCGATCAGTTCCACTTCGGCTTCCTTGCGGTACGGGGTTCCGTTCGCTTCATGCACGGAGATACGGACAAGCGCCTGACGCCTGTCGTCGCGCGGCTTGCGGCCGCTGGTCGTTTTCGCACTCATTGTCATCGTCCTTTGAGATGGCGCGCAGCCGCCAGTGTCTATACGCAGGCTGTCGCGCGACGATCGCCTTGCGACGATCGGACCAGGTGGGGTCGAGGCACGGCCTCGGCCGGTGTCGTCGATGCGAACCGATGCTGGGCGACGTACGTCGCCGGGGGATACGATGCGGTCGCAGCGTTCGACATCAGGTCCAACGCAGTGTCGGCGAATCAGCGGACAAAGGATTCGATTTGCGTCGCTCCCCTCTGGCGCCGGAGAGGGGTCGGGGGAGAGGGTAAGGCGCAGCGACGCACGTCATCGGCGCACGAACCCTCATCCGGCGCTGCGCTTCGCGCAGTGCGTTCCGGCGAGTGCGTGCCAATGGCGCGCAAGCAACTCGCCTTCACCCCGCCGGGGGAAGGAAAAACATGGCAGTTTCAGCGCGCGTTCGCGACCTTGTCTTTCGCACACACCGCCTGCAGATCGCGATGGCACAAGCGAAGAGTCTCGCGGAGATAGTCGCGGAGCGCCGGATCCGGCGCGGCCGGCGCGATGCCGCCGAGATGGCGATGCAGCATCGTTTCCATCAGATAGAGATTGGCTTCGCGAGCGACCGGTTCGCGATTCGCGTGCCCGGCATCGCTATCCACCAGCAGGCTCACGTCCTTGTTCGCGAGTTTGAGCCGCGCCGCGTATTCGATCACGCTGGCGATGCCCACGCGGCGGTCTTCGCCGCCGGCCACCAGCAGCAGCGGCCGGTTCATGCGTGCGGTATTCGCCAGCGGCGATTGCGCGTGCAGTCTTGCCATCCGCGCCTTGTCGTCGACATCCAGCGACAGGATCCGCAGCCAGTCTTGCATCGGCACGACGCTGTCGAGTTCCAGCGCCTCCGGATTGCGCAGGATCCAGCGCAACGTCCAGGCGAAGTCCGGCGGCGGCACGAAGGCGACGCCGACCTTGAACAACTCGGGTTGGAAGGTGACGCCGACCAGGGCCGAATAGCCGCCAAACGACGCGCCAACGATGCCGACGCGCTGCGCATCGCCGATGCCCGACGCGAGCAGGAAGCGCGTGCCGTCGACGATGTCCTGCTGCACGCGGCCGTTGCCGAAGTCGCCGTTCGCAGCGAAGGCGTAGACGCGGCCATGCCCGGTCGAGCCACGGAAATTCGGTTCGAACACCGCATAACCGCGATTGGCGAGGAATTGGCTGATGCCGTTGTACTCCGGCCGCCAGTGATTCCACGGGCCGCCGTGCGGAATCACCACCAGCGGCAGCGTCGCCGCCCCGCGCCCCGGCGGCAGGTAGACGAAGCCGTGCAGGCGCATGCCGTCGGACGCGCGCCAGCTCACCGGAATCTTGCGCGCCAGCGTGGATTCCGCGATGTGTTGTGCGGCGCGTTGGCTGCGCGCATCGCGCGGGCGGTCGTCGAACAGCGCGGCCGCGCGGCCGGCATCGGGATCGTACAGATGCCAGCGGCTGCCCTGCTGGTGGCCGGCGCGCGTTTCGATCAACCAGCGCGCGCCCAGGCCGCGACCGATGTCGATGCGCAGATCGCGCTGCGGCAACAACACTTCAAGACGCCGCAGATGCCGCTGCGTGTCCGCGTCGAGGCCGTGATTCGTCGCGACGGTGCTGCGGTAGGCCGCGATCAGCGGTTGCCGGGTCAGCGGGTCGAACGTCAGCGTGTCCAGATCGGCCTCGCCGCGCGGATCAGCATGCAGCATGCGCAGACTGCCGTCGGCGCCGAGGTGCATCATTCGATGCAGCTCCGGGCCGCTGACTTCGCCGAAATTGCCGCGCAGGATCAGATCGCGGCCGTCGGCGCTGGTGACCAGCGGCGTGCAGCGACGCATCTGCGCGCAGCGCGCAACCTCGTGCAGGCGGCCGCCGGCTTCGACGCGCTGGATCGTCAGTACAAGGCCTTCGACCCGCTGCAGAAACGCCAACCGCCCCTGCGGATCGAGCGCATAACCGGTGATGCGTCTGCTGTCCTCGTGCAGCAGCGTGCGCTTGCCGCGCATGTCCACACGCAACAGCCGCCAGCGCGCCGGCTGTCCTTGCGGCGTGAGGCCTTCCTGTTCGATCACGATCACCGCCGCGGGCAGGGCATCGTCCACGCGCATCAACGCGCGTTTGCTGCGCCCGCCCAATGTGGTCACGATGCCCGAACCGGCCTGCCAGTCCACGGCGAACGCGAACAATTGCTGCGACGACTCCAGCAGCAGCCAGCGACTGTCGCGGGTCCACGCCAACTGTTGCGCGGGCGTGTGCGCCATCAGCCGGCGCGGTTCGCCGCCGCCAGTCTCCTGCAGCCAGACTTCGCGGTTGCGGCCGGCTTCGTTCAACCAGGCGACCCGCTGTCCGTCCGGCGACAGCGCCACCGAAATCACCGAGGCGCGCTGCACGAATGCACTGCGCGGCAGCGTCGGCGCGCGCGGTCGCTGCTGTTCGCTGCGCAGCTCAGCCTGCAGTTCGGCAGCGCGGACGGCCGAGAGCGGCGACAGCAGCGCGACCGCGTTCGTCAACAACGCGAAAGTCAGCACCGCCCGGATCGCGAATGTGTTCGCAATCTTCGACATGGCATTCTCCTGCGGACCTCCGATGCGTCGGTCCGCGTTGTGTTGCGTGATGAGATCCGCTCAGGCAGTGGCGGGCGCACGCATTCCGGAAGGCTCCGATGCCACGATCTCCTGCGGCCGATACAGCAGCCACAGCGCGGCCAGCGCCGGCAGGCCGATCAGGCCGCACACCACGACCCATGCCGCACGCACCAGTAACGGCATCGCGAGACTCCGCGTCCGCCACAGCGCGCCGATCAGCGCCAACAGCGACAGCGCGCCGGCCAACAGCCACATGCTCCGCGGGATCGGCGCGGCGACGCTGCTTTCCAGCGGCAGCGGCGGCGCGAACAGATGCTGCGCGCGGTTGCGCAGCGCATACAGCGCGGGCGAGCTCCAGAACGACTGGTAGCGATAGATCGCGGGATAGTCGTAGTCGAGCCGCCGCTTCGCGATGGTCTCGACCGCGCCGCCATCGCGCACCCGCAGCACGTACTGGTAGGGCACGGCGCCTTCCGCCGCATGCGCGTTGTAGCTGTTGCTGAACACGATCAGATAACCGTCGACCAGTTCGATCATGTCGAGGTTGTAGATGTCGTGGTAGTGACCTGGTATCGGCACGCGCAGCCGCGGCGTCATCACCCGCTGATGCTCGACTGCTCCGCGGCCATCGAAGAAATACAGCGCGCGATCGCTGATGACGCCCAGGGTTTCGCCGACCGGACTGGCGCCGACCAGCACCTCGTCGTCCGCGAGACGGATCCGCGGCAGCACCTGTCCGGATTCGCTGCTGTAGTGATACGCGGTGTTGCCCGCGACCAGCAGGGCATCGCCTTTCGCGGATCCCGGCATCGCGCCGGCAGGCAGCGCGGGCGCCGGAAATGCGGCGTTTTCGGCGCCGACGCCCAGCGTGCCCGCCGGCGTGCGGTCGTTCAGACGATAGCCGTGCAGACGCATATCGTCGTGACTGAACACCCAGCGCACGCCGCGCGCATCGTCGTCGAACTCCATCGGCGCGACGTTCGCGAGTTCAAAACGCTGCGGCAGCCGCCTGACCTGCGAGACGATACCCGCCGGTTCCGACAGTGCGATCTGTTCGCGCAGCAGCGGCGCGTCGGGATGGCGACTGCCCTCCAGCGCGAGGCGCATGCGCGTGCGTTCGTCGACCTTTTCAGGCTCGTTGTGGCCGCCGTGCGGCGGCGTCGGCGTGTTGTTGGGGTGCGAGCCCTGCGCGATCCACAGCATCTCGATGCCCGAATACGCCAGCAGCATCAACAGATACATCGCCATCTGCAGTGGCAGCGCCACCGCGACCATGCCAGCGGCGCTGCGTGGCGGCGCATCGAGATCGGGCTTGAACGTCGCCAGCACCATCGCGATCAACCACGACACGGCCAACGCCTGCACCGCAAGCGCGCCGAAGCCGGTGGCGACGGCAGTGATCAGCAGCAGCGGGAACACCACTCCGGAAAAGCAATAGCGACGCTCGCCGAGCATGCCGTAAGCGCCGACCAGATAGCCGGCGGTGGCGATCTGCAGTGCGGCAAGCGCCAGCAGCCAATGGCGCAGATCGACCACCCGCGGCGTCATCGCGCCCTGCCACAGCGCGATCAGTGCGATCGGCAGGGCCACCGCCACCGCCAGCAGCGCCACGCCCGCGGCGATCAGCGAGATCGCGATCCGCGGCGACGACAGCGGCCGGTGCAGCATGTTCAGCCACGCACTCGGCTTGCGGTAAGTGCCCATCTGATACAAGCCGAGCAGCAGCCCGAACGCCGCATACGTACCGCCGAACGACCAGTGGATCACCAGCGGTTGTTGCGCCAGATCGACCACGCGGGTCAGGAAGCCCAGCGCGATGAAATGCAAGCCCGCCAACGCCAGCGCCCAGAGGCGGAAGCGCAGCAGTTCGGCTTTGAACAATTCGGACATGTGCATCGTTCCTTCAGGCGGCGGCCGCGGGCGCGGCGTGGTTCTTGGCGAGAAACGCATTCACCGCGCGGTCCAGACCGACCGGCATGCTCTGGATCGAACGCGCGCCGGCGCTGCGCAGGAATTCGGCGAAGCCTTCGTCCTGATCCAGCACCAGATAGTGGTGCAGGCCATCCAGACGCTGCCGTTCCAGCAGACCGGGCACCGTCGACGGTTCCGGCCCCTTGAATGGAATGTCCGCCACCCAATGGCTGACGCGCGAACAGAACTCTTCCGGCGCCGACATGTGCATCAGCCGCCCGCGTTCGAGGATGATCAGGTTGTCGGCGACGCGCTCGATCTCCTCCATCTGGTGCGAGCAGTAGATGACGGTGCAGTCGTCGGCCGCGTTGCTGTAGAGCAGCGATTCCAGGAACGCGCGCTTGGCGACCACGTCCAGCCCCAGCGTGGGTTCGTCGAGAATCAACAATTCGGGCGACCGCGCCAAGGCCAGCGCGAGATTGAAACCGGCGCGTTCGCCGCGCGAGAGTTGGCCGACTTTCTGTTCCGGCAGCACGTGGTAGTGGCCGATCACCTCGTCGTACGCGCGCTGGTTCCAGCGCGGATATTCGCGGTGGTGCATCTGCGCGATCGCCGATACCCGCATCCAGCCCGGCAATGTGTGCTCTTCGTTGACGAAACCGATGCGGCCGCGGTCCGCGGGGGTGAGCTGCTGGCTGTCGCGACCGAGAATGCGCGCACGACCGGCGCTGGGCGCGAGAAACCCCAGCAGTATCCGGAACAGCGTGGATTTGCCGGCGCCGTTGGCGCCGACGATGGCGTGGATGCGACCGCGCGGAATGCGCAGGTCGAGATGATCGAGCGCGTGCTTGCGGCCGTAGCGTTTGCTCAGGCCGTCGGTCTCGATGACGTGGTCGTTGCTGTGCGTGGACATGTCGTGATGTCTCAGGCGATTTTGCGCGGCGTCAGCGCGTCGAATTCGGCGCTCATCCGCGCCTGCACTTCGTCGACGGTGACGTTCAATGGCACCACGTCGTGGACGAAGCGCTGCACCGCATCGTCGAAGCGGCGCTCGCGTTCGGCATCGCTCAGGCGCTGGCGCAGCGGCGCGACGTACAGGCCCAAGCCCTGGCGGGAATCCAGCCAGCCTTCGGTCGTCAACTCGGTGTAGGCCTTGGCCACCGTGTTCGGATTGATGGTCAGCTGCTGCGCCAGGCCGCGGACGCTGGGCAACTGGTGGCCGGCTTCCAGCTCGCCGGTCGCGATCTTCATGCGGATGCCGTCCACGATCTGCTTGCCGATGGAACGGGAATCGCCGGTGGCGATCTGGATCATCAAGGCTTTGGTGCGTGCCATGCTCGTTCCGTATCAACTGTACTGTGTGTAACAGTACAGCAAGTCTCCACCGTGCTGTCAATCTCCCTTTAGAGACGGCCCGATGAACGGCTCAGTAAGCCTTGGCGGCACACCATCGACTGGCACATGCCACCCGCTCGCTTGCCTCATTAATGTCGTCGACAAGGCTCAGGCTGTCTCCCGAGCGGGCCGATACCGCCTGTTCCGGCGGCAAGCAGCACTTCTGTGACGCGAGTTGGCTTGAAAAATCCGTATTTGCCGTCAGGAATGTCATCACCTGTTGTACCGAAGACGCACCACCTCGCTGTCCATCCCATAAATGGAACACTGGGGAACTTTTTCCGGGTTTAGCACTCCAACCGGCCGACTGCTAAGATCGAGACCTATGAACCAGACCACTGCCAGTACCGCCCTGATCCCCAACAGCCTGCCGATGCCGGTCTTGAACGGCCTGTCCTCACTCGGTTCGCTGGAGGCCTATGTCGGCGCCGTCCACCAGATTCCGGTGCTCTCCGTCGAGAACGAGCAGGCGCTCGCGCGCCGCTTCCTCGAAGAAAACGACCTGAACGCTGCGCGCGAGCTGGTGCTGTCGCACCTGCGTTTCGTCGTCCACGTCGCCCGCGGCTACAACGGCTACGGCCTGCAGCTGGCCGACCTGATCCAGGAAGGCAACATCGGCCTGATGAAGGCGGTGAAGCGTTTCGACCCCACGGTCGGCGTGCGCCTGGTGTCGTTCGCGGTGCATTGGATCCGCGCCGAGATGCACGAGTTCATCATCAAGAACTGGCGCATCGTGAAGGTCGCGACCACCAAAGCGCAGCGCAAGCTGTTCTTCAACCTGCGCCGCAGCAAGACCCGTCTGGGCTGGCTCAACGCCGAGGAAGTGCGCGCGGTCGCCAAGGATCTGAACGTCTCCGAGCGCGAAGTGATGGAAATGGAGTCGCGCCTCTCCGGCCGCGACATCGGTTTCGACGCGCCCGACGATGCCGACGAAGATCACGGCCCGCCCGCGCCGGTGGCCTATCTGATGATGGAAGGCGAAGACCCGGCGCAGGCCTACGAAAGCGCCGACAGCGAAGCCGATCAGCTGGATCTGCTGCGCGAAGGTCTGTCCCGTCTGGACGCGCGTTCGCGCGATATCGTCAAGCGCCGCTGGCTGGACGCCGACAGCAAGATCACGCTGCAGGAACTGGCCGACGAGTATGGCGTCTCCGCCGAACGCATCCGCCAGATCGAAGCCAACGCGCTGAAGAAGATGAAGGCGCTGTTCGCGGCGTAAGCACGCGACTCGCGCAGCAGCGCACGAACGGCCCGGGCAACCGGGCCGTTTTTATTTGGTCGCTCTTATTCGGGTCGTTTCCATTTGTGCGGGCGTTGTGCAGACTGCCCGTCTGCCCACGGCCTCCTCCATGTCGACCATTGATTCGTCAGCGTCAGGTTCGTCAGCCCCGCCGCCCGCCTTGCCCAGCCGGTTCGGGGCGCTGTGGTTCGAATTCCGCGCCGGCGGCTTCAAGTGCCTGCGCTTCGCGAGGAATCTGTTCGATCGCACGCATCGCCGGCACCGCGCGGGTTCGCGCCTGCGCGAAGCGCCGGTGATCGCAGAATCGATCTCGACGCTGTGGCCGGGCAAGGATGCCGCCGAGCGAGCACCGGCCGAAAACACGCTGGTGCTGGGCAAGATCGAGAACCTGCGCATCGCCCGACGCGCGTTCGATGGCATCGAGCTGGCGCGCGGCGACGTGCTGAGTTTCTGGGCGCAACTGGGCCGACCCTCGCGCAGCCGCGGCTTCGCGATCGGCCGCGAGCTACGCGAAGGCTGTCTGATTCCAAGCATCGGCGGCGGTCTTTGCCAGTTGTCGAACGCGCTCTACGACGCGGCGCTGAAGGCCGGACTGGAGATCGTCGAACGCCACGCGCATTCGCAGATCATTCCGGGTTCGGCAGCGGCGCGCGATCGCGACGCCACCGTGTTCTGGAATTACGTCGACCTGCGGCTGCGCGCGCCCTGCGACCTGCGCCTGGAAGTGACGCTCGATGCGGAATCGCTGACGGTGCGGGTGCGCGGCGGCGTGCCGGCGACACCGGTCTCGGGACGGACAATCGACGCGACGCTCGAACCGGCCATCGGCACGCTGCCGTCGCAACGACCCGGCGACTGCGTGACCTGCGGACAGGACGAATGTTTCCGCAATGCGCCGACGCTGCGCGACGCACAAGGCAAGACCGCGATCCTCGTGCAGGCGCCGATGCCGGAGCATGCACAGTTCCTGGCGACCGATGTCGCACAGGGCGAACGCATCGGCGCGAACGCTTCGCTCTCGATGCGCGTGCGCCGGAAAATCCTCGCGATCGAACATCGTCTACGCCGTTCGCCACCAGCGCGACGCGCGACGGCGATGGCCGCGCTTGCGGCGAACGCCGCGGCCGCGGGTTTGCGGCCGGAGCATCTCGAACTCTACGTCGATCAGGCGTGGTTGCCGTATCTGTGGCGCAGCGGCGTACTGGCCGGACGGCGCTACCACGTACTGATGCGGGCGCTGCCGATGGCGCGCATCCACACACAACTCGATACCGCCGCCGCGCATCACCCGGGCGAAGCCAGCCTGCGCGATTTCCGCGCAGACGATGCCCTGCTGCGCGCCGAGCACGACGCATTGGAGGGCGCCGAACGCTGGATCGGCCCGCACGCGGGCATGTTGCAATCGGCGGGCGGCAAGGCGCGTGCGCTGCCCTGGCGATTGCCGGCGACGGACAGCGCACGCGCTGTACGTCGGCACGGCCCGATGCGCATTTATTTCCCCGCGTCGAGCCTGATGCGCAAGGGCGCGCTGGAATTGTCCGCGGCGATGTCGGGCCTGCATGCCGAGCTTGTGTTGCCGATGCGCGACGGCGGCGAACCTGCGCGCTGGAAAGATATCGCGCTGCACAGAATCGATGATGTCGACGCCGCGCTTTCGCTCTGCGATGCCGTGGCGTTGCCTGCATGGGTCGAGCATGAGCCGCGCGTGCTGATCGCCGCGATCGCGCGCGGCATTCCGGTCATCGCGACCGCAGCCTGCGGTCTGGGCAGTCTGCACGGCTGGTCGGAAGTGCCGGCCGGCGACGTCGATGCGCTGCGCGTCGCGTTGACGTGCGTTGAGGACACGCTGCCCGCTCATCCGCGACAGATTTGAGATTGCGGACAGTGGTCTCGGATGGGCGTCGACGCCAGGGCCATACTCGCCGCGTCCACCGCAACGATGGACCACGCCAAGCAACTACACCGGAGGTAGTGCATGAAATCCAAGGCCATGTTCCCCACGTTGTTCCCGACGCTCGCGGCCGCGCTGCTGGGCGCCGCGACCCTGGTCCCGGCCGCGCCCGCGCACGCCGGCGACCTGAGCAACGCCACGCTGGGCTGTTACATCGACACATCCGCCTGGGACGTCCCCGAGCCCTACTACTGCGGTGCAGGATGGACGCCCTACAACGGCGCCGGCATTCCCGGCGATCTGTTCTTCGAGGTGTCCGGCCTGCCTGCCGGCAACTATTCGTTCACCTGGACCAACCTCAACACCGGCCTGGGCGGCCAGTGCGGCGGCAGCACCTGCGGTCTGACGATCGGACTGAACCAGAGCGTGACGTTCTCCGTGCTGATCCGCGATAACGATACCGGCGCGACGACCACGGTGGTCGCACAGGCTTCGTACTACGACGGCTGGTCCTGAGCGGGACGAATCTTCTCATCCTCATGAACCACGAAATGGCCCGGTGACCGGGCCGGTTTGAGCAGGACTGCGACCTACAGGAGCGTCCCGACCGGAACGCACCCGCCGGGAGCGCACCCGCCTGAAGCGCGGGCAGCAGGCAGAGCGCACATTGCAGTCTGGCCGATTGATCCTGTTTTATGGCTTTTCGCGCTGGACATCTTGCAGCCGGAAAGCGTCAAGGCAGGCGCGCCCGCATTGCACAACGATCCGCGCGCCATTTTCAGAATGCAGGATGGCGCCGGCAACCACGATCTCTGAACAGGAAGACAGACCATGATCTCCAGGAATCTCCATTTCGCCGCCGCACTGTTGCTCGTCGCCGGGCTTTTCGGCCACAGCGAAACCGCCAGGGCCGGCAACGTCAACAACGCCGAACTCGAATGCTACGTCGACACCTACGCCTACGAATACGCCACGGTGGGTTACTGCGAATCGTACTGGACACCGAACACCGCCACGAATCCGACGCAGGCGTTGTTCGAAGTAACGGGCCTGCCTGCGGGCAACTACAGCTTCGCGTGGAAGAATCTGGAAACCGGCGCCACCGGCGTCTGTGCCAGCAACCAGCATTACTGTCTGCAGAGCATCAGTTACTTCAATTCGCCGTCGATCCTGGAGGTGACGGTGCGCGACACCGACACCAACGCCACCAAGACATTGAACGCATACGCTTACTTCTGGGACGGCTGGAACTGATCCGCCCAGCGCTTTACGCATGCAGCGCACGACGAACGGCCCGGGACACCGGGCCGTTCGTCGTGCGGTGGACTCGACGCGCCCGCCACGCCTAAGCTATGCGCAACTTTCAAGAGAAACTCGCCATGGACGAACGCATGCGCATCGCGCTGCTGATCGACGCCGACAATGCGCCGGCGGCGAAGATCGACATGGTGCTGGCCGAACTCGCCCGCCACGGCATCGCCAATGTGCGCCGCGCTTACGGCAACTGGAAAAGCCCGACACTGCAGAAGTGGGAGCAGGCGCTGCATCCGAATGCGATCCAGCCGATCCAGCAATTCGCCTACAGCAGCGGCAAGAACGCCTCGGACATGGCGATGGTGGTCGATGCGATGGATCTGCTGTACAGCGGCCGCTTCGATGCGTTCGCGATCGTGTCCAGCGATGCCGACTTCACCCCACTGGCGATGCGGCTGCGCCAGCAGGACATGCGCGTGTTCGGCTTCGGCGAGAAAAAAACGCCGGAACCGTTCGTCAACGCCTGTTCGACGTTCCTCTACATCGACGAACAGGCTCCCTCCGCCGCGGTCGCGGGCGAAACCACCGATACCGTCGAAACCTCGGAGCGCGTGCCGCCGATGTCCACCGCGAAGCTCCGTCAGGACACCGCGCTGGTGAAGTTGTTGCGCGGCGCGGTGGAAGCGGAGAAGGAGGACGACGGCTGGGCGAATCTTTCGGCGGTCGGTACCAACATCCGCAACCGCGGGCCGTTCGATGCGCGCAATTACGGTTACGGGAAACTCAGCGGCCTCATCGAGGCGACCGGCCTGTTCGAGATCCGGCGAGGCGGTGACAAGCATCCGTCCGTCCGCACCAAACCGAAGGCAGCGAAAGCCAAAGCCTGACGCAGCAAGATCCGGATATCGGCATCGCTTGCGCCACGCCACGATGCGCGCTCCCGACACCGGAGCGCCACCATGCCTTTCCAGATCCATGCACTGCCCGCCCATACCTTCGCGCCGCTGTTCGCATTGTCCGACGACGAACTGCGCACCCGCGACATCCGCAGCATCGTCGCCGACGATCGTCCGGTGTATCCCTGCCGGGTCAGCCTGCAGGATGCGACCGAAGGCGAACGTCTGTTGTTGCTGCCCTACGACCATCATCGCGTGGACACGCCGTATCGCGCATCCGGGCCGGTGTACGTGCGCGAAGCGGCGACGCAGGCGCTGCCTGCGGTCGACGAAGTACCGGCGCTGCTGCGCACGCGTCTGCTGTCGCTGCGTGCCTACGATGCGCGCGGGATGATGGTGTGGGCCGATGTGGTGCCGGGCAGTGAAGTCGAAACCGCGATCGAAACCCTGTTCGCGATCGAACGCAGCGCGTACATCCACATCCACTACGCGAAACCGGGCTGTTACGCCTGCCGCGTCGAACGTGCGTGACGTCTACTGTTTGCGATCCGCGCCCAGGATGATCCGCGCGCTGCGCTGGTAACTCCAATACGCCTGCGCCCAGTCGATCATCACCACCATGCGGTTGCGGAAGCCGATCAGGAAGAACACGTGCGCGGCCAGCCAGAACCACCAGGCGAGCAGGCCGGAGAACTTGAAGCCGTGCAGATCGACCACCGCGGCCATGCGGCCGATGGTGGCGAGGTTGCCGAAATCGCGATAACGGAACGGTGTCGGCGCGCGTCCTTTCAGGCGCGCGCGGATCGCCTGCGCGACGTGGCGGCCCATCTGCTTCGCCGCAGGCGCGACGCCCGGCACCGGTTTGCCGTCGTACTGCAGCGATGCGAGATCGCCGGCGATGAAGATCTCCGGATGTCCCGGCACGCTGAGGTCGAGCTGCACGATCACGCGGCCAGCGCGATCCAGCGGTACGCCGAGATCGCGCGCCAGCGGCGACGCGGCCACACCCGCTGCCCACAGCACGGTGCGCGCGGCGATGCGCTGTTCGCCAAGCTGCACACCCTCGCCGTCGATCTCCGCCACCGGCACGCCGGTGCGCACTTCCACGCCGAGTTTCTGCAACTGCACGCGCGCTTTTGCGGACAGCGACTCCGGAAAGCTCGACAGCACCCGCGACCCGGCTTCGAGCAGCAGCACGCGCGCCTTGCGCGGATCGACGCGGCGGAATTCGCCGTGCAGCGTGTGCCGCGCGATTTCGGCGAGCGTGCCGGCCAGTTCCACGCCGGTGGGGCCGCCACCGACGATCGCGAACGTCAGCCACGCCTCGCGTTTCGCCGCATCGTCTTCGGCTTCTGCGCGCTCGAACGCGGTAAGGATGCGGCGGCGGATTTCCAGCGCATCGTCCAGCGTCTTCAAGCCCGGCGCGTGTGCGGCCCAGTCGTCGTGGCCGAAATATGCGTGGGTCGCACCACTGGCGAGCAGGAGGTGGTCGTAATCGAGGGTTCGGCCGTCGGCGAGACGCACCTGCTTGTCGCCGGGGGCGATGCCGTCGACTTCGCCCAGAAGCACGGTGACGTTCTTCTGTTTGCGCAGGATGTGGCGCAGCGGCGCAGCGATGTTCGGTGCCGACAGCCCGGCGGTCGCGACCTGATACAGCAACGGCTGAAAGAGATGGTGATTGCCGCGATCCACCAGGGTGATCCGCACCGGCGCATCGCACAGCGCGCGTGCCGCCCACAACCCACCGAAACCGCCACCGACCACCACCACATGGGGCACCGCACGCATCTGCCGTCTCCAGCCGCTACGGCGCCATCGCCGCGTGCGTATTGTCGCTGATCCGGCGAGCGAGCGGGCGAATGCTTGCGATCGATGTTTGTGGCGGGTGTTGATAGCGATTGTAGTGGCGGAGTTGAGCTGCGCTTTGCCCACACCACGATGCCGGCCAAATATTTGAAGACCCGGAGGGCGGCGCACAGGACGTGCGCCGTTTTTCTATGCGGCATGGATGTCGCATAGAAGAATCCCAGGTATGTCACCTACGGCAGGTTTGCTCCGGCACCAAAGAGTTTTCTTTGGTTACTTTCTTGACTCGCGCCTGCGGCGCTCGCCCTTCGGGCCGGCTTCGCCGTTCGCCCCGCGAGCGGCGCAGTGCGACAAAGAAAGTGTGACGCACCAGCGCGGAAAAGATTCCAGGAGTTACCCGTACACAGAAAGATGCCGTACCAGAAGCGAGATCGGCCCTGAAGGCCCTCTCCTACAGGATCTAGAGCTCGGGCCTGAAGGCCCTCCTACGGAGTCGGAGGCCACGCCACCCGCGCCATCGATCAATACAAATCCACCGGATCCACATCCAGCGACCAGCGCGTCTTCCGCGCTTCGGGCAATGCGTACACCGCCGGCAGCGCGGCTTCGAGCGCGACGTGCAGATCACGGCGCGTCGGCGACGACAACAGCAGTTGCGCGCGATACATGCCGGCGCGGCGCGGCATCGGCGCGGTGACCGGGCCGTCGAGCGTCAAACCCTCGGGCGTCGCGACGCCGCGCGCAGGTTTAGCGGCGAGCCACGGTATCAACAGCGTTTTCGCGGCCTGCAGGAACTGCATCGGCGCGTCGGCGTGCTGCGCTTCGGCGCGCAGCAGCGCGAGATGCGCGAACGGCGGGAAACCGGCCGCCTCGCGCTGGGCGAGTTCGCCCTCGGCGAAGGCGTGGTAGCCGCCGTGGATGAGCGTTTGCAGCAGCGGGTGTTCGGGGTGGTGGGTCTGCAGCAGCACTTCGCCGCGTTTCTGCGCGCGGCCGGCGCGGCCGGCGACCTGGATGAGCAGTTGCGCGAGTTTCTCGCCGGCGCGGAAGTCGGCGGAGAACAGGCCTTCGTCGATGCCGACCACCGCGACCAGGGTGAGGTTCGGCAGGTCGTGGCCTTTGGCCAGCATCTGGGTGCCGACGAGGATGCCGGGACGCGCGCCGAATTCGACGAAGAGTTTTTCCAACGCGTCCTTGCGCCGGGTGCTGGCGCTGTCGATCCGGAGCACCGGCACGTCGGCGAATTTTTCGGCCAGCAGTTCTTCCAGGCGCTCGGTACCCACGCCCTGCGGCTGCAGCGCGAGGCTGGCGCAGTCGGGGCAGGCCGGCGGCGGGGTCTGCCGCGCACCGCAGTGATGGCACTGCAGGCGCCGGCCGCCGCCGTGGACGGTCATCGGCGTGCTGCGCAGCGGCGTGCTGCAGCGTTTGCACTGCGCGCTCCAGCCGCAGTCGTGGCAGAGCAGCACCGGGGCGTAGCCGCGACGGTTCTTGAACACCAGCACCTGGCCGCCAGCGTCCAGCGCGGCGCGTATCGCGCGCAGCAGATCCGGCGAGAGGCCGGCGTCGAGCGGACGTTTGCGCACGTCCAGCACCCGCACCGCCGGCGGCTGGGCGTCGCCGGCGCGCTTGCGCAGGCGCAGGTGGGTGTAGCGACCGGCCTGGGCGTTGTGCAGCGATTCCAGCGACGGCGTGGCGCTGCCCAGCAGCACCGGCACGTCCAGCGCCTTGCCGCGCACCAGGGCGAAATCGCGGGCGTGGTAGCGGATGCCGTCCTGCTGCTTGTAGCTGCCGTCGTGCTCCTCGTCGATCACGATCAGCCCGGCCTGGGGCAGCGGCGTGAATATCGCGGACCGTGTGCCGACGATCACCCGCGCCTCGCCGCGCCAGGCGGCGGCCCAGACGCGGGCGCGTTCGGGATCGCCCAGGCCGGAATGCAGCGCGTGCACCGGTACGCCGAGCCGCTGGCGGAACCGCGCCAATGCCTGTGGGGTGAGGCCGATCTCCGGCACCAGCACCAGCGCCTGGCGGCCGCGGGCGAGGCAGTCGGCGATGGCGTTGAGGTAGACCTCGGTCTTGCCGCTGCCGGTCACGCCGTCCAGCAGCCAGGCGGCGAAGCCCGGGCGGTCGCGCAGGGCGCCCAGCGCCGCGGCCTGTTCCTCGTTGAGCACCGGGCCGGCCTGCGGCATCGGCGCGCACTGCGACGCCGGCACGGCCACGCGTTCGGCCAGACCGCGCTTGAGCAGCGCGCGGGCGGCGCTGCGCCAGTCGTCCAGCGACGTGTCGAGCTGATCTTCGTCCAATGCCTGCAGTTGGACCGTCTGCAGAAGATCTGCCAGCTGCCGCGGGCGGCCGCGCAGGCGGGACAGACCGGTGGCGCCGGCTTCGGTCAGCCGCCACGCCCAGGCATGGGTGTCGGGCAGCGGCTCGCCACGGCGCAGGGCGCTGGGCAGCGCCGTCGCCAGCACCTCGCCCAGCGGGGCGTGGCTGTAGCGCGCCAGCCAGCGCAGCGACTCCAGCAGTTCGCCCTGCAGCAGCGGCTGCGGGTCCAGCACCGCCTCGGCCTCGCGCAGTTCGGCGACGCCGGGCTCGGGCGACCCCACGCCGACGACCACCCCGACCACGCTGCGGCTACCGAACGGCACGCGCACGCGGCAGCCGACCTCGGCCTGGCCGCCGCTTGGGCCATCGGCCGGAGGCAGGTAGTCGAACAGGCGCGGCAACGGCAGCGGCAGGGCGACGCGGAGGACGGAATCGGCGACGGACATGGCCGGCAGTCTACCGAGTCCGCGCGCGGCGACTTCGACCCTCACTTGCACCGCATTGCTGTCGGCGGGCACACGAATGACCCGCAAGTGGCGGATCGCAAAGGGAATTCGGCATTATCCACACAAGCTGTGGATAAGTTTGTGCATGACTGAATGCGCGAACAGTTTTGTGCGGTAAATGCAGGGGTTCCGCGAGGTATGGCTAAAAAAACGCCACCCCATGAAATTTCAATAAAATCAATCGCTTGTCCGTGAAACATTGCGCGGTCGCGGCTCAAGCGTCCGGCAAAGGCCAGTTTGTTGCAGATCAATGACCGCTGTGCACAACCGGATCGGGCCGTCGATCGGTCTGCAGCCCTGATGGCGCCTTGGGGAGCCGGTTCCGTGATGGTTGTCAAGTCGCGGATTCGGCCCGGGAGGCATCATGCGACCCCTTCGTCAAGCCTTGATCTGCAGCCCAATATGTCCTCCCACCACACGCTCGATACCGCTGCCGCCTCTTCCGGGGCCGTCGTCAGTTTCCTGCGCGGGGTGGAACGGCGGGCGGCCCTGCTGGCCGAATTGCAGTGCGGCGATGCCGAGCATGGCGATCGCGCGCTGGCCTCGGCGATCGAAGCCTTCAGCGAAAGCGCACCGGGCACCGCGCCCGAGGGCTGGCCGCTGCTGTTCTGGACCACCCTGCTGCAGAGCCCGACCCTCAACACCGAACCGCTGGCGCCGTACTGGCACGGCGACTTCGCCTCGCTGGCGCGGCTGGATTTCGGCACCCGCGCGGTGCTGTTGCTGCGGGTGGTGGTGGGGCTGGACGATGTCCTGGCGGCCGAGGTGTTCGGCGTGGATCCGGTCGAGTACAAGCAGGCGCTGCAGCGCGCCCTGCCGCAGCGCGCCGACGGCAGCCTGGACGGCGAGGCCTGGCTGGCCTTGAACGACGAGGCCCGCTTCGTGATGAAGCAGCTGCCGCCGGAACGGGTGGCGGCAATCGCCCGGCTGCGCGATACCGCGGTCGCGGCGAAGACCGGCGAGCCCGCGGCGAAAGCCGCAGCGCATGGCACGTCGACAACAGCCAAGTCGCGCTGGCTGGGCAAACTCTGGACCAGCGTCGGCCTGAGCTGAGCGTTTGAGCGGCCGCCGGGGCTGACCCGACTCAGCGCACGCCGCGCAGTACCCGCCGCGTCGCCTGGAAGCGGCCGCCGAAGCGCGATACGCCATCGGCACGCAGCCGCGGCGCGTGGTCGCGCAGGTAATCGTCCAGCGCCTCACGACCCTTCAGCGCGTATTGCACGCACAGACCGACCCGGCCCGCGCTGGGGGGCGGTTCCAGCACCTCGAACACCTTGGCGCCGGTGAAGCCCGGCAGCGCGAGGATCTCGGCGATGTGGTCGTGCAGCCACACGCGGTAGTCGTCGTGCGCCGCGGCGTCGACCTCGATGTTCACTTCATAGATCACGCGCTTGGCGGTCATGCGGCTCTCATCTGTGGCGGTCAACTGCTCAGTCCGGCGATCACAGCGTAGAGCAGGGCGCAGGTCAACAACACCGTGTAAACATTGCCGATGATCAGGAATTTCACCACGGTGACCCACCAGCGCTGGCCGTAGACACGTTTCTGCATCACCAGCAGATACGTGGGCACGGCGAAGAACAGCCCCGCCGCACCGATGCCGCTCACCACCTTGGGCCAGATCCACGCCGCCGGCGTCAGCCCCACCAGCCCGGTCGCCGTGAACAACACCAGCAGCGCGGCGAGCAGGAAGGCGTGGCTGTACAGCGCCACCACCAGATGCTCCAGGTAGCCGCGCCCCGTGCCGAGGTACATCACCTTCAGGAACAGGGCGAACAGCGGCACCAGCAGGAACAGCGCGCCGGGCACCGCGCCCAGGAACAGGCGGATGAATTCGTCGGGGTTTTCGCGCATCGCTTCGCTGTTGCGCGTGAACCGCTCGCCGCGCTTCTTCATCCAGCGGGAGATCATTCCGGCATCGGCGTCGTCCGCCGCGGCCGCGGTCTTGCTGGCAGCCGCCGCTTTTTCCAGTTCGAGGTCGGCGCGGGCCATCGCCAGGTCGATCTCGGCTTCCGAGGCGCCGAGCTTGCGCATCCGGCCGCGCGCGCCGTCGTCGATGCCGGACTGCACCGTGCCCGACAGCGGGGTGAGCAGCCAGCCGCCGTCGGATTCGAGCGCCTCGCGCTTGAACTCGCCCAGTTGGCGGTTGCGGTCGGCGATGACAGCGTCGATGGTGCTCAGGTCGCGCTTGGGCGCGGCGGCGGCATCCGCGAGCGTCGCGGGCGCCGATGCGGGGGCTGCGGTTGCGGCGGCGCCTGTCCTGGCTTGCGACGTCGGCGCCGGGCCGGCGTCGCGTTCGACCTCTCCCGGACTGTCTGTGCTGCTGAACACCGCGTCATTGTCGATATGCAGGCTGACCTTGCCGACGAAGAACGTCAGCAGGCTGATGATGACGAACAGCCGCAGCGGCGCGATGTAGCGCACGCGGTGGCCGGCCAGATACCCGGTGGCGACCCGGCCGGGCACGAACAGGTCGCGCACGGTGCGGAAGATCCGGCCGTCGAGGTGCCAGAACGACTCGAACACCTCCTCGAGCGCGTGGCCGAAGTTGTGTAGCGGGCTGTGCGCGTGTTGGCCGCAGACATGGCAGTAGTGGCCCTGCAGCACGCTGCCGCAGTTTTCGCAGGCGGCGGGCGCGGCGTGGGCTTGCGGTTCGGTCATGCGTTCCCCTGGCGATGACGGTGTTCGACGATGCGAACGAGTGATTCAAGTTGATGATTCGACGCGGCGAATGACCGGGCGAATGACCCTGCGATATGCGCGGTTAAGATACCAGCCCATGCGCCGGCCCCATGCCGCGCTCCCGCTTCCGGCGCAGTCATGTCCGAGTCCCCCACCCCGCGTTTACGCGACGAACTGCGCAGCAGCGCGCGCCTGGCCGCGCCGTTGATCGCCGGCCACATCTCGACCGGACTGATCGGCCTGGTCGACGCGGTCATCGCCGGCCGTCACGGCACCGCCACGCTGGCCGCGGTGTCGGTGGGCACGGCGCTGTTCTGGCTGCCCTTGCTGGTGCCGATGGGCACCCTGATCGCGGTGCCGGCCTCGGTGTCGCAGCTGGACGGCGCCGGGCGACGCGACGAGATCGGCCCGCTGTTCCGGCAGGCGCTGTGGCTGGCGCTGGCGCTGGGCCTGGCGATGTTCGTATTCCTCAGCGCGATCCCGCTGGCGCTGGAGGCCTTCGGGATCGCGCCGGAAATCCGCCCGGGCGCCACCGCCTTCGTCCACGGCATCCGCTGGGGCGTGCCGGCGCTGGCGGTCTTCCTGTGCATGCGCTACCTCTGCGACGGCCTGCACTACACCATTCCGACCATGATCCTGGGCTTCGGCGGGCTGTTGCTGCTGGTGCCCGCCGGCTGCGCGCTGACCTTCGGTTACGCCGGGCTGCCGGCGCTGGGCGCGGGCGGGCTGGGCCTGGCCTCGGCGCTCATCATGTGGCTGCAGGTGCTGGCCATGACCGGCTATCTGGCCCGCGCGCGGCGATTCCGCGACCTGCAATTGTTGAACCGCTACGACCCGCCGCGCTGGGCGCAGGTCCGCGACCTGCTGGCGATGGGGCTGCCGATCGGCATCACCTGGCTGTTGGAAGGCGGGCTGTTCATCGCCACCGCCCTGGTGATCGGCCGGCTGGGCGAAGTGCCGGCGGCGGCCCACCAGATCGCGATCAATGTCGCCAGCCTCTGTTTCATGGTGCCGATGGCGCTGGCCGAAACCACCACGGTGCGGGTCGGTCACGCCGTGGGCCGCGGCGACCGCGACGGCCTGCGCCGCGCCGCATTCGCCGGCTACGCGCTGATGCTGATGACCCAACTGCTGACCGGCAGCGCCCTGCTGCTGGGCAACGAGGCCATCGCCGGGATGTACACCTCGGATGCCGCCGTCGTCGCCTTGGCCGCCTCGCTGCTGTTGCTGGCGGCGGCGTTCCAGTTTCCGGATGGCATCCAGGTACTGTCGGTCGGCGCCCTGCGCGGCCTGAAGGACACCCGGGTGCCGATGCTGCTGGCGGCAGTGGCTTACTGGGGTATCGGCATGCCGCTGGGCGCGGTGCTGGGTCTGGGCCTGGGCGACCTGGTGCCCGCCTACGGCCCGCGCGGCATGTGGGTGGGTCTGATCGCAGGCCTCACCGTGGCCGCGGTGCTGCTGGGGCTGCGTTTCCTGCGGCTGTCGCAGCGTGCCCCTCTCGTGCTGCCGGTAGGAGTGACGGATGGCGGATGACGCCACCGCCGCCGACCAGCACACTGCCCCCACATCCATTGATGACATTTGAAGTCCGCACGCCTTCGTAGGAGGGCCTTCAGGCCCGATCTCCAGGCCGCAAACCCGATCAAAAGCCTGCTCGGGGCTAGAGCCCCTCCTACGCAAGCACAGTCATCGAATTCAAACATACTCGTACCGGATCAATAAGGAGAGTTCCCCAATGAACGAACCGCGCCGCCGCGGCCCCATCGCCAGCATCCTCTTCGGTCTCTGGGATGCGATGAATTTCACCCGCCGGTTGATCTTCAACCTGCTGTTCTTCGGTTTCCTGCTGCTCTGCCTCGCGGCACTGGGCAGCGGAAGCAAGCGGGTGTTGCCGGTCGAGGACAGCAGCACGCTGGTGATCGCCCCGGAAGGCACGCTGGTCGAGCAGTACACGATCGACCCCACCAGCCGCGCGCTGGCCGAAGCCCTGAATGATCCCCGCGCCAAGGAAGTGCAGTTGCGCGACCTGCTGCGGGTACTGGAAGCGGCCAAGACCGACAAGCGCATCGAGCGGGTCGTGCTGCGCGTGGACGGCATGTCCTTCAGCGGCTACGCCTCGATCCGCGAAGTGGCCCAGGCGCTGGCCGCACTGCGCGCCTCGGGCAAGCAGATCATCGCGTTCGGCGAAAGCTACGACCAGGCCCAGTACCTGCTGGCCGCGGAAGCGAACGAAATCTACCTCGACCCGATGGGCGGCATGCTGATCGAAGGCCTGGCCCGCTATCGCCAGTACTTCCGCGAAGGTCTGCAGGACAAGCTCGGCGTCGACGTGCATCTGTTCAAGGTCGGCGAGTTCAAATCCGCGGCCGAGCCCTATGTGCTGGACGGGGCTTCGCCCGAATCGAAAGAAGCCGACCTGTTCTGGATGAACGACATCTGGCAGCGCTATCTCGGCGACATCGCCAAGGCGCGCAAGCTCGACCCGGCAAAGCTGGCCGCCAGTTTCAACACCCTGCCAGCGGACATCGCCGCAGTCCAGGGCGATCTGGCCAAGTACGCGCTGCAGCAGAAATGGGTCGACGGCCTGAAGACGCGGGAAGAAGTCGAAGCACTGCTGACCAAGCGCGGCACGGCCGACGACCAGGCCGAGGGCGGCTTCCGCCAGGTGTCGTTCAATACGTATCTGACCCACCTCAACGGCGCGCTGCCGATGCTGGGCAGCCAGAACCACATCGCCGTGGTGGTCGCCGAGGGCGAAATCACCGGCGGCGAACAGCCCGCCGGCGCCATCGGCGGCGAATCCACCGCCGCGCTGCTGCGCGAAGCCCGCGACGACGACAGCGTGAAGGCGCTGGTGCTGCGCGTGGATTCGCCCGGCGGCGAAGTGTTCGCCTCCGAGCAGATCCGCCGCGAGATCGTCGCGCTGAAGAAAGCCGGCAAGCCGGTGGTGGTGTCGATGGGCGATCTGGCCGCGTCCGGCGGTTACTGGATCAGCATGAACGCCGATCGCATCTACGCCGATCCGTCCACGATCACCGGTTCGATCGGCATCTTCGGCATGATTCCGACCTTCTCGCGCGCGCTCGAAAAGATCGGCGTCCGCACCGACGGCGTGTCCACCACCGCGATCGCCGGCGCGTTCGACGTCACCCGCCCGCTGTCCGCCGACGTGTCGGTGGTGATGCAGACCGTGATCGAGAAGGGTTATCGCGATTTCACCGGCAAAGTGTCCGAAGCGCGCAAGAAGCCCGTGGCCGATGTCGACGCGGTCGCCCGCGGTCGCGTCTGGAGCGGCGCGCAGGCGAAGGAGCGCGGCCTGGTGGACGCCTTCGGCGGCCTGCAGACCGCGATCGCCGATGCCGCCAAGCGCGCCAAGCTCGGCGGCAAGCCGGGGACGTATCCGGTGCGCTACATCGAGCGCGAGCTGACGCCGTTCGAACGCTGGTTCAGCGGTTTCGCCGGCAGCGGCACCGGTCGCGCCCTGCTCGGTCATTCCGATATCGCCCGCGGCATGCTGGCGAAAGTCGTGCCGCAGGCCGATCGCGATCTGCGCCTGCTGGAACGCGCGATGGAACCACGCGCCGGCGGCGCACCGGCCAAGGCCTACGCCTACTGCTTCTGCGGGTTCTGATCGCAGCGGCGCACTTTCTGCTTCATCGTTCCAGACGACGCCCGGCCAACGCCGGGCGTCGTCGTTTTCGTCGAAGCGGAATCGATTCAGCCGCCGGTCGCGGCGTCGATGGCCGCGCGCTGCCGCTCCGCCGCCGCATCGACTTCGCCCTGCGCCGCTTCCGCCTTGTCGATCGGCTTCTGCATAGCTTCGCGCAACTGCGTGGGCGGCGTGGCGGCTGCGGCCTGCGGCTCGGGCGGATCGTCGTGATCGGGCACCTTGGGCTTCGAACAGCCGGTCAGGCCGCCGACAGCGGCCAGCAACGACATCGTGAAGATTGCGCGAAAAACGAAAGCCTGGCGCATGGTGGTCCTCCTCGGCGGGGTCGCGGCTTATCCTACGCGCATCCACACCGCGAACGGCCTACCCCATGCTCGCTCACCGCTGGCGTCTCGACGGACAACTCGCACTGGTCACCGGCGGCAGCGCCGGCATCGGCCGCGCCATCGCGCGCGAACTGCTGGGCTTCGGCGCCCGCGTGCTCATCGCCGCGCGCGACAGCAACGGCCTGGATTCGGTGCGGCTCGAACTGGAAGAAGAATTTCCCGACGGCGAAGTCCGCACCTGCGTGGCCGACGTGGCCGACGACGAACAGCGCCGCGAACTGCTGGACTGGGTGGAAGACCTCGGCGACGGCCTCAACATTCTGGTCAACAACGCCGGCGGCAATCTCACCAAGGCCGCCATCGACTACAGCGAAGACGAGTGGCGCGGCATTTTCGAGACCAACCTGTTCAGCGCCTTCGAACTCGCACGCAGCACTTACCCGCTGCTGACCAAACATGCGGCCTCGTGCATCGTCAACGTCGGCAGCGTCTCCGCCATCACCCACGTGCGCAGCGGCGCGCCCTACGGCATGAGCAAGGCGGCGATGCACCAGATGACCCGCAACCTCGCGGTGGAATGGGCCGAAGACGGCGTGCGCGTGAATTCGGTGGCGCCGTGGTACATCCGCACCCGCCGCACCTCGACAAAACTCGCCGATCCCGATTATCTCGACGAAGTGCTGCTGCGCACGCCGATGGGCCGCATCGGCGAACCCGAGGAAGTCGCCGCCGCCGTGGCGTTTTTATGTTTGCCGGCAGCGAGTTACATCACCGGCGAGTGCATCGCCGTCGACGGCGGTTTTTTGCGCTACGGGTTCTGAGCCGCCGGATCAGATTCGGCGGCTCAGATTCGCCGCATTCGATCAGCGAGTCCGGCTGGCTGGATCAGCAACATCCTTCGGCAGGGTTTCATATCACGACCGCAATCGCAGTCTCTGCGACGCGCGCACGGCATCCTGCGTCTTCGATACGCACATCGGCCAGGCACCTGTTGCCGGCCGATGCGCGCGTCATCGAACAATCCGCGAGGGGCGCGGGTTGGAAAGGAGCCGCTGCTTCCGCAGCCGGCATTCATCGCACTCAAAGGAGAGACATTCATGCGTCGACATTTCCGCTCCACCACGCTCGCCGTCGCGACCGCCGCCATCCTGGTCGCCGGCGGCGCGTCCGCCGCCGTCCGCACCGACCTGCATCAGGACAATCTTGCACGCGTCAAAAACAGCAACGCCGCCATCGCCGCTTCCGGCGCAGCGGACACGGTCCACGCCCGCCACGCGCAGGCGCTCGGTCTGGATGGCGAATCGCGCCTGTTCCTGCTCGACCGCAAGACCGACCTGGGCGTGCGCAATCACCGCTATCAGCAGACCTTCCGCGGCCTGCCGATCTTCGGCGAACACATCGTCGTCAACGAAGACGCCGACGGCAACGTCAAGACGTTGTTCGGCCGCAAGATCGATGGCCTCGCCAGCGAGATCCCGGCCGGCAAGCCGCGTCTGGGCAGCCAACGCGCCCTCGCCATCGGCAAGAGCGCCGGCCTCGGCGCGCGCGTCGGCTTCATGCGCACCAGCAACGAAACCTCCGACCTCATGATCCACATCGACGACGACGGCCGCGCACGCAAGGCGTACGTGGTCTCGTACTTCGCCGACACCGCGCGCGGCGGCTCGCCGACCCGGCCGACCGTCATCGTCGACGCCAACAGCGGCCGCGTCATCAAACAATGGGACAACCTGCAGCACGCACTGGTCGGCACCGGCCCCGGCGGCAACGCCAAGATCGGCCAGTACGAATACGGCACCAACTTCGGCTATCTGGACGTAGCGCAGAGCGGCACCACCTGCACCATGACCAACGCCAACGTGAAGACCGTGGATCTCAACGGCGGCACATCCGGCACCACCGCGTTCTCGTACACCTGTCCGCGCAACACTGTGAAGACCATCAACGGCGCGTACTCGCCGCTCAACGACGCGCATTACTTCGGCGGCGTGGTGTTCAACATGTATCAGGCGTACATGGGCCAAGCGCCGCTCACGTTCCAACTGCTGATGCAGGTGCACTACAGCACCAATCACGAGAATGCGTACTGGACCGGCACCGGCATGCTGTTCGGCGACGGCCTCAACACCTTCTATCCACTGGTCAGTCTGGATGTGGTCGGACATGAGGTCTCGCACGGCTTCACTTCGCAGAACTCGAACCTGACTTACTCCGGCCAGTCCGGCGGCATCAACGAAGCCTTCTCGGACATGGCCGGCGAAGCGTCCGAGTACTACATGCGCGGCAGCAACGACTTCAAGGTCGGCTACGACATCAAGAAAGGCACCGGCGCGCTGCGCTACATGGACAACCCGCCGCTGGACGGCGCCTCGATCGGTCACGCATCCAACTACTACGCCGGCATGGACGTGCATTATTCGTCGGGCGTCTACAACAAAGCCTTCTACACGCTGGCGACCACCGCCGGCTGGAACACGCAGAAAGCCTTCCAGGCGTTCGCGCGCGCGAACGACCTGTACTGGACCGCCAGCACCGACTTCAACCAGGGCGCCTGCGGCGTGCAGACAGCCGCGACCGATCTCGGTTTCAACGCGGCCAACGTCACCGCCGCATTCACCGCGGTGGGCGTGACCTGCGGCGGTAGCGGTGGCGGCACACCGCCGACGATCACCAGCTACGTCTGCCCGAACTACGGCGACAGCGGCGGCGGTACCTACGTCTGCGACGTGGAGTACACCTCGCCGACACCGGCCACCATCACCTGGCCGAACGGCTCGCACGGCAGCAGCTACTTCGGTCGCTGCTCGCGCGGCTCACGCCCGACCGTCACCGTGACCGTGGCCAACGCAGCAGGCTCGGTGTCGCGCAGCTCGACCTTCAACTGCCCGACGGGCCAGATCCCGTGATCTGATCCGGCGATCCCCTGAAGGTATTTGATTGAACACGATCCGCCGGAGAGGTGGTTTCTCCGGCGGATTTTTTTGTACACGCCTCGTTCGTCGTCTTTGCGCGCTATCAATGATGTCACTGCTTTCCTACGGATCACACTCAGAGCTTTTGTCACTCAAATCGATCAACACGGCGAATGATGCAAGCTCAACACCTAGACTTCAAAATCTGCACCCGCAGAGCCGATCACGATCACTGGAGCATCTTCATTACTGACAAAAACACCGCCAACATTTCCATGCGCTCCCAGCCTGAAAGATAGTCCAACGCCAAACTGCCACTCTCTTGATCGGTGCAATTCATAAGTAGAGTGACCAGGGATCGTCGCGTGACCGTTTTGCTTAAAGTCGTTGTTCGACTTCTTGGCTATTCGATTCTGGCCATCCCAAAGGTGCGCGTCTTCAATGAGCGCTGAACGTGCGTGTCCTCGTATTTGCTGCCACTGGAGGAAGACGCGGATCAACTTCATGCGTTTGCCGTCAAGGATCACCGGCGTCGGCATGAAAATGTGGAACCAGCGTGAAAATCCAGGACGCATCACAATCTGCGCGCCCCAACCAAAATGATTAAAGCCAAAGAGACCGCCGTCTTCGATCGATGGCTGCTCAGCTACCACCGCGTTTCCATGCACCCAACTTGCCGTAAACCCAGCCATTTCACCGCTCCTTTGTTTGCGAAAACAGTCCGCCGAAGTGATTCATAACTAAAAACGTCAAACGGCATTTGTTACGGACACATGCCATTACAAAATTCTCGCTGGATACCCCGACATTTGATCCACGGCCCAATAATTCATGTATGGAGTCCCCGCACAAGCACCGTTCGTCGCCGGCTTAAACGATATCCATGTCGGCAAGAGAAACGGTTGCGCTCTTGCACTCGGATTTTTGCTGGACGTCAGGCCGTTCGAGCCATCACGAAAGTCGCAAAGCAGCGCCTATCGTTCAACAACTCGCGAGTAGTCGTGAGGTGAAATTGATCGATTGAATGACGTGATCAATGACGTAGCCGGATGCGCACGCAGCGCGTATCCGGAATGCTGTGATGTCGGTCTTGCCGAAATACTCCCAAGTACGGCCTTCGTCGCCACCCCGGCTGCATCACGATCAGTCGCCGGGCGTTGGGCGATTCCGCACTCTTGTTTCCAGATGATACAGTCCGTCGCATTCATCGCTCGCAGGAAATATCCGGCACGCAGCGTTCGAACCCGATCAGTCCCTTCGCATCGGCAGCGCCACCACGCGCCAAAGCAGGTATCGTGTCGCCACGGGGCGGGGAGCCCCGTCATCCGCGGCACCAGGGGGCATTGCAGACGATTCAAGGGAAGTACGGCCCAAGGGCACCACGGGCGCCCATTCGCGCGCTCGCGCCGTTCCATACGCTCAGACAAGGAGATCCGTCATGCAGCATAGTTCGTTCAAATCCGTGCCGTCCGTTCCAGACACGCTCACCGCGCTGGCACTCGCGCTTCTGATCGCGGCGCCCATGTTCTCCTCAGACGCGTCCGCCGCCGACGGCGACCCGCCTGCTCAACCGCCTGCCGACCGCGTGGTCGCCGATCCGGTGCTGGTGCCGATGCTGCGCAGCACACCGCCGACCGAAGGAACGCGCATGCTGAAAAGCGCGGGCCTGTCGGCCGCGCCGCCGCCGCCGACCGACAAGGATCCGCTGCTCAATATCCGTCTCACCGACGGCTGGATCTACAACCCGGCGAGCCAGCGTTTCGATCGCGTGCGCCTGCGCAGCTACGTCGCCGAAGGCGCGGCGCCCAATCCGTTCACGCCCTTCGTCGCACCGACGCTGCGC
Organism: Lysobacteraceae bacterium; assembly: GCA_046598445.1. Taxonomy (GTDB): domain Bacteria; phylum Pseudomonadota; class Gammaproteobacteria; order Xanthomonadales; family Xanthomonadaceae; genus Lysobacter_I. The sequence goes on from JBKJHV010000039.1 coordinate 66,113, forward strand.
ACGCGGCCGGGCGAAACGATCCGCGTCGCGCTGAACAACCAGTTGGCGCCCGAGCCGGACTGCAAGGGCGCGACCATCAACACCCCGCATTGTTTCAACTCGACCAATCTGCATTCGCACGGGCTGTGGGTCAGCCCCAGCGGCAACAGCGACAACGTGCTGATCACCATCAAGCCCAAGGTCGCGTTCGAGTACGAATACAACATCCCGGCGACGCATCCGGCGGGCACGTTCTGGTATCACCCGCACCAGCACGGTTCCACCGCGCTGCAGGTGTCCAGCGGCATGGCCGGCGCGTTGATCATCCACGGCGAACGCGCGCCCACGCCCAGCGCCAGCGGCGATATCGACACGCTGCTGCGCGACGAGACCGGCACCGCGTTCCGCGAGCGCGTGGTGCTGTTCCAGCAGGTGGCGTACGCCTGCCGCGAGAATCCTGACGATCCGAAATCCCCGATCAAGACCAACGCGAACGGCACCTGGTTCTGCGGTCCCGGCGACGTGGGCACGATCGACAATTACGACCAGCTGGGCAACAAGGTCTGGGGACCGTCGGGCCGCTACACCAGCATCAACGGGCAGATCCTGCCGCGCTTCACCGATGCCGTCGCCGGGCGCGTGGAACGCTGGCGCAATATCCACGCCGGCATCCGCGATTCGATCAACCTGCAGTTCATCCCGATGCGCAAATCGGCCAAACCCGAGCTGCTGCGCAGCCTCAGCCAGCATGCGGAATGGATCTCGCAGAATTGCGTGGGCACGCCGCTGACCCAGTTCGAGATCGCCAGCGACGGTCTGACCCACGGCCAGGCGATCCGCAAAAGCCAGACCATCCTGCAGCCCGGCTATCGCAGCGATCTGCTGATGGTGTTCCCGAACGCGGGCGAGTACTGCGTGATCGACGGCAATCTGCCGGCGATCGATTCGGTGAGCGGCGATGCCGAAAGCCGGCGCCTGCTGGGCACGGTGTCGGTGTCGCCCGGCCTGCCGGTCGGCAATGACCCCACGGCGTATCTGACCAGAGTGCTGACGATCGCCGCGCGGCAGTGGATGCCCGCCGACGTGAGGCAGAAAGTGACGGATGATCTGGCGCGCGATCTGCGTCTGGATGCGTTCCTGCCGCACGCCACGATCAGCGATGAAGAACTGGCCGAAGCCGCGCGCAGGTCGAGGTGCGCGCCGAAATGCGGACAGGAAGTGATTTTCGATATCGCCGGCGGCAAATTCATGGTCAACGGCGAGGCCTACGACCCCAAGAACGCGCGCGACCTGATTCTCGGCAATGTCGAGGAATGGAAGCTCACTTCCCTGGCGGGCAGCCATCCGTTCCATATCCACGTCAACCCGTTCCAGGTGTCGCGGATCATCGAAGACAAGACCGGACGCGACGTGAGTTTGCCCGGCAGCGGCGACACCGAGTACGCAGGTACGAAAAACATCTGGAAGGACACGCTGTTCGTCAAAGGCGGCTACACGCTGTACGTGCGCACGCGCTACCAGCGATACATCGGCGAATACGTCCTGCATTGCCACATCCTCGATCATGAGGACCAGGGCATGATGCAGAACGTGCGCGTGCTGCTGCCCGATGGGCAAGGCGGCGGCGTGGGCAACGGTCATCACTGATGCGAAGCGTCCGCGTGCATGCCAGTACGCTGGCATGCACGTGGGTCAGCGCCGCCCCAGAGCGGTAGAGCGAAGAATCCAGTGCGGTTTCTGCGACATTGCGTAAACGCTCGTCGAATCAATGATCGTCCCAAAAGCGCGTCGCAGGATTCGCGATGCAGCGGCCGATATCGGGCAACGCTCCGTTCATGGGAGCGCCTTGTCGCGTTCATGCCTAGACCCTAGACTGGAGCCTGCAGATCGAGCGGGCCGTCGCATACGGCCTTGGCCAAGGAAAGGCTGCTCCTGTCTTCCCTGAACTGTGCTCGACCTGCTGCGGCGAAGGAGGCACGGTCAGCCGTGCGCGCCGTATCGATGTTTCATCCAGACAACCACAAGGACAGTCAATCGATATGAAACGAATGAACCGACTCTCGGCCGCCATCGGCGTTTCGTTGCTCTGTGCAGCGACCATCCCGGCCATGGCAGGTGAACTGCGTACAGCAGACCGGCCGATCGAAGGCCGCTATATCGTTGTGCTCAAGGAAAATGCGGCCCGTCTGGCCAGCGAGCGCAGTAGCGCCGCGCGCGTATCCGTTGCCGCACGCGAAATCGCATCGACGCATCGCGGCAAGCTGGTGCGCAGCTATGAACATGCGCTGCGCGGCTTCGTGGTGGAGGCCGACGATGCGGCACTCGCCCGCCTGCTCGCCGATCCGCGCGTGGCTTACGTCGAAGAAGACGGCCTCGCCACCATCAATCCAACCCAAAGCGGCGCGACCTGGGGTATCGATCGCAGCGACCAGCGCGATCTTCCGTTGAACGGCACCTACACCTACAACACCACTGCCGCCGGCGTGCATGCTTATATCGTCGATACCGGCGTACTGACCGGCCACACCGAGTTTGCCGGGCGCATGGGCAATGGCTTCCGCGCCATCGCCGACGACGGGCGCGGCACCAGCGACTGCAACGGCCACGGCACGCACGTCGCCGGCACCGTCGGCGGTACCACCTGGGGCATCGCCAAAAGCGCCACGATCCATCCGGTGCGCGTCTTCGGCTGCGGCAACTCCGGCGCGTGGTCCGAGATCATTGCCGGCATCGACTGGGTGACCGCCAATCGCGTGCTGCCTGCGGTGGCCAACATGAGCCTCGGCGGCGGCGCGAATTCGTCGGTCGATACCGCCGTCAGCAATCTGATCAACAGCGGCGTTACGGTGGTGGTGGCGGCGGGCAATGGAAGCGGCGCAGACGCCTGCGGGTTTTCGCCGGCCCGCGTGGCCAATGCGCTGACCATCGGTTCGACCGATAGCAACGATGCGCGGTCGTCCTTCTCGAACGTCGGCACCTGTCTGGACATGTTCGCGCCCGGCGGCAGCATCACCTCGGCCGGCATCGCCAGCACATCGGCAAGCGCCGTGCTCAGCGGCACCTCGATGGCATCGCCGCATGTCGCCGGCGCGGCCGCACTACACTTGGCCAACAGCCCGTCGGCAACGCCTGCAGACGTCGCCACTGCGCTAATCAACGCCTCCACGCCGAACAAGGTCACCAACGCCGGCAGCGGCTCACCGAATCGCCTGTTGTACACGCTCGGAACCAGCGGCGGCGGAACGCCCCCAACCATCACCAGCTTCCTATGTCCGGATTTCGCCAACAGCGGCGGCGGCATGTACTGGTGCGAAGTGAGCTACAGCTCGGCGAGCCCGGCGACGATCCGCTGGCCGGACGGCTCAGCGAATGAGTACTACAGCAAACGCTGCACCTCCGGCCAGCGCCTGAGCGTGACGGTCACGGTGACCAATGCGTACGGTTCGGCCTCGCGCACCTCGTCAACGTTCAACTGCCCCACCGGCCCGATCCCGTAAGCCCTGTTCGAGCACCGCCTGCGCCCCCGGTCGGGGGCGCAGGCCTCTGATGATCGGATGTCTCGCGACGAAGATGGCTGCCGCGCTTACGCGGACTCAACCGCCGACGCAGGTGCTCTCGCGATAGATCCTGGCGACGCGGTCGAATTCGACCTTGCGATCGTCGTTGCGACCGCCGCCGAACTTCCAGCGGAACTCGGTTTCGTCCACGCGCTTCTTCCAGCGTGCGCACAACTGCTCGGCGGGGATCGCGACACAGGCGTCGCGACGCATTTCGCAGGTACTGCCGGCGGCAAGTGCGGTGGTGCCGTCGATGCCCATGGACTCCACCGGCGCGCAGGTGGCGGGCGGTTCGGCGGTGTCGCCGAGGTAATCGCGGTCATCCCAGCTGCGGCACTGGAACAGCGGCGGCGGCGCGCTGCGTACGGCCGAGGCGGGCGCCGGCGGCGGGACGGGCGGCGGCGCTGCCGCGGCGGCAGGCGCGGGCTTGGCGGGTGACGGACGTGCGGCCGCAGCGGGCAGTGTCGGCAGCGCGCCGACCTTGCGCACGCTCTGCTGGCTGCTTTTGGGACACGGCACGTCGTTCTGCAGGGTAACCGCGCCGCTGGGGTCGACGCAGCGATAGATCGTCATATCGCTCTGGGCCTGGACGGGCAGGCAAAGCGCCGTCGCAAGCAGCGCGATGGTGAGTACACGGGATTCGATCACAAACATTCAGCGGCAATCCTGGTCCAGGCGGGCATTGATACTGCGCTCCTCGCTGCCCAGCACGACGCGCTCGGAGGGTTGGGCGATAGTGAAACGGCGGCGCAGCTCGGTGCGCTGGTCGCGCAGACGCGCGCAGACTTCGACCTGCGGCAGCGCATGGCACGGGTCGCGCAGCCAGGTGCCGCCGCCGAATTCGGTATAGGTCGGCACCAGCACCCGGGGGCGTCCACTGTTGTAACCACCGCTGAGGTGGCCATTGTCGACGCGGATGTTCAGCTGACCCGGCTCTTGTCCGGGATAGGGCGTGATCGGATAGCCATTCGGCCAGATCGGCACCCAGCGCGCGCGGCCTTCGGGGGTGTCGCTCAGATAGCGCGTGTTGTCGGGAGAGACGCATTCGTACAGCGGCCGCGGGGTGTGGACCACGATGACCTGCGGCGGCGGGGCGACCGCGACGACCGGCGCTATCGGCGCCGGCTGTGGCGGCCGCGGCGGCGCGTCCTTCGGCCGCAGCATGCTGCGGGTTTCCTGGCGTTCGCCTTTCACGCAGGGCGAATCGCTCAGCGTCAGCCGGCCCTTGGCGTCGGTGCAGCGGTAGATGGTGACCTCGTCGCCCGCCTGCGCCGCCGGGATCGCAACGACAGCGGCCAACGCGGACAGCATCAGCGACGGGATCAGGAACCGGGTCGGGGGCAGGATCTGGGTTGGGCGCATGCGGGCATCTTGCGCGCAGCCACCCGCGCAGGGAAGAGCGCGGCGTCCGCGAAACTGAAGCCTCGCGAAACACGGACGCGCGCGACCGGCCGGTGTGCGGAGGGGCTTTCGCCCCTCCACGATGGGTCCAGTGCGGAATTGGCCTCACCGGAAGTCTCTGTCATCCCGAACGCCCGGGTCGCGATGGAGGGATCTGCTGTTGCGCGTCACCGGCGACAAGCAGATCCCTCCTCGGGCTACGCCCTCGTTCGGGACGACAGCTTTTTGGACCCGCGATTTTGACAGTGCCTCTTCGACAATCCCTCAGAACAGAATCCAGGCGTCGCGCCAGGCCCAGCCGGTGCCCGGGCGATAGGCGTCGTGGTTGATGTTGCACCACTGGCCTTCCGGGAACGGGCGGCAGGCGTACAGCTTGCCGTCGGTGGCTTTCACCACGGTCTGGCCGGGGATATAGCTGCCGATGCCGTTCGGATACACGTAATCGTAATCGCCCGGCGCATCGGGGACGCGGATATCGATCTGATGCCGGCGGTCGGCGCTGTTGAGATACACACGATTGGCCGTGGCCGACGCCACCGGCGCGATGACACCATTGGCCAGGACGCCGATGCGGGCATGGGCCGAGCTTGCGTTGACGTTCTGGGCGACGCGCAAGGGCCAGGCAGTGATCGAGGTCTGTCCGGCGGCGAGCGTGGTGTCGATGCGTTCGGCATCGCTGCCGTTGGCGTTGAACACGCGCAGGCTCACGACGGTACCGACCGGCAGCGCGTTCTGGGCGGTCAGCGCACCGTTGTCGCGCCACGTCGGCGGCGGCAGATCGGGGACGCGAATATCGACACGGTGGGTGCGGTTGCCGGTCACGTACACGCGATTGCCCACGGCCGCGGCGATCGGAGTGACTGCGCCGTTGCTGAGCACGCCGATGCGTCCGTACAGCGCGCGGCCATTGACGTTCTGCGCGACGCGCAGCGGCCATGCCGACGCGGCGGTCTCGCCCGCGGCGAGCGTGGTTTCGATGCGTTCGGCCTGACTGCCGTCGCTGTTGAAGATCGACAGGGTGACTAGGGTGTTGGCCGGCTGGTCGCTTTGCGCGCTGAACGCGCCGACATCGCGCCAGGTCGGCGGCGGCGGCGGGCCGCCGTCGAATTTCACGTCGATGCAGGTGTAGAACGCCTCGGTGGAATCGGAACGCTGCCAGGTGTTGTAGATCACGTGACGGCCGCTGCGGCTGGGCAGTGGGCAGCTGAGGCGATAGGTGCCGTCGCTGGCCAGCGGGGTGTTGCCGATCCGGCAGAATTCCTCCAGATCGCCCCACGCCAATGGTTTGGTCGGATCCCAACCGTCGCGGGTGGCGTAGAACACCCAGTCCCGCGTGGCGTGCGGCGCGGTGCCGCGGAAGCGGAACTCGAAGCGGCCGCTGGCGTCCGGCGCGATGCTGGTGGCCTGCCAGTCGCTGCGCGGCAGATCCAGTCCGCTGAACGTCGGATTGTTGCCACTGCAGAGTTTGCCGTTGGGCACCACGGCCTGATGGTTGCCGTTGGCGTTGGCCTGGTTGATGCCCATCCAGTTGTAGAAGGTCTGGGTGCCGCTGACCGCCGACGCCGCGCGGCAGGCGGGGTCGGCGGGGTTTTCGATATTGCCCTGGGCGCAGGCGTAGACGCGGCTGTACGGCGTGGTCATGGTGCCGTGCGCACGCGCGGGCGCGGGCAGGAAACAAAGAACGGCTGCGCTTGCGGCCAGCAGGGCCAGCAGGGCCAGCGCCGGGAATCCCGGGGATCGGAGCGATGTCATGGTTGAACGTCCTGTCGATGAGGGTGGGTCGCGTACCGCAACATCCGCCGTTCGTTCGCGTGGTCCGCTAAGCGCGATCCGCGGAACAGAACCCGGATGCCCGGTCTCCCTTGCGCCGGATGGACGTGTTCGCGCGGCGTGACGGGCGGGGCGGCCTGCCGTGCATCGCATCGATCGCGGCGTACACGTTCCGGCACGCAGCGCGGATCCCGGATCGCCGATCACGACCTGAAGGTCATGCCTCTGCGGATCCGGAACCCGGGGGGAACGCGCGGTGCCGGTGTTGTACGCGCTCAGTGTGTTGTGCGGCCGCGACGCGGCGACGTGACCGGCATCCCGTTCTCCTCATTGCAAATCGTCATTTATTTCAATGACTTATGCCTTTACCGGGAATGTCTTTCCACGGCCAGCGGATGTCCGCTGTCGCGCATGTGCGGCGCTGTCCTGCGGCAACGATGCGGGTATTCCCGATGTCGTGAGTTCGACATACGCAGACAGACGGCGCGCTGCGCGCAGTGCAGCAGGGACAGGCGCCGCAACGCGCAACAGCCCGCCGCGCCCTGCCCCGGATGGGACAGGACAGCCTGCGGACAGGGAAACGGCGTAGCGACGCCCATGCCGTCACAACGTCATGGACGCCTGAACAGCACCGCCGGTCAGAACGGCGCGTCGTCCTTCTGCTTCTTGACCACCCGCTTCACGCCAACGCTGGTGTTGGTGTTGGTGGTCAGCAGCGATTTCGCCGGTTCGGGATGGTCGTACAGCGGGACGCGCTTCGCTGGATCCTTGGCGGTGGTTTTCTTGGCTGTGGTTTTCTTGGCGGTTTTTTTCACGGGGCTCTTAGCCGGCACTTTCTTTGCCGCCTTCTTTACGGGTGATGTCTTCGCGGCCGCAGGCTTTTCGGCCTTCGGCGCGGCGGCTTTCTTGGTCGCGGCCTTCTTGGCCGGCGCTTTCTTCGCGGCGGACTTCTTGCCGAAGCCCTTGCGCATCGGCTTGCCGGTGGTTTCCATCAACTCGACGGCTTCCTCCAGGGTCAGCGACGCGGGCTCGCGGTCCTTGGGAATCTTGCCGTTGAGTTTGCCGTCGCTGAGATACGGGCCGAAGCGGCCGTTGAGCACCTGGATGTCGCTGCCCGCAAAGTCCTTGATGATGCGGTTGCGGGCGATCTCTTCCTTCTCTTCGATCAGGAAGACCGCACGCGCCAGATCGATGGTGTACGGGTCGTCTTCCTTCTTCAGCGACGCATACACGCTGCCGCGCTTGGCGAACGGACCGAAACGGCCGATGCCGACGCTGACCTCCTCGTCCTTGTCCTGGCCGAGTTTGCGCGGCAGGCGGAACAGCTCCAGCGCGTTCTCCAGGGTGATCGTGTGCATGCTCTGGCCGGGGCGCAGGCTGGCGAAGGTCGGCTTGTCCTCGTCGTCGGCAGTGCCGATCTGGGCGTACGGCCCGTAACGGCCCAGACGCACGCTGACCGGCTTGCTGGATTTCGGATCGACGCCGAGTTCGCGCGCGCCGGTGGCTTCGCTGCGATCGACCGATTCGGTCTTGGCGTCCACCAACTCCTTGAACGGGCCCCAGAACCGCTCCATCAGCGGGATCCACTCTTTTTCGCCGCGGCTCACTTCGTCCAGCTCGTCTTCGAGCTTGGCGGTGAAGTCGTAATCGACGTACTGGGTGAAATGCCCGCTGAGGAAATTGCTGACCGCGCGGCCAACGTCGCTCGGGCGGAAGCTGCGACCTTCCATTTCCACGTATTTTCGGAACAGCAGGGTCTGGATGATCGACGAATACGTCGACGGCCGGCCGATGCCGTATTCCTCCAGCGTCTTCACCAGCGCCGCTTCGGTGAAGCGCGGCGGCGGCTGGGTGAAATGCTGATCGGTGTGGATGCGGTCCAGCGGAATGCGGTCGCCGGTCTTCATCGCCGGCAGCTTGCGGCCTTCGTCGTCGTCGTCCTCTTTTTTCTGGTCCTTGCCTTCCTCGTAGACGGCGAGGAAGCCCGGATCGACGACTGTCGTACCGCTCGCCCGGAAGCTGTGCTCGCCGCCGGCGGCGAGATCCACCGACACGGTGTTCAGCGTGGCCGGCACCATCTGCGAGGCGACCGCGCGCTTCCAGATCAGTTCGTACAGGCGGCGCTCGTCGTCGCTGAGGAAACGGCTCACCTGCGTGGGCGTGCGCAGCGCGGAGGTGGGACGCACCGCTTCATGCGCTTCCTGCGCGTTCTTGGATTTGGTCTGGTACAGATTCGGCTTGTCGGGCAATGCCTTGGTGCCGAAATCGCGCGCGATCACGTCGCGCAGTTCGCTCAGCGCTTCCGCGGACAGGCTCACCGAGTCGGTACGCATGTAGCTGATGAGGCCAACCGCGCCTTCCTCGCCGATCACCACGCCTTCATAGAGTTTCTGCGCGACCTGCATGGTGCGCTTGGTGGTGAAACCGAGCTTGCGCGAGGCTTCCTGCTGCAGCGTGGAGGTGGTGAACGGCGGCGATGGCCGGCGCTTGCGCTCCTTGCTGACGACATCGGTGACCTGCAGCACGCCTTGGGCAGCCGCGACGATGCGCTTGCGCGCGGCTTCGGCGGTGTCGCCGTCGGTGACCGTGAACTGCTCGAACTTCTTGCCGTCGAGCTTGTTGAGCTTGGCGGTGAACGCCTGCGTCGGATGCGCGCACTCGGCCTCGATGCTCCAGTACTCGCGGGCGATGAAGGCTTCGATCTCCTCCTCGCGCTCCACGATCATGCGCAGCGCCGGCGACTGCACGCGGCCGGCGGACAGGCCGCGCTGCACCTTGCGCCACAGCACCGGCGACAGGTTGAAGCCGACCAGATAGTCCAACGCACGGCGCGCCTGCTGGGCGTCGACCAGATCGGCGGCGATGGCGCGCGGCTTGGCCATCGCTTCCTTGATCGCCCGCGGGGTGATTTCTGTGAACACCACCCGTTCCAGGGTGCGGTCCTTGAGCAGGCCGCGCTCCTTCAGGATCTCGGCGATGTGCCAGCTGATCGCCTCGCCTTCACGGTCCGGGTCGGTCGCGAGGTAGAGGTGGTCGGCGGCCTTGGCGGCCTTGGCGATGGCTTCGACGTGTTTCTCGTTCTTCTCGATCAACTCGTAGCGCATGGCGAAGCCGCGTTCGGGGTCGACCGCGCCTTCCTTGGGCACCAGGTCGCGGACGTGACCGTAGGAGGCGAGAACGTGGAAGTCCTTGCCGAGGTACTTGTTGATCGTCTTGGCCTTGGCCGGCGATTCGACGATGAGGAGGTTTTTTGCCATTGCGGGGTGGGGGTTCCGAAGGGGGTATGCCGATATCGGCCGGCACCGTCGGCAGGGCGTTTCAGGGTCGCCCGGCCAGAAGGCGACGCCCGGGGGAGGCCCGGGCGTCGCTGCGTTCTCTTTTTTAGTGGTGTCATGTCCGGGCCGCCCGTGTCAAGCGGAACGTGTGGGCGGATCGGCCAGCCCCCTGCTGGAACCACCCGCCGGGGCAGCCTGCGACCGCGTTGGACGGGTCGGCCGCCTGTCCGTTCAGGTTTCGCGCGGCCCGGGTGGCCCGGGCGAATTACCTTCAGCCGCCGAAGCCGCTGCCCAGCATCGCGCCCATCACCGCGAACAGGGCGACGAAGCCGAACACCGCCAGGCCGAACAGCACCAGGATGACCACGGTCACCGTGCCCAGCTCCTCGCGCTGCCATTCCGGATGTTCGGTGTAGGCCCATTTGTCGACCACCAGGGTGTCGCAGACCATGTCGTGCAGGGCCTGCTTGCGCTCGGTGAAGCCGGCCATGATGTAGCCGATCATCAGGATCAGGCTGCTGAGGATCGTCGCGAAAATGCGGCCCACGCCCCGCCAGAAGGTGATCCGCGTCCCGTCGCCGCGCACGACCTTGATGCCGACCGCCATCTTGCCAAGCGTGGCCTGGTGGGCCGAGGCGTGCATCCATGCGAAATACAGCAGCGGCATCAGGATCGCCACCAGATAGATCACCACGAGGACGGCCACGCCCGCGCCGGTGGCGAAGGGCCCCTCCGCCCCGGCCGAGGCGGCGCCGCCCATACCGATCGCAGCGACCATGGCGAGCGGAATCATCACCGCGTAAGTGATGGCGGTGACCACGAAATAGTCGATGAAATACGCGGCGACGCGCTTCCAGAACCCGGCATGGACCACATGGCCGCCAGCGATAACGGCGTTGTTTTCCTCCACCCGCGCCTGCGGCGGCGCGTACGGCGACGGTTCGGCGATGGCGTAGGGGCGATAGGCGCCGTCGTCGGGCGCGGCTTCGGCCGCCTTGACCAGGGCTTCGGCGCGCGGGTCGTCCGGCGCATCGCCGGCGATCACTTCGCGGATCATCTCGCGCCAGGGCTTCCACTCGGACATGCCTTCGCGCCAGACCAGCGTCTCGGGCGGCAGCGTGCCTTTGGTGTGCATGGCGGCCAGGTCGCCGGCGCCCACCGGGCCGTGCTGTGCGCGCTGGGCGTCGCTGTAATACCACTCGGTCATGGG
>JBKJHV010000058.1:0-24385 GCA_046598445.1 Lysobacteraceae bacterium
TCGTGCTTGCCACCGCCATCGCCACGATCCTGATTGCAGCGCCGCTGCATGCGGAGGAAGGCGATTATTCGTTCTGGCAGACATTGTCGAATCTGGTATCGCCGCCGAAAGCCGATAACAAGGTCACCGCTGCGCAACGCACCGGCGACTATCCGCTGTTGTCCAACCCAGGCGGCTATGCCGACGGTTTCAGGCCGGGCGCTTACAGCGAATGGCAGACCATCAAGCTCTCGCCCGAAACCGGGGCGGTCTGCGGCAACGGTTCGCAGTACAAGTTCTTTTTCAACCGCGTGGCGAACACCCGCAACACCATCATCTACATGGAAGGCGGCGGCGCCTGCTGGGATTACGCCAGCTGCACCGGCCAGACCGGCGTGCGCGGCGCGCGTAATCCGAACGGCATCCCCGACGACTACATGAGCCTGCTCAATCCCGGCGCGAGCCTGGTCAGCCCGTTCGTCACCCGCGTCAGCCCGTTCGATTCGATCAAGACCCAGCAGTGGAACATCGTCTACGTGCCTTACTGCACCGGCGATATCTACAGCGGCGACAAGGTGGCGGTCTACGACGACCCGGCCGGCGTGAAGCCGCCGCTGGTCTGGCACCACAACGGCACCCGCAATGTGCGCGCCGTGGTGAGCTGGCTGAAGGACAACGTGCAACGGCCGACGCAGATGCTGTCCACCGGCTGCAGCGCCGGCGGCGCCGGCAGCCTGACCAACTACGCACCGCTGCGTCGCGACCTGGCGCCGACCCGCGGCTTTCTGATCGACGATTCCGGCCCGGTGTTCGATGCGCCGCTGGGCAGCGATCCGAACGTCTATCCGTCGGCACCGCTGCAGGGCCTGATGCGCCAGGCGTGGGGGCTGAACAAACCGAACGGCCCCTTGCCCTACCTCGCGGGCCAGATGCCGCAGCTCGATCTCAACCAGCTCGGCACGCTCTACAACGCGCTGTCCGCGAAGTATCCGAACGACCGTTTCGGTCAGACGCACTTCTGGCAGGATCTGAATTTCTCCTCGTATTCGTACGAGCGGTTCTTCGCGGATATCCAGAACGCACCGAATCAGGCCGCCAAGGAAGCGTTGATCCACGCCCGCTGGGGCACCGACACCCAGCGGCTGTCGGCGAAACTCAATGGCCTGGGCAACTTCGGCGGTTACTTCCCGCAGTATCGCGCGCTCAACGAAAGCCACTGCACCACCATCGTCGACTTCAAGAATGGCGATATCCAGGCCATGAGCCTCGAATTGAAGACCTTCCTCGACAGCGTGCTGGTGGGTTCGGGCAATGTGCTGGACGCGACCGAAGCCAGCGATGCGGCCGATCGCGCCAAACCGTTCAACCTGCTGTACTGGACCGTCGACCAGCTGGTCTGATCGTCCATGCGGTTTCCCGGCGGGCCCGCGTTACGGGTCCGCCGGGAGACGCTTTCGATTCCAGGAATTCCCGCACCGGCCATCATGAAGATCAAGCCCATTCACATCGGCCTGGCGATCGCTGCCGCAGCGGCGCTCGCGCTCTGGATGACACGACACCGCGACGACGCATCCGTCGAAGACATTTCCGCGTCTGCAGAGGCCCGCATGCCGTCGACGCCGGCCGCTACCGATCCTCGCCAAGCTGCGCTGGCAGCCACTCCGGAAGCCCGGGCGTACCGCAGCCGTCTGGCCTTCGAAAAACGCGTGCGTGGATTCCTGCGCGACGCGCACACACTGGACGAGAACGCGCGGCGCGAACAGGCGGGCGCCATCGCTCGCGAGATCGACCAGCGCGAACAGGCGCGAGAACTCTCGGCGGGCGAGAGCGTGGTATTGCGCGTGAGCCTGATCGAGGCGGCTGTGCAGGACGAAGCCGAGCGCATCCGGCAATCGCAGGCGCTCGTGGACCGTTATCGGCAACAAACGGCCGCGCGGCAGGCGGCCTTCGAGGACCAGCAGCGCCAGGACGCCGGGTTCCAGGCATACAAAGCGCGCGAGGCGCAGATCGTCTCGGAAGTCATGGCGATGACGAGTTACCCGGGCGGCATGAGCCGCGACGACTATCTGCGCGTCCGCCTGCAGGAAGCGCGGCAGGCGACCTACGGCACGCAGGGTCCACAGCCGACGCCTTAAAAATTCAAAAGGCTTTACAGGATGTCGGCTCGGTAGGAAGGCCTTCAGGCCCGATCTTTTCCGAACGATCGCGCGATCTTTGAAGAGCTCGGGCCTAAAGGCCCTCCTACGAAGTATCAACGCCCCGCGATGCGGGGCGTTCGTTCGGTGCGATGTTCGTGAAGCAGGTCCCTCGCCCCTGCGGGGCTCGGGATGCGGGGCTGCGTCAGCGCCGCATCGAGGTGAAGAACTCGTCGTTCGACTTGGTGGTCTTCATCTTGTCGAGCAGGAATTCCATCGCCGCGATCTCGTCCATGCCGTGCAGCAGTTTGCGCAGGATCCAGATCTTCTGCAGCAGATCGGGTTCGATCAGCAGATCTTCGCGACGGGTGCCGGACATGTTCACCGCGATCGCGGGATAGACGCGCTTCTCGGTGATGCGGCGGTCGAGGTGGATTTCCGAGTTGCCGGTGCCCTTGAACTCTTCGTAGATCACCTTGTCCATCGCGCTGCCGGTATCGACCAGGGCGGTGGCGATGATGGTCAGCGAACCGCCTTCCTCGACGTTGCGCGCGGCGCCGAAGAAGCGCTTGGGACGATGCAGGGCGTTGGCGTCGACGCCGCCGGTCAGCACCTTGCCGGAGCTGGGCACGACGTTGTTGTAGGCGCGGGCCAGACGGGTGATGGAGTCGAGCAGGATCACGACGTCCTTCTTGTGCTCGACCAGGCGCTTGGCGCGCTCGATCACCATTTCGGCGACCTGCACGTGGCGCGCGGCGGGTTCGTCGAAGGTGGAACTCACCACTTCGCCGCGCACGGTGCGCTGCATTTCGGTGACTTCTTCCGGACGCTCGTCCACCAGCAGCACGATCATGTGCACGTCGGGGTGGTTGTAAGTGATGGCGCTGGCGATCTGCTGCATCATCATGGTCTTGCCGGCCTTGGGCGGCGAGACGATCAGTGCGCGCTGGCCTTTGCCCTGCGGCGCCATCAGGTCGAGGATGCGGCCGGTGATGTCTTCGGTGCTGCCATCGCCGCGTTCGAGCTTGAAGCGGCGGCGCGGGAACAGCGGGGTCAGATTTTCGAACAGGACCTTGTTCTTCGACGCTTCCGGCGGCTCGCCGTTGATGGTGTCGACCACGGCCAGCGCGAAGTAGCGTTCGCCGTCCTTCGGCCAGCGGATGCGGCCGGCGAGGTCGTCGCCGGTGCGCAGGTTGAAGCGGCGGATCTGGCTGGGCGAGATGTAGACGTCGTCCGGGCCGGCGAGATAGCTGGCTTCGGCGGCGCGCAGGAAGCCGTAGCCGTCGGGCAGGATTTCCAGCACGCCGTCGGCGGCGACGCCTTCGCCGTGGCGGGTCAGCACTTTCAGCAGCGCGAAGATCACGTCCTGCTTGCGCGCGCGGGCCACGCCTTCGTGGATGTTCAACTGCTCGGCGATGTCGAGCAGCTTGGGCGTGGGCATGCGCTTGAGGTCGCTCAGCGAATACTGCGGGAAGCCCTCGGGCACGCCGACCATCGGCCGCGCGACGAACTGCTGCTGCTGGAAGCTGCCGGCCTCCTGGCTGATGTTGTCGCCGCCGTTCTCGTTGCCGTTCTCGATCTCGTTGCCGTTCTCATCGCGGCCGCGGAAGCGGTCGCGGCGGTTGCGGAAGCGGTCGCGGCGGTTGTTGTTATTACTGTTGTTGCCGTTGTTATTGAAGCGCTGCTGGGCATCGCCGCCTTGGCCCTGCTGGCCCTGCTGGCCCTGCTGGCCCTGCTGAGGCTGTTGACCCTGTTGGCCTTGCCCACCATTGCCTTCGGCACCCTGGGGCGCCCGGCCCTGCTGGCCGCCTTGCGATCGGGTGTGTTGACCGCCGCCTTGCTGGCTGCTGGGCTGGTTGCCGGATTGGCCGCCACCGGGTTGACCGCTTTGGGCGGATGGATGGCTACCCGCATCGGCCTGCTGCGCTGCAGGCGCAGGCACGGGGCTTGGCGACTGGGCGGGCGGAGGCGACGGCGACGCGGCCGCGGGCGGCGGGGGTGTCGGAGCGGGTGGCGGCGGTGGAGCGACCGGCTGCGGTGCTTCAGGCAGCGGCATGCTGGTCTGGACGGCGGCGGTCTTGGGAGTGCGCGGCTTGCGCACGCGCTTCACGGCGGTATCGCCGGATTCGGGAGTCTGGTCGGACAAAGCGGAAATCCTCGCGGCTGCGAGCGTCCGCAGTGCTGCGGACGGTGTCAGGGAGTGGGTGGTCGGTTAAGACGGGAAGGTGCGGCGCCAGTGGCGCGTCGTTCGCCTAGAAGCTAGCACCCGCGCGCCGCGGCGGCAAGCGTCGGGCTGAAGTCGGGTTCATCCGCACGACCGGCGTTGCGGGCATCGCCGGTGCTGGGCGCCCCCGGATCGGGAGGGCGTCGGCCGGCGCTCAGAGCGCCTTGTCGATCAACTGGGCGAGCTGCGGCTTGCCGACGGCGCCGATCTGGGTGGCCTGGACCTGGCCGCCCTTGAACACCAGCAGCATCGGGATGCTGCGCGCATTGAAGCGGCGGCCGAGGTTGGGCTGGTCTTCGATATTGACCTTCACGATCCGCGCGCGGCCGTCGTATTGATCGGCGAGCTGGTCGAGAAACGGCGCGATCATCTTGCAGGGGCTGCACCAGGGGGCCCAGAAATCCACCAGCACCGGCACGTCGGACTGCAGGACGAGCGTGTCGAAATCGATATCGGTGGCATGGGAAATCTTGTCGCTCACGGGAGTCTCCGGGTGGTGCGGACGGGCCGGGAATGGCGCGTCGGGCGGGTCGGGGCTGGGCCGACCGGGGCGGTCTGGCGATAGGCTGGTACTGATAGGCTGCTACACTGCGGGCTTGCATCGCCGGCTTCAAGGGGCATTCCCGTTTCAAAGGGCATTCCCGGAGCCGAGCACCACATCGCAGAGGCCGGCAGTCTGCTGCCCCGCGACTTCCCACGCAAGCGTGAGTACCGGCTTCCCGCCGTCGCGCCGGCCCGCATACAACGCCAGAGCATGAGCGATAAACCCCTAACCGACATCACCTTTTCCTCCTTCGAGCTGCATCCGGCGCTGTTGGCCGGGCTCGAAGCCGCGGGTTTCACCCGCTGCACCCCCATTCAGGCACTGACGCTGCCGGTGACCCTGCCCGGCCGCGACGTTGCCGGCCAGGCACAGACCGGCACCGGCAAGACCCTCGCCTTCCTGGTGACGGTCATCAATCGTCTGCTGTCGCGTCCGGCCCTGGCCGAACGCAAGCCCGAAGACCCGCGCGCGCTGATCCTGGCGCCGACCCGCGAGCTTGCGATCCAGATCCACAAGGACGCCGTGAAGTTCGGCGCCGATCTGGGCCTGAAGTTCGCGCTGGTATACGGCGGCGTGGACTACGACAAGCAGCGCACCCTGCTGCAGGCCGGCGCCGACGTCATCATCGCCACGCCCGGCCGGCTCATCGACTACGTCAAACAGCACAAGGTCGTCAGCCTGCACGCCTGCGAAGTCTGCGTGCTGGACGAAGCCGACCGCATGTTCGACCTCGGTTTCATCAAGGACATCCGCTTCCTGCTGCGGCGTATGCCGGCCTGCACCGAGCGCCAGACCCTGCTGTTCTCGGCCACCCTCAGCCATCGCGTGCTGGAGCTAGCCTACGAGCACATGAACGATCCGGAAAAGATCGTCGTCGAGAGCGAATACATCACCAACTCGAAAGTCCGGCAGCTGATGTATTACCCGGCCGACGACGAGAAGATCCCGCTACTGCTGGGCCTGCTGTCGCGCAGCGAAGGCGCGCGGACGATGGTGTTCGTGAACACGAAAGCCTTCGTCGAGCGCGTCGCCCGCGCGCTGGACCGCGCCGGCTACCGCGTCGGCGTGCTCAGCGGCGACGTGCCGCAGAAGAAGCGCGAGTCGCTGCTCAAGAAATTCCAGGCCGGCCAGCTCGAACTGCTGGTGGCCACCGACGTGGCCGCGCGCGGCCTGCACATCGACGGCGTCAGCCACGTCTACAACTACGACCTGCCGTTCGATGCCGAGGACTACGTCCACCGCATCGGCCGCACCGCGCGTCTGGGCGCCGAGGGCGACGCGATCAGCTTCGCCTGCGAACGCTATGCGATGTCGCTGCCCGACATCGAGGCCTACATCGAACAGAAAATTCCGTCCGAGCCGGTCACCCGCGAACTGATGACCTCGCTGCCGCGCCCGGAGCGCGAGCGCCAGCCGGTGGTTGAGGGCGAGGACGGCGACAACGACGACAGCCTCAGCACGATCTTCCGCGAAGCGCGCGAAGCCCGCGCGGCCGACGACGCCAAGCGCGGCGGCGGACGTAGCGGCAGCGGTGGTCGCAGCAGCAGCCCCGGCGGCCGCTCCAGCAGCGGCGCGCCCCGCCCCGGCGGCCCGCGTTCGTCCAGTAGCACTGGCAGCAGCTCCGGCAGCGGCGAACGTCGCGAGCGCACCCCGCGCCCGCCGCGCGACCCCAATGCCGAGCCGAAGCCGGCCGTCGCTCAGCCGGCCGTCGCGCAGGTCGCGGCTGCCGGCGTTCCGAATGCCGCCGAGGGCGAGCGCGGTCCGCGCAAGCCCCGTCGTCGTCGCGGCGGCAAGCGCATCGATGGTGCTGAAGGCGCGAATCCCGTCAACCAGGCGGTGCGTGCGCTGGAAACCCCGGCACCGGTGTCGGTGGGCGGCGCACAGCCCGCGAAATCCGGCGGCGGATCCAAACCGTCGCTGTTCGCGCGTCTGGGCAACAAGCTGAAATCGCTGGTCACCAAGCCGCCGCGTTCGCAGCACTGACGGCAACAGGGTGGCAGATATGCCAGTGAAGCCGCCAAGACTGCCTTGGGACGGATTCCCGGACGTTCTGCTTCACGCATCCGAATCCGCAGTCAAGCAGCACCCGCGTTATCCGGCCGCCAAGTCCGGTGACGCGGAGGCCGCCATCGAGCTGGTCCATGACACCCTGAACCCCGATCAGGTCAGGACACTCGGCGCCATGTTTCCCGGCGAAACCCCAACCCTCGTCAGTGCGCATGCGTATGAGCGGGAAGGCGTGAACGCCATTCCGGAAGCCTTGGCCGACGAGCTGGGGCGACGACTGGATTGGCCGGTGGACAGCGAGATTGTCCAAAGCAATATCGTGGCCCATACCGGCGCGGGCGGTTTTGAACGTCTCGCGCGACAAGCCACCTTCGACGGCGCCATCGAACCCGGCTTTCGTACATCCTGGTCGACGACTTCGTCGGAATGGGTGGCACATTGGCCAACCTGCGCGGCTATATTCACTCGAACGGCGGTAAAGTCCTTGCCGCGGTCGCACTGACCGGTAAACCCTATTCGGCCCGGCTTTCGCTGAGCACGAAGCAACTGGAAGAATTGAGAGAACGACATGGCCAAGCAACTGAACATTGGTGGCTCGAACGATTCGGTCACGCCTTCGACGCGCTCACTCAATCAGAAGCTCGGTACCTCGCCAAAACCGAGGACTTTGAGCGCATCCGAGATCGGATTGCTGCGGCAGAGTAAACAGGAAATCCATAGATCTTCGACGGCGGGACAATTCGTTATCCGCGGCACGGATAAAAAATCGACCTCCGTACAAGTCGCTGATAGAAAAAAGTGATGCGGATTTCTTCAGCACTCACCGTTGTGCTTCCGCTTCCAGCATGACCGTCCTCCGCTTCGACAACGTCAGCAAGCAATATCCCGGCGGCCACGTCGCGCTCGCGGACGTGAGCTTTTCGGTGAATCCCGGCGAGATGCTGTTCGTGACCGGCCATTCCGGCGCCGGCAAGAGCACGCTGCTGCGGCTCATCCATCTGTCCGAACGCCCGAGTCGCGGCGCGGTGCTGTTCGGCGAACGCAACCTGCGCAAGGTCGGCGGCCGCGGGGTGGCGATGCACCGGCGCGAGGTCGGCGTTGTGTATCAGGATCACCGCCTGCTGACCGACCGCACCGCGGCCCAGAACGTGGCGCTGCCGCTGATCCTGCGCGGCGTACGTCGCGACGAGATCCGCAAGCGCGTGCGCAGCGTGCTGGATCGCGTGGGGCTGGGCGCGCGCCTCGACGCGCTGCCCGGCCAGCTGTCGGCGGGCGAACAGCAGCGGGTCGGCATCGCCCGCGCGCTGATCGGCGAGCCGCAGCTGCTGGTGGCGGACGAGCCCACCGGCAACCTCGATCCCACGCTGTCGGCCGAAATCATGACCCTGTTCGCCGCCCTGCACGAACGCGGCACCAGTGTGCTGGTCGCCAGTCACGACCTGGGGCTGGTCAAGCGCATGAAGAAACGGGTGCTGGTGCTGGATCACGGCCGGCTGCTCGACGATATCTCGCCGGAGGAACTGGCCGATGGCTAAGCCGACCTCGCCGGCGGGCGCTACCGCCGCCAAACCGCGTTCGCGCATCGCCGCCTGGATCGAACACCACGGCTACAGCCTGGTCGCCAGCCTCGGACGGATGCTCGGCAAACCTTGGGCGACGCTGCTCACGGTCGGGGTGATGGCCGTGGCGCTGGCCCTGCCGCTGGGATTGGCGCTGGTGCTGGACAACGCCGCGCGGCTGGGCGGCAACGTCGAACGCGCCCGCGAGATCGCGCTGTTCCTGAAGCCGGAGATTCCCCTCGAACGCGCGAAGGCGCTGGCGCAGACCCTGCGCGCGCGCGGCGATGTCGCCGAGCTCGTCCTGCGCACGCCGGACGAAGGGCTGGCCAGCCTGCGCGGCACCGGCGGCGGCACCGATGTCTACGCCGATGCGCTGGCGGCGGTCGGCGAAAACCCGCTGCCGAGCGTGCTGGTGCTGCGCCCGCGCGGCGACGAGCGCGTGCTGGCGGCCGCGCTGGGCGCGCTGCCGGAGGCCGACTTCGTCCAGCACGACGCGGTCTGGCGCGACCGCCTGGACCGCTGGCTGGGCTTCGGCGAGCGCGTGGCCTGGGTGCTGGCGGCGCTGCTGGGCCTTGGCGCGCTGCTGGTGGTGGGCAACACCGTGCGCCTGGACATCCAGTCGCGGCGCGAGGAAATCGCGGTGCTGCAGTCGCTCGGCGCCACCGACGGTTTCATCCGCCGGCCGTTCCTCTATCTCGGCGCCTGTTATGGTCTGGCCGCCGGCGCGCTGGCGCTGGGCCTGCTGACCGCGGCCGAATTCGCCCTGCGCCAACCGCTGCGGGCGCTGGCGGAAAGTTACGGCAGCGGTTTCGCCTTTGCCGGCGTCGAACCGCTGCACGCTTTGTATGTGCTGGCCGTCGCGGGCGCGCTGGGTTGGCTGGGCGCCGGCGTGGTCACCGGACATTTTCTGCGTCAAACTAAAGTCTGACGCGATCGCAGGGGGTCACGGGACGCAACATCGTTCCGGCACCGGCTTCCGGAGACGATCTGGCGCAAGGTCGCGCCGCCCGCCGCCATCCCCTCTGCCCACCGCAACCGCAGCCCGAGCGAACCCCGCATGCCCGCCCACGATGTCCGCCACCTGACCACCGACACCCCGCGGGTGATGGTGGTCGATGGTTCGAAACTGGTCCGCAGGCTGATCGGCGACATGCTGCAGCGCGACCTGCCGGGCGTGGAAGTGATCGGTTGCGCCGGCCTGTCCGAAGCCAAGGCCGCGCTGGAAGCCGGCCCGGTCGATCTGGTCACCACCTCGCTGGTGCTGATGGACGGCGACGGCCTGCAGGTCGCGCGCCACGTCCGCACCACCGCGGCGCAGCGTTACGTGCCGGTGATCGTGGTCTCGGGCGATGCCCAGGCGCATCTGGAAGCGCGCCGCTTCACCGAAGACGTCACCGACTATTTCGACAAGGCCGAGGGTTACGCCGCGCTGGCCGCGTTCATCCGCGGCTACGTGCAACCGCAGCCGATCCCCGACGCCCGCGTGCTCTACGTCGAGGACAGCATCACCGTGGCCGTGGCCACCCGGCGCATGCTGCAGGCCCACGACATCAGCGTGATCCACATGAGCCGCGGCGACGATGCCCTGGCCTATCTGCACGAACACGACGGCCAGGACGACGTCGGCGCCGACCTGCTGCTCACCGACGTGACCCTGGACGGCGAAGTCAGCGGCCTCGACCTGCTGCGCGCGGTGCGCAACGATTTCGGCTACGGCAAACGCCGCCTGCCGGTGCTGGTGATGACCGGCGACGGCAACCGCGACAAGCAGTCCAATCTGCTGCGCGAAGGCGCCAACGATCTGGTGTCGAAGCCGATCGAGGAACGCATGCTGATCACCAAGACCCTGTTCCAGCTGCGCATGGCGAAGCTGCCGGAGCGGGCGGCGGCCGATTGAACCAGCGCTCGAAGCAGCCATCGAACCAGCGATCGAAGCGACGGCGGATCGAATGCGCTGCGACTGTTCCGCAACGCGAACCGGGCAGAGTGTCCATGTCGTACGCGGCAACCTTGGTGCATCATTCGCAGTCCACTGTCCGCAGGGATTGACCACGTCATGGCCGACGACGACCGCATCAAACTCGAACCCTCCTGGAAAAGCCACATCGGCGATTACCTGCTGCGCGAGGAGATGACCGCGCTCGGCGCCTTCCTGCGCCAGCGCAAGTCGATGGGCGCGCGGATCTATCCGCCCGGCTCGCAGATTTTTTCCGGCTTCGATGCCACGCCCTTCGACGCGGTGAAAGTGGTGATCCTCGGCCAGGATCCGTACCACAGCGCGGGCCAGGCGCACGGGCTCTGCTTCTCGGTGCGTCCCGGCGTGGCGGTGCCGCCGTCGCTGGACAACATCTTCAAGGAAATCCAGCGCGATCTCGGCATCGCCCGCCCCGACCACGGCAACCTCACGCCCTGGGCCGAACGCGGCGTGCTGCTGCTCAACGCAGTACTGACGGTGGAAGACGGCCGCGCCGGCGCGCATCAGCGCAAGGGTTGGGAAGGCTTCACCGATCACGTCGTCGACGTGCTGAATCGCGAGAAGGAAGATCTGGTGTTCCTGCTCTGGGGCAGTTATGCGCAGGCCAAGGGGAAGGTGATCGACACCGGCCGGCATCGCGTACTGAAGGCGCCGCATCCCTCGCCGCTGTCGGCGCATCGCGGCTTCATGGGCTGCGGACATTTTTCCGCGACCAACGAATACCTGAGCCGCAAAGGGAAGACGCCCATCGACTGGTCGCTGCCGCCACGCGCTGCGCTGCCGACGGACTGACGCAGGCGCACTCAGAGCTTGAGTCGCCACCCGCGTGCGTCCATCGCGCGCACGATGAGCCACCACAGCAGCACGAAGCAGAGCGCGAACGCCAACGACGGCGTACGTGGCCCAGTAAGCGGCGTCATCCAATCGGCAAACACAGCCCGGTAGAACGGCTCCCACGCGCCCAGCGCCGACAAGGCGTAGACCATCAGCGCGGAACCTGCGTACGCGGCCAAAGCATGTCGGCCGAAACGCAGGCCCAGTGCGGGCCATCGCTGCACATCGATCATGCGATGACTGGTCGCCAACGCCAGCATCGCCCAGCCGCCGGTCCACAGCACGTACGACGACGTCCACAGGTTCTTGTTGAACGGCTGCCACTGCGCCCATGCCGCGCCGAGCAACAGCATCAGCACGCCGAACGCCACCAGCCGCCGTATCGCGCCTTGGCGCAGCCACGCGCCGGCGCGCAGGCCCAGCAGCGTGGTCGCGATCGCAGGCAAGGTACTGAGCAGGCCTTCCGGATCGTGTCCGCGACCGGTGGCGGCATCGAACTCATACAGCAACGGCCCCAAGAGCGCCGTGTCGACACGGCTGGCGAGATTCTCCAGCGGCGCGAGACTGCCACCCCACGCGAGCAAACCGCCATACCCGAGCAGCAGCGCGGCGATACACAGCCATTGCATGTGCGCCCGCAGATGGATCGCACACAGCGCCGCGGCGGCGAAGCACAATCCGATCCGCTGCAGCACGCCCCACGGCCGGAAGTAAGCACGATCCAGCCACCACCAGGCCAACAAATGCAGGATCAACCCCAAACCGACGATGCACAGCGCGCGCGCGAACACTTCGCGATGCAGACCCGCCGCGCCGCGTTCGACGCGCGGCACGAGGCCCAGCGCGACCGAGACGCCGACGATGAACAGGAAGAACGGAAAGATCAGATCGGTCGGCGTGCAGCCATGCCACTGCGCATGCAGCAGCGGCGGATACACATGGCCCCAATCGCCGGGATTGTTGACCAGCAGCATCGCCGCGACGGTGATGCCGCGCAGCGCATCGACCGAGGGAAAACGTATTCCGGTGTTCGTTGCGGAGGTCATCATCGACAAGGATCGAAGCTCAGTTGATCGCGCCTGCGATCCAGGTCTCGCGCACGCGCAGGTCGTCATCCAGCAATACGAGATCTGCGCTGTAGCCGGGCTCGATCCGTCCGTAACGATGCGCCAAGCCGAGAAATTCCGCCGGATAGGTCGACGCCATGCGCGCCGCTTCTTCCAGCGCGACGCCCAGCCACTGCACGCTGTTGCGCACGGCCGTCGCCATGTCCAGCGCCGAGCCCGCCAGCGCCCCTGCGGCATTACGCACCACACCGTCCCGCACGGTGATGGTTTCGCCGTACAGCGTGTAACTCGGATCGTCGGCGCCGACCGGCGGCATCGCATCGGTCACCAGCAGCACTTTCCCGCGCGGCTTGGCCGCCAGCGCCACGCGCAGACTGGCTGCATGCACGTGATGGCCATCGACGACGATGCCGCACCAGCTGTGCGGATCTTCCAACGCCGCGCCGACCGCGCCCGGTTCGCGCCCCTGCAGCGGCGACATCGCGTTGTATAAATGCGTGAAGCCGCGGATGCCGGCGTCGAGTCCGGCGCGGATGTCCTCATAGCTGCCGGCGGTGTGACCGGCGCACAGCAGCACGCCGCGCGCGACGAGCGCGCGGATCGTATCGGCCGACACGCATTCCGGCGCCAGCGTCATCAGCGTGACGCCATTGCCCAGCGACGCCACCAGTTCGACTTCAGCATCATCGGGAACGCGGAATTTCCCGGCATCGTGCGTACCTTTGCGCGACGACGCCAGATACGGCCCTTCCAGATGCAGGCCGAGAATCCCCGGCACGCCCTGCGCGATCGCATCGCGGGTCGCGGCGATCGCCTGGCGCATCACCTCGGGATCGTCGCTGATGAGTGTCGGCAGCAGGCCAGTCGTACCGAAGCGACGGTGCGCCTGTGCGATGCGTCGCAGCGCATCGACAGTCGGTGCGTTGTTGAACAGCACGCCGCCGCCGCCGTTGACCTGGATGTCGATGAAGCCGGGCAACAGCGTGTCGCCCTGCAGATCGTGGTGCGGCCCCGCGCTGGCCGGCACGTCCGCCGGATCGCAGACCGCCGCGATCCGTCCGCCGTCGATCACCACCGCCAGCCCCGAGACCAGGCCGCGCCCGGTCAACACGCGGCCGTTGACCAGCACGCTGCCGCTCATACGGTTTCGGTGACCTTGTTGAGATGCGGCGGCACATCGGGATCGTGTCCGCGACGCAGCGCCAATGCGTTGATCGCGCGATAGAAACTCTGGATCGTCAGCAGCGGCGCGCAGGCCGGATGCGGTGCAGGCACCAGCGGCAAATCACCGCGCGCCGACGACACCCACACCTGCGCGCCGCGCGCGCGGAACTCTTCCGCCAGCGCCAGCGTCCCGGCTTCGGTTTCGTCGGGCTGCGCGAAGCACAGCACCGGGAATCCCGGCCCCACCAGCGCCATCGGCCCGTGCTTCACTTCGGCGGCGCTGTAGGCCTCGGCGTGCAGGCCGCAGGTCTCCTTGAATTTCAGCGCGGCTTCCTGCGCCGCGGCCAGGCCAAGACCACGGCCCAGCACGAACAGGTTGTGCGCGCCGGTCAGGCCGTCGGTCAAGGCCGACCAGTCCGCGCGCCATGCCGCGCGCAGCGCGTCGGGCAGACGCTCCAGCGCATCCAGCAGCGTCGCATCGCCACGCCAGTGCGCCGACAGCTGCAGCACCGCCGACAGCGACGCCAGATAGCTTTTGGTCGCGGCCACGCTGCGTTCCGGGCCGGCGCACAGCGGAATGACCGTGTGCGCCAGTTGCGCCAACGGCGAATCCTCGGCATTCACCAGCGCCACCACGCGCGCGCCGGCATCGCGCGCGGCCTCGGCGTTGCGCAGCAGGTCCGGACTTTTGCCGGACTGCGAAATCGCCAGAAACAGCGAGTTTCCAAGCTTGAGCCGGGTCGCGTACACCGAATGCACCGACGGCGAGATCGACGCGGTGACCACGCCAAGCTGAGTCTCGAACAGATACTTGGCGTAGGTCGCGGCGTGATCCGAACTGCCTCGCGCGCAGGTGGCCACGAAGGCCGGCGGCGATGCGCGCAGCTCCGCGGCCAGCGCCGCGATCGCCGGCGCGTTGCGCTGGAACTGCGCAGCGACCACATCGGCGGTTTCCGCCGCTTCGTTGAACATCAGCGTCGCGTCGGGCGCGCGCGGCGTCGGGCTATCGGTCATGGGTGGGTTCGCGATTCGGTAGTGAGTTATGTAGGGGCAGCCGGCGGGGGCTTCGGGTCGTGGCCGTGATCGTTCGCGCGCGGACGCATCGGCGCGGTCGAGCCGCGCACGACCAGCTGCGGCGCGAAGCCCTGGTTGTGCATGACCGCGGGATGATCGTCGTACGCGTCCTGACGCATGCCGGCGATCAGCAGACGCGCGGCCTGCCGGGCGATGTCTTCGGTCGCCTGCTTGGCGGTGGTCAGCGGCGGCCACGACTGGCGCGAGAACGGGCTGTCCTCGAAACCGGCGATGGACAGATCGTAAGGCACGTTCTTGCCGGTCGATGTCGCCGCGGCCAGCACGCCGGCGGCGATTTCGTCGTTCGATCCGAAGATCGCGGTGGGCGGTTCGCGCAGCGCCAACAGCCGGCGCGCGCCGCGGAAACCGTCGTCGAAGGTGTAGTCGCCGGGAATCACCAGATGCTTGTCCAGCGTGATCCCGTAATCCTGCAGCGCCTGTTCGTAGCCGGCATAACGCTCGGTGCTGGATTTGTGCGCCAGACCGCCCCACAGGAAACCGATTCGCTGATGTCCAAGCTGGATCAGGTGCTCGGTGATTTCGTAGGCGGCATCGCGATCGTCGACGTAGACGCACAGGTGACCGTCGTTTGGATCCTCGGTCGCGGCGATGATCCGCACCAGCGCCACGTCGCGCGCCGCCAGCGCGTTCACCAGCTCCATGTTCTCGGACATGGGCGCGGTCAGCACCAGACCGGCGAGGCGCGAACGCTTCACGAACTCCACCAGCTCTTCGACCAGCAATGGCGAGGTGGCATCGCAGGGTTGGATCTGCAGGCCGAACCCGGTTTCCCGGCACGCCGCCAGCACGCCGTTCTGCACGCCGATGATGTGGTACGGGTTGGGGTTGTCGTACACCAGACCGATCACGAACGGCGTGCCGCTGCGCAGATTGCGCGCGGTGACGTCCGGTTCGTAATCCAGTTCGGCGATGGCGTGCAACACGCGCGCGCGCGTGCCCTGCATCACCGATGGCTCGTTGTTGATGACGCGCGAAACGGTCTTCAGCGAAACCTTCGCCCGTTCGGCCACATCTTTGATGGTGGGTCTGCGCATACGGATATCGTCAATCGGCGAGGTGAACGGTCATCATGCGCGATCAACGCGTCGACCGCATCCCCGCGCGGTGGCCGCGGGACGCGAAATACAGGATGTACAGGTAGCAGGGCACCATCAGCAGCAGGAACACCCACTGGAAATCGTAGTGCTGCTTCAGCACCGCGAACAGCCGCGGAATGACCGCGCCGCCGACGATGCCCATCACCAGGATCGCCGAACCCAGTTCGGTGAAACGGCCCAAGCCCTTGATCGCGAGCGGAAAGATCGCCGGCCACATCATCGCGTTCGCGAATCCCAGTGCAGCGATCATCGCCACCGAAATGTAACCGGTGGTCAGGAACGCACCCAGGGTCAGGAACACGCCCAGCACAGCGGAAAACTGCAGATAACGTTCCTGGGAAACGAAGCGCGGAATCACCGCCAGACCGGCCAGATAGCCGAGGAACATCGCGCCGAGCGTGTATGAAGTGAAGACCTTGGTTTCGTCCAGCGGCAGATCGAAGCCGCGGCCGTAGGTGCCGATCGCATCGCCCGCCATCACTTCCACACCGACGTAGGTGAAGATGCACAGCGCGCCCAGCCACAGGTGCGGGAACTGCCAGATGCTGCGGCGACCATCATCCACACCGTTGCCGGCATTCACTTCCGCCGCCTTGATTTCAGGCAGTGGCGAGAACAGCACGCCCACTGCAAGCAGCGCCAACAGACCCGCCATCGCGAGGTAGGGCGTGTGGATTTTCGCAGCGAAATCGTTGAGCAGCTGTTCCCTGACGACAGGATCGGCCGCTTCCACTTTTGCGGTGAGACCGCCGATGTCCTGCATCACCAGTGCGCCGATCGCCAGCGGCGCGAGAATACCGGCGACCTTGTTGCAGATGCCCATCACCGCGATCCGCTGCGCCGCGCTTTCGATCGGACCGAGGATGCTGATGTAGGGATTGACTGCCGTCTGCATCAGCGCAAGACCCGCGCCGATGACGAACAAGCCGCCCAATGCCCCGGGGTACCACCGCTGCGTGGTGAACTCGCCGAACAGCGCAGCCCCCACCGCCATCACCAGCAGGCCGCAGGCGATGCCTTTCTTCATCCCGGTGACTTTCAGGATCCACGACGCGGGAATCGCAAGAAAGAAGTACGACAGGAAGAACACCGTCAGGATCAGGAACGCATTGACTTCATCAAGATCGAAGGCCAATTGCGCGAACGTGATCAGCGGCCCGTTGAGCCAGGTAACGAAGCCGAAAATGAAGAACAGGGCGCCGATGATGGCGATCGACGACGTGTGGCGCACTGCGGTCATGGCGTTCGGATTCCCATTCAGGAGTTGGCCTTCGCGACACGGCGGGAACGACAGGCGCCGACAGCGCAGGGCGGATCAGGTGGAAACAACGTTGTCATAACTCCACCCCAAAAACCATCCCCCCAGTCGTTTTCGACTGCGAATGCACGCCGAGCCCATCACGCTATCTTGTGTGCAGCGCAACATAAACGCCGGGCCGGATTTCCAGACCCCGCCTCTTAAAGCAGCTTTTTAGAGATGTTTTTGCGCAAAAATGACCGCTGAGATCGCTATTGTTTCAATTACAACCTCAAAGCAGGCCTTTGCTGATTTTTCGCAATCCAGCTGTTGACAACGTTGTCAACTCAATCCCACACTCGGGACCAACGCGCTGACCAGTTCCGGTCCCGGCGCCCCATACACCGAGAGGGTCGATGCAGTGGTGACTGCCAATCCAACGCCGATGCAGCACATGAACGCGGCCCTTCGTCCGTTCATCGCCGCCGACGTGGGCGGTACCCACGTCCGCATCGGACTGGTCCGCAGAAGCGCCGATCCCGAGCGCCCGATCGCCGTTCTGCACTATCGCAAATACGCCTGCACCGATTACGCCAGCCCCGGCGATATCTTCAAGACCTTCCTCGGCAGCGTCGACAACAGCGCGGTCAACGAAGGCGTCATCGCCAGCGCCGGTTACGCGCTGGAAGACGGCTCGGTGATTTCCGCCAACCTGCCATGGCCGCTGGTGCCCGAACAGATCCGCGCACAACTGGGCTTCGCCGATCTGCGCGTGGTCAACGATTTCGAAGCGGTCGCCCATGCCGCGACGCATGTCGATGCCAGCGAAGTGCTGCGCGTGACCGGTCCCGAAGTGCCCGCCACGCGCGGCCCGACGCTTGTGCTTGGCCCTGGCACCGGTTTCGGCGCCGCACTGTGGATTCCCTCCGCAACAGGCGATGTCGTGTTGGCGACGGAAGCCGGGCAAGCGGCGCTGACGCCGGGCAACGCCATCGAAATCGCACTGCTGCAGGAAATGCTGAAAAAGCAGAGTCACGTGCCGGTGGAATACGCACTGTCAGGCCCGGGCCTGATGCACCTGCATACCGCGCTGTGCGCGATCCGTGGCGCAAGCCACGCGTATCGCACACCCGGCGAAATCACGACTGCGGCGATCGGTAACGACGACCCGCTGGCGCGCGAAAGTCTCGGTATTTTCTGCGGATTACTGGGCAGCGTGGTCGGCAACATGGCCCTGCTCTACGGGGTGCACGGCGGCATCTACTTGGCCGGCGGCATCCTGCCGCAGATCCGCGAATTTCTGATGAACAGCAGCTTCGTCGAACGGTTCCTCGACAAGGGACCGATGCGCACGGCGCTGGAACGTATCCCCGTGCGGCTGGTCGAGCACGGGCAGTTGGGTGTGATTGGGGCGGCGAACTGGTATCTGCACCAGCGCGACCGGGATGGACACGACGCCGTCTGAGAAAGACGCAGAACTTGAGGACAACACCGAAGGCGTCGAAGTACGGGTACTCGAAATCAACAAGTACGGCAGCGTTGTGCTGAGTGTATGTACGTCCAGCCCGCTCCGAAATTCAACGATGAGGGGAGTAAATTCACCATGAAATTGCAAAGAAGCGCGCTGTCGATCGCCATCCTGGCGAGCCTTGGGTTCGTCGCACCCGCCTTCGCGCAGAGCGCGCCCGCGCCTGCCGGCGAACAGGCATCGGACCTCGACGAGATCGTCGTCGTCGGCATCCGCGGCGCGATCGAAAAAGCGCTCGAGAGCAAGCGCGATGCGAAAAGCCGCATCGAGGTCATCAGCGCTGAAGACATCGGCAAGATGCCCGATCACAACGTCGCAGATTCGCTGCAGCGCGTGGCCGGCGTGAACATCAGCGCCGCCAGCGCCAACGAAGGCGCGTTCGACGAGAACGACCGCGTCAGCATGCGCGGCACCAGCCCCAGCTTCACCCAGACACTGATCGACGGCCACAACATCGCCTCCGGCGACTGGTTCGTGCTCAACCAGAGCGGCACCGTCGGCCGCAGCGTCAGTTATTCGCTGCTGCCCTCCGAACTGGTGGAAAAAGTCGAAGTGCTGAAGTCGTCGGAAGCCCGCCTGGTGGAAGGCGGCGCGGTCGGCAACGTCAATATCGTCACCCGTCGCCCGCTGAATTTCCCCAGCGGCTTCACCTCGCACATTTCGCTGGGCGCGGTGAACGCGGAACTGCCCAGCAAGACCGATCCGCAGCTGTCGGCCCTCATCAACTGGGCCAACGACCAGGACACTTTCGGCTTCATGGTCCAGGCCTTCAGCGAAGAGCGCCATCTGCGTCGCGACGGCCAGGAACTGCTCGGCTACGAACAGATCCAGAGATTCGAGATCGATGGCACGACGCCGACCGCGCTCGGGGTGTCGAATCCCGATCTGATCGGCGTTTATTACCCGACCCTGATCGGCTCCGCGCTGTTCGAGCAGGAACGCAAACGTACCGGCGGCCTGATTTCGGCCCAGTTCAAACCGACCGACAACTTCACGTTCTCGCTCACCGGCTTCAGCTCGAAGATGAAGGCCGACAACTACAATCGCAACTACATGCTCTGGGGCAGCAGAATCCTCAACCGGGGGCAGCGACTCAACGCCACGGATAATCCCCAGGCGCCGAACCCCGGTTACGTAGTGCGCAACAACACCCTCGTGAACGCGACGTTCGCCCCGCTGGCCGGTCGCCAGTACGGCATCTACGACCAGATCTCGCGCCCCGGCGCCGCCTCCAGCAGCAACTTCGTCAGCGCCGATGCCGAATGGGACGTCAGCGACAAGCTGTCTTTCAGCGGCCAGATCGGCACCTCCACCGGCCACGGCAAAACGCCGACCCAGGATGTCGCCGAATGGGACGTGGGTCTGGGCAGCGGTGCGGGTTGGCGCCTGCGCGGCGTCGGTGCGGCGGACTGGAACCTCGGCACCACCAACACCAGCGCGCCGGGCACCCCCGGCAGCAACATCAACCTGGACTGGATCTTCGGCTTCCAGGATGTCGATGTGGTCGACAAGGAGAAGTGGCTCAAGCTCGACGGCAAGTACTTCATCGACTCGGGTGCGCTGACCTCGCTGGACTTCGGCCTGCGCGATGCGCGGCATGAACGCAAGCTCGAAAACGTCATTGCGCAGGGCCCAAGCTTCGCGGTGACGCCGAACGCGTTCAACCCGAGCACATGGCCGCAGGGTTTCCAAAACTATCCCGGCAACTTCGGCTCCGGTCTGGGCGGCAATTTCCCGCGCGATATCTGGTATTTCACGCCGGAACAGCTGGCGCAGTTCAACCGGCTGACCAACCGCGACCCGATCACACGCCGCTTTTTTCCCGCCGAGTATGGTCTGGAAGAGCGCAGCACCGCCGCCTACGCGCAGCTGAATTTCGAAGGCGAGAAATGGAGCGGCAATGTCGGCCTGCGCTATGTGCGTACAGAAGAAGAAGCCTCCAACTGGGTCAACACCAGTGCAACCGATCCGCGCGCGGTCACCACGTCCGCATTCGGTCCCTTCCGCAAGGATGTCGTCAACAATACCTATAACGACTGGCTGCCGAGTCTGAATCTGAAATACGACCTGGCCGACGACAAGGTGCTGCGCTTCGCGGTATCGCGCACGCTGACGCGTCCGGATTACTCGCAGCTGGCGGGCGCAGTTTCGCTCGGCCCGCCCTCCAATGTCGGCGGCGTCGGCACCGGTACGGGCGGCAACCCGAATCTGGAGCCGATCCTCTCGACCAATCTCGATGCCACCTTCGAGTGGTATTACGCCGAACGCGCGCTGTTTTCGGCCAGCCTGTTCTACATGGACATCGACAACTACGTCGCGCTGGGCACCAGCCGGCGGCAGTACCTGACGATCGATGCGAACAATCCGCAAGGCGCGCTGGTCAACTACGACGTCACCATCCCGCTGGGTTCGGACGCAAAGGTGCGGGGCTTCGAACTGGCGTGGGAACAGCCCATCGGCGATTACTTTGGTGCTTTCGCCAACTACACCTACGCCGACGGCACCACCAACGCCAAACGCGCCGACGGCAGCAACGAAGACATGCTGGGCACCTCGAAGAACACCTACAACCTCGGCGGCTACTTCGAGAACGAGCATTTCAACGCGCGACTGAACTACACCTACCGTTCCGAGTTCTACAGCGGCCTGGATCGCGCCTCGGCGTTCTACCAGGACGAAATCGACAACGTTTCGGCATCGTTCGGCTACAAGTTCAACGACACCTACTCGCTGGCCCTGGACGCGCTCAATCTGAACAACCCGAAGACCATGTACTACGCTGAAAACCGCGATCGTCCTCGTTCCATCTACGAGAACGGCCGTCAGTACTACATCACCTTCCGCATGAAGTTCTGATCGATTCACCTGTGGTCCCCTTCGGGCCTGGATTCGTCCGGGCCCATTTTTTTGGAGGGATGTCGATCGGATCGAATGCCCGGCACCGGCGCCCAGCGCCGGATGCCTTTAGCGATACGCTCGCGTAAGATTCAAGACCGGTTGATTGGCGCTTCGCTGCACGCTTCGTCCATCCCGAAAGGCATTCCTCAAGGCGCATATTGCCCAGAAGCGTTTCCGTTCTTCATCGATGACATGACTTCCAGAAGGCCGCCATGATCGCTTCCCGTTCGTCCACAACCCTGTTGCGCATCGCGCTGTGCACGGCACTGCTGCTGCCGCTCATCTGCCAGGGTGGCGATAGTCCGAAACACGCGCCCAAGGCCGCGAATGCAAATGCCGTCTCTGCACCGACGCTGATTCCCGCACCCGCTTCTTTGCGCATGCGCAAAGGCACTTTCACGATCGATGCGAATACGCCGCTGCGCGTGGACGGCGAGGCTGCACAGTCGGCCGCGCGTCTGTTCACGGGCTTCGTGGCGAAGAGCCATGGTCTGACACTGGAATCTTCCACGGGCTCCAAGGCGAAAGACGGCATCAACTTCGCCATCGACGCATCGCTCGATGGCGATGAAGCCTATGCGCTGGAGATCTCTTCATCGCGCATCGAAGTCCGCGGGCGGGACGCGCGCGGCCTGCAGCACGGCGCGGTCACGCTGTGGCAGTTGATGGTCGATGCCGGCGGCAAGCGAACGCAATTGCCGGCATTGCGCATCGAAGACGCGCCGCGCTTTTCGTGGCGCGGCGCGATGCTGGATTCCGCGCGTCACTTCCAATCGGTCGACGAGATCAAGCAACTGCTCGACGCCATGGCGATGCACAAACTCAATGTCTTGCACTGGCATCTGACCGACGATCAGGGCTGGCGGATCGAAATCAAACGTTATCCGCGCCTGACCGAAGTCGGCGGTTGCCGTATTCCGTCCGGCGACGGCGGCATCGACCCGCGCAGCGGACAACCGCGCCCCTACTGCGGTTGGTACAGCCAGGAACAGATCCGCGAGATCGTGCGTTACGCCGCCGAGCGCCAGATCACGGTGGTGCCCGAGATCGACATCCCGGGCCACGCCACGGCGGCGATCGCTGCGTATCCGGAGCTGGGCGTATCCGGCAAGCCGATCGCGGTCTCGAATGAGTGGGGCGTCAATACCAATCTGTTCAATGTCGAAGAAAGCACGCTGGTGTTCCTCGAAAACGTGCTGGCCGAAGTCGTGGATCTGTTTCCGGGCCGCTACGTGCATCTGGGCGGCGACGAAGCGGTGAAGGACCAGTGGATCGCATCGCCGCAGGTGCAGGCGCGCAAAGCGCAGCTCGGCCTGAAGACCGAAATGCAGCTGCAGAGCTGGATGATGCAGCGGCTGGAGAAAACCCTGGCCGCGCATCAACGCCGGCTGCTGGGTTGGGACGAAATTCTGGAAGGCGATCTGCCGGCCAGCGCCACGGTGATGTCGTGGCGCGGTATCGAAGGCGGCCTGAAGGCGGCATCGCAAGGCCATGATGTGGTGATGTCGCCGGCGGCGTCGCTGTATCTGGATTATCTGCAGACCGCTTCGGCCGACGAGCCGCCGGGCCGGCCGGCGCTGGTCGAACTGCGCAGCGTCTACGCGTTCGAGCCGGTGCCCGCCGCACTCGCCAAAGACAAACAGCAGCATATTCTCGGCTTGCAGGCCAATGTCTGGACGGAGCATATGCGCACATTCGCGCGGGTCGAACACGCCTTGTTTCCGCGTTTGGCCGCCGTGGCGGAGATCGGCTGGTCAGCACCTGCGGTGCGCAGTTACGACGGTTTCCTTGATCGCCTGCCCGCGCAGTTGCAGCGCTACCGCGCGCTGCGCATCGGCCATGCGAAGACACCGTTCGAGGTGCGTATCGACGCTGACGAAGACCGTGCCACGCGCGCGGCGACGGTGACGCTATCGAACCCCTTGGGTTACGACGATATCCGCTACACCACCGACGGCAGCGCGCCTTCCGCAGATTCGTCGCGCTACACGCAGCCGCTGCAACTGCGCCTGCCGATCCGCGTGCGTGCCGCCGCGTTCCATGCCGGCCATGCGCTGGCCGATGCCAGCGAACGTCGGCTCAGCGCGGGATCGCTGCTGCAGCGAAACGACGAAGCACTGACGATGTGCACCAACGCGTTGATGCTGCGCCTGGAAGACGACGGCCCGGCGGAAGGCGCACGCGCGATCTTCAACGTCGACATCTTCAACCCCTGCTGGGAATGGAAGCAGGCGGATCTGGGCGGCATCGCCGGGATCGAAGTGCGTGCGGGGCGCATTCCCTATTTCTTCCAACTGGCGCACGACGAACCCAGCCGCAAGTTCAAAGCCGCGCAGTCCGCGCACGGCGAACTGGTAATCCGCGCCGGATGCGATGGCCCGACGCTAGTGAGTCTGCCGTTGCCGCAGGCGCCGGGCAGCGACGGCTTCCTGACCCTGAAAACGCCTTTGCCGCCCCAGACCGCCGCGCAGGATCTGTGCATGTACTTCACCGGCGACACCCGGCCAACGATGTGGACGCTGGATCGGGTCCGCTTGCTACGATCTTTATGACACCCATTCGTCAACGCCGTAAAAGCGTTCGGCTCATGGAAGCCTGGATCTGATGTAATCGAATTCAAGTCCCCGATCCGCGGCGGCAGCATACGCTTCACGCCTCATGAGCCTGGAACCCCACGTGACCACCCCCGCCACTCTGTTGACGATCTTCGGCGCCACCGGCGACCTCGCCCAGCGCATGTTGTTGCCCTCTCTGTACGGACTGCACAGCGATGGTCTGCTGCCCGCGTCGATGCGGATTTTGGGTACCGCGCGCAGCGCGCTCGACGACGACGCGTTCCGCGCGTTCGTCGCCGATGCCATCGCGCGCTTCGTGCCTTCGGACCAACGCAACGACGCGACCCTGCAGGCGCTGCTGGCGCGCGTCCAGTACCAGCCGGCATCGCTCGATGACGATGCCTCGATGCAGTCGCTGGCCGAACGCATCGCCGGCCTGCGCAGCGGCGATGTCGTCTATCACCTCAGCACGTCGCCGAAGTTCTAC
>JBKJHV010000059.1:0-3503 GCA_046598445.1 Lysobacteraceae bacterium
GTCGATTCCGGACATCGTGCAGATCACCGGGCTGCCGCCCGGCACCATCAAAAGCCACCTGTTCCGTGCGCGCCTGCGGCTGCGTGAACGGCTCGAAAGCGGAGACTTTCCATGACCACAGACCTCGAAGACAGCAACGGCACGCGCGAACGCGAATGGCGGCTGCAGGAGCAGGCGCGTCTTGATCAGAAGCTTGGAGTTGCCCCGGAAGGCAGCGCACGGGCGCTGCGCTATCGTCGGCTGGCGCAAGAGTTTGAGCAGCCTCTGGATGCGGCGTTGCCGAGCAATTTCTCGCATGCGCAGGTGCAGCGTATCGAGGCGGTTGCCGCGGAGCGTCGACGTGCTGGCAAGCGTTTCGAGCGGAGGCTCCGGTGGGGGCTCGTTGCGGGCTACGGCGTCTGCATGCTTGGCGTCGGGCTTGTTTATCGCGATGACGTTGTGGGCTTGCTGGATTCGCCGGCATTCGATGGTCTTGTCTCGAATCCGTGGTTGCCGGCGCTGGCGGGCTGCGTGGTGTTCGCGTATCTGTTGCGCATTCGGCCGCGACGTTGGTTTTCCTAATCGAAGTGTTTGCGATGCGGATTGCTCAGGTAAAGCCTGCAATCTTTTCCGCGCTGGGGCGCGGGTCACTTTCTTTGTCGCAAAGAAAGTAACCAAAGAAAACTCTTTGGTGCCGAGGCAAACCTGCCGTCGGCGAGTTGCCCGGGATTTTTCGATGCGGCATCCTGCCGCGTCGAAAAACGGCGCACATCGTGTGCGCCGCCCTCCGGGTCTCCGATTACTGCACGGGGTCGCGCCACTTCAAGGTCGCCGTGACAATAGCCTGTGATACGGAGCCCTCTCTTGGCAATCTGTCACCCATCGACGTGAGACCGAAAAAAGGGAGCGTGCTTAGCACGCTCCCTTTTATCCAAAGACCGATGACTCGTTACGGAACAGCGAATCACCAACCGATGCTGTAAGTCACTGTCGTCGGCGCCGTCGTATACAGCGACGGACTGTGATCGCCCACGTCGTCGTACGAGAACCCGTACGCGAGGAAATCGTAGGCGATATCGCTGTCGTGCCAGAACTTCGCGTACCAGTTCGCCAGCGAACCGGCCGGATAGAACGCGTTGCGGTTGTACCAGTTCGCAGGCGTCTCGATCACATGACGATTGAGCGCTGCGGCCACCTGCGCCTGGATCTGCAGCTGCGTGCCGATGTCCTGCGGCGCGGCGTTGCGCGCATCGTTCAACAGCCCGTTGCCGAGGAACACCATCTGTGTGTCCGGCTTGCCGTTGATGAAGAAGGTGCCGTTCTGGTTGCCGCCGGTGAAGCGGAAGCTGTCGCCGCTGATCCGGCCGCGGAATGTGCCGAGGTTCGGCAGCGTGAACACCAGGTCTTCGTTGCGGTAACGCGCCCACACCTGGTCGATGTACGGTTGCAGATAACCAGCGTTCGGTTTGCCGGTGCCGAAGTTGCCGTGCGCCGGTGCGACGACGCGGAGCGGCGTGTGCGGCGCCTGTCCCAGCGGCTTGAACGGCGTCGGCACGCGCGCGATGAACCGCGATATCACATCGTCGCGGGTGATCGTATCGACGCGCTCACCAACGGTGCGGTCGTAACCGTTCAATCCCTGCACGCGCAACCGCAGCGGGAAGCCGAAATGATCCACACGCGTGGTGTTGACGTAGATGCCCGGATTCGGCGCGGTCCTCGGCAGGATCGCCATTTCGCCGAAATCGAAGTAGACATCGAGGTTCGGATCGCTGGGGTTCTCGATGTTCGCACCGGCGTAGCCGATGTTGCCGTTGCCGTCGCGCACGACCTTGATGTACATCGGGCTGCCGACCGACAGCAGGATGCGCGCCGAGTTGATCGGCGCGATGGTCACCGCCGGCAGATCGGACACGCGGTGGAAATAGTTGCTGTAGCGCTCGCCGTTCTTCACCAGCGCGCCGTTGTCGGCATCCGACATCGGGATCTGCTGGCCCGCCGCGTTGATCCACACGAACTGACCGGTCTGCCAGCTCTTGCCGATGATCGCGTAATACACGTTGTTGTTCGCCCAACGGCCGCGGGTGAGGTTCTGGACGACGAAGGTCGTCCGCTCGTTCCACGTGCCGCCGGTGCTGGTCGGCGCGACCTTGAACGATGACGTCTGGTCGTTGAAGCCGCGTGCGCCCAGGTCCGGCACGTCGCCGGTCACCGCGATGAAGCCGCCGCCGTAGTTCACGTCGCGATACAGCTGCGCTTCGTATCCGGCCTGCACTTTCACCGACGAGGCGCGGTCGTTCCATGCGGTGCCGATCCAGCTCGAATCCACGTCCGAGCACAGGCTGGCGCCGCCGTAATTGGCGTTCTCGTAGAAACAGACGCGGCCGGTGGGCGTGGTGCCGCCGCCGATCGTGGTGCTGAACGAGGGCGTGTCGCGGCCCGGATCGCCGTAGGTGAAGGAATAACTCAGTGCCTGCCCGGTGCTCACCGGGCTGATCGATTTCTCGTAGCGGGCGCTGCCGCCGTTGTAGGACATCCTGAAATTCTGCTGCCCGGTGCTGGCCAGGTTGTAGTGCAGATCGACCCATTGAACGGCGACGTTCGCCTTGAACCAGATCACTGCGGTGGAACCGCTGACGTCGACGCCCCGGCTGTAATCCGTGGACTGCGCGCGGGCCTGGAACCCGAAAGCAGTCAGCAGCACGACCAGACCGGTTAACCATGTGCGTATGCGATGCATCTTCAACTTCTCCCTGCGTCTGCGACGCTTTGTCGAGTGGGGTTGGAACGACTTTTGACTTGGCTTTTGCTTGGCCAGCCGTGGCGCGACACCAGCCCCCTGCATCGCGTGTCCGCCACGGCGCCGCAACTCTACGTCTAATTGACAGCGTTGTCATCTTGAGGTAAAAGATGGCACTAACATCATGATTTTACTTACGATTATCCATGCTGCATCGCGTCAATAACTTTGGCGGGCGCATCCGCGTCGCGTTTGCGTGTGAGGGTGCGCGCAAGCCGCGCATGCGCATGCGCGACACTACAGATTCAAGCCGCAGCGATCCCACGCGCGCAGCGATGCGGTGCAATCGTATGCATCGCGCCGCATATGCCGGCCCCATTACGCTTGCGCATTCGACCCGATGACCACGCCTGTGACCGCATCCACCCCCGCCACTCTGTTGACGATCTTCGGCGCCACCGGCGACCTCGCCCAGTGCATGCTCCTGCCATCGCTGTACGGACTGCACAGCGATGGTCTGCTGCCCGCGTCGATGCGGATTCTCGGCACTGCGCGCAGCGCGCTCGACGACGATGCCTTCCGCGTCTTCGTCGCCGATGCCATCGCGCGCTTCGTGCCTTCGGAACAGCGCAACGACGCCACCCTGCAGGCGCTGCTGGCGCGCGTGCAGTACCAGCCGGCATCGCTCGATGACGATGCCTCGATGCAGTCGCTGGCCGAACGCATCGCCGGCCTGCGCAGCGGCGATGTCGTCTATCACCTCAGCACGTCGCCGAAGTTCTAC
>JBKJHV010000111.1:0-64465 GCA_046598445.1 Lysobacteraceae bacterium
CTCGGTGTCCTCGACCGAGGTGCGGTAAAGGATGCCGCGCCAATCCTTGCTGGCACCCGGAATGGTCATCGGGTGCTCGGCGATGCGCTCGACCAGCCGCTCGCGCTGCAGCCGGTAGTCGATCAGGTCGGCGATCGAGACGATCATGAGGCCGTGAGTGGCGCCGAATTGCTCGAGGTCCGGCATGCGAGCCATGGTGCCGTCTTCGTTCATGATCTCGCAGTTGACGCCGGCGGACTCCAGGCCCGCGAGGCGCGCCAGGTCGACCGAGCCCTCGGTCTGGCCGGTGCGCACCAGGACGCCGCCCGGGCGGGCGCGCAGCGGGAAGACGTGGCCGGGAGACACCAAGTCGTCGGGCCGCGCGTCGGGCGCCACCGCCGTGCGGATGGTGTGCGCGCGGTCTGCGGCGCTGATGCCGGTGGAGACGCCGGCGCGCGCTTCGACCGAGACGGTGAAGGCCGTGCCCATGGGCGCCTTGTTCTGCGCGACCATCATGGGGATCGCCAGTTGCGAGATCCGTTCCTCGGTCAAGGTCAGGCAGATCAAACCACGCCCGTGCTTGGCCATGAAGTTGATGGCCTCGGGCGTGACCAGCTCGGCGGCCATGCACAGGTCGCCCTCGTTCTCGCGGTCCTCGTCGTCGACGATCACCACCATCCGCCCGGCGCGGATTTCTTCGAGCAACTCCGGGATGCTTGCGAAACTCATGGGTGTTCCCTTGCCGACAGCAGCCGCTCGACGTAGCGCGCGACCAGATCGATTTCGAGGTTGACCGGATCGCCGACGCGCGTCGACGAAAACGCGGTGTGCGAGACGGTGTGCGGAATGAGTGCGACTTCAAAGCCTTGGCTGTCGACCGCATTCACGGTGAGGCTGACGCCATCGACGCAGATCGAGCCCTTGGTCGCGATGTATTTCGACAGCGACGCCGGCGCGGCGAAACGCCATCGCTGCGCACGCGCGTCATCGTGGATCGACAGCACCCGGCCGGCGCCATCGACGTGGCCGCTGACCAGATGCCCACCGAGGCGGTCGGTCGGACGCATGGCGCGCTCCAGATTCACTGTCTGCCCCACGATCATGCTGCCGAGCGTGGTCAGGCTCAGGGTTTCGGTGGAAGCATCGGCTGCGAACGATTCGGCATCGAATTCGATCACGGTCAGACACACGCCGCTGACCGCGATGCTTTCGCCCAGCGCGACATCGGCGAACGGCAGACTGCCGACGGCGATGCGCAGGCGCACGTCGCCGCCGCGCGGTTCGAGCGCGGCGACCTGGCCCACGCCTTCGATCAATCCGGTGAACATGCTGCGATTCCGTCAGTGCCAATGATGGCTTGCGTCAAAGTGTGCGCTCCGGCCGCAACAGCAGGCGCATGTCGTCGCCGAGCCGGCGCGTTTCCACGGTATGCAGACGAAGGCGCTGCTGCATCTCGTCGATGCGCAGACCGTCGAACAGCGGGCGGGCGGCGGCACCGAGCAGCACCGGCGCCACGTACAGCAGTACTTCGTCGACCAGTTCCGCGCGCAGCAGCGCACCGGCCAGAGTGGCGCCTGCTTCGACCTGCACTTCGTTGATCTCGCGCGCGGCCAGCACGTGCAGCACCGCGGCCAGATCCAGCATGCCGTCGCGGATCGCCACCGACACGTGCGCGGCATCGAAACCGCGCGGCGGTTTGGCCTCGGGCGCATGGATATAGAGCGTCGGCGCTTCGCCGGCGCGGATGTGGCCGCGACCGACCGTGGCCAGCCCGGGATCCAGCACCACGCGCAGCGGCGGCAGGAACGGAGTGTCGTCGCCGTCTTCGAAGCGCACGGTCAGCTGCGGATCGTCGGCGAGCACGGTACCGGCACCGGTGAGCAGCGCACCGGCGCGCGCGCGCCAGCGCATCACGTCGCGACGCGAGGCTTCGCCGCTGATCCACTTCGAATCGCCGTTGGCCAGCGCGGTGCGGCCGTCGAGGCTGGTCGCGAGCTTGACCCGCACCCACGGCCGTTTGCGCTCGATCCGCGACAGGAACCCCTGATTCAGGCGCCGCGCGGCATCGGCCATCAGCCCGTATTCGACCGCAATGCCGGCCGCGTTGAGCGTATCGAAACCGACGCCGTCCACCTGCGGAAACGGGTCGCGCATCGCCGCGACCACGCGGGCGACGCCCGCCGCGGCCAGCGCGTCGGCGCAGGGCCCGGTTTTGCCGGTGTGCGCGCAGGGTTCGAGTGTCACGTACGCCGTGGCGCCGCGCGCGCGGTCGCCCGCAGCCTGCAGCGCGACGATTTCGGCATGCGGGCCGCCAGCCTGCGCATGCCAGCCTTCCGCGACCACCTCGTCGCCGTGCGAGATCACACAACCGACCATCGGGTTCGGCCGCGTGGTGTACGCGCCGCGTTCGGCCAGGCGCAGCGCGTGCGCCATCATCGCGTGATCGGTGGCGGTGAATCCGTTGGCCCCAGCGTTTGCGGAACTCATTTTGCTCAACGCTTCTTCTTGTCTTTATCGGCGTGCCGATCAGCATGCCGATCAGCATGCCGATCAAACGGCACCACCTCGCCGCCGAGCAGCGGCAATTGGGTTTCCGACGGCAACTCGCGTTCGAGACGGTCGAGTTCTTCGCGGAAATCGGCCACATCCTCGAACGAACGATAAACCGACGCGAAGCGCACGAAGGCGACGTGATCGAGCTTGCGCAGCTCCGCCATCACGAACTCGCCGACGCGACGCGATGCCAGTTCGCGCTCGGTGGTCATCCGCAGCTGATGCACCACCGCGCGCACCGAGGATTCGATCTGTTCTTCCGACACCGGGCGCTTGTGCAGCGCACGGTCGAAGCCGTGGCGCAGCTTGCGCGCGTCGAAATGCTCGCGGCGGCCGTCGCCCTTGATGATCGCCGGCAGCTTCAGTTCCACCGTTTCCAGCGTACTGAAGCGCTCGCCGCAGGCCTCGCACTCGCGCCGACGCCGGATCGTCGCACCGTCTTCGCTGACGCGCGAATCGATGACCCGGGTGTTGTCGTGCTGGCAGAAGGGGC
Source organism: Lysobacteraceae bacterium (assembly GCA_046598445.1). Lineage (GTDB taxonomy): Bacteria > Pseudomonadota > Gammaproteobacteria > Xanthomonadales > Xanthomonadaceae > Lysobacter_I. The sequence continues at coordinate 3,026 of JBKJHV010000111.1, forward strand.
AGTGCATAGTGGCTGGCGTAGGGTGGGCCTTGGCCCACCAATCTCCTTATCGATATCGCGATGTCTACCGCCGCGATGGTGGGCCGGGGCCCACCCTACGGAAGCTCTGCAATCAACCGTAGACCGGGAACTGCCGGCACTGCGCGGTCACCGCGTCGCGCACGCGAGCGATCACGGCTTCGTCGGTCGGGTTGTCCAGCACGTCGCAGATCCAACCGGCCAGCGCCACACAGTCCGCTTCCAGATAGCCGCGGGTGGTGACCGCCGGGGTGCCGATGCGCAGGCCGGAGGTGTAGACCGGCTTCTGCGGATCGTTGGGCACGGCGTTCTTGTTGACGGTGATGTGCGCGCGGCCGAGGGCTTCTTCCGCGTCCTTGCCGGTGATGCCTTTGCCGATCATGTCGACCAGCATCAGATGGTTCTGGGTGCCGCCGGAAACGATCTTGTAGCCGCGGGCGATGATGGTGTTCGCCATCGCCTGCGCGTTCTTCACCACTTGCTGCTGGTAGGTCTTGAACTCCGGCTGCAGCGCTTCCTTGAACGCGACCGCCTTGGCCGCGATCACGTGCATCAGCGGGCCGCCCTGCAGGCCGGGGAACACGAGCGACTGAAATTTCTTCTCGATCTCCTCGTTGGCCTTGCAGATGATGAAGCCGCCGCGCGGGCCGCGAAGGGTCTTGTGGGTGGTCGAGGTGACGACGTGCGCGTGAGGCACGGGGTTCGGATACACGCCCGCGGCGACGAGGCCGGCGACGTGCGCCATGTCCACGAACAGATACGCGCCCACCTTGTCGGCGATGGCGCGGAAGCGCGCCCAGTCGGCGATCTGCGAGTAGGCGCTGAAGCCGCCGATGATCATCTTCGGCTTGCTTTCCAGAGCGATGCGCTCGACTTCGTCGTAATCGATCATGCCTGCGTCGTTCACGCCGTAGGACACGATGTTGAAGAGTTTGCCGGAGATGTTGGCCTTGGCGCCGTGGGTGAGATGGCCACCGTGCGCCAGCGACATGCCCAGCACGGTATCGCCCGGCTTCAGCAACGAGAAGTACACCGCCTGATTGGCCTGCGAACCGGAATGCGGCTGCACGTTGGCGTAGTCGGCACCGTAGAGCTGCTTGAGGCGTTCGATAGCCAGCGTTTCGGCCACGTCGACGTATTCGCAGCCGCCGTAGTAACGCTTGCCCGGATAGCCTTCCGCGTACTTGTTGGTGAGCTGGCTGCCCTGCGCTTCCATCACCCGCGGGCTGGCGTAGTTCTCGGATGCGATCAGTTCGACGTGATCTTCCTGACGACGGTTCTCCGCTGCGATCGCTGCGGCCAATTCGGGATCGAAATCTTCAATACGGCTGTCGCGCGGGAACATCGGGACTCCGGGGGGCAGGATGATCCGGCCATTGTAGCCCACCGTCGGGCGCGGCCCGGCCCAAAAAAAGCGCGCCCCGTAGGGCGCGCCGTTGCATTGCATACCGTATGGTTTGCCCGAACCGATGGCTCGGCTGCGATGACTCAGCGGAAGATCACGCTGGCGATCAGGCCTGTGGCCACGGCAACGAGGATGAAGTCGCCCCGGTCGTCGCGACGCCAGTGATGGCCGCGGGGCGGCTGGCGCAGTCCGTAATGACCGTAGTCCTGCACCACGTAGGTGGGGGCATAGCCGCGGGTGTCGTAGCGGGCGCCGCGCGACCAGCGGGGATAGGCGTGCTGCGGCGGGCCGTTGCGGTAGACCACTCGCGGGGGCGGTGCGTAGCGCGGGGCCACGTAGACCACGCGGTCGCGGCCATGGCGGCGGTCGTCGTAATAGCGGTCATCGCGACGGTCGTAACGGTGATCGTTGCGGTATTCGCTGCGGCGGTCGTCGCGATCGTCGTGGTCCCGGCGCCCGTGGTCGCGGGCCATCGCCGGCATGGATACAGCGGCGGCGATCGCCAGGGCCAGGACCGGAAGGATGCGGTTGGTGCGTTTCATGCGGTGCCTCACTCTGGGGCGGTTGGGACGAGCCGAGAATGGTGCGGAGAACCTGAATGTGTTCCATCCCATCCGCGGAGGCGTGAACCGGCATTCAGCCGGCCTGGCCTATCGAGCCCTGCCCTTCGAGCCGACACGCAGCGCATCCGGGCCTGCCGTGGTCAGGGCGCGGGCCGGTATAATCGCCGCCAACCCCAGATTCCTCTTCGCGGCCCCTGCCCTGCGCAGGTCGCCGCTGCCCGCCACTGGCGGCGCGCAGCTCCCATCGAGCCGGCGTCGCGTCTCACCGGAAGCCCCCATGTCGCAATACATCTACACCATGAACGGCGTCAGCAAAGTCGTGCCGCCGAAACGCCAGATCATCAAGGACATCTCGCTGTCGTTCTTCCCGGGCGCCAAGATCGGCCTGCTGGGCCTCAACGGCGCCGGAAAATCCACGGTCCTGAAGATCATGGCCGGCATCGACAAAGACTTCCAGGGCGAAGCCCGCCCCCAGGCCGGGATCAAGGTCGGTTATCTGGCCCAGGAGCCCGAGCTGGACCCGACCAAGACCGTCCGCGAAGCGGTGGAAGAAGGCGTCGGCGAGGTGCTGCAGGCCCAGGCCGCGCTGGACCGCGTCTACGAGGCCTACGCCGAGGAAGGCGCGGACTTCGACAAACTCGCCGCCGAACAGCAGCGTCTGGAGGCGATCCTCGCCACCAACGACGCCCACCTGCTGGAGCAGCAGCTGGAAGTGGCCGCCGACGCGCTGCGCATCCCGCCGTGGGATGCGATCGTCGGCAAACTCTCGGGCGGCGAGAAGCGCCGCGTCGCCCTGTGCCGCCTGCTGCTGCAGAAGCCGGACATGCTGCTGCTGGACGAACCCACCAACCATCTCGACGCCGAATCGGTGGAATGGCTGGAACAGTTCCTCGCCCGCTACACCGGCACCGTGGTCGCCGTCACCCATGACCGCTACTTCCTCGACAACGCCGCCGAGTGGATCCTCGAACTCGACCGCGGCCGCGGCATTCCGTGGAAGGGCAACTACACCGACTGGCTGGTGCAGAAGGGCGACCGCCTGAAGCAGGAAGACAATCAGGAAAAATCGCGCCAGAAAGCGATCCAGCGCGAACTCGAATGGTCGCGGCAGAACGCCAAGGGCGGTCGCACCAAGGGCAAGGCGCGTCTGGCGCGCCTGGAAGAGCTGCAGTCGGTCGACTATCAGCGCCGTAACGAAACCAACGAAATCTTCATCCCGCCGGGCGAGCGCCTGGGCAACTCGGTGGTCGAATTCAAGAACGTGTCGAAGAGCTTCGGCGACCGCCTGCTGATCGACAACTTCAGCATGCTGGTGCCGTCGGGCGCCATCGTCGGCATCATCGGCCCCAACGGCGCCGGCAAATCGACTCTGTTCAAGATGCTGATGGACATGGAGAAGCCGGACAAGGGCGAGATCATCACCGGCCAGACCGTGAAGCTGGCCTACGTCGATCAGAGCCGCGACAAGCTCGAGGGCGACCACAACGTCTTCCAGGAAGTGTCCGGCGGCCTCGACATCCTCAACATCAACGGCATCGAGATCCAGTCGCGCGCCTATATCGGTCGCTTCAACTTCAAGGGTCAGGACCAGCAGAAGAAGGTCGGCACGCTGTCGGGCGGCGAACGCGGTCGCCTGCATCTGGCGAAGACGCTGCTCCAGGGCGGCAACGTGCTGCTGCTCGACGAACCGTCGAACGATCTCGACATCGAAACCCTGCGCGCGCTGGAAGACGCGCTGCTGGAGTTCCCGGGCAACACCTTCGTGATCTCGCATGACCGCTGGTTCCTCGATCGCATCGCGACCCACATCATCGCGTTCGAGGGCGACTCGCACGTCGAGTTCTTCCAGGGCAACTACCGCGAATACGAGGACGACAAGAAACGTCGCCTCGGCGAGGAAGGCGCCAAGCCGCACCGCCTGCGCTTCAAGGCATTGAAGTGAGACCTGCGCCCGCCTTCACGGCGGGCGTTTCGCATTCGGCGAAGACGACTTTCCCGAACTGAGGCACAGTTCACCGGATCAGGGCCGAATCGGGCATCAGGCATCCTTACGAACAGCACGCATCTTTGAAATCATGACCGACATCCAGACCATGAAGACGCCCGACCCGATGCGAGGTTTCATCGACCGACTCCGCGACCGCTGGGAACACGCCGATTCGCTGGTCTGCGTCGGTCTGGATCCCGAGCCGGCGAAGTTCCCGGCGAAGTTCGTCAACGACCACGACGCGATCTTCGACTTCTGCCGCGACATCGTCGACGCCACCGCGGAATACGCCTGCGCCTTCAAACCGCAGATCGCGCACTTCGCCGCCGCGCATGCCGAAGAAGCGCTGCGCATGCTGATCATGCACATGCGTTTCCGCTACCCGCATATCCCTGTGATTCTGGACAGCAAACGCGGCGACATCGGCAGCACCGCCCAGCACTACGCAAGCGAAGCCTTCGACCGCTACGGCGCCGATGCGGTGACCGTCAATCCGTATCTGGGCCGCGATTCGGTGCAGCCCTTCCTCGACCGCGCCGACAAGGGCGTGGTGATCCTGTGCCGCACGTCCAATGCGGGCGCCGGCGACCTGCAGGACATGGTCATCGGCGGGCGTCCGCTGTACCAGCACGTCGCCGAGAAGATCGCGCGCGACTGGAACGCGAACCGCAACTGCGCGCTGGTGGTCGGCGCGACGTGGCCGGAGCAGCTGCGCGAAGTCCGCGCCATCGTCGGCGAGATGCCGTTCCTGGTACCCGGCATCGGCGCGCAGGGCGGCGATGTCGAGGCGGTGGTGACCAACGCGCGTACCGTCAACGGCACCGGCCTCATCATCAGCTCGTCGCGGGCGATCCTGTACGCATCCAAGGGCGACGACTATGCCGAAGCCGCAGCAACGGCGGCGCGCACGCTGCGCGACGAGATCAATCGTTACCGCTGAATCGCGCGCCGCCGGTCAGTGCTGGGCGGGCAGCGCGAGCACGACAGCCGCCAGAACGAGGCCGAACGCCATATTGATCAGCATGAAGAGTCCGAAACCGAGCAGGCTGCGCAACACGGCTTTCCAGCGCGGATACGGTCTGAAGAATTGCATCAGAGAAAAGATGCTGTAGACGACGGCCAGCGACAACGCCCAGGCGCGCACCTGCGGAAACCAGTGTTCCAGCGGAACCGCAAACGCCATGACGACAAAGGTCTGCGCGGTCAGGAAGGTGGTGATGACCAGCCATTCCGGGTAATTCAGATTCCCGACGCGGCGGAACGCGAGTTTGAACGCAGCGGCTTCGAACGGCAGCAACAACAGGGTCGCTGCCGCGTAATTCCGGTTCATCCAATCCGTCACGGCCCCGAACGCCTTGAAGAAGCGCGCCGGATCGACCTGGCCTTCCGCGCTTGCGCGGGTAGCCGCGCCACCGCCCACCGAGACGGCCGAGGCGAGCACATCGCCTTCCAGGAAGTATTTGGCGAGAAACACCAGCGCGGCCGCCAGAATCATGATGAGCATCAGCGGCTTGATGTGACGCGCGCGCCGCCCTTCGATGTAGTCGCGGATGAAGTGACCGGGCCGCAGCATCAGGTTCTTGAGCGAGTGCAGGATGCCGCGGTCCATGTGCAGCACGCTGTGCTCGAGTTCGTGCCCAAGGAAATGCCAATCGATCCGATGCGCCGGCGTGGGTTGGCCGCAGGCCGGGCAGAACTTCTGGCCCGCGCCTTCGATGGCGCGGTCGCAGTTGGCGCAACGGCCAGGATCGAGCATGTTCAATTTCCCCTGCGAGCGGTTGCTCGAACAATCGGCTTCAAAAGCGCGAACGTACCGCGCAAGCACAGTATCGGACACACCGCGGCGTGCGTCGACAGTCCGGCCTGTCGCGGAAGCAGCGCTGCAGCGCTTCGTGCGCCTTTGTAGAGCGACCTTGAGGCCGCTGCTCTTTCTCGCGAGAGGCGTTCAAAACCCAGGCGATACATTGGCATCAGCCGCAGGCGCGGCCTCGATTTTCGCCGCGCGTCCGGTTCGTCCCGGGCCGGCTGCTCTACAAAGGTGACGACGGTGTCGTCGCCCGCTCCTCGCGCAGCACGATCATGCCGTCCACAACCTCCGCCCACGGCGCCGCATGCTGCTTCCGGTAGTTGATCGGGCGCGACACGATCGTGCCAAAACGCCGGAGCCGTTTATGGTCGACATAGCGCAGGCCCGCATCGCTGCCCGCCAGCACGACGTTCTCGAGCGCGCCGGCTTCCGCGGGCTGCAGGATATTGGGCTCGCCGCCTGCACCGGGGTTGCCGAAGCGCCCCGACAGCGCGGTGAACCCGATCACTGCGGCGCGCTTGCCGTAGGCCACATGAAGATGGCGCCCCATCGGTGTCATGTCGGTCGCCAGCCCGTGCAGTGCCTTCGCCGCATGCACAGTGGCGCACCAGACGATGAGCTTCGTGCCTGTCGGCCAGCGCCCGCGATGCCATTGGATGTTCTCGTACATGCCGAGATCGCGCTGATTGCCATCGCCATTCATCGCCATGTCGAAATAGCGCGAATACGCCGCCGCCATCGCTGCGGTTTCGGATGCCGGGTCCGCGCCCTGCGCGATCAATGCCGCGCGGATTTCGTCGACGCAGCCGCGCAGTCGCTGCTGCGCCGCGTCGTCGAACGGGTGCGCATCGTCGTACTGCCAGCCGTTGTGCATGTCGATCTCGCGCCGACACTCATCGCGACGCGCGCCCGCGAGCGGCCCGGCCAGCGCGCCACCGAGTCGTCGCTTGGAATAGTCGCCCATGATTCCACCGACCTGCGGGTCGATGCCGGCCACGCGGATGCGACTCGCCATGCTTTCGCGATACAGGAAATCGATCAGCGGCGTCGATTCTTCCGCACGCGCCCACAGCGCACCAATGGCGCCGGCCAGCTGCGCCGGTGTGGCGGTTCTGTCGGCGAGCGCATGTTCGACATCCAGCATGTCGTAGAACTGACTCTCGAACAGCACCGCATCGAAGCCGCAGCGCGACACCAGCCGTTTCAGGATTTCGGTCTTGATCTCGAACGTGCGTCCGCCGCCGTGACTGGCATCCTCGCCGAGCAGCACGATCTCTTTGCGGCAGACATCGCGCACGAGGCGGTCGATTTCGGCGCTCTCGGTTTTGTCGAAAGGGCCATGGGCCGGCGTGTCCGCCTTGCATACGAACACCACGAACAGCAGTGCGGGCAACGACGCGGCGACCAGCAGACCGCGCCGCATCAGCGCGCCATCGCCCGCAGCGCCGCCAGCGGAAATCGTGCCCAGATCATCGCGTACACGCATAGACGGACGAACATGCTGCGACGCGACGATTCGAACTTACTGAAATAACGCGCCAGCCCGCGGTGTTTGTGCCATTCCACGAACACTGGGCGCGAGCGGCTGGACACGCCGCGCACATGGACGACACGGACATCGTTGGCGACCGCGAGGAACGCGCCTGCATCGCGCGCGCGCCGGCACAGATCGAGATCTTCGGCATGCAGGCGATAGCCCTGATCGAAGCCTTCGATCCGCGCCATCAGCGTGCGCGGCAGGAACATCAGCGCGCCGGAGACCACCGGCACCGCTTGCAGCGTTTGCGACTCGTCGACGGCGACATCGAGTCTGCGCGCGGCGGCGTTGCGCAGCATCGCGGCGAAATCGGGGTCGCGACGGCGCGCGGCACCGTCGCGCACGCCGGCCTCGTCGACCAGATCGGCGCCGAGCAGCGCCTCGCGCGCGCAGCCCAGCGCATGCGCACGCAGCCGCGCGAGGGTCTCGGTCTCGATCAGACAATCCGGATTCACGAACGCCAGCCACGGTGCATCGCTGTCGTCCGCACCCTGATTGCAGCCGGTGCCGAAGCCCGGATTGTCGGGGTTGGCGATGAAGCGCACGCGCGGGTCCGCAAGCGCATGGCGTTGCACGATCTCCAGGGTGCCGTCGGTGGAGGCGTTGTCGATCACCCTGACCTGCGCCACTCCTTCGGCGACGCGCAGGCGCTCCAGGCAGGCCGCGATGGTCTCTGCGCTCTGATAGGTCACGACGATGGCGGCGATGTCGGAAACGGAAGGCTGCGGGTCCGAGGTCATGCGTCAGCTCCGTCCGATCTTCTGCGCAGCATGGGTCAGGCATGACTTCACGGATCTGTGGCCGGTGAAGAGCAAATCCCCCCTGCCCCCCTTTTTCAAAGGGGGGTAATCGCTGTTTCTTTTCGATTCATCGGCTCTTTCTGATGTACCGGCTGTTTCTGACGTACCGGCTGTTTCTGACGTACCGGCTGTTTCTGAGGTACCGGCTGTTCCTGATTTACCGACGCTGTCCTGCTTGCCTGCTCTGTTCCAATCATTGTCCATGTTCGAATCACAGGTATTTTCTGAAACACGGCGCCTCACTTGCCCCCTTTGAAAAAGGGGGTCGGCGGCCGCATCGCGGACGACGGGGGGATTTGCTTTTGCGGTCAGCGGCTTCATACGTCGGAATCATGGATGATTCCAGCCCTGCCTGCCTCCGGCCCCGACGAATCTTCCGCGAACAGATCCGGCTGCGTGCGCAGTCCGGCGCTGTCGAACACCGTGCTTTCGTACGCATGCCCCAGCGCCGCGCGCAGCGCGTGCAGCGGATCGTGCATCAGGAACTGCGCCAGCCGCGCGTGCCAGGCAGGCCAGCGCACGCCGAGGGTTTCGACATCGTCGCCTTGCGGCACGCCCTCGCCGCAGCGCGCGACGAATGCGGTTTCGCACAAGACGTTACGCCAGCCGAGTCCGGCAATGCGCAGCGACAGGTCGACCAGCGCGGCGTACGAGGAGACGTAGCTCGCGGTATCGAGGCCGCCTGCCTTGCGCCTCGCGGTGCCGCGCAGGAACACCGCATGATTCACCGCCGCCGGCAGTTCCGGATGATGCGGCGGCAGCGACGCCGCTGCGCGCGCCAGTCGCTGGGGCTCGGCGGGCACCGGCATCACTTCGCCCACACGCGGCCATGACGCGGTTTCGCCGGCATTGCACCAGGGTGTCGCGGTGGCGATGGCAGGATCGCGCGCGGCGCAGGCCACGAGTTGCGCAGCCCAGCCGGGAAACGGCACCGCGTCGCTGGCGAGTACCAGCACATCGGCATCGCCGCAGGCCTTGAGCATGTCGTCGAGATGCGCGGCTTCGCCGAGGGGTCGCGGACGGCGGGTGTAATCGGCCTGCAGCGCGGTGCGCGCAAGCCAATGCTCGATGATGGCCAGGCCGCGCGGGCCGGCCTGGCCATCGTCGGCCAGCCACACGCGGGTACCTGCGGGCGTACCGGCGTCGAGCGCTGCGAGGCAGGCGTCGAGGGCATCGTCGTCGACGCCCACCGGCACCAGAACGACGGGCAGCTGACTCACGGGCTGTTGGCTCCGGGCAGCCTGCTGTTGGGCAGCCGGCTCCTGGAGAATATGTTCACTGCCCGGGCATTCAGCGGTGCGGCTGCGCCGGCACCGCGCGCAGCTTGCCCGGCGGCGGCAGCGGATCCATCGCGCGGAAACGGCGCGAATAGTCGTCGGTGTAATCGCGCAGCTGCTGCTGGTTACGCACGACGGTCGGGGTGATCAGGATGATGATTTCGGTGCGGCGCTTGTTGTTGGTCTGGGTGCCGAACAGGGCACCGATCACCGGCAGCCGGGTCAGGCCCGGCAACCCGCGGGAACCCTTGGTGTCGTTGTCGGTGATCAGGCCCGCCAACAGCACGGTGTCGCCGCTCTGGGATACCGCGCTGGTTTTCAGGCGACTGGTACTGATGGTGCGGTTGCCGTTGGCATCGGGCGCGCCGGACGGCGAGCTGATTTCCTGCACCACTTCAATGAACACCACACCATCCTGGGTCACGCGCGGCCGGACTTTGAGAATCGTGCCGGTGTCGAGGTACTGCACCTGGCTGATGCTGTTGCTGTTGCCGAGAATCGGGTTGACCGAAGTCGACACCACCGGAATCCGGTCGCCGACGTTCAGGGTGGCCTCCTGGTTGTTGCGGACCAGGATCGATGGCGTCTGCAACAGCTTCACATCGGTGACGCTATCGAGCGCCCGGATCACCGCTGCGGCGTCATTCTTGAACAGCGTCCAGGCCAGGCCAGGCCCGCTGACGCCGCCGATGCTTGCGCCCAGCGTGCTCCATTTGCTCGGCGTGCCCAGGCCCGGCGTGGTCACGTCCGGCAGGCCGTTGTCGGTAGCGGCCTTTTCCAGGAACCAGCTCACGCCGTATTCCAGTTCGCCCGACAGGGTGACCTGCGCGACCTGCGCTTCGATGTGCACCTGCAGCGGCAGCACGTCGAGTTTCTCGATCACGTCGAGGATCGAGCGCCAGGCGGAGGCGGTGGAACGTACCAGCAGGGTGTTGTTCTCTTCGATGGCCGACACCGAGACCTTGTCGCCGCCGACTTCCAGCACGACGCTGCCGCTGCCGCCGCCGCCCTGGTTCTGGCTGAGCGAAAGCGAGCCGCCGCCCAGACCGCCGGAGCCGCTTCCGGAACTGCCGCCCACGTCGCCGCCACCATCCTTGCCGCCGTCGGAACCGCCGCCGATCACGTTCGACTGGCCGCCGGGAATCAGCGAATAATTGCCGCCGTCGTTGCCGCTGCCGCCACGTCCGCCGCTGCCGCCACCGAACACTTCGCTGAGGCGTGCGCCGATTTCCTTGGCGGTGATGTATTTCAGTTCGTAGGAATACAGCTTCATGCCTTCGCCGGCGCCGTCGATGCGCTCGATCCACTCCTCGATGTCGTCGAGGTAGTCGGCCTGCGAAGTGATCGCCAGCACCGCGTTGGCGCCGTCCAGCGGCATGAAGCGGAACATGCCGGCGACCGGCGATTTGCTCTGCTCGCCGAACACTTTTTCAAGATCCTGCACGACCTTGTTGGCCTTGCTGGACTGCAGCGGGTAAACGCCGACCGACATGCTGGACATCCAGTCGACGTCGAAGATTTCGATGGTGCGCAGATAGCTTTCCAGCTCGGCACGGGTGCCGGCGATGGTCAGCAGGTTGCGCCCGGAGTCGACGGTGACGATGGCGTTGGGGCGTGCGTAGGGCTTGAGCAGTTTCTCCATCTCGGTGGCCGAGACGTAACGCAGCGGTACCACCCGCGATTCGAAGCCCCGGGCGCTCTGCGGCGAGCCGGTGCGCGGAGTGACCACGCCGGTGCCCAGCGCCTGGTCGGCCGGAACGATGCTGTAGCGGCCGTCGCTGTAGATCATCCGCGCGTTGTTCCAGCCGAGGATCATCTCCAGCACCGACAGCCCCTGCGCCGCACCGACCGGCTGCGGCGTGGAATAGGTGACGGTGCCCTGCACGTTCGGGGCGATGGTGTAGTTCTGGCCCAACATGTCGCCGAGGATCGCCTTGACCACCCCATGCAGCGATTCGCCTTCGAAGTTGAAGCGCACTTCGCCGCTGGTCCCACCGATATCCGGCAGCGGCGCGCTGGCGGCGGCGGCGTTGATGACCTGGCCGTTGCCGCGGCGGATCCGCGGGCGCGGGCGGCCGTCTTCGACTTCGGCCTCGTTTTTCAGCGGTTCGCTGGTGACGGGATCGCCGGCCTGCGTCTGGCTGCCCCGCGTCTGACTACTTCCCGGTTTGCCCTCGGCGCGCTTGATCTGCGGCTGTGACCCGGTGGCGCAGGCCACCAGCATCGTGCTGAGCGCGGCGGCGAAGAAAACAGAGGCGGTGGATCGCAGATTCATCATCGAATTCTCAAAAGGTGTGTCCCGGTACCGTGGCCGGGTTCTGCACTGCTTGAACGGCGTGCTGCCGCAGGTCGTGGCGACGTGCTGTGGATTCGCGCGCGGGGCGCTGCAAGCATCGCGGCGAAAGGCATGCCGTTGGAGGGTCGGAGATTCATGGCCGGAGACTCACGGGACTTGCGCCGGCGCAGGGGGTTTCGCTTCCTGCGCATTCTGCTGGCGGATCTGGGCGCGACGCGCTTCGATGCGCTTGCGGATCGCGTCCAACTGCGCGTCGGTCGAGACATTGCCGCTGACCGGCGCGGGCTGCGGCATCGGCTGCTGTGGGGGGGCATCCGGCGGCGGCTGTACGACGCCACCCGGGCCGGGCAGCGTCTCGTTGATGACCGCGGTCGGCGCGGCGGCGGGCGGCACGGCGCCACCGACGCCGTTGAACACCCGCAGCTCCAGGGTCTTTTCGCCGTCCGGGCCGCGGAACACCGCGCTGCGCGGCTGCAGCGAGGCGAGACTCCACTGCGGTGCGGTCTCGACCGCATCGCCGACCTTTACCCGCACCGACTTCGCGCCATCGGCCGGCGGCTTGAGGATCGCCAACTGCACGGTCGACGAGATCAGGATGCTGGTGAGGACGTAATCCAGGGTATTGACCGGCGCGGCTTCGCCGTTGCCGTCGATGATGAAGCTCTGCGGCTTGCGGTCTTCGGCAAAGATCGGACGCTGGCCGATCTGGGCGTACTGCGCCTGCACACCCGGGCGGTCGGCGCCCGGGATTGTGGTCGAAGGCAGCCGCTGCTGTTGGGTATCGTCCGGCGCCTCGCCCAGGCGCGAACCCAGACCCAGCAGCGAGAACGTCCACAGGCACACCGCCCAGCCGGCGACGCCGGCCAGCAGCCAGGTTTTGGGGCTGAGACTATCGACGCGCATCGGCGCTGCCTCCTGCGGGCGGCGAGACATAACCGTACAGGTCGAAACTGACGTCCAGGCCGCCGCTGGAAGGCGCCTGCTCAGGGGTGAAATAGAAGCGCTGCGCGGTGATGTTCAGGTTGTCCACGAACAACCGCGGCGAGCCGCTTTCCAGCGAATGCAGCACCGCCGCCAGTTCAGGCGTGCCGCAGCGCAGGCGCACCTGCACGACCGCGCGCGGGAAACGTTCCTTGCGGGGTTCGGTAATGGGCGAACGGGTCTGGATCGCGCAGCTGCGGTTCTTCGGGCTGGCGTCCAGCACCGCGGTATCCAGACGCTGGATCAGTCCGGCGGTGGCCTGCTCGGTGGTGCGTTCGGCCATGAAACCGGGTATCCGCGCCGCCTGTTCGCGGACCGTGCCGAGGCGTTTGCGGATCTCCGGGGCCTGCGCCAGCGTGGCGCGGGCGCGGGCGTCGCGCTCCTGCAGACCCTCGACGCGGTCCTGCAGCTCCAGCATCGGCACCGTCCACCACGAATGGATCAGCGCGAAGTAGGCCACCAACAGCACGCCGGCCAACAGACCAAGGGCGATCCAGCGCTCGCGGGCGGTCACCGCGGTCATGCCGGCCGTCATGCCGGGGGTCATGGCTCACCCGCCGGGTTTGGGGCGCGCGGCCGCGCCGGTTTCTTCGCGTCGGCGGATGCGGACGCTGCGACCGAGAGTTCGGCCGACAGGTTGAAACGGTCCTTGCCCTTGGTGGGATCCGGCATGAGTGCGCCGGTCAGATTCATCGAATGCCACAGTTTGGAGCCCTGCAGCCGTTCGACCAGGCGCGGCGCTTCCGAACTGAGACCGACGATGAGAATGCGCTCGCCCTCGATGCTCACCCGTTCGATGTAGGTGCTGTCGGGCAGCAGCCGGCTGAGTTCATCCAGCACTTCGACGGTGGTGGGGCGGCCGTTGCGGGTCTCCTGCAGGAAGCGCAGGCCCTCGACCAGATCCACCAGTTGTTTCTTCTCCGCCGAGACTTTCGCCGCCTGCTGGCTGAGGCGCTTGGCTTCGATTTCGAGGGCGTCGGCCGCGGCTTCGCGGTTGTGCAGGATTTGCCAGAGTCCGGCGCCTAGCGCGACCAGCGCGACGACGACCAGACCGAAGTTCCAGATCGCGCGCGGATCGCGGCGGCGGCGGCGCTGGGCGCCGGGCAGCAGGTTCACGCCCAGCGGCAGACCGTCGGCGTCGGCCATGTCGACGCCGGCCAGGGTGGCGAGCAGCGGCTCGCCGAGTGCGGCGAGCGCATTCTCGAGATTGGCGCGCGGCACCACGATCAGTTCGGCGTCGACCTGGCCGTCGCCGCGGCGGCCCAGCACGCGGGCGTCGTAATACACGTCGGCGAGGGTGAAGGGCGTCTGCCGGTCGATTTCGAAACCCAGCACCTCGCGCAGGCGATCGGCAGCGGCGGCGGGCAGCGAGAGCCGGCGACGCAGGCCGCCCCGCTCGGGCAGCAGCAGCCAGCGCGGGAGGCTGTTGATCCGCGGCGACAGTAGCCGCGACAGCGGTTCGCCATCGACGAAAGCGGCGTCCCAGGGCAGTTCGGTCAGCTCGCGGATCGGGGATTCGCCGGGCTGGGCCGGCAGGGTCAGGGCGAGCGCCAGGGTGTCGCCCTGGCGGCGCAGCAGCAGCCGCTGCTGGGCGAGGCCGAACACCGCCCGCAGCCGCGGCGGCAGCCAGCTGGCCAGCGCAGTCGTCCACCAGGCCCAGAAGCCGCGCAGCCCCGGCCAGGCACGGGCGAACCCGGCCTGCGGCTTCGTCGAGGCTTTGGTGGTCGTCGCGTTGTCGGCGGTAGTGCTCAGATGCAGTCCTCGATCGATCGCACGGCACGCCACCGGAGCGGCGCGCCACAGGTGAAAGCACCCCGAATCGTTCGGGGTACCGGAATGGAAACGAACCGGGCAGGGAAACGGGCCGTCGCGCAGTTCATCGCACGATCGCGCCTTCTTCCCAGCGCAGCGGCGTGTAGGCAGAGCCCGGCAGTCCGCTGTTTCCGGCGCGCACGACGGCGCGCAGAACCGACACGCGTCCGTCACGCAACCGCGCCCGGCTATCGATACTATACGTGCCTGTGCCGACACCGACGAGCGATCCGGCCTCGCCCGGCTGGCGCGGGCGCCGCCGTTCGGCCAGTGCGCGTTCTGGATCGACCCCCAGCGCCCGCAGCACCTCGGCGCTCGCATATTGCTCGGAAGGACGACCCTGCCCGCTGTAGACCGTCAGATGCGGCGCAAGTTTCGCGAACAGTTCCGGGGTCATGCCCAGCACCAGCTGCAGCTCGGCCACAGTCTCGAAGGGCGCATCTTTGGCGCCGTACGGCAGATCATCGCCGCTGTAGTCGGCATCTTCGGCGCCGCCCTCCACCTGGGTCAGGCTGTCGGCGTCGCGCCAGTCCAGGATCGCGGCGGCGAGCTTGCGCGCCGGCTCGCGTTCGGCACCCACCGCCACCATCAGGCCGGCGAGCAGATCCAGATCGGAGGCATTGATATCGACCTTGCCGGATTCATCGACCAGGGTGATCACCACGTCCGCTTCGCCGAAGCGCCAGTTGTATTCGCGGCCGTCGGGCAGCCATTGCCGGGTCGGCTCAAGATCGACCACCCGGGTCATCGCATAGTCCAGGCCGGCGCGCGCGGCCTGGTCGGCGATCACGCCGTGGCTCAGCACCCGGCCCTGCAGATATTCGACCCGCGCGATCAGCGCGAACGCGCCGACCACCGCCGTCAGCATCACGATCAGCCACAGCACCAGCAGCAGGGCCGCGCCGCGCGCAAACCGTCGCGAAGGCGGAAATCCCAGGCTCTGGGGAGGCATGTGCTGGACTCGCAGGCCGGACATCTTCATCAGGACATCTTCATCAAATCGGCACCTGCGAGAAACCGCCGTAGCTGGCGGCCTGCGGCAGCGACACCACCAGCGGCGGCCAGCGGTCGCCGTAGCCGTCGAGGATGTCGATCCGCACCTGCAGCGGCATGCGGTCGCCCTGTTCCCACGTGTCTTCCCAGTCGCCGATCCGGTTCTGCGCATCCAGCGCGCGGTAGCGGATCTTCACCTCGCGCAGGCCGCCGGCCAGCAACTCGGGCGGGCGCGGGCTGCGCTCGGCGTTGATCTCGTTGGCCAGCACCACAGCGAATTCGATCTGCAGGCGCAGGCCGTCCTCGTCCTCGACCACGGTGATGTCGTGCAGATGCGGGCCGCCACGGCCGAGGTAGGCCGGCAGATCGGCGACGAAACGGATGCGGTCGGGCTCACCGGTGAAGCGCACCGGCGAGCCGGTGCTTTCGACCACGTCGTAAGCGATCGGCAGCGCCGAGGCGATGCGCCGGCGCAGGAAGCCTTCGACCGCACGCATGCGCTCGTTGCGCTGCGACTGCTGCTCGCCGCGCGTCGCCGCGGCGGATGCGGCGCGCAGAGTCGCGAAACCGAGTGTCATCGCCGCCGCCAGCAGCACGGTGGCGACCAGGAGTTCGATCAGGGTGAAACCGATTGCGCCGCGACGCGCGGCGCGCGCGGCCGGCCTGTGAAGTCGCAAGTTCTTGCTGCACCGCGAAGTCATGGCACCACCCCGGCGGCATTGATGTCGGTCGGCGTGACCAGGCGCAGCGACTGCAGGCGCAGGGTCTTGCGCGGGCCGCCTTCGCCCCAGGTCATGATCAGATCCAGTTGCAGCAGTTGCGGTGCGCCCAGCACCTGACCCTGCGGTCGCGTCATCGACGGGTCGCGGAACGGGCTGACGCTCATTTCCCAGCGGAAGCGACCCTCTTCGAGTTCGCCATCGCGCTGGCCCACGACCAAGGCTTCACCGATGCCGGCCTGGTCCAGCAGCGTCTGCGCGTGAAGCGCGGCGCGGCCGTAATCGGTCGACGTCCGCACCTGCTTGGTCGCGTTGGTCAGCGAGCCCAGCAGCAGGGTCAGGCCGAATGCGAGCAGCGCGAACGCCACCACCACTTCAATGAGCGTGTATCCGCGCTGTGTGTCATAGCGCCCGATACGGCCGGTGCGGCTCATCGTTCGGCCTCGCCGCGATGCACGCCGATTTCGCCGGTCAACCAGGCGACATCGACGTTCCAGATCGCCTTGTTGTGGCTGAGCTGGATGCGCCCGCCGGTGGAGGCGCCATCTTCAAAGAACAGCACAACACCCTCGTCTTCGCGCCGCTGCACCTGACGCACGCCGATGAATTTCACGTCGAGCGTCTTCGGCACTTCGCCGTGCCGATTTTTGGCGCCGGTCCAACTGCGTTTGTCCGGGACGATGGCGAAACGCTGCACGCTGCCGGTGGCGATGGCCTGCGCGCGGGTGAAACGCAGTTCGGTGGCGAGTTCCTTGGCGGCGGAGCGCATGCGCAGTCCGTCCATACCGCCGCTCATCGCACCCAACAGGATCAGACTGAGCGCAGCGATCAGGGTCACCACGATCAGGATTTCCAGCAGCGTGAAGCCCTGCACCGCACGGCGCGCGACGAGAGCCAGCGAGGTGTCGCGCCGGGCGCGGTCGGAGAGCATGGTGCGGGGACCGGATCGGCAGCGACGGCGCAGCGAAACGCTTACTGCTGGCCGTAACGGATATCGGCGTCGACGCTGCTGCCGCCCGGCTGCTTGTCCTTGCCGTAGCTGATCAGATCGAAATCGCTGTCCTGGCCCGGCACCGCGTACTGCAGCTGATTGTTGAACGGGTCTTTCAGATCCTTGGCCTTGCCGTACGGACCCAGCCAACCGTTGAGCTGCGGATCGGTGGTCAGGTCTTCCAGCGTGCGCGGATATTCGCCGACATCGGAATTGTATTGCTCGATGCTGGCGGCGACTTTGTCCACCTGGATGCCGGCAAGCCGGTGGTTGGCCTTGTCTTTGTTCGCGAACACCTGATTGCCGATCACCGCCAACACGCCGCCGATCAGCACGATCACGATGATGATCTCGATCAGGGTCATGCCGGCCTGCAGGCGGCGCGGTGCGGGACGGCGGAACGGGCGGGAATTGCGCATGTCGGTCAGTCCATTCAGAAGTGGGAACGCTCGGAGTCTGTTCAAAATCTCGGATCTGGTAGTTGCTGTCATCCCGAACGAGGGCGAAGCCTGAGGCGGGATCTGCTTGTCGCCTGTGCTGCCACAACAGCAGATCCCTCCGCCCGCTACGCGGGCGTTCGGGATGACAAGGGCTTATCGGTTTGCGTAGGGCATTTTGAACAGGCTCTCAGAAGCAAAATAGTGGAATTTCGATGGCGGGCAGCCCGCGACACTGAAGCTTGCGCGCCGGACCTTGCAAGGCTTCGATCGGATCGATTCGATCAGATCGAACCGCTGAGCTGATACATCGGCAGCAGCACGGCCATGATGACGAAGCCGATCACCACCGCCAATATCACGGTAATCGCCGGCACCAGCGCCGCGAGCATCCGGTCCAGCGCCAGCCCGGTTTCGGACTCGAAGGTGTCCGCGGTCTTCAGCAGCATGGTATCGAGCGCACCTGACTCTTCGCCGACCTGGATCATCTGCAGCGCCAGCCGCGGGAACCGCTTGCCCTTGCCCAGCGCGACGGACAGACCGACGCCGTTCTTCACTTCGGCCGCAGCAGCTTCGACATCGCCGATCAGCGCTTGGTTCCCGATGATCCGGCCGCCGATGCCCATCGCGGTGAGCAGGGGCACGCCATTCCTGAGCAAAGTGCCGACGGTGCGCGCCAGCCGCGCGGTTTCCATCTTGGCGACGATCGGCCCGACGAGGCGCTGCCGCAGCAGCCATTCGTCGAAACGGGCGCGGAATTGCGGGGTGCGGAATTTGCGCGCGAACAGCCACGCGCCCACGGCGGGAATCGCGATGAACAACCACCACCAGTCGCGCACGAACAGGCCCAGCGCCAGCACGAAGCGCGAGAACAGCGGCAGTTCGGTGTCGAGGTTCTCGTACATCACCGCGAACTGCGGCACGACGTAACCGAGCAGGAACAGCAGCGAGAAACCGACCATCGTCATCAGGATCGCCGGGTAGATCAGCGCGTTGATGACGCGGCCACGCAGCGCGCGGCTGCGTTCGAGGTAATCGGCCAGGCGCTGCAGGGTGTCGTGCAGGCTGCCGCCGGTTTCGCCGGCACGGATCATGTTCACGTACAGACGCGAGAACGCGCCGTGCTGGCGCTCCAGCGCCACCGACAACGAGGTGCCGCCGCGCACCGCGTCGCGGATGTCCTGGATGGTGCGGCGCGCGACTTCGTCCTCGGGCAGTTCCAGCAGGATCGACAGCGCGCGGTCCAGCGGCTGGCCGGCGCCGAGCAAAGTCGCCAACTGCTGGGTGAACTGCACCAGTCGCGCGCCCGCAAAGGGCTTGGGCTTGAACAGGCTTCGCCACGCCAGCTCGCCGCCCGCGGAGGCCAGCATCGCCTCGACCGGCAGATGCCCCTGTTCCTGCAGGCGCAGCACCACTTCGGCGTCGCTGGCGGCCTCCATCTGGCCGTCCAACACTTCGCCGCGGCTGTTCAGGGCTTTGTAGCGGTACAGGGGCATGGGAACCGGGCTGTCGGGTCAGCGGAAAGGGCGTAATGGCCGGTCGGCCATCGCGGTCGAGCGCGGGAGCATATCGGCCACCGGCCCGGATTGGGAACCTCCCGCGGCGCGAAGGTTCCCCGGACGGTTCGGCATGGCCTTCACTTCGCCGTCGGCGCGAGGATGTTGCCCTGGATCAGCGCCACCAGTTGCTGGCGCCGTGCATGCTGCTCCGGGGTGCCGGCCGAGGAAATGTGGCGTTCGTAGTCCGGCTGGGCGCAGGCAAAAACATTGAGGCAGATCAATGTCATCAGCCGCGAACCGCGGGCGCAGTCGTAGCCGGCGCGACACGCCGCCACGATCCATGCTTCTTCGGCGGACGGGCCTTGCAACGCGGGCGCCTGTACCGGGTCGGGCCAGGTGCCGTCGAGCTTGGGCAACAGCAGCGACAGCTCAAAGATCGCGTCCGGATCGCCGCTCTCCCGGGCCTTGTCGATGAAATACCGGTATTGACTGTGGCTGAGCTTGCGAACGGTACGGCTGAAGTAGCGCATTTCGGAGACGACATCGCCGCTCTTGGCGCTTTTGTGCAGCCAGAAGTCGGCGGCGGCGGGATTCTTGCGCAGATCGGCATTCGCCTGCCCGCACAGCCGCGCTTTGTCGTGATTGATCGCCGCGACCGTCGGCACAGCGTTACGGTCGGCAGCGGAAAGTTGCCCCACCAATTGCAGGCCGGTGCGCATGCCGCCATCGAGCGCCCTGCAGTCTTCGTAGACTTCCGACAATCTGCGCTGGGCGACGAGATCGCCGTCGGTCGCCATCTGCCGGATCTCGATGTAGCTGGCCTCGCGCCACAGATGCCGGCGATGGGCGATGGCCTGCTTGATCCGCTCGCTGCGTTCGGCGCGCTGCGCCGCGGACAACGGTTTGGCGGGCTGATCGCCGGCATCGGGCACATCGGCCACGGGCCCACGATCTCGGGCGATCCACCACCAGCCTCCGGCCACGATCACCGCCACGACGGCCGCGCACACCGCGACCACGGCTCCTTTCTTCATCCTCGAACCCTCATGCAGACCCTTGCCCCGCGCCGGATCGGGCGCGCCTGGAGAACTATCCCGCCGCACATCATGCGGACACCCTCATGCAGGCATCATCATGCGTCCTCGGTGACGCGCAGGACTTCTTCGATGGTGGTCACCCCGGCCAGCGCCTTGACGATCCCGTCCTCGTACATCGTGCGCATGCCGGCCTGCCGCGCCAACTGCTCCAGCTCGCCCATGCCGGCGTGACGCATCACCGCGCGGCGGATCTCGTCGTTCATCACCAGGAATTCCATGATGGTGGTGCGGCCGAGATAGCCGGTGGGCGCGGCCGCAGAGCCGCGCGGACGATACAGATAGATCGTGCCTTCGGGCTGGTAGCGCCGGAAATGGAACTTCTCGATTTCCTCGGGCGACGCTTCGTAGGGCTCGGCGTGGGTGGGTTCCAGCCGGCGCACGAGGCGCTGGGCGAGGATGCCGTTGATGGTCGAGGTCAACAGGTAATCCTCAACGCCCATGTCGAGCAGACGGGTGATGCCGCCGGCCGCGTTGTTGGTGTGCAGGGTGCTGAGCACCAGATGCCCGGTGAGCGCCGACTGGATCGCGATCTTGCAGGTCTCCAGATCGCGCATTTCGCCGATCATGATGATGTCCGGATCCTGACGCACGATGCTGCGCAACGCATGCGCGAAGTCGAGGCCGATCTGCGGTTTGGCCTGGATCTGGTTGATGCCTTCGATCTGGTATTCGACCGGGTCTTCGACGGTGATGATCTTCACGTCGGGGGTGTTGAGCTTCGCCAGCGCCGTGTAGAGCGTGGTGGTCTTGCCCGAACCGGTGGGACCGGTGACCAGCATGATCCCGTGCGGCTGCTGCAGCACGTGCTGGAACTGCGGCAGGAACTCGTCGGTGAAGCCCAGTTTGTGGAAGTCGAAGACCACGGTCTCGCGGTCGAGCAGACGCATCACCACCGATTCGCCGTGTGCGGTCGGCACCGTGCTCACGCGCAGATCGAGTTCCTTGCCCTGCACGCGCAGCATGATCCGGCCGTCCTGCGGCAGGCGGCGCTCGGCGATGTTGAGTTTGGCCATGATCTTCACGCGCGAAATGACCGCGGCGGTGAGGTTGGCCGGCGGGCTTTCGCCCTCTTCCAGCACACCGTCGATGCGGTAGCGCACCTTCAGCCGGTTCTCGAAGGGTTCGATATGGATATCCGAGGCGCGCAGCTCGACCGCGCGCTGGATGATCAGGTTCACCAGGCGGATGACCGGCGCTTCCGAGGCCAGATCGCGCAGATGCTCGACATCGTCGACATCGCCGGTTTCGCCCTCGGCGGTTTCGACGATCGCGCCCATCGCGCTGCGGCCCTGGCCGTGCCAGCGTTCGATCAGGTCGCCGATCTCCGAGCGCAGCCCGACCAGCGGCCGCACTTCGCGCTGGCTGGCCAGGCGGATCGCATCCAGGGTATAGGCGTCCTGCGGGTCGGCCATCAGCACGGCGACGTGGGCTTCGCTCTCGCCCACCGGCACCGCCGCGAACTGCTTCATGAATTTGAGGGTCAGCTCGATCCCTTCCGGCGGCAGATCGGGCAGTTCCTTCACCGCCAGCAGCGGCAGGCCCAGCACGTCGGCGCAGGCCTCGGCGTGGTCGCGCTCCGACACCAGCCCAAGCCGCGCGATCAGCGCCAGCAACTCGCTACCGGTTTCTTCCTGCAGGCGCTGGGCGCGCACAAGATCGGCTTCCTTCAGCCGGCCTTTCTCGATCAGCGCGGCGACGATGCGGTCGCCATCGCTGACCGGCGTCAGTACGACCGGCGCTTCCAATGACGATTCTGCTGCTGTCTGGACCACTGCGTTCACAGGTGTTGCCCTTGCTGCCGCTGCCGCGGCCGATGTTGGGTGAAGGTCATACTCTAACGTGTCGAACCGGACCGGGCCGCGCCTCACAAGCCCTCACCGTCAAGGGAAGGCTCCAGAGGGATGGGGTTGAAACCGATCGGCCGGGATAGGACCAGCAGGCGCCGGGGTGGTTCCGCAAAGCCGCCCCCACCCATTTGCGCTGCGCGCAAATCTCCCTCCCCCGCATGCGGGGGAGGGCTGGGGAGGGGGGCTTCACAGCACCCGGGTGCCTCAACGCACCTCAGCCACTTCCACGCCGTCCAGACCGGCCGCCAGCGTGCGTGCGTCGCCGCCCTGGGCGAGCTTGATCTTCAGCCGCACCTCGTTCTGCGAGTCGGCGAAACGCAGTGCGTCTTCGTAGCTGATCTCGCCCGCCTGGTACAGCTCGAACAGCGCCTGATCGAAGGTCTTCATGCCGAGGTTGGTCGACTCCTTCATCACTTCCTTCAATTTGTGGATCTCGCCGTCGCGGATGTAGTCCTGCACCAGCGGCGTGCCCAGCAGGATTTCCATCGCGACTTTGCGGCCCTTGCCGTCCGGGGTCGGGATCAGCTGCTGCGCGACCACGCCCTTGATGTTCATCGACAGATCCATCAACAGCTGGCTGCGGCGGTCTTCGGGGAAGAAGTTGATGATGCGGTCCATCGCCTGGTTGGCATTGTTGGCGTGCAGGGTACACAGCACCAGATGCCCGGTTTCCGCGAAGGCGATGGCGTGGTCCATGCCTTCGCGGGTGCGCACTTCGCCGATCATGATCACGTCCGGCGCCTGGCGCAGGGTGTTCTTCAACGCGTTCTCCCAGCTGTCGGTATCGATGCCGACCTCGCGCTGGGTGACGATGCAGCCTTCGTGCTTGTGCACGAATTCGATCGGGTCTTCGATGGTGATGATGTGGCCCGAGGAATTCTGGTTGCGGTAGCCGATCATCGCCGCCAGCGACGTCGATTTACCGGTGCCGGTGGCACCGACGAAGATGATCAGACCGCGCTTGGTCATCGCCAGGGTCTTGATGATCGGCGGCAGCGCCAGTTCCTCGATGCTCGGGATCTTGGTCTCGATCCGGCGCAGCACCATGCCCACCTGGTTGCGCTGGTAGAAACAGCTGATGCGGAAGCGGCCGACGCCGGACACGCCGATCGCGAAGTTGCACTCGTGGGTCTTTTCGAATTCTTCGCGCTGCGACGGCGTCATCACGTTCAGCACCAGCTCGCGGCTCTGCTGCGGCGTCAGCGCATTCTGGGTGATCGGCGAGATCTTGCCGTTCACTTTCATCGCCGGCGGCATGCCCGCGGTGATGAACAGATCCGACGCCTTCTGGTGCGCCATCAGCTTGAGGAAAGAGGTGAAATCGATGGTGCTCATGCGAAAACTCCGGATCTTGAATGGCTACACCCTGATACCTGTCATCCCGAGTGGAACGAGGGATCTGCTTTCATTAATGCGTCGAGATGACAGCAGATTCCTCGCTGCACTCGGAATGACATCGATTATTCGAACAAACGCTTGTCCTTCGCGTAACCCTTGGCCTGCTGGCGGGTGATGAGGCTGCGCTTGACCAGATCCTGCAGATGCTGGTCGAGGGTCATCATGCCGTAGGCCTGGCCGGTCTGGATCGACGAATACATCTGCGCGACCTTGTCCTCGCGGATCAGGTTGCGGATCGCAGGGGTGCCGACCATGATTTCCCAGGCCGCGGTGCGGCCGCCGCCGACTTTCTTCAGCAGCGCCTGCGAAATGACCGCGCGCAGCGATTCGGACAGCATCGAGCGCACCATCGGTTTTTCGCCGGCGGGGAACACGTCGATGATGCGGTCGATGGTCTTCGCCGCCGAACTGGTGTGCAGCGTGCCGAACACCAGATGCCCGGTTTCCGCGGCGGTGAGCGCCAGGCGGATGGTTTCCAGATCGCGCAACTCGCCGACCAGGATGTAGTCGGGATCTTCGCGCAGCGCCGAGCGCAGCGCCTCGTTGAAGCCGTGGGTGTCGCGGTGGACCTCGCGCTGGTTGATCAGGCACTTCTGCGAGGTGTGGACGAATTCGATCGGATCCTCGACGGTGAGGATGTGGGCGTATTCGCTCTTGTTGACGTGGTCGACCATCGCCGCCAGCGTGGTCGACTTGCCCGAACCGGTCGGGCCGGTGACCAGGATCAGCCCCTGCGGCTGGTCGATCAGTTCGCGGAAGATCGGCGGGGTCGCCAGGTCTTCCAGGGTCAGCACTTCGGAAGGAATGGTGCGGAACACGGCGCCGGCGCCGCGGTTCTGGTTGAAGGCGTTGACGCGGAAGCGGGCCAGGCCGGGGATCTCGAACGAGAAGTCGGTCTCGAGGAATTCCTCGTAATCGCGGCGCTGCTTGTCCGACATGATGTCGTAGACCAGCGCGTGGACCTGCTTGTGGTCGAGCGCCGGAATGTTGATGCGGCGCACGTCGCCGTCGACCCGGATCATCGGCGGCAAGCCGGCCGACAGGTGCAGGTCAGAAGCCTTGTTCTTGACCGAGAATGCCAAAAGTTCGGCGATATCCATGCAAGCTCCCCGCGTTGCGATGTCGTGTGGACATGTGAAAGACGACTGACCTTCCGAGTATAGCCCCGGACCCGAGGCTGTCACCGGGCGCATAGGCGGGGCGGGCTCGACTTCCGAGGCCGATTCCGCGACGCTCGTCGCATCCACGACACGAACCCGTCACGCCACGATGTCCGCAGCCCCGCCCCACCCCGCACTCGACGCCATCCTCGAACGCATGGCGACTGCCGCCGACGGCAAGCCGATGCCGCGGCTGCTCGCGGTCGCCAAGACCCAGCCCGCCGACGCGATCGCGCGCGTGGCCGAGGCGCTGCGCGCGCGCGCCGGCAGCGCCGTCGAAGATCGCATCGCCATCGGCGAGAACTACGTCCAGGAAACCCTCGCCAAGCAACCGGCGCTGGGCGGGCTAGGGCTGGAATGGCATCTGATCGGCCACCTGCAGTCGAACAAAGCCCAGGACGCCGCCGCCGCGTTCGACTGGGTGCAGACCGTGGACCGGCTCAAGCTGGTCGAAGCCCTGGCCAGGCACCGCGCGCCCGGGCAGACGCCGCTGAATGTATTGATCCAGGTGAATATCGACGACGAAGCCAGCAAGCACGGCTGCCGGCCGGAAGACATCGACGCCCTTGCCGCCGACATCGCCGGGCGACCCGAACTCCGGCTGCGCGGGCTGATGGCCATCCCCGCGCCCGACCCGGACATGGACCGCCGTCGCGCTGCGTTCCGGCGGATGCGCGGGCTGTTCGACGCCCTCGCCGCCCGCCATGCCGGGGTCGACACCTTGTCGATGGGCATGAGCGAGGACTACGCGCTGGCCATCGCCGAAGGTGCGACCATGATCCGGATCGGCAGCGCGCTCTTCGGGCCGCGGGCCTCGAAAACACCCTCCTCCACTCCCCCGAAGACCGCATGAGTTCCGAATCGATATGAGTCACGAATCGAAAATCGCCTTCATCGGCGGCGGCAACATGGCCCGCAGCCTGATCGGCGGCCTGATCGCCCGCGGCACCGCCGCTGCGGACATCCGCGTCTCCGAACCGGTCGACGCCCTGCGCGATGCACTGTCCCGCGACTTCGGCGTGATCGTCGGCGCCGACAACGCCGGGGCCGCCAGCGGCGCCGGGCTGTGGCTTCTGGCGGTGAAACCGCAGGTGCTGCGTGCGGTCTGCGAGGCGCTGGCGCCCCTGGCGCAGGCCGAACGGCCGCTGGTGGTATCGATCGCCGCCGGCATCACCGCCGCGCAGCTGCAACGCTGGCTGGGCGGCGGCGTCGCCGTGGTCCGGGCGATGCCCAACACCCCGGCGCTGCTGGGCGCCGGCGTCACCGGATTGTTCGGCAGCACGGAAGTGGACACCAATGGCCGCGAACGTGCAGCGAATCTGCTGGCAAGTGCCGGCAAGACCGTGTGGATCGACGACGAGGCGCGGATGGACGCTGTGACCGCGGTCTCCGGCAGCGGCCCGGCCTACATCTTTCTATTGGCCGAGGCGATGGAAGCCGCGGCCCTGGCCGAAGGCCTGCCGGCCGAGGCCGCGCGGATGCTGGTGCAGGAAACCGTGCTGGGCGCCGCGCGGATGCTGACCGAATCCGACGAAGACCCGGCCGAACTGCGCCGCCGGGTGACCTCGCCGGGCGGCACCACCCAGGCCGCTGTCGAAACCTTCGAGGCCGGCGGCTTCCGCACGCTGGTCTCTGCCGCCATCCGCAACGCAACCGAGCGCGGCAAACAGCTGTCCGCCGCGAACGACTGAGGCCATCGCCATGACTCTGACGACCCGTCCGCTCACCGTCCTGTTGCTGTGCTGTGCGCTGCTGCTGTCCGCCTGCAGCGATGACGCGCCGAAACCGGCGAAGCGCATCGACGCCCCGCAGGAAGCGGTCACCCGCATCGGCGACGTCACCCTCCGCGCCAACGTGATGCGCACCGCCAACCTCAACGAGGCCGTGGCCCGTGGCTACGGCATCCAGCGCAGCGACAAGACGCTGATGCTGCTGGTGTCGGTGCGTCAGGGCCCGGACGGCCAGGACATCGCGCTGCCGGCGACAGTCCAGGCGTCCGTCGCCAATCTGAGCGGCCAGCGCCGCGACATCGCCATGCGCGAACTGCGCACCGGCGACCCTGGATCCGGTCCGGAGCAGGCGCTGGTCGATTACGTCGGCACCGTGGACATCGCACCGCCGGACACGCTGAGCTTCGATCTGAAGATCGTGCGCGAAGGCGGCGCCACCTCGCTGATGCAGTTCTCCCGCGATTTCAGCAAAGAATGAACACCGACAGCGCATTCGAAGGCGCTGCATTCGACGGTTCCGCATTCAACGTCCCCGACCCCGCGTTCGCCGCGCGCGTCCGCGACATCTTCGAAGGACAGGCGCTGATGCGCACGCTCGGTGCGACCCTGCTGCGGGTGGCGCCGGGCGACGTGGACATCGGCTTCGACTTCAATGCAGACTTCACCCAGCAGAACGGCTTCCTGCATGCGGGCGCGACCGCGGCGCTGGTCGACACCGCCTGCGGTCTGGCCGCCACCACGCTGATGCCGGCCGGCGCCGATGTGCTGAGCGTCGAATTCAAGGTCAACCTGCTGCGCCCCGCCGCCGGCGCGCGCTTCATCGCCAGCGGCCGCGTGATCAAGCCGGGCCGCACCTTGATGGTGACCCAGGGCGACCTCTGGGCATTCCCAGTGACGACGTCCAACGACAGCGATCGCATCCACGTCGCGACCATGCAGGCGACGATGATCCAGCGTTGATCCGGCGTCGATGCGCATCGAAATAGCGATCTCGATGCGTGGCGCATGATGCGGTGCACAACATCCGCAGCCGCATGGAAAACCCGCGCACATAACGCATTCTTATGGGCGAAACACGCATCACGTCGCGAAGCCCCACGGCGAATGCCGTAACATCCGCGCAGCTTCGCCTGCGGCGCAATCTCCGCAAGGTCTCGAGCGAACCAAACCAACGCGCTGCCGCCCCTTCGTGCATGCACGACACGGCGACCCCGGCCGCGCCAGCAACCAAAGTCGCCGTGCCAAAGCTGTCACCCGCAACTTCACCGCAACGGAGCAAGTACGATGGGTTCGAAATCGGTTGGTACGACTTTCATGATATTCACCGGCATGGTCGTCGCTGGTGCATTGGGTGCCGGCATCGCCGCCGCGCAGCAGACGCCCCCGCAGGCACGCGGCAGCAAAGCCACCGGCAACGAGGGTTGGCAGATCGAACAGCGCCGCCGCTGGTGGATCGAATCCAGAGGCCTCGACAAGGTCCGCGGCGCCGGCGAAAAGCGCCGCAACGCGGTGCGCACCCTGCGCATCCAGATGGCCCGGGAGGCCAGTGCGGGCCGCGCCGCCGGCGAAGTCTGGCGCGAACTCGGCCCCTCGTCGATGCGCATGGGCAACTGGACGATGGGCCGCGTATCCGGCCGCATCAACGCCATCGCCCCGCATCCGACCAACGACAGCACCCTTTACGTCGGTACGGCCAACGGCGGCGTGTGGAAGAGCACCGACGCCGGCGTCTCGTGGACGCCCACCTTCACCGATGTCGGCTCGCAGTCGATCGGCGCGCTGTTCGTCGAACCGGGCAACCCGCAGAACGTCTGGGCCGGCACCGGCGATCGCAACGACGGCGACTGCGCCGGTTACCTCAGCGAGGGCGTGTTCCTCAGCGGCGACGGCGGCAA
Source organism: Lysobacteraceae bacterium (assembly GCA_046598445.1). Lineage (GTDB taxonomy): Bacteria > Pseudomonadota > Gammaproteobacteria > Xanthomonadales > Xanthomonadaceae > Lysobacter_I. The sequence continues at coordinate 31,275 of JBKJHV010000111.1, forward strand.
CACTTGGTCGGCGCGCAACACAGGGATGGCGCTGTCGGTGGTCACCTCGATGATCACCCTGCCGACCAACGCCAATGTCGTGCTGACCGCCGGCTTCGGCGACCGCTGCAACGGCGGCGGCGACGCCAACGGCGGCATCTACCGCTCGGCCGATCACGGCGCGACCTGGACCCAGGTCATGGACCGCAAGGTCGAGGACATCGTGGCGGTGCCGGGCACCAGCACCGTCTACGCCAGCGCACCGGGCAGCGGCGTCTATCGTTCCTCCGACGGCGGCGCCACGTGGACCCTGCTCGGGGTCGCCAACACCTCGTCGCGCCTGCGCCTGGCGCTGTCGCCCAGCAGCCCCGGGGTGATCTACGCCCTGAGTTCGACCGCGCTGTATCGCTCGGATGACGCCGGCGGCAACTGGGCCACGGTCAACACCACGGCCTGCGACGGCCAGTGCACCTACAACCTGACGCTCGCGGTGCATCCGACCAATCCGACCACGGTGATGGTCGGCGCGATCCGCCCGCGGCGTTCCACCGACGGCGGCGCGACCTTCACCACCCTGACATCGACCTGGGGCACCTCGCAGCAGGTGCATCAGGACACCCACGTCGTCCGCTACTCGCTCAACGATCCCAACCGGATCTGGGTCGGCAGCGACGGCGGCGTCTGGCGCTCGGACAACGGCGCGTCGAGCTGGGTGAACATGAACGCCAATCTCAACATCACCCAGTACTACGACATCGTGGTGCATCCGACCGATCCGAACATCGTCTTCGGCGGCGCCCAGGACAATTCATCCTCCAAGCGCACGACCTCGAACGTCTGGGATCTGACCGTCGTCAACGGCGACGGCTTCATGAACGCCATCGACGATCTGAATGCGGCGATCGTGTTCCAGAACGGTTACCCCAGCGGCAGCACGCCGTCGATCTACCGTTCGACCCAGTCCGGCGCACCCGGCACCTTCGCCAGCGCCGGCAGCAGCGGCCTGACCGGCGGCGGCTTCCCCTGGGTCACGCCCACCGATGTCGCCGGCGGCTATCACTTCGTCGGCGGTTATTACGTCTCGCGCGCGCCCACCAGCGCCAGTTCGATGACCTGGACCACCGTCAGCCCGCGCGTCAACGGCACGGTGCGGGTCATCACCGCGAAAAAGATCGGCACCAATATCGCGGTCTACGCCGGCACCACCGCCGGTTCGATCTACTACAGCGCCAACGCCGCCAGCACCAACGTGGCCGACGTGACCGGCAATTACCCCGGCGGCAGCGTCGCGGATATCGCGATCGATCCCACCAACCCCAGCCGCGTCTTCGTCGCCCGCGCGGCGTTCGGCGGCGCCAAGCTCTATGTCTCGACGGCCGGCGGCAGCAGTTGGACCGCCGTCGGCGGCGGCCTGCCGGACGTGCCGGCGAATACGGTGGCGATCGATCCGCTCAACCTGCAGCGCATCTTCGTGGGCACCGACATCGGCGTGTACGAAAGCGCCGACAGCGGCGCCAGCTTCGTGCCGATGTCCACCGGTCTGCCCAGCGGCCTGGTGGTGAGCGATCTGGAAGTGGACAACAGCCCGCACATCCTCACCGCCGGCACCTACGGCCGCGGCGCATGGCAGGCGGATCTCACCAGCGGCACCGTCAACGTCCCGCCGGTCGCGAACTTCACCTTCACCACCAGCGCGCTGACGGCCAGCTTCACCGATACCTCCACCGACAGCGACGGCAGCATTGCGTCGCGCAGTTGGAACTTCGGTGACAGCACCACTTCCACCGCGACCAACCCGAGCAAAACCTACACCGCAGCCGGCACCTACACGGTCACCCTCACCGTGACCGACAACAGCGGCGCCACCCACAGCAAATCCAGTTCGGTGACGGTCACCGCGGGCGGCGGCGGCACCGTGTTGAGCAACGGCGTGCCGGTCACCGGCCTCACGGCAGCCACCGGCACTTCGCTGAACTACACGATGGTGGTGCCCACGGGTGCCAGCAATCTGGTGTTCACGACCTCCGGCGGGACCGGCGACGTCGATATGTACGTGAAGCTCGGCAGCGCGCCGACCGACACGGTCTACGACTGCCGTCCGTACACCGGCGGCAATGCCGAGACCTGCACGTTCGCCGCTCCGACCGCCGGCACGTATCACGTGCGTCTGAAGGCCTATGCCGCTTTCTCGGGCCTGAGCCTGGTCGGCAGCTACACGGTGGGCAACGGCGGCGCGCAGACCTACACCAACGCCACCGACTACACGATCGCCGACAACGCCACGATCAACAGCCCGATCACCGTCGCCGGCCGCACCGGCAGCGGCTCAGCGACCACGCCGGTGGCGGTGAGCATCGTGCATACCTATCAGGGCGATCTGAAGGTCGATCTGGTCGCGCCGGACGGCACGGTCTATGTGCTGCACAACCGCACCGGCGGCAGCGCCGACAACATCGCGCAGACCTTCAGCGTGAATCTGTCTTCCGAAGCCTTGAACGGCACCTGGAACCTGCGCGTGAACGACAATGCCAGCGGCGACACCGGCCGCATCGACAGCTGGAGCATCACGTTCTGATCGAGACGGATTGATCGGAACGGATTGATCGGAACCGGTCGATGCAAACAAAGGCGGAAGTCGCAAGACTTCCGCCTTTTTCATGGCTGCGCGCTTATGCGTTCCCGGCTTGCGCGGCGGTGTCCGACCACGCGCGGATATGTTTCGCGATTTCGCGCACACCCTCGGTCAAAGCCGCCGGGCCGGGCTGCAGGATGATCGGCGACTTGATTTCGTGCAGCGCACCGTCGCGCACCGCGGGAATCGCCTGCCAGCCCGGACGCGCCGCGACTTTCTCCGGGCGGAATTTCTTGCCGCACCACGAACCGAAAATGATGTCCGGCGCGCGCCGGATCACTTCGTCCGGATCTTCGAGAATGCGCGCCTTCGCCAGCGATTCGGCCGCACGCTCGGGAAAGATGTCGTCGCCGCCGGCGATCCGCACCAGCTCCGCCACCCAGCGGATGCCGCTGATCAGCGGCTCGTCCCATTCCTCGAAATACACCTTCGGCCGCCGCGGCAGCGTCGCCGCCTGCGCGGCGATGTCGTCGATCCCGCGGCGCAGCTCATCGGCGTAAGCATTGGCCTTCTCGGACACGCCGACCAGCGCGCCGAGGCGGCGGACGTAGTCGACGATGCCTTCGACGCTGCGGTGGTTGCTGATCCACACCTCCACGCCCTGTTTGATGAGCGCCGACGCGATCTCGGCCTGGATATCGGAAAACCCGACCACGAAATCCGGCTCCAGCTTCAGGATCTCGCCGATCTTCGCTGATGTGAACGCGCTGACCTTGGGCTTTTCCTTGCGCGCGATGGCGGGACGGACCGTGAAGCCGCTGATGCCGACGATGCGGTGCTGCTCGCCGAGCGCGTACAGCACTTCAGTGGGCTCTTCGGTGAGGCAGACGATGCGTTGGGGGCCATGCGTGGCGATGCCGCTCACGGATACAACATCCGCTTCGTCCACACGCCATCCCCACCGCGTTCGTAGAGATACCGTTCGTGCAGACGGAACTGCGCGCCGTACCAGAACTCGATGTTGCGCGGCACCACGCGGAAGCCGCCCCAACGCGGCGGGCGAGTCACGTCGCGGCCTTCGAATGTGCGCTCGGCATCGGCGAACCGCTGCTCGAAGGTTTCGCGGGCGTCGAGGGTGTCGGACTGGTGCGAGGCCCAGGCGCCGAGCTGGCTGGCACGGGGACGTTTCGCGAAATAGGCCTCGGCTTCGGCATCGCCGACGATCTCGACCTCGCCTTCGATCCGCACCTGTACGCCGTCGTCGCCGAGGGCTTTCCAGAAGAACAGCAGCGCGGCCTGCGGGTTGGCCTGCAGCTCGCGGCCCTTGCGGCCGTCGAGATGGGTGTAGAACACGAAACCGCGCTCGTCGTAGGCTTTCAACAGCACCATCCGCGCCGAGGGCCGGCCGTCGGGCGCGACGGTGGCGACGGTCATCGCGGTGGGTTCGGGAATGCTCGCCTTGGCCTGCGCGAACAGCGAATCGAATGTGGCGAGAGCTTCGGCGTAGAGCGTCATGGCGGAGGGCTTCGAGGAGGCGACGTTGCGCTATTGTCGCGCGATGCCGCAGCCCACGCCTATGACCGGGATCAAATCGACTCGACCGGGTTTCGGAACGACGGTCGTCGCCGACGTGCTCGACGATGCCTCGCGTCTTGATGGCTTGCGTAGCGGCGCGAAGGTCTACGCCATCGCCGGGCTGCAGGGCTCCGGCAAGTCCACGCTCGCCGCGCAGGTGGCGGCGTTGGCGCGCGAACGCGGGCTGCGCGTGGCGACGCTGTCGATCGACGATGTCTACTTCGGCCGGCGCGAACGCCAACGGCTGGCGCGCGACGTGCATCCGCTGTTGGTCACCCGCGGCCCGCCGGGCACGCACGACCTCGCGCTCGCTTGCGAGACGCTCGATGCCCTGCGCGCAGGCGACGTCGCGCGGCTGCCGCGCTTCGACAAACTCGGCGACAGGCGTTTGCCGCCGTCGCGCTGGCGAACGGTCGGGGCGGTCGATCTGGTGCTGCTCGACGGCTGGTGTCTGAAAGTGCCTGCGGAAACCCCGGTGCAATTACGCGATCCGATCAATCCGCTGGAACATGACGAAGACCCGCATGGCATATGGCGTCGCTGGTGCAACGACAGACTCGGCCGCGATTACCCGGCGCTGTGGACGCGAGTCGACCGCTTGCTGTGGTTGCAGCCGCCGGATTTCGCACCGGTGACGCGCTGGCGCTGGCAGCAGGAACAGGCGCTGCGCGCGACCCGTCCCGGACGTACCGGCATGACCCGCACAGAAGTCGAACGCTTCGTCCAGCATTTCGAGCGCATCAGCCGACAGGCGCTGCGCACCCTGCCTGCGATCGCCGACCGCACGCTGGTGATGGATGCGCTGCGGCGAGTGCAATCAGCTCGGAAGTGAACCTTCGACCCGGCATCCCCTGCGTTTTCTTCGCGAAAAACTCGGCCAATCGGCAGATGCGCATCGCTTTTGGCCCGTCATCCCCGCGAAGGCGGGGATCCATGCCCGGAGTCTTGAAGCAATTCACGACTTGCACTGAACGCTCGCAGGCATGGATCCCCGCCTTCGCGGGGATGACAGATAAACCCAGCGAAGCTCTCAGGGCATCCCTCAACAACAATTACTCGACGACGAAACTCACCCGCAGATTGACCCGCCATTCGGTGACATTGCCGGCCTCGTCGGTAACGACCTTGGTTTCGTTGATCCATGCGCCCTTGATGTTCTTGACCGATTCGGCGCACTTCTTCAGCCCGCTGCGCACGGCGTCCTCGACGCTGGTCTTGGACGAGGCGTTGATTTCAATGATCTTGGCGATGGACATGAGGCTGCTCCGCGATGGCCGGCAGGTCGCCGGAACCTCAGACTACGCCCCGGCTGTTAAAATCCCGGCATGACCCCTTCCACGCATCTTGTCCTGGTCGGCCCGATGGGCGCCGGCAAGAGTTCGCTGGGCAAACGCCTGGCGCAGCGCTGGGGGCTGACGTTCGTCGATCTGGATCACGCGATCGAAGCCCGGGCCGGTATGGACATTCCGGCGATCTTCGCCAGCGAAGGCGAAACCCGCTTCCGGCATCGCGAGCGCGAGGCGCTGGCGGAAGTGCTGACACGCGAAGCCTGCGTGCTCGCCACCGGCGGCGGCGCGGTGCTGGATGCGGACAACCGCGCGCTGATGCGTCGACGGGGGTTCGTGGTGTATCTGCAGATCGATGTCGAAGAACAACTGGCGCGGCTGGCCTCCGATCAGAGTCGGCCGCTGTTGGCCGGCGTCGACCGCAGCGAAGTGCTGACGCGGCTGGCGGCGGCGCGCGCACCGCTGTATGCCGGAGTCGCCGACCTGACGTTCTCGCCCACCGGCATGCGCCGCACCGAAGCCGCCGAACGTCTGGCCGAGCGTCTCGAACCTCTTTGGCAGCGCCCGGCTGCCCCCTCCCGCGTAGCGGATCCGACATGACCACTCCCGCACTTCGCACCGTCCTCGTGGGCGGCGCGCACCCTTACAGCATTTCGATCGACGAGGGCTTGCTCGACGAAGGCACCGCGCTGGCGACCCGTATCCACGGCCGGCATGTGCTGCTCGTCAGCGACGACAACGTCGCGCCGCTGTACGCGAAACAGGTCGAGACCGCACTGCACAAAGTTCGCCCCGAACTGCGGGTGACGCGGTTCACCATGCCCGCCGGCGAACAGTCCAAGACACTGACGCACTTCGGTGCCGCCATCGACGCGCTGGCACAGGCCGGTGCGACCCGCGACGCCTGCGTGCTGGCGCTGGGCGGCGGCGTGGTCGGCGACCTGGCGGGATTCGCCGCCGCCTGCTGGATGCGCGGCATCGACTGCATCCAACTGCCCACCACCCTGCTGGCGATGGTCGACTCCTCGGTCGGCGGCAAAACCGCGGTGGATCTGCCGCAGGGCAAGAACCTGGTCGGCGCTTTCCATCCGCCGCGCGCGGTGTTCGCCGACATCCGCACGCTGGATACGCTGCCGCAACGCGAACTTCGCGCGGGACTGGCCGAAGTCATCAAATACGGCGCGATCGTCGATGCCCCGTTCCTCGATTGGCTGGAAGCGCATGCCGCGGCGCTGCTGGCGCGCGAGCGCGAGCCGCTGGTGGAGGCCATCGCCCGCAGTTGCCAGCACAAGGCCACCATCGTCGAACGCGACCCGCTGGAACACGGCGAGCGTGCGCTGCTGAATTTCGGCCACACCTTCGGCCATGCGATCGAGGCCGAACAGGGCTACAGCGGCGATGGCAGCGATGCGCTCAATCACGGCGAGGCGGTGGCGGTAGGCATGGTGCTGGCGGCGCGGCTGTCGGCACACCTCGGCATGGCGCCGGCCGCCGACGTGGAACGCATGCGCGCCCTGCTGACCGCGTTCGGCCTGCCTGTCGCGCTGCCGGTCGGGCTGGACGCTCACCTGTTGCTCAGTCGCATGCGCTTGGACAAGAAGGCCAGCGCCAGCGGCCTGCGCTTCGTGCTGTGGGAAGCGCCCGGCACCGCGAGGATCGTCTCCGATGTGCCGGAAGACGCCGTGCTGGAAACCCTGCAGGAAGGCTGACCGCCGTCATCTCCGCAGATCGCCACGGGCGTCCCTTGGCGCCAGCCCTTACAATCCGCACATGCGCCTTTTCCTGCAACAACGCCCCGACGACCGCGAAGCCCCGCGCTTCGTGCAACTGCAGTTGGAGGCCGACCTGATCGGCGGCTGGACGCTCACCCGCGAGTCGGGTCAGGTCGGCGGCCGCAGCACGCTCAAGCGCGAGCAGTATCTCGACCAGGCCAGCGCGCTCGCCGCTTTCGAGCGCGCGCGCGACCAGACGCTGAAGAAAGGCTTCCAGCTGATGTTCGCCCAAGGCGTCGACGCGCCGGGTTGAGCGCGACGCACTGAGCCTGTCCCCCATTCCGTGCTTTCAATCAACACAGCCTTCAATAAGCACTGCCTTCAATCAACACTTTCGCCCAGGATCTCCGCTTGACCACCGACACTGCCCCAAGCAACGACCGTTTTCTCCGCGCCATGCGCCGCGAGCCCGTCGACCGCACGCCCGTGTGGCTGATGCGCCAGGCCGGCCGCTATCTGCCCGAATACCGCGCCACCCGCCAACAGGCCGGCAGTTTTCTGGCGCTGGCGAAAAATCCCGACCTGGCCTGCGAAGTCACATTGCAACCGCTGCGCCGTTTCCCGCTGGACGCCGCAATCCTGTTCTCCGACATCCTCACCGTGCCCGATGCGATGGGCCTGGGCCTGTATTTCGCCGACGGCGAAGGCCCGAAGTTCGAGCGCCCGGTGCGCACCGCCGACGACGTGGCGAGACTCGCGGTGCCGGACATGGAAACCGAGCTGCGCTATGTGATGGACGCGGTGCGGGTGATTCGCCGGGAACTGAACGGTAGCGTGCCGCTGATCGGTTTTTCCGGCAGCCCGTGGACGCTGGCCTGCTACATGATCGAAGGCGGCGGCAGCGACAATTTCTCGAAGATCAAGGCGATGGCCCTGAACGCGCCCGAGCTGCTGCATCGCGTGCTGTCGGTGAATACCGATGCGGTGATCGCCTACCTCGCCGCGCAGCGCGCCGCCGGCGCGCAGGCGCTGCAAGTGTTCGACACCTGGGGCGGCGTGCTCAGCCCCTCGATGTACCGCGAATTCTCGCTGCCTTACCTCGTCCGTATCGCGCGGGAACTCGAACGCGGCAACGGCGCGGAACGCACGCCGCTGATCCTGTTCGGCAAGGGCAACAACAATTATCTGGAAGAACTCGCCGCCTCCGGCACCGAAGGCGTGGGCGTGGACTGGACCATCGAACTCTCCGACGCCGCGCGGCGCACCGGCGGCAAGGTCGCGCTGCAGGGCAACCTCGACCCGGCGACGCTGTACGGCAATCCCGACGCGATACGCGAACAGGTGCGCCGCGCGCTGGACAGCTACGCCGGAGGCAACGGCGGCTCGCGCGATGGCCACGTCTTCAACCTCGGCCACGGCATGTCGCCTGACATGAATCCCGACCATGTCGCCGCGCTGGTACAAGCGGTGCATAAGATCAGTGCGCGCTGAGCCCAAGGTCATCCGAAGCCCAAGATGATTTTGCCTGTCATCCCCGCGAAGGCAGGAAGCGCTTTACAACAGCCGGAGGCTGGTCATCTATGCCCGAGGCTGTGAAGTAGATTCGCGACTTTCTCTGAAAGCTCGAAGAGATGGATGATCGGGCTCCGGCTGTTGTAAAGCACTTGCCGCCTCCGCGCGGATGAAGAGCGAAAGCAAAGCAATCGCGACTACCGTCACTCCCACATAGAACGAAAGCAGTTCCCTCCGCGCTACGCGCGTTCGGGATGACAATCGAAAGCGTGGCGGCTTGCGCAGCTCCCGGAGCGGGCTCGCAACTTTTTCGGAATCAAGCGGGCACCACCATCGCGCCGATCACCTCCGCCAACATGTCTCCAGTCAGTGGCTTGCGCAGGAAAGCGTCGAATCCGGCCTCGCGCGACTGCGATTCGGCCTCTGCGTCGGCGCGGGCGGTGACCGCCACCATCGGTTGCGCGAATTTCTGCGCGCGCAGATGCCGCGCCAGCGCCAGGCCATCCATGCCCGGCAGATCGAGGTCGATCAGGGCGAGATCGAAGCGTCGCGTGGCGACCTCGGCCAGCGCCGCGAGCGCGTGGCCGGCATGGGCCACGCGATGCCCCTGCGCCTGCAACATGCCGATCAAGACGTCGGCGACGATGGCGTCATCTTCGGCCAGCAGGATATGCAGCGCCTGCGTCATCGTTGTGGCAGACCCCTTGGACAATACCGGTGACGCTACCGCAGCCTCCGCACGCACCAGCGGCAAGCGCACGATGAACGCCGCACCTTCTCCCGGAGCACTGCGCAGTTCGATGCCGCCGCCCATCGCCACCGCCAGTTCCTGGCAGATCGCCAGCCCCAGCCCGCTGCCGCCGTAGCGACTGGCGGTACGCGCGCCTTCCGCCTGTTCGAAGCGCCGGAACAGGCGGCGCTGCTGCTGCTCGTCGAGGCCCGGGCCGGTATCGCGCACCGTGAAGCGCAGACCGTGCGGCGCCAGCGCATCGACGGACAATCCCACTTCGCCGCGCGCGGTGAATTTGATCGCGTTGCCGAGCAGATTCAGCAGGATCTGGCTCAGCCGCGTCGCATCGCCGTGCCAGCCGCCGCGCACGTCATCGGCGATGTCGACGATCAGCGCCAGACTTTTGCGCTCGGCCAACGGCCGCATCAATGCGACGGCATCGTCGATCAATACTTCGAGTTCGAAGTCCGCAGCATCCAATTCGAAGCGCCCGGCCTCGATCCGTGCGAGATCCAGCGCATCGTTGACCAGCCGCAGCAGATGCCCACCGGCACGCCGGATCGCCTGTACCTGCCCATGCTGCTTGCTGTCGAGCGCAGTCGACAGCAGCAACTCGCTCATGCCCAGCACGCCGGTCATCGGCGTTCGCACCTCATGGCCGAGATTGGCGAGGAAACGACTCTTGGCCTTCGACGCCTCTTCGGCCAGCGCGCGCTTCTGCTGGATCAACTGATAATCATGCCGACGTTTGAGCCGCATGCGCTCCAGATATGCCAGCCACCAGAACACGGCTACCACGAAGGCGGCATACAGCATCCATGCCCAGCCGCGCCGCCACCATGGCGTCTGCACCTGCAGGTCGATGCGCCGCGCCGGCGACCACACGCCGTCGGCATTGGCGCCCTGCACTTCCAACACGTAGTGCCCCGGCGGCAGCGACGAAAACACGCGCTCACCGCGGTCGTCCATCACCCAGTCCGGATCGTAGCCGCGCAGTCGGAAACGATAGCGATGTGCAGCCGGGTCGACGAACGACATCACGCGCGCGGTCACCCGCAGGTCGCGATCGCGCGGACGCATCACCGCGCGGAGTTCTCCGCCCTCGCGACCGGAGAACGTTATCGTGTCTTCGCCACGGCGCAGAGCGACGGATTCGATCGCCAGTACCGATGCGCGCGGCACGGGCAAGGGACGTCCGGGATCGAACAGCGCCAGGCCCTGCTTGGACAACGCGAGCGCCGGCCCACGCACCCCACGAACCGGTGCGGCCAGCATGAAATCGATGTCCGGCAGGCCATCGCTCATTCCGAAGTTGCGGAGACGACGATTGCGTCCGTCGTATTGCAGCAGACCGCGCACCGTACTCAACCAGAGTTGATCGTTGTCGGCGACAAGGATGCCTGCGATGTGGGTCGTCGGCAGGCCATCCTCGCTGCCGATGCGTTCGCGCAGTTCAAGCGCACCGTTGCGCCACTCGTGGCGTTCCAGACTGCCGAAACGCGCTATCCATAGCGTGCGCGGCGCGGCGAAAGCAAAGGATTGGATCGCCTCACCGGCAGCGATTTTGATCGACTCGAAGCGCTGCCCAGTCCAACGCCGCAACTGTTGTCCATCGGACAACCATGGCAGACCATCCGGGCCGGGCTGGAGTTTCGCGTAGTCCTGACCTGATGCGCCCAGCACGGCTTCGGGCGTCAGTTCATGCAGCAATCCTCCATCGGGCGCATAAACCCGCAAAGCTCCGCCGTAAAGCGAGACCCACAGGCGGCCATCGTCGGTGCAGAGCAGCGTCTGCGGGGTGCGCGTACCATCATCCGGGAAATGCAGGCTCTGTCCAAGCCTGCCGCGCGACGGATCGTACTCGACCACACCATGGAAACTGGCGAGCCACAATCGGCCATCCGGGCAACGCGCCAGCGTCTGCAGCCATTCCTCACCCAGCGATTCCGCGCTCGCGATCGGACGCAAGGACGCATCACCCGCGCGCAGTGCGTACAGCATGCGGCTGCCGACGACCCAGAAACCGCCTTCGCCGTCGGACGCGACCGCGAGCGGATCCGTGCGCTCGATCGCCATGCCTTCGACTTCGTCGATCACCGCGAAGCGCTCGTGTCCCGGGGGCAGATAAGACAGCCCCTGCGAATAGGACGCGAACCACAGGCCACCTTCGCGATCCATCACCTGCGCGAACACGCCGCTGCTCAGCCCGTCGTCGCGACGGTCGCCATGCGCCGGCAACAACGGTGTATCTGTTGAAGGTGCCCGAAACAGCCCGGCTGCCGTTCCGATCCAATAGGTGCCGTGTCCGTCACGCATGACCATCGCATTTGTCGCCAATGCCGGCAACCACCAGGGCGAGGGCCGCACACGGCCATCAGCCCCGTATCGATACAGGCCACGGTCCGTGCCAATCCAAACACCTCCCTCGCGATTATCTCCAATCCAGAAGATCTGCGCGTCACGCAGCATTTCAGGCGCGACAACTCCGATCGCACCGCTATGGTAGCGATACAGGCCGATATCGCTACCGATCAAAAGATCGTCCACGCCGAGCACGAGCAAAGCAGAGGGAACGCCGCTAGAAGAAGCGCCCCCCGCACCAGGCAATAACCGTCGAATGCTGCCATCGCGCGCGATACTGCACAGTCCGCCGGTATAAGTCGCGACCCACACGCCGCCGCCCACCGCAGCGGAAATAGCAGTGATCTCCCGGCCGCACTCCGTGGCTTCGCCCTCGAATCGCACGGTTACGAAGTCTCGGCGGGTGCCGTCCATCATGCTGAGATGGTCCGGGGACGCGACCCACACCCGGTCATCCTCATCCAACGCCATCGCGACCAGATCGTTGTCGGGCAACGAACTACCCACGCCGAGCTCGCGCCGCCAGAACCGGAAGCCGGTGCCGTCGTACCGCGCCAGGCCGTCGCCGGTCGCCGCCCAGAGATAGCCCTGGCTGTCGACGGCCAGGTCGTTGATGACCGAAGACAAACCGTGCTCAGGACCGAAGCGGACAAACCGGTGTTTCAGTGGAAGCGCAGAAGGCGCCGTCGCTGCTGCTGCGGGGCAAGCCATCAGCCATGCGAAAACAAGGCAGACCATGGCTGCGATGGCGAACCTGCGCCGGCGGCTCACAAGCCGTACCTCTTTGCCTCCGATGGTCTTGATCGCACCGCCATTGTGCATGCTGTCCCTGTCCATGTTTCTCCCGAACATCTTTCCTTACCCCCTGCATGGCCACCGGCCACGCGATGCATCGTTGCAACCCTGTTGGGACATATGCTGCGGCATCCGCCTAGAATCCGGCAAACACTCCCGAGGCTCCCGCATGCCACCCACCCTTCGCCACCGGATTGCCACGCTTGCCGCATTCGCGGTCGCGCTTCCGTTCGCTGGAGGCGCGGCGGCAGGCGAAGCCGTCCACTACAGCCTCGACCCGGTGCATACGCGGGTGATGTTCGCGATCGAGCACGCCAGGTTTTCCAAAGCCATCGGCACTGTCTCCGGCAGCACCGGCAGCCTCGTGTTCGACCCCGACGACTGGGCCGGCGCCAAACTCCAGGCCAGCGTACCGATGACGCGGGTGGATCTGGGCGATGCAGGCTGGAACAAGGCGACCCTGGACGGCAACCTGCTGGATGTCGAAGACCACCCCACCGCCGAATTCGTCTCCACCCGGGTCGAGCCGATCGCGCCAGGACGCGCCTCGGTGTACGGCACTCTGACCCTCCGCGGCGTAACGCGAGAGATCGTGCTCGATGTGACTCTCAACGCAGCCAAGCGCCACCCGCTGCCGCCGTTCCGGCGCACGGTCGGATTTTCGGCCACTGCCATGCTCAGCCGCAAGGATTTCGGGATCGATGTCTGGCCGAGCGTCATCGGCGATGCGGTCGAGCTGCGGATCGAGGCCGAAGCCACCCGCAGCCGCGCAGACGATGATCGCGACACCGACGCACCCGATGCCCCTGTCGACGCCTCTTCCTCCCTGAAGGCCGCAAATGCCGACGCGCCTCCCAAGACCACCACGGAACCCGCACCATGACCCTGAAAAATACGCCCGACCGCTGGGGCAGCATCAGCCAACTGCTGCACTGGGTGGTCGTTGTCCTGATCCTGACGATGGCCTATCTCGGCCTGACCATGGGCGACCTGCCCAACGGCCCAGGCAAGATCCAGATCTACGCCCTGCACAAATCGATCGGCATCACCATTCTCGCGCTGGTCGCCCTGCGCCTGCTGTGGCGCCTGTATGCCGGCACGCCGCGCCCGGTCCCCGGCTCGCCGCGCTGGCAGGAACGCATCGCCAGCCTCACCCACTTCGCCATCTACGCACTGCTGTTCGCGATCCCGCTCAGCGGCTGGGTACTGAACTCGGCCGCAGGCTTTCCGCTGCAGTGGTTCCATCTGGTCAACCTGCCGCACATCGTCGAAAGGAACCACGATCTGCACGAACTGGCGGAGGGCGCGCACGAAATCATGTTCTGGATGCTCGCCCTGCTGGTGGCCGCGCACGCTGGCGCCGCGCTCTACCACCACCTGTTCCAGCGCGACGCCACACTCGCGCGGATGCTGCCGCGCGGCTGGCTGCGCGTCGACGACCCGGCCACCGCCCCCATGACCGCAAGAGTTCCCGCAACCACCGCGGCCCCGCCCGCCCAGGATTCCGACCATGCCGAATAAATCCATCCCATCGCTTTTGGCCGGCGCGCTCGTCGCCGGCCTGCTGCTCGCCGGCCCCGCTGTCGCCACCGATTACGTCCAGACCAAGGGTTCGTCCCTCACTTTCTCCGGCAAATACCAGGGCGATGCCTTCAACGGCAAATTCCCCGGGTTCGCCACCGTGATGACTTTCGATCCTGCGCGGGTCAATCCCTCCAGGCTCACCGTCGTCATCCCGCTGGCCGGCTCCACCGCAGGCACCCCCGACTACGACAAAGAACTGCACGGCGCGTCGTTCTTCAACATCCCGAAATTTCCGCAGGCGACTTACACCGCGACGAAATTCCGCTCGCTGGGCGGCAACCACTATGCTGCCGACGGCACATTGACCCTGCGCGGCGTCAGCAAGCCGGTGACGCTCAATTTCACATGGACCGCGGGCGCCAATCCGGTGCTTGCAGGCACCGCCATCGTCAAACGCCTCGACTTCGGCGTCGGCGGCGGCGACTGGGCCGACACCGATGTCATCCCGGACAAGATCAATATCTCCACCAGGGTCGTGCTCCAGCCGAAGCCAGTGAAGTCCGCGAAATAGACAGAGCCCGCCCCCGGGCCGCGCATCGGCCGCTGGGTGGCGAACCCCGGCATATCGACAGCAACCAGCTGCGGATGCCTACAATCGCCCCACATTCATCGGATGGGGGTTCCATGAAAGAGAAGACACGACACACGCGGCTCGTGGCGACGTATTGGGTCAAAGATCCGATCGCCTGGGCGCAGGGCTTCAGCCCGCGTCTCGGGCTACAACAACAGTGCGGGATTCAGATCACCCGGATGAAAGTGAAGGCGCATCCCCGCCGCAATCCCGGATACCCGTACCGCGTCTCGCTGACGGCGCAGGTCCAGGACAGGGCTCAGGCCATCCAGTGCATGCGACAGAACGGCCCGATCGGTGTGAAGGCGGGCATCCAGATGTCGTCGATCACCAACACCTGGTACGTCTGACGCCCGCGTCCGCCGTTCAACGTGCCGGCGGCTCTTTCGGCAGCGGACGCAAGGTGTACACGAACGCGCCGAGCAGATCGCCGGCGCGTTTGTCTTTGTGGCAGCCCAGACATTCGCTGGCAGCGCGGACAGGCCCGGTCACCCGCAGCGCCTCACCCTGCGGCTGCACGACAAGCTTTTGCCCGTCCTCCAGTGCGCGCACATCGGCGCGCTCCGCGTCGGTCAGCGGCCGCCCCTCACGGCGCGGTGCCGGCGCCATGCCTTCCTCGCTGTGCTGGAAGCCTTGGAATGCCGAGGAAAACACCACCGGCGGATCGTGTCTGGCGATACCGATCAGTTGCAGATCCGCGACCCACAGCGCCGTTTCGCCGTGGGTCCGATAACGCTGCATCACCTGCATCATCGGGGTGATGCGCCTCATGCCGAAACCTTCGCTCTGCACGAACGCCAGCACGAAGTCGTCGTGCATCCGCAGCAGTTCATCCCGGGCCGGCGCATCGCGGCCCACGGCCGACGCCCAAGCTGCGGCGGTCAGCACCGACACCATCGCGACCAGTCCCCAACGCAGCCCTGTCGCCCGCTTCATCGTGGTGTTCATCGTGCGGCTTTCACCCTGGTGCTTCATCGAGAATCTCCCGGCGGCATTCCGCACGCTAGCACGCGCCCACGCGGTGCAGCGTCGCCCTCGCCGCTCGTTCAGTCGGCCGCCAGCGCGGCCACCGCGCCGGCATCGAACGGCCAATCCAGTTCGATGCCGCTGACGGCATCGCGCAACACCGGCACCCGATGGCCGTACGCAGCTTCCAGCGCCTCATCTTCATCGATGAAGACGCTCTCGAACGCGGGGAAGCGCGCATCGGCCAGCACCGTCAACGCGAGATCGCACAGATGGCAATCGTCGCGCTGATAGAGGGTGAATCGGGAAGTCGTGCTGGAAGTGAGACCGGGGACCATACGCTGGCGTCAGTGCGGCAGGAGCGATGCGGCATAGAATACGGCCCTCACGCGCCAGGAACGCTTCCGGCGCACCTCAAAACGACTCCGGGATACGCGCATGGCCGTCAGTACGTTCGACCTGTTCAAGATCGGCATCGGACCGAGTTCGTCGCACACGGTCGGACCGATGCGCGCCGCCTGCCGCTTCGTCCACCGCTGGCTGGAAGAAAGCGGCGACACGCCCGGCAGCGATCTTGCGCGCACTGCGCGGATACGCGCCGAAGTGTTCGGCTCGCTCGCGCTGACCGGTCGCGGCCACGGCACCGACAAAGCGGTGCTGATGGGTCTGGAAGGCCATTGGCCGAACGAGATCGATCCCGACCTGATTCCCGACGCGCTGGCCCGCATCCGCAGCGAGAAGAAAATCCGCCTGCTCGGCCGCCACGAGATCCGCTTCGACGAGAAGCAGGATCTCATCATGAACAAGCGCCAGAAACTGCCGTTCCACACCAACGGCATGCGCTTCACCGCCTACGACGCCGATGGCGAAGTCATCGCCACCCG
The DNA here is from genome assembly GCA_046598445.1 of Lysobacteraceae bacterium. GTDB lineage: Bacteria > Pseudomonadota > Gammaproteobacteria > Xanthomonadales > Xanthomonadaceae > Lysobacter_I. The sequence continues at coordinate 47,802 of JBKJHV010000111.1, forward strand.
CGACTACTATTCGGTCGGCGGCGGCTTCGTGGTCAACCAGGACGAAGCGGCCGAAGACCGCATCGTCGCCGACACCACCGATCTGCCCTACCCGTTCCACAGCGGCGCCGAACTGCTCGACCAGTGCGAACGCAATGGTCTGAGCATGGCCGGGCTGATGTTCGCCAACGAACACGCCTGGCGCTCGGGCACCGAAATCCGCCAGAGCCTCCGCGAACTCTGGGACGCGATGCAGGCCTGCGTGCAGCGCGGCATCCGCGAAGTCGGCGTGCTCCCCGGCGGCCTGCACATCACCCGTCGCGCCCCGGCGCTGCATGCCGAACTGTCGTCGAAACCCGAAGCTGCGATGCGCGACCCGCTCACGGTGCTGGACTGGGTGAATCTGTACGCGCTTGCGGTGAACGAGGAAAACGCCGCCGGCGGCCGCGTCGTCACCGCGCCCACCAACGGCGCCGCCGGCATCATTCCGTCGGTGCTGCACTACTACGACCGCTTCTGCCCCGGCGCCAACGAGCAGGGCGTGTTCGACTTCATGCTCACCGCCTCGGCCATCGGCATCCTCTACAAGGAAAACGCCTCGATCAGCGGCGCCGAAGTCGGCTGCCAAGGCGAGGTGGGCGTGGCCTGCTCGATGGCCGCCGCCGGTCTCACCGCCGCGCTCGGCGGCACGCCGGGACAGGTCGAGAACGCCGCCGAAATCGGCATGGAACACAACCTCGGCCTGACCTGCGACCCGATCGGCGGCCTGGTGCAGATTCCCTGCATCGAACGCAACGCGATGGGCGCGGTGAAAGCGATCAACGCCTCGCGCATGGCGCTGCGCGGCGACGGCAAACACAAGGTATCGCTGGACAAGGTCATCAAGACCATGCGCGACACCGGCCGCGATATGCAGGACAAGTACAAGGAGACCTCGCGCGGCGGTCTGGCGGTGAACGTGATCGAGTGCTGAGCAGCACATGATGACGAACGCTGCCGACAACATCCTGCGCGTCGCGATGGCGCAGATCGCGCCGGTCTGGCTGGATCGCGCGGCCACCGCCGACAAAATCGTCGCGGCGATAGACGAAGCCGCCGCGCAGGGCGCGGGGCTGGTGGTGTTCGGCGAAGGCCTGCTGCCGGGCTATCCGTTCTGGATCGAACACACCGATGGCGCCCGCTTCGACGACGGGCTGCAGAAATCGCTGTACGCCCACTATTGCCGGGAAGCGGTGTCGATCCCGCGCGGCGACCTGGACACGATCCGCGACGCGGCGCTCAGGCATCGGCTGTGGGTGGCGCTGGGCATCATCGAACGCGCCGGCGACCGCGGCGGCCACAGTCTGTACTGCAGCCTGGTATTGATCGACGACAGCGGCGCGATCCGCAACGTCCACCGCAAGCTGATGCCCACCTACGAAGAGCGTCTGGTCTGGTCGCCCGGCGACGGCGCGGGCCTGCGCACGTTCGCCATCGGCCCGTTCACCGTCGGCGGCCTGAACTGCTGGGAAAACTGGATGCCGCTGCCGCGCGCGGCGCTGTCGGCGCAGGGCGAGAACCTCCATCTGGCGGTCTGGCCGGGCAGCCAGCGCAACACTGTGGACATCACCCGGTTCATCGCCCGCGAAGGCCGCAGCTATGTGGTCAGTGTCGGCGCACCGATGCGGCGGCAGGATATCGCGGCATCGCATCCGCATGCCGCACTGCTGCGCGAGCGCCTGCCCGAGGTCTGCGCCGACGGCGGCAGCGCGATCGCCGGCCCGGACGGCCAATGGGTGGTCCCGCCTTGCGAAGGCGAAGGCGTGTTCTGCGCGGATCTTGCTCTTGATCGCGTCTTCCGCGAACGCCAGAACTTCGATCCGGTCGGGCATTATTCGCGCCCGGACGTGCTGCGCCTGACACTGGACCGGCGCCGGCAGCGGGTACTGGACACCTTGGACAACGACGACCCGGGCACCGACGACTGAAAGCCCAGGCGCGTCCGCCAACCTGTCGACGAAAATTCGGCGGACGCCGGTCACAGAGGTGAATAGACGTTTAGACTCGGGGATACCGCAGTCGCCCGGGGGGAAATACTGGATGTTTCGCCTCGTGTGGCTGACGGCCCTGTATCTGCTGGGTGCATGGTACGCAGGGGCCTTCATTCTGGGGCCAGGCGAAGTCAGCCTGTTCTGGCCGGCTTCCGGCGTCGCCTATGCCGCCGTGCTCCGCTACGGCCCGCGCTGGTCGCTGTTCGTCCCGATCCCGGTGTTGTTGAACCACTGGCTGTTCAGTCCGGTCCCCGCCGGCTTCCTTCCCTACTCGGTCGGCAGCAACCTGCTGAGCGTGCTCGCCGGTTATTACGTCTGCACATCGATCACCGGCGGCCGGGCCAGGCTCAGCGTGCGCAGCGGCTTCGGCCTGATGTGCGGCGCGTTGGCGATGTCCATCAGCTCAGGATTGATCGGCACCGCCGGACTGGTCGCAGCGGGCATGACCGCCGGCGACGAGCACTGGCTGGCGCTCGCCAGATGGAGCATGGGCGACCTGCTCGGCATCATCTGTCTGGCGCCCTCGCTGCTGTATCTGACCCACCGGCCGTCGGGCGGCGCCAGCCTCACCGTGAACGGCAAATACTCGTCGGCGCGCGAGAAAGGCATCTGGATATTCTGCAGCACGCTCACCGTGCCGATCTTCTATTACGCCGGCACCCAGAACGGCCTGTATTCGCTGGGGCTGGTATCGCTGCCGCTCGCCCTGCTGCTGTGGAGCGCGGCGCGCTTCGAGCCGCTGTGGTCGGTGCTGGGCACGGGCGTCGCGGTGCTCATCATCACCTCGCTGACCGCACTGGGCCTGGGCGGCTTCCAGTCGCCCAAGGATCCGCTCGACACCGCGCTGCTGCTCGGCTTCATGTGTCTGTTCGCGAACATCCCGCTGATGCTGATGGCGGCGATCTCCGAACAGCGCGCGGCCACCCGTCGGGCGCTGACGCGCGCGGTGACCGACGCGGCCACGGGCCTGCCCAACCGCAGCGCCTTTGAAGAGGCTGTACAGCAGGCGATGGCGCGCCAGGGCGAAGAGCACGGCCTGATCTATCTCGATCTCGATCATCTGAGCCTCATCAACGACACCATCGGCCATGCCGCCGGCGATACCCTGATCGAGGCGATCGGCGCGCTGCTGAGGACGAAAGCCGGACGCGATGGCCAGGTGTTCCGCATCGGCGGCGACGAGTTCGCGCTGCTGCTGCACGGCCCGCCCGACGCTGCGCTGCGCACCGCCGAAGACGTGCGGCTGGCGATCGAGCGCTACCGGATCGGCTGGCAGGATCAGATGCTGAACGTCACCGCCAGCATCGGCCTGGCGACGTTCCGGGCCGACGGCGCCGATTCCGCCCGTCTGCTGTCGCTGGCCGACAGCGCCTGTTTCACCGCGAAGGAAGTCGGCGGCAATCGCATTTGCGTGGCCAACCACGAGCCGGGCGAACTGCAGGAACGCACCGCGGCGATGCGCTGGGCGGTCCGCATCCGCGAGGCGCTCGACAACGGCCTGTTCGAACTCGACTGCCAGTCCATCCTGCCGCTGCGCGATGCAGTCGCGCAGGGCCGGCATTTCGAGTTCCTGTTGCGCATGCGCGACCCCGACACCGGCCAGCGCCTCGCGCCCGGCGCTTTCATCCCGGCGGCCGAACGTTTCCAACTGGGCGTCCAGCTCGACCGGCATGTGATCGAACTGGCCCTGGGCTGGTTGGAGGCCCGCCCGGACGCCGCCGCGCAGGTGCATCTGTGCGCGATCAATCTCACCGCCGCATCGATGGTCGACGAGAGTTTCCAGCGTTTCCTGGTCGACCGCGTGCTGCGCAGCCCGCTGCCGGCGAGCATCCTCTGTTTCGAGATCACCGAAACCAGCGCCGTCCGCGACCTGGTCCGCGCGCAGACGCTGATCACCCAACTGCGCGCATTGGGCTGCGCCTTCGCGCTGGACGATTTCGGCACCGGTTTCTGTTCCTTCAACTACCTGCGCTCACTGGACGTCGACTACTTCAAGATCGACGGCAGCTTCGTCCGCGACCTGCGCGACTCGCAGTTGTCGACGGCGATCGTGCGTTCGATCACCGACATCGCCCACGTCCTCGACAAGAAGACCGTCGCCGAACAGGTCGAAAGCCAGGAAGACTGCGATCTGCTGCGTTCGCTGGGCGTCGATCTCGCGCAGGGCTTCGGGCTGCACAGGCCGGAGCCGCTGGAAGCTTATTTCGGTCGCGATCCGTCGATGGTCATCGAGGCCGCACCCGCATAGCCGCGATGCGCGGTAGCGATGGCCGGTCGCTGTCGCCGCGCACCGCCAACGGCTCGCTGCTCGACAGCGCCGGCGGCACGGTCGCGCGCGGCATCGGCCCGGGTGCGGCGAAGATCGAAGGCACCATCGATTCGACGGTGATTTATCGCGCGCTGTATCTGGGGCTGTTCGGTCGCGGGATTGAATGATCGCGGTGGGCTGAACGAAAGAAGCGCGGCATTCTCCACGCCTCGGTGACAACCGAGGGGAGTGGCGCAGGCAGCTCCCTTTTCCGTGCAGGCGCTCAGAACCTGTTCAAAATCTATCGATCAAGCCCGTACAAGAGCGGCCTTCAGGCCGCTGCTTCCATGACCTGATCCCATTCAGCGGCCTGAAAGCCGCTCTACGTGGGCTGAGTGCGTTTTTGTGGTTTCCCTCGCAAGAGCACTGAGATTTTTAACAGGCTCTCAGAACTGGTAGCGCAACACCAGCTGATACACCGGGCCGCCGGTTTCGCTACGAAGCGGATATCTTTCCGCGAGCGGAGGCAGGGTGTCGACGATGCGCAGCCCTGTTTTCCGCACTGCGCAGCCGCCGGAAACGACGCCGGCGGCGCGAACGGCCGCCCTCAGCGATCTGCGGCGATCACCATGTCGGAATGTAATTTCTAGGACACTGGAAATCCCCCTGCACGACGACATCCCAGACCGCGATGCGCACGTAACCGTAGCCAGCGCGCCCGCAGCTGACCGCCACCACGTCCTGGTTGTTGGGAGGCAGATGGAACTCCTGGCCATCGACGATGAAGGACCAGCCGTGGGTGAGCGTCGACGGATCCAGCAGCTCCCACTGCGACTCGACGTACGCATAAGTGCCGGCGTGGCACAGCACCGAATCGATGTAGGTCTCGCATTCCAGCATGATGTCCACGTTCGGAAGCGCGTGCAGCACCTTGCAATCGGATTTGGAAATTTCCGGAAAGCCACCCTCCTTGAGCCGGCCACAGGTCGGCGGAGGGCTGCGGGGCGGTGGCTGCGTGAACTGGGCGCAGGCCTCGGCGGCGGACAGCCAGAGCAGACACGCAGCGACGGCGGACAACAGCAACTTCATGGCATTTCCTTGGAGGGATGGGGGGATGATCGGCTGAGACGGATACGGATACGCATGCCGACGGATGTCGACTGCGTGCATATCGACCGCGTGCATGTCGACGGCAGTCACATCGGCTACTCGGAATTTTGCGGGCTGATCGATCAAAAGATGTCAACCCGATGGGCGGTGCGCACCTTTCGGATCGTAGCTGCAAATCAGGCGGTGCGCGATGTCCGACTGCAACGATGCGCCTGACGATGCCACGCCCATCCGCTGCTCCCAACCCGACGTGCAATCCTGCGGGCCGAACCCGAAATGCAGCGCCGCGAGATATTCCCCGCGGTTGACCGCCGCCATCGCCGGGAAAAAGACTGGCGCGTTGGTCGGGGTCAGCACCCGCCGCGCCGCCGCGAGATCGCGATCCCAATAATGCGCTTTCGCCGCTTCGAGCCGTGAAAACCCCGCCAGCGACGCGCCCGCACCCTTGGTTTTCTCGATGCCCGCGATGGCCTGCGCGAAATGCGGATACGCGGCGCTACGATCCGTCGCGCCATATGCGATGGTGATGGCGATGTTCAGATGATCGCGAAGCGTGTTCTCGTGATCGGGGCCCAGTGCGACCAGATCGGCCTCCAGCGCCTGACGGAAATGTCGCAGCGCATCCTCGCCGCGGTTCTGCGCGTTCAGCAACTGGCCGAAACTGTGGTGGTACTCGCCCTGCACCGCGGATCCCGCGTCGTAACTACGATCCAGCAGCGGTTTGAGCGCGATGAGCTCGCGTTCGCCCGTCTCCGCGGCTCCGGTCGCAGACAGCAGTTCGACCCGCCGCAACCGCGAGATCAGCACGATCGGATGCTGTGGACCGTAGCGGTCTCCCTGTTCGCGGACCTGTCTGTCGAGCACCTTCAACGCCCGGTCCGGATGCCCCGCGGTTCGATGCGTCTCCGCCAGGTAGAGATACGCGCGATCACGCAACATCGATTCCGCCGCGACGCCTGGCGAGGACAACAGACGTTCGAGCATCGCAGCGGCCTGCGCGTGGCGCTCTTCGAGGTACAGCAGATGCCCTTCTTCGGCGAGGAATTCCGGGAGCGCGCCGAGTACCGTGCGCCGGGCTTCGATCAGCGCGCGCGCTTCGCGGTTGCGGCCAGCCATGATCAGCCCGCGGATCTCCAGCAACGCGCCCGCATCTGAGGCAGGGGGCAGCGAGCGGTTGGCCCGCTGCACCAGCGCCAGACCTTCTTTGGTCAGCCCGAGATTCAGCTGGATCCCACCGATCTGGTAAGCGAGTTCGCGGAACACCGCCGGTTGGCGGCGCTCCATCGCTAGGACTTCGCGCGCGGCGGACGACAGGATCGCGCGGGCGCGGGTATCGCCCGCTTCCAGCCGGGCGGGGTCTGCCGAGCGGAACGCATCGCGCAGGATCGCGAGCGCCGTCTGCGCACGGTCGCGCTCGACGCGGATTTCGGCGTTCTGGCGCATGACGTGGACCATGCCCACGGAAGCGACAGCGACGAACAGCGCCGAGAACGACACCGCAAGCGCGTTGCGCGCGCAGAATTTCCGCATCCGATACCACTTCCCGGCGCCGGAGGCGGCGACCGGGCGCCGTTCGAGATATCGCAACAGATCCTCGTCGAACTGATCGACGCTCGCATAGCGCGATTCGGGTTCCTTGCGCAGGGCTTTCTGGACGATGGATTCCAGATCGCCTTCCAGTTCGCGGATCCATCGCGGCAGGCTGTGGATGCCGCTGTCGATGCCAGGGGCGCTCAAGGCGGCAGCGTCGCGCTTCACGGCCGCGCGCAGCGGCTGCGGCGGCACCATGAGGATCGTGCGCTCGATGTCCGCCGCGCCGGCCGCCTTCAGATCGAACGGCGGCACGCCGGCCAGCAACTCATAAAGCATCGCGCCCAGCGCATACACGTCGCAGGCCACACCGGCGTTGCGCCCGAGCAGCAGTTCCGGCGCGGCATAGGTCAGCGTGAAGAAGCGATCGCCGGTGGCCGTCTGGGGCTCGTCCGGATCGAGCGCCTTGGCGATGCCGAAATCGAGCAGTTTCGGCCGGCCTTCGGCCGTGACCAGGACATTGGCCGGCTTCAGATCGCGATGGATCACCAGATTGCGGTGCGCATACGACACTGCCGCCAGGATCGCGCGGAACAGCTCGATCCGCGCGCACAGCGGCAGTGCATGGCGCGCGCAATAGTCCGGCAACGGCAATCCGTCCACGTACTCCATCGCCACGTACGGCACGCCCTGTTCGTCGGTGCCCGCATCGATCAAATGGGCGATGCCGGGATGATTCAGCGACGCGAGGATTTTGCGTTCTGCGGAAAACCGGCGCAGCAGCGATGCGTTGAACATCTCCCGGCGGATCAGTTTCAGGGCGACGACCTGGTCGACATCGGCGTCGGTGCGCCGCGCTTTGAACACCCGCCCCATGCCGCCGGATCCGATCACCGCTTCGATGCGGAAGCGGCCCACGCTCGCGCCGATCAGCGACCCGCCCTCGGCTGCATCGAACGCCGCCTCGGCCAGCGCGAAAGGGCGCTGCGTGCCCGCCGCCGCGCCGCTGTCCTCGTATTCGAGCAGGGACATGACCTCCCCGGCGATCCCGGGATCGTCGGCGCAGGTCGCTTCGACGTAGGCGGTACGCCTGTCCGCATCGTGCTGGAGCGCTTCGTGGAAGACCGCCTGTATCCGCTGGAACGTCTTCCGCTGGAAGGTCTCAGGTCGCATGTTCGATCGAAGGCGCGTTGAGCTCGCGTGCCAGCCAGCTTTTCGCGAAACGCCATTGACGGCCGACGGTGGCGACCGAGGAGCGGCAGATCTCGGCGATCTGATCGGCGCTCAGGACCGAGAACAGTTTCAGCTCGACCACATGCGCGACCTCAGCGTCGAGTGTCTGCAGTTTTGTCAAGGCTTGATCGAGCGCGATCCAGTCGACGATATCCGAAGGCTGCGACAGTTCTCCGGCATGGACATCGTCCAGCGCGAGCATGATTTTTCCGCCCGCACGTTTTTCCGCGTGACGCTCGCGGAGGTAATCGACCAATACACGACGGACAACCGTAGCGGCGATGGCGAAAAACTGCTCGCGATTCTGCCAATCGACCAGTTGCTGACGTTGCAGCCTGATATAGGCCTCGTGGGCCAGCTCGGTCGCGCTCAGTGTCAGTTGTCCACCGACCCGGCGCACTTGGCTGGCAGCGACGGCGCGCAACAACGGATAGACCTCCGAGATCAGTGCGTTTTCAACGCTCCGGTCGCCATTCTTCCACTGTTCCAGCAATTGGGTGATCGGGGGCGCGGGGGCGCTCATGTCGGGCAGCTGTGAACGGGTACGCGCGAATTCTAACCGAGTTCAAAGGCGCCCCCGTGAGGCGACGCGCGATGTCGAATCGGCATCTGCTCGCCCCATAAACCCTTTTTTTATCATGGGGTTGGCGCGCCAATGGCACGGCCATCGTTGCGACTCAAGAGAAGCGAAACCAGATCAACCGGCCTATTGAATCCACGCGGACGCTTGATGGCCGGGTCCGCAGACGTGATCGATGGGCATCGGAATCTACGAGTAGCACCCATGTACCCCTCTGCGGGTGCGCTGCGTCGACACTCGATCACGAGGTCGACGGCATCTCGCTTTTCCGCATTCTGCTAAAGAATTTTGACCATATCAAAGCAGAACTTTCTGGAATGAAATACTGACCATGGAATCCATGATGAAACGGAATATCGCATCGATCATGATCGTATCTGCTCTATGGGCATCTGCTGCCGATGCCGCTGTCATCGTCCGACTGGACGCGTCACAAGGGCCAAAAGCCGATGTTGTACAAGTGTGGGAGAACACCTTCGGCCTGCATTCAAAGGAATCATTCAAAGCGGGTCAGCAGCAGACTTTCAGTCCAAAGGCGCAACTCAATCCCGGCTTGATGGTGCTGACCGTCAATTCCGCGGAAACACAGCTGAAACTCCAGTGGTATACGGGATACAGGCCCGACACCAGCATCTACAATCCGACCGGAAGTTGCAGTACCGATATCAGCCCTTGGACCCTTGTCGTCGGTATCGACAACGATGTCGCTGCAACGCTGACCCAGTCGAATTACCGGCTGCAGACCGGTTTCGAGGGATACTGCTATTTCGAGGCGACGTTCCCCGCCCCGTCTGGGGCAGCCAAAATTCCGCCCGGGTTGTGGTCCGCCGTCGCGCGAATCAACGCCGCCAATCCAGTTGCGAGAACACTTTCGATCTCTGCCTGCACTCCGACGCAGGGAAAACAGCCGATGTATCGCACCCGGCTCGATCAATACACCGACAACTTTTACACAGTGTCGTCAAGTCAACGCGACGTCACGCTCAGTATCGGATATCAAAATCGTGGCGTCCCTTTCTCGATGCCGAATTTTTCCGGATCCGGCAGCAGCGCAGCTTTCAGCAGGTATTACAAGGGCGCGCCCCAGTTCGAACACTTCTACAGCACCAACACTAGCGATGCGTCTTTTCTGCTGGCGAACGGCTATGTCGCAGAAGGAATCGAAGGCTATGTACTGAAGGGCGCCAAGCCTGGCGCCGTGGCATTGATGCGATACGCGCTCCACAACGGCGCGAGTGATGATCTCCAGCACTATTACACCATTACGCCGAACGATCCCGAGGCCGCAGGGTGGGGCTACGAGGGTGTCGTCGGCTACGTCTGTCCGCCATGACGCGGGTGGGCAAGCCCTGCATTGATCGAACTTGGAAATTGGACCAGTGCGCCCGGAAAGCGATTGATCGCTTTCAAAATCGACGAATAGTGGATTGCGCCATTTTTTACCCGTAACCAGGGATTGCACGGGAAGCCTCCGCAATACGAAATGAATTTCAGCAGGCCCGCTTAAGCACGCAAAAAAACGTATCTACCAAGATTCCTCTATATTTTTTTCCATCTCCAATCCAACAAGGAACATTTCGCAATGATGAAAAATATCCTGTTCACACTCGGCCTGGCCGCGGGTCTGCTTTTATCTGGAAAGAGCGAAGCGCAGCAAATTCCGCAAGGCCCATTCAACGATTACAACCAGCTGATCGCCGCATGGCAGCAATTCGATGTTTATGGTGCGGGTTTCGTCTATCAGGACAACCAGCTTGTCTTTCAACGCGAAGGTTTCGGTCCGGCCGCAGTTGGCTATTACTATGGTTGCCCCGCAGAGGCCCTGATTCGAATCAACCGCTGCCCGGAAAATGGTCCATTCAGCAGCATCGGTGCGATACAGGCCTATTGGTCGAGCTGGGCCCCGGCTACGGTCAGCGCCACGCGCATCACCGTCAACAATCAACTCGTCTACAGCTACACGGATGGCTTCGGGCCTGCAATGACAAAGAAGTATGTGTACTGCGCCAATCAAGGCGCTTACATGGTCGATTGCAATCAGTAACTCCATTCCAGTCGAAGCAGGACAGGATCGCCCCGGGTCACCGGGGCGATCTTCTGATTATCGGAGCTTATCCACGATCCCCAACGCATCGTCCAGCAAACCGGCGGCGGTGACTTCCGCACCCGCGCCCGGCCCCTGGATCACCAGCGGCTGTTGGCGATAGCGGTCGCTCCAGATCGCCACCTTGTTGTCGGTGCCGGCACCGCCGGCCAGCGGATGATCCGCCGGCAGCGATTCCAGACCGACGCGGGCCTTGCCGTTTTCCAGCCGCGCAATGAAACGTAATTTTTCGCCGCGCTTGTACGCATCCGCGTAACGTTCGCGCATCGCGGCATCGAGTTCCGGCAGCGCCGCATCCACATCGGCGGCATCCAGCGCCGCGAGTTCCGGCGGCACCAGCGAATCGACTTCGATATCGCTGCTATCCAGCACCACGCCGGCGGCGCGGGCCAGAATCAATATCTTGCGGCGCACGTCTTCGCCGCTGAGGTCGTCGCGCGGATCGGGTTCGGTATAGCCGGCATCGCGAGCCTGACGCACGAAGCCCGAGAACGGGCGCAAACCGTCGTACTGGTTGAACAGCCATGCCAGCGAACCGGACAGCACCCCGGCGATGGCATGGATGCTGTCGCCGCCGATCTGCAGAGCGCGGATGGACCGCAGCAGCGGCAGACCCGCGCCGACCGTGGCGCTGTCGCCGTAATGACTGTTGCCGGTGCGCTGCGCATCGTGGATCGCACGCCAGCGCGCGAGCGACGTGCCCTGCCCGAGCTTGCAGGCGGTGACCACGTGAATCCCCTGCGCCAGCCACGCGGCATGACGTTCGGCGACGGTTTCGCTGGCGGTGGCGTCGATCAGGATACGCACGCCGTATTCGCCCAGCATCAGCGGCACCGCGCTGGGCGATGGCGTTGCGACCGCGCGCGGATGATCGCGACGCGCGGCGCGTTCCAGCGCGTCAGCAAACGACGACGGTTGGAACGAGAACCGCGAATTCGCGGCGTAACGCAGCGACAGCCGTTCGCCCATTGCAGTGCCCTGCCAGCCCGCCAGCCGCGCCAACACCGCACTGCCCACCGTTCCAGTACCGAGCAGCGCGATGCGCGCCGGCCGCACGGCCGCCGGCGTGCGCGTCGCGACGACCGCAGCGGTCATACCGCGACCTGTTGCGACAGGGGTTTTCGCGCGTCGGCGACCGCAAGCGCGCGTTCCAGCGCCGCCGCGATGTCTTCGACCAGATCGTCGGCGTGCTCGATGCCCACCGACAGCCGCAGCAGGCCATCGACGATGCCGGCAGCCTGACGCGCTTCCGGCGTCATCGCCGCATGGGTCATCGTCGCCGGATGCGCGATCAGGCTTTCCACGCCACCCAGCGACTCGGCCAGCGTGAAGTAGTCCAGACCGTCGACGAACGCGCGCACCGCCGCCTCGCCGCCTTCCAGTTCCAGACTCAGCATCGCGCCGTAGCCGCGCTGCTGACGCGCGGCCAGCGCATGCCCCGGGTGCGTGAGCAGGCCCGGATAGTGCAGCTTGCGCACCGCCGGATGATCCTGCAGCAATGCGATCAGCGCGTGGGTGTTTTCCTGGTGCACGCGCAGACGCGCATCCAGCGTGCGCAGCCCGCGCAGGGTGAGGAAGCTGTCGAACGGCGAACCGGTGATGCCCAGCGCGTTCGCCCACCAGGTCAACGATTGGTGATGCTCGGCGGTCTTCGCCACCACCGCACCGCCGACCACATCGCTGTGGCCGTTGATGTACTTGGTGGTGGAATGGATCACGAAATCGGCGCCGAATTCGATCGGCGTCTGCAGCGCGGGCGACAGGAAGGTGTTGTCGACCACGGTCAGCGCACCGACCGCATGCGCGGCGTCGATCACGAAACGCAGATCGGTGACGCGCAGCAGCGGGTTGGACGGGGTTTCGATCCAGACCACCGCCGGCTGCGTCGCCAGCGTCTCCGCCAGCGCGCGCGGGTCGGTGAAATCGATGGTCGTCAGCTCGAAGGCGCCCTTGTTCGCCAGCGCGTTGAACAGGCGCCAGCTGCCGCCGTACGCGTCGTGCGGCACCACCAGGCGCTGCCCCGGCTTCAACAGCGCGTGCAGCAGCAGGGTGATCGCGGACATGCCGGTGGACGTGACCACCGCGCCGGCGCCGCCTTCCAGATCCGCCAGCGCCTCGCCCAGCAAGTCGCGGGTCGGGTTGCCGCTGCGGGTGTAGTCGTACTGCCGCTTCTCGCCGAAACCGGCGAAGCTGAAGTTCGACGACAGCACCAGCGGCGGGGTCACCGCGCCGAACGCGGTATCGCGGTCGATGCCGGCGCGGACCGCACTGGTTGCAGCGCGCGCGGGGCTGCGGCGTGGCAGGCTGTTGATGTTGTCGGCGCTCATGCCGCACCTCCGGACACGTTGCGTAAAGACTGATCGAGGATGCGGCCGATCTCGCGCGTTTCGGTGAGAAAGGCATCGTGGCCGAATTTCGAGCTCAACAAGCGCAGCTCGCCCTGCGGCAGAGCTTCGGACAGCGCGAACAGATCGTCCTGCGGCACCAGCCGGTCTTCGGCGATGGCGACCACCGTGGTGGGCACCGGCACGCGGCGCGGGTCGATGGCGTGCAGATCGATGGATTCCGACAGGCGCAGGAACGCGGTCGGCGTGGTGCGCGCGATCCAGGTCGCGGCGCAATGCTCCAGATAATCCTCGGCGGCCACGCGCACGCGGCCGTGGACCAGGGTCGGCGGCGCATCGAAGCGTTCGGCGAACTCGACCGGCGTGCGATAGGTCAGCATCGCCAGCTGCCGCGCCAGCGCCAGCCCCTGCGATTCGTCGCACTGCAGCTGACCCAGCGCCACCGCCTGGCGTTGCAGGGCGCGCGATGCGCTGGCGAAAGGGTGCGCGCGATGCGCGCCGCTGATCGCGACCAGCTTGCCGACGCGCTGCGGATGACGCGCCGCGAACTGCAGGCCGACCATCGCGCCGTAGGAACAACCGAAGAACGCGGCCACCCGGTCGATGCCCAGCGCATCGAGCACGGCGGCGATCGCATCGGCCTGGTCGGCGCTGTCGATCGGCGCGTCCAGGGTGCCGTCGGCGCCCAGCCAGTCGATCGCCAGCACCTGTACGCGGTTCGTGTCGAGACCGACGCCGCTCTGGCTCTGCCACCAGCCCGATTCGGGGAATGCCTCGCTGGCGACGACATGCCGATGCGCGGAAATACCGCCCGCCGCAAGCACCACCGGAGCGCCGGCCGGGCCAACCAGTTCATAGCCGATGTGCAGATCGCGCGTGCCGGCATGCGCCAGCGTCAGCTGCGCATGCACGCGGCCGCGGATCGCACCGACGGGCGCAGCCACGGCGAAGGGTCGACAGTCGTAAAGAGTTGAATCCGCGAGCTGCGGTTCGGCGAAAGCGGCGAGGGTCATGGCGGTCTCCGGGGCGATGGGGCCATCGAAGCCGCGGGGAAACCGGAGGGAAGCTGCTGCGCACGGACAAGGGACACGACCGGGGCGCGCAACCATCTTCACGGACGGACACAGGGTCCCCGCAGGAATTGGCACCTTGTGGAGTCATCGCGGTTGCGATGCCTCCATCAGGTTGCCCCGGCGTCTTCGGGCCTGTCCCTCAGCCGGTCTTGATGGATGCGCGCAGATTGCCGGAGGTGCCGGGGCTTGTCAATCTCTTCATCCGCATAGAACGATAAATCATAAGCGCCCCGCAGCGACGGCGATTCCGCGATACTCCGCGCATGCGTACTCTTCACTTCCGCCGCGCCTGCGCGGCCTGCAGCGTCTTCGTCCTGTTCGTCTCCGCCGCATCGGCCCTGTCGCACGACGCCGCGAAGCCGCCCCACCCGTCGGCGACCGTCGTCGCCGAGGCCTTCGTCTCGGCCGAAAGCCCGACCAAGGACGAACTCGATTCGCTCGCCACCTGGCGCCATCCCGACGGCACCGCCTGGCTGATCGCAACCGCCAAATCCAGCCACCGTCTGATCGTCTTCGATGCAGACACCGGCGCCCGCCTGCGCGAGATCGGCACCAAGGGCAGCGAACCCGGCCAGTTCAAGCGCCCGAACGGCATCGCCGTCCACGGCGACCGTCTGTTCGTGGTCGAACGCGACAACCACCGCGTGCAGGTGCTCTCGCTGCCGGATTTCCGTCCCCTCGGCAGCTTCGGCGAAGCCCAACTGCGCGCGCCGTACGGCCTGTGGCTGAACCCCGCGGAAGATGGGGCCATTGATGTCTATGTCACCGACAACTTCATGCTCGGCGAGCGTTTCGACGTGGTGCCGCCGCTCGAACAACTGAACCAGCGCGTGCGCCGCTACCGCCTGCGCTTCGACGCCGGAGACGGGTTCGCCGCCGAACCGGAAGGCAGCTTCGGCGACACCGGCGAAGCCGATGCGCTGCGCATCGTCGAATCCATCGCCGGCGACGCGGCCCACGACCGCCTGCTGATCGCCGACGAATACCGCCCGCAGTCGACCCTGCGCGAATACACCCTCGCCGGCCGGGCCACGGGGCGGCAGATCCCCGAAGACACTTTCAGCTTCGAGGCCGAAGGCGTGTCGCTGTGGGCCTGCAAACGAGACAAAGGCTATTGGGTCTCGGTCGACCAGCTCTCGCCGCTGACCGTGTTCCATGTCTTCGACCGCGAAACGCTGACCCGCATCGGCAGCATCACCGGCAAGACCGTCGCCACGACCGACGGCATCACCCTGCGCACAGCGGCGAGCGCGCAGTTCCCGAAGGGCGCCCTGTTCGCGGTGCATCAGGACAAATCGGTCGCCGCCTTCGACCTGCGCGATATCGTGGCGGCGCTGAAGCTCGATCGCGACTGTCTGTAAGAGGCCGTTCATGCTCTTTTTGCGATCGCAAAAAGATACGGGGCGGACAATCCACGCGCCGGTTCTCGCACTGCTGGTCGTCTGCGCGGTCTGCGCCAGTGCGCAGGCGTCGTGGACGACGTACCGCATGACCTTGACGCAGGATCGGCGCGTTGCCGTGAGCTTCGTCGAATCGCTGGTCGGCGATGAAGGCGGAACGGTGGAAATCTGGGCCCAGAACGCGCTGGCGGGCCCGGCCGAGATTTTGCTTTCCCCCGAAAACGGCGCCGCGATCGACGGCGACCCGCCGCTGCCGGCGCGTACAGTGGTGCCCGCGTTCGGGCGCAAGCTGGTCGCCCGGCTGAAGGCGCAGCCCAACCGCGGCCTGCGGCTGCATGTGGTGCCGGGCACGCCCAATGCGAAACCGGACGATGTCGAATACGCCTACCCGCTGCAGACGACGCAACTGCGGATCGAACAGGGCTGGGGCGGCGCCTACAGCCACGACGATGCCCAGAACCGGCACGCGGTGGATTTCGCCGCCGGGATCGGCACCCCGGTGCTGGCCGCGCGCGCCGGTACGGTGATGGAAGTCGAAGCCGATTTCGCCCAGGCGGGCCTGCACGCCGAAACATTCGCCGGCCGCGCCAACTTCGTGCGCATCGTCCACGTCGACGGCACGATGGCGCTGTACGCCCACCTGGACGCCAACGGCGTGCTGGTGCGCGTGGGCCAGCGCGTGCGCAAGGGCGAAGTGATCGGTCGGTCGGGCAACACCGGCTTCACCGCCGGCCCGCACCTGCATTTCACGGTGCAGGCGAACCGCGGCCTGCGGCTCGAATCGATCCCGTTCCGCATGTTCGGCCCGCAGGGCATCCTGCGGTTTACCGAATCGCGTGTAGAGCAGCCTTCAGGCCGCTGACCCCTGTCATCCCGAACGGATGTGAGGGATCTGCTGTTGTTTCAGCGGCCTGTAGGCCGCTCTTGTACCTCGACGCTGCCCGATTGGGTATCGTCCCCGGGGACGCTCGGGAGGAATGGGAGCAGGCTGTGGCCGCTCTGAGGCTTCGAGCCTGCAATGTAGATCAGCCG